>JBPPNF010000034.1:0-57401 GCA_051306435.1 Solirubrobacterales bacterium | reverse complement strand
GGTCATGGCCAAAACCTCGGGAGCGTTCTGCTGAGTCTGAAACCAAGCAGGTCGTGGAGGGCGACCGCAGCAATAGCGGCGCTATTGCGAGGATCGCACTCCGCGAGATGCGCAGCGTTTCAGGCCAGCAGAATGCCGCGGGGTTTTGGCCATGACCTCTAGATCAGCGCCTGCACGAGGATCGCGATCGCAGCGACGAACACAATCGCTGCGATCGTCCGGACGAGCGCAAGCGTCGGCAGTCTTCCAGTCAGGTGGGCGCCAAGCCACGCGCCCGGGATCGACGTGGCGGCGCCGATCGCGAACAGCGTCGCGTCGAAACCGGCGCCGCCTGCGGTCAGGTGCCCGATCGCGCCGGCGACCCCCACGACCACACCGGCCGAAAGGTTCGTCCCGACGAGCATCTGAGGAGGCTCGTCGGTGAACCGCAACAGCGCCGGAAAACGCAGCGAACCGAGAATCAGCCCGACGGCCCCGCCGAGCAGGCCGACGATCAGCCCGATCGCGACGGTCGCTGTGCGATGGTCTCCGGCGCTGCTGGCGGCCGTTCCGGGCACTGGGCGCTGATCTGCCGGCAACCACTGTGAGAGCTCCCAGGAGCCGTAGAAGAGCACGATCGCGATGAACAGCAACAGCGCGTTGCCGGAAACCTGAGTTGCCGCATATCCACCGATCAGACCGCCCAGCAGGGAGGGCGGGGCGAGCCACCAGAACATCGTCCAGTTGACGCGCCCCTCGCGGATGTGCCTGGTGGCCGCCGTCGCCGCCGCGACGGCGCTGATCGCGACGTTTGCGCCGCCGCCGGCCGCGACGTTGTCCGAGATCGAAGCCGCCGCCGGCAGTCGCATGTTGCCCAGAACCAGCCCCGCAACGCCGCCGGCCACGGCCACAACAAAGCAGAGCGCTCCGAATCCGATGTACTCAGCCACGGATCAGAAGGTCATGTCCGGCAACAGCCGCGCTTCGTGCTCGCGATCGACCCGAGCGGCGACCTCGACGTACTGCTCGATTCCTGAGCCCTTGAGCTTGTTGCCGAGCAGCTCGTCGATCTGGAAGATCCCGGCGGAGTTGTTCATCGCGATCTCGACGCGAACCGGCTTGGCTTCGCCGGCGGAGATCTTCACGCCGTCGATCGCGGCGGCGCTGAGCGCGTGGATGTTCTTCTGTCCAGCCTCGAAGGGCACGCGGGAGCGGCCGGCGGCCATGTCCAGCGCATCGGCGACCCGCACCACCCCTGCCTCGATCGTCAGCGGTGAGCCTTTGCGCCGGTGCCCGATGATTGCGTGCTGCGCCTCTGCGGCGATCACGGAGCGCTCGGGTTCGTCATAGATGCCGTCGAGCAGCTGGCCCAGCTTGTCGGCGGCCAGAAACAGGCTGTAGGCCTCGTGATCGACGCGGTGGATGCTCATGCCGATGTCGTGCAGCATCGCCCCTGCGGCGACGATCACCTCGGCGTCCTTGCGGTCCATTCCGAAGTCTTTCAAGACGGACGGCTCCACCCCACGCTTGGCGAGCAGCCGCAGAATTCGCAGCGAGATGTTGGTCACGACCTGGATGTGAACCCAGCCGTGATCCGACATGCCGAGCCGCTGGGTCGCATTGACGCCGGCGACGTGCCACCAGGCCTTCAGCTGCTCGTCGGCGTTGGCGTTCTCGATCAGTCGCTCGAGCTTGCGGTTGCCCCGCGTCGGGACGTGGATGTCGATTGCGGCGATCGCCGCTGATGGTGAGCGTTCATCGGTCCTGAACGCTGTGCTTGTTTCTTTGATCTGTGTCATATACAGATCAAGTTAGTGCGCGGATCGCCGCTCGCCTGCAGCGTTCACCAGGCTTTCACAAATGGCCTACGGAAGGAAGGCCGACGGCACGGTGCCGGTGATCTCGATCGAGTCGTTTCCCAGTTCAGAGCGCTCGTAGATCTCGCGCAGCAGGCAGTGGATGTTGACGTCCTGCGGCTCGCCGTGGTGCCAGTGCCACGCGTGGAGAATGCCCTCGGAGACGAAGCCGATGCGCTCGAGCGCGGCCTTGGAGCGGCCGTTGCGGACGTGGCTGTATGAGCTGATGCGCTCGAGGCCGAGGTTACGGAAACCGAGGCCGAGGACCAGCGACTTGGATGCCACGTTGACGCCCGTTCCCCAATGCTTGTGGCCGAGCCACGAGCCCACGACAGCGCGGTGATCGCGCTTGGAGAACTCGGTGAGGCCGGTGACGCCGACGATTTTCTCGGTCTCACGTTCAACGATCACGAACTCGAGCAGTGCGCCGTTGTCGCGCTTCGCCTGGAGGTCCTCGATGTACTTGAGCGGCTGCTCGATCGAGCTGTAAGGCCCCCAACTGAAGAATCGCGTGACCGCGGGGTCCTCGCCGAGCTCGAAGAGCTGTTCGGCGTCCTCGATGACGGCAAGGCGCAGCATGTAATTCTCGCCGACGACCTGGAGGTCGGTCGGATGCTCGGTCGAGATCTCTTGAGCCGGTGTCGGATCGGTCGTCATAAGAAGCCGCATCCTACCCGTAAGCTGGGGTCCATGATCGCCCTCTTGTATGACATCCACGGGAATGACTTCGCGCTCGCCGCGGTGATCGAAGATGCCAGGGCGGCCGGTGCGGACGCGTGGGTGCTCGGGGGTGACTACTGCCTGATGGGCGCGCAGCCCGCCGCTGTGCTTGACCGGCTGGAAGGCCTGCCGGCGGACACGGTATGGCTGCGCGGCAACACGGAGCGCTGGGTCGCCCATCCCGAGTCCGATGACATCCCGATCGACGCGATCCGCGACGCGGCGCTGTTTGTTCAGGGCGCGATCGGTCCCGAATCCGTGAAGGAGCTCGCAGCGCTGCCCGACGTCGTCGCCGATGTTCCGTTCGACGGTGCCAGCATGACCGTGTTCTGCCACGCCTCTCCAGAATCGGACATGATCGGGTTCACCGATCAGTCGGCCGAGACCGACGGCGCGGCAGCCGAGAGCGCCTACGAGGCCAACACAATCGTCTGCGGCCACACCCACATCCAGTTCATCCGCGAGGTCGGTGTGATCGAGGTCGTGAACCCCGGGAGCGTCGGTATGCCGTTCGACGGCGACCGGCGAGCTGCCTACGCGCTCCTGGCCCCGGACGGATCGTTCGAGCTGCGGCGGGTGGACTACGACTTCGAGGCCGCGCTCGACGCCTCCGGCGACCTCGAAGGCGACTGGGTCGAGTTAGCCAGAACCCGCCTCCTAAACGCCCAGTACTGACCCCAGCGCCAACCGATCGCTGCACACCTCTGGTGAGCAGCAACAGTTTGGCTGCGAAACATGCCTTGGTTGAGCGAGGTGCTGCTGCACACCTCTGGTGTGCAGCAGACGACCGCATACCTGAGCCGACTGTCGACCCGAAACCGCACTGCCCACCAGAGGTGTGCAGCAGATACCTCAAGCCAGACTGCGGGCGGTCAGATCAAGCGGAGCGTCGGGCCGTGGCGCTTCAGCCAGCGTCGCGAGTCGCGCCAGTCAGGCACCCGCTCGTCCAGCAGCGCCCAGAATCGCGCCGAGTGATCCCGCACCTCAATGTGCGCCGCCTCGTGCTCGATCACGTAGTCCATCACCGACTCAGATGCCAGCAGCAGTCGCCAGTTGAAGCTGATCGTCCCACTCGAGGAGCAACTCCCCCACCGGGTCTTCTGGTCGCGGATCGCGACGCGCTGGTACGACGTCCCATTTCGCGCCACCACCGCGTCCAGCCGTTCGGCGAACACTTCCTTGGCCTGCCGCCGGTACCAGCGCTCAAGCGCCGCAGCGACCGTCCCGCGCCGCGTGTCAGGCACGCGAACCCAGAGCTCACCGGAAGCCGGCTTCAGCGTCACGCGCCCCGAGGGGCCGTCCAGCAGTCGCAGCGTCAGATCCCAACCGATGAATGGCACAGTCGAGCCGCCGGACAAAGACCTCGACGCCACGATCTCGTCGGCCAACTCGATCTTGGCCAACGTCTTCGCGATCCAGTCGCCGCGCTCGCGCACGAACTCGTGGCCGTGTCGCTCAGCCGTGCGGCCGGGAAGCGTGAGCACGACGCCGTCCGTGCCGACGGTGATGCGGATATTCTTGGCGCGGGTGGAGCGCCGCAGCGAGTAGTCAAAACCCTCGCCCTCGTAGACAGCCTCGGCGTCTACTCCCACTCGATCGTGGCGGGCGGTTTGGATGAGATGTCGAGCGTCACGCGGTTGACGCCGCGGATCTCGTTGATCAGGCGCTTGGAGACTGTCTCCAGCAGGTCGTAGGGAAGACGTGCCCAGTCCGCGGTCATTGCGTCATCGCTGGTGACGGCGCGGATCACGATCGGATACGCGTAGGTGCGCTCGTCGCCCTGGACGCCGACCGACTTGACCACCGGCAGTACGCAGAACGACTGCCAGAGCTCGCGGTACAGACCCGCTTTGCGAATCTCGTCCTGGAGGATCGCGTCGGCCTCGCGCACGATCTCGAGGCGCTCGCGGTTGACCTCGCCGCCGACGATGCGAATGGCCAGGCCGGGACCGGGGAACGGCTGGCGCCAGACGAGATTCTCGGCCATGCCGAGTTCGGCTCCGACGGCGCGGACCTCGTCCTTGAACAGCCACCGCAGCGGCTCAACCAGCTCGAAATCCATCTCTTCGGGCAGGCCGCCGACGTTGTGGTGCGACTTGATCGTCGCCGCGCCGTGACCCGATCCGCCGCTTTCGATCACGTCGGAATACAAAGTGCCCTGTACGAGGAACTTCGCGTCAAGCGCGCCGGCCTCGGCTTCGAAGGTGCGGATGAACTGGTCGCCGATGATCTTGCGCTTGGTCTCGGGGTCTGCTTCGCCGGCGAGCCGGTCGAGAAAGATGTCCTCGGCCTCGACGTGAATCAGCGGCACGTGGAAGTTGTCGCGGAAGACGGCCACAACCTGCTCGGCCTCGTTCTTACGCATCATGCCGTGGTCGACGAACACGCAGGTGAGCTGGTCGCCGATCGCCTTGTGCACAAGCAGTGCGGCGACAGAGCTGTCGACACCCCCGGAAAGCCCGCAGATGACCTTGCCGTCGCCGACCTGGGCGCGGATCTTGGCGATCTGCTCGTCGATCACGGAAGCGGGGCTCCAGAGACCGTCGGCCTCGCAGACGTCATACAAGAAGCGCTTCAGCACATCAGTGCCGTACGGCGTGTGCACGACCTCAGGGTGGAACTGGATCCCGTAGAGCTGGCGCGCCGGGTCCTCGAAGGCTGCGACCGGCGACTGATCCGAGGACGCCAGCGCGGTGAAGCCCGGCGGCGCCTCGTAGACGGTGTCGCGGTGACTCATCCAGCACTGCTGCTCGTCGGGTAGATCGCGCAGCAGCTGACCGTGCTCGCGAACGTGAAGATTTGAGCGGCCGAATTCGCCGACCGGGGCCTGCTCGACCTTGCCGCCGAGGTTCAGCGCCATCGCCTGCATGCCGTAACAGATCCCGAGCACCGGGATACCCAGCTCGAGCAGTTCATTTCGCAGCTCGGGAGCGTCGTCCGCGTAGACCGAGGCCGGACCGCCGGAGAGGATGATCCCGTCCGGCTGACGCTCTTTGAGCGACTCGATCGGGATGTTCGACGGGAGCAGCTCCGAGTAGACGCCGCACTCGCGCACACGGCGCGCGATCAGCTGCGAGTACTGACCACCGAAGTCAAGAACCAGCACTTCCTGTGCGGTCAGCTCCGAATCGGAGACTGCGCCGCCGGCGACGCCAAGTTCTACTGCCGCGTCGCCTGCGGTTGCGTCAGGAACTGTCAACGGCCGGCCTTACGACTGGTCGACGCCGACCGCTACGGCCGCGCGTCCGTTGGAGCCCATGCCCACCGACTGCGCGCGCTGTAGCTGCTTGCCTTCGGTCTGGAGCGACGGAGCGACCATCACTTCGGCGCGGTGGAACTCGGGGATGTCTGCGTAACCGGTCGTGGCCATCGAAGTGCGGAGCCCGCCCATCAGGTTGAACGTGCCGTCGTTCTCATTTGCCGGCCCGAGCAGGATCTCTTCGAGTGAGCCGTTCTGTTCAGTGCGCACGCGTGCGCCGCGCGGCAGCGACGGGTGAAATGTGGCCATGCCCCAGTGGAATCCGCGGCCGGGAGCCTCGTAGGCACGGGCCAGCGGTGAGCCGATCATCACTGCGTCTGCGCCGCATGCGACTGCCTTGGAGACGTCTCCGCCGTTGCGCATGCCGCCATCGGCGATCACGTTGACATACTCGCCGGTCTCGAGCATGTGCTGACTGCGCGCCGCCTGGACGTCAGCGATCGCAGTTGCCTGCGGGACGCCGACACCGAGCACTCCACGCGTGGTGCATGCGGCACCCGGGCCGACGCCGACGAGTACGCCGACACAGCCGGTGCGCATCAGGTGCAGCGCCGTTGAGTAGGAGGCGCAGCCACCGAGGACACACGGAACCGGGACCTCGTTGATGAACTCCTTGAGGTTGAGCGGCTCGACGGAGGTCGAGACGTGCTCAGCCGAAATCACAGTGCCCTGAATGACAAGAATGTCGAGCCCGGCATCGAGGGCCACCTCGTAGTAGTCGGTCACCTTCTGCGGGGTCAGCGAGGCCGCGGTGACGACACCCTGCTCTTTGATCTCGCGGATGCGCTTGGCGATCAGTTCGGCCTTGACCGGCTCCTGGTAGATCTTCTGCATCTCTGCAGTGGCGATCTCGGGCGGCAGGCCGGCGATGATGTCGAGCTTGTCCTCGGCGTCTTCGTAGCGGGTGAAGATTCCTTCAAGGTTGAGTACGCCGAGTCCACCGAGCTTGCCGATGATCCCCGCAGTCTTCGGCGAGATGACGCCGTCCATCGCCGATCCGAGCAGCGGCAGATCAAAGCGGTACGGACCGAGAGTCCATGAGATGTCCACGTCGTCGGGGTCACGCGTTCTGCGTGAGGGGACGATGGCGATGTCGTCAAAGCCGTAAGCGCGACGACCTTTCTTTCCGCGGCCGATCTCTACTTCCATGGGTTCCTCTGAGGATGGGTGTGTGCCAGCTTCTGCTTCTGCCGGCAAAGGGGCTTCATCCGTTTACGTTACCAGCGCACCTGACGGCTCAAATCGGTAGTCAGAGAGCGAAAATTCGCCACTCCGCAAGTTTCCTGCAAAGTGTGAGAAAAGCGTCAGCTCAGGAAACGACGGGACGCTCGATCGCGTCGACACTGACCCGGTCGACAAGGTGGTCCACGGCGGCACGGTCGAGCGTGCCGGCTCCGAAGTGCTGCGTCGATTCGGCGCCGCAGGCGACGGCGTAGCGCAGCGCCTCATCCCCGCTCAGCCCGATGTAGCGCGCGCTGACCAGCCCTGCGACCAGCGCGTCGCCTGATCCGACAGTCGTGATCGGATCGAGCTCCGGCGCGTTGACGCGCAGGGTGACCTGAGGACTCTCGGCAAGGCCGGCCCAGCATCCGTTGCTGGTCGTCACGACCGCGTCGCGCGCGCCCAGAGCGCGTAGCTCCGCAGGTGCCGACGCGAGGTCGTCGACATCGACAAACTCGCGGCCGACCAGCTCTTCGGCTTCGTTGACGTTCGGGGCGATCATGTCCGGCTCGGCGCGGAGGGCGTGGGTCATGATGTCGCCTTCCGCGTCCACGAGCGTGGTCACGCCTGCCTTGCGCAGGCCAGTCACAAGTTCGCCGTAGAAATCGTATGGAATTCCCTTCGGGATCGAACCGGCGACCACGCAGATGTCTGCGCCCGGGGCCAGGTACATCAGCTTCTCGCGAAAGAGATCCAGCTCCGCTTCGGTCACCCGCGGACCATGCTCATTGATCTCAGTCTGCGCACCGGTCGTCGGGTCGATCAGCACGGTGGAGGTTCTCGACTCCTCGCCGATCCGCACGAAGTCGTTGAGCACGGATTCGCCGGTAAGATACTCGATGATCCTTGTGCCGGTCACGCCGCCGGCGAACCCGGTGGCGATCACCGGCTGCCCGAGGCACTTCAGAGCGCGGGCTACGTTGATGCCCTTGCCTCCCGCGGCGGCGCGCTTGTCGACTGCTCGATGGCGCGAACCCAGCCGGAAATGCGGCACGGAAAGCGTGTTGTCGATTGCTGCGTTGAGTGTGACGGTGATGATCATCGTCCAGCCAGTCTCACGGTGGTTTGCCCGACGGGATGTTCCCCAACACTCCATCGGCGAAAATCGCGTAGGGGATTATCCCACGAAACCCGGTCGCCCGGTCCGTTCTTTTCTCCGCCGAAGGAAGAACGTGGCGATCATGCAGAGTCCGAGCGCAAGAAGCAGCCACGGGAGGATCTTCCCCAGCGCGTTCAGCATCACCGCGGCGACCGGCGGAGCGGGCACCGCGGCGCCCAGAGCGACCGGCACACGGGCGACTTCCCTGCCCCCGCGCAGCACCGTCGCTGTCCCCACGACCGAACCGGCGGAACGCGGACCCTTGATCTCCTTGGGCGCGTCGAGCATCAGCACCACACGCTCACCGTTGCGCGCCGCAAAGCTGACGTCGCGCCGCGGGTAGACCTTGGCCTTGAAGTCCTCGAAGGCGACCGGCATCGAGTACACGGCCTGCTTCCTGGCCAGCGGCGCAACTGGTTTGTAGAACGCCCGGCCGAACTTCAGCAGCGCCGCGGAATCGCTTTCGCGCGCAGCCTCGGACGGCTCGCCTGTCACGACCGAGACGACCTGCGCGTCGAGCTTCTCAGCCGCACCGACCAGCAGGTAGCCAGCAGCGGTCGTGTGGCCGGTCTTCACGCCGGTCGCCCAGGGGTGGCGCGCGACCAGCGGGTTGCGATTGGTGATCCGGCGCACGGTCGAGCCGCTGCGCAGCGTCGCCCTGGCCTTGTCGGTGACGTTCGCGAGGCGCGGGATCGTCAGGCCGATGCGACCGAGCTTGGCCAGATCCCCCGCCGTCGAATAGTTGTTCGGGCCGTCGAGACCGATCGGATTCGAGAAGCGCGTTCGGGTCAGGCCGTACTGACGCGCACGGGCGTTCATCGCGGCGACGAACGCGGCGCGTGACGAAGCCGTCCCGGCAGCGAGCGTGTCGGCGGCGTCGTTGCCACTCTCGAGCATCAGGCCCTTGATCAGATCCTGCGCGCTGATCTTCTCGCCGGGCTTGAGACCCAGCATCGACTCGCCGATCCCGGCGCGGTAGTTCGTGGCCGTGAGCATCTCGTTCGGCCGCGTGCGCGAGATCGCGACGATCGCCGTCATGATCTTCGTCGTGCTGGCGATCAGTCGTCGCTGATTGATGCGGCGCGTCCACAGCTGCCGCCCGGTCTTTGCGTCAAGCACCATGCCCGACCTGGCGAGAATGCCGCGCGGTGCGCGCGGCGTCGGGACGCTCACCGTCTTGTCGCTGACGGTGCGGACGATCTTCTCGTCGGCGTGAGCGAATGGCGGCCTTGCGAGCGCGTGAAGCAGAAGCGCGAGCAGCGCAAGAACCAGCAGCACCACCAGCGCGCGGGCCGAGAGCGCCGCGCGCGAAGACGAAGCGGGCGGCCAGGTGCTGCGCATCACTACTTGAGTTTCAGCTTCTGGCCCGGCTGGAGCGCTCGCGGATCGATATCCGGGTTGAGCTCCTGGAGGGTCGTGATCTCAATGCCCTGCTTCTCGGCGATGATGGCGAAGCTGTCTCCGACCTTGACCGTGTAGGTCGAACGCGTGGGGCCAGACTTGGCCGCTGCAGCGGTCGCCGCAGCTTCGGTGGCTGCGGCCTTCTCTGACGTGCTGGCGCTGCTGCCGCTGCCCTGACTGCTGAGCACCGCGAAGCAGGCAATTGCGAAGACGATCAACGCGATCGGCGCGATCAGGCGGGCGCCGTTGCCGGCCTGCACGTTGCGAGGGCGCTGTGGTGACCCGCTGCCACTGTTCGGCTTGCGCGAACTCTTGCTGCTGCGCTGCGGGCGTGGCTCGGTGCCGGCTTCAGAAACCGCCGGCTTGCGCGTGCTGCGCTGTCCACGGGCCGGACGTCTGGAGCGACCGCCGAGGTCACGCTCGGAACGCGCACGCGCCGTGCGCGGCGTCGCGTCGTCGACGGACGTGGTTTGTTTCAGAGGTTCGGCCATCTCCGGCGATGATAACGGCGCAAAGCGAGTCGGCGCTTAGTTGTGCAATGCGCCGTCCAGTGAGCATCCCCTGCAATTTCAGGCGAAACGCAACGCTTCTGCCAGGGAACGTTCTGCCGCGGCGTGCACTTCAGCCGACCACCCGTGCTCGATCGCATCGCGCTCGAGCTGCTCACGCAATGGGATCAGCACCAGAGCATCGAGCGCCGCGTACTGCACCTGCGCTGCGCTGAGCAACGGTGTGGTCCAGTCCGAGAGCCGCTCGGCCTTGGAGAGCTCGAATCCGAGCAGGTCGTCGCAGACGTGGGCGAGGTTGCTGCCGCGTGCTGAGAACACTCCGGTGCGGCGCGCGCGTTCGCGCACGAAGACCCAGCGGGTGTCGAACATCGGCGTGAGCGTGAAGCCGCCGTGACGCGCCAGCCAGCTCTGCTCGAACTCAGCGTTGTGCGCGATCCAGCTGACATCCAGTCCGGCGATTGCAGCGTGCAGCGACTGCCACGCGTCGAATGCGAAGCAGTCGAGCACCACCGCGCGATCGCCCGCCCCGATCTGCGCAAGCCGGATGCGGCCTTCTGAGGGTGCCAGCGAAGTCGTTTCGATGTCAATCCCGACCGACAGCGCCGCGCTCATCGGCGAGCGCGCCGCGGCCTCGAGAACCCATCCGAGCGCGTCGGCCGCAGCGATCGGATCGGTCACATATATGTACTCACCGCGGTCCGCGCCGAACCGTGCAGCGATCGGTAGTTGCTCGATCGCTGGAGCGGATCCTGCGTTGGTGATGATCGCGGGTTGCATGCCGTCCTCAAACTTCGAAGACAGAGTGACGCGCGGCTCGGTCGGCTTAGGCGGACACGTTCCAGATCGATTCGCGGAGCTGCGCAGCAGCCGCTCTTGCGCTGGAGGTCGGGTCCGATCCGGTCTGTTCCCAGGCGTTGACGAGCGCGCGCGAGACCGTGATCAACGCCGAAGCGCGACCGGCCGTGTAGGCGGCAGCGAGATCCCCGACCTTGCCGCCCTGAGTTCCAACGCCAGGAATCAGCAACACCGCCCGCGGCATGGCGTCGCGGAGGCGCGAGATGTGAGCCGGCGCGGTCGCGCCGACGACCGCGCCCAAAGATGAAAGTCCGGCTTCGCCGACCAGCGGCGCACCTACCCGGTCGACGAGCCCGGCGAGCCGGTCGCTGACGGTGTCGCCGCCGCCCTGCTCGATCTTCAGGTCTTCGATGTCTGCGGCGCCCGGGTTTGATGTGCGCACGAGTGCGAACACTCCGCCCCCGTGCTGCCATGCCGACTCGACGAGCGGCTCCAGCGAGTCACCGCCCATCAACGGATTGACGGTCGCCACGTCTGCGCCGAGGCCGGGCACTTCGCCCCAAGGGGTCGGCGTGCTGCCGAACAGCGACTGCGCATAGGCCGCGGCGGATACGGGGACATCCCCGCGCTTGCCGTCAGCGATGACGATCAGGCCTTCACGTTTTGCAGCATGAACGGTCTCGGCGAGCGCCCGATATCCGGGCGCGCCGAGCCGTTCGAAGCAAGCCATTTGCAGTTTCACGCCGGCGCACTCTGCGCCGACGGCCACGATCACCGATCTGCAGTGTTCGGAAACCGCGTCTGCTGCGACATCCGCCGGCGTCCTGCCGGCCGGCCCGAGGATCTCCCCGGATTCTGAGGACGTCGCATTGGAGACCGTCTCGGTCGCACCGCCAACGGTCCCGATCTGAGTCGGCCAAAGCTTGGCCGGGTCCGGATCGAGACCGAGGACGAGTTGACTCTCCCGCTTTTCAACGAGAGCTGCGAGGCGATCGCCGAAGGGTTGATGCGAAGCCTCGATCAGCCGCCCTTGACGGTCTGCTTGAGTTTTGCACCGGCCGAGAACTTCGGCACCTTGCTGGCCTTGATCTGGATCGTCTCGCCGGTCTGCGGGTTGACGCCCTGACGTGCACTGCGATCGGACACACTGAACTTGCCGAAGCCGGTGAAGGCAACTTCGCCGCCACGCTTGAGGGTTTCGGAGATCGTGTCGAGCACTGCGTCAACAGCCTTGGCGGCGTCAGCCGACGTGAGATCCGTCTTTTCCTTTACCTGGGTGATGAATTCCTGCTTTGTCACAGTTCCTCCTCGAGAGGGATACGGTTTGATTCGTCGGCCAACGTAACTCGTCGATCGGCGGAACATGCAGGATTCATGCGGGTTTGCGCGGAAAGTAGGCCGTTTTTCGTGATATACGGAGCGGCTTTGGAGGATTCCGCGCCAGAAGTGCGCGGAAAGCGCTACGCGATCGACATCTCGGCGATCAGCAGCGGCGGCGTCAGAACCGAGCCGCCGAACGGAATCCAGCGGCGCTCTGCGCCTGCCGCCTGGACGCCCTTCAGCATCGTGATCAGGTCACTCGCGATCGTCGCCTCGCGTACCGGCCCGGCGAGTCTGCCGCCTCTGATCTCGATGCCGCTCGCGCCGACCGAGAACTGACCCGAGACGGGATTGACGCCCGAGTGAAGGCCGACGACGCTGGTCACGTAGAGGCCGTCGCCAGCTTGTTCAAAGAGTTCTTCGAGCGACGCGCTTCCTGCGCCGACGATCACATTGCTCGCTCCCGGGCCGGGGCCGCCGCGGTAGGAGCCGCGCCGCGCGCTGCCGGTCGAAGCCGTGCCCGCCTCGCGGGCCGTGCGCGAGTCGTAGAGGAAGTTCTGGATGCTGCCGCCCGCGATCAACGGGGTTACGCGCTGGGCGACCCCCTCGCCGTCAAACGGCGCGCTCGACGGCCCGCCCTCGATCAGTCCGTCGTCGGTCAGCGTGAGCACATCTGAGGCGACCGTCTCTGCCTCCTTGCCGACAAACGGGGAGCGTCCGCGCAGCACGGCCTCACCCGAGAGAGCACCCGACGCGATCCCGATGAAGCTCGCCGCGGTGAATTCGTCGAGCACGACCGGTGCCTTACGGCTCTCGGTGTGACCGGCGCCGATCATCACGACCGCGCGCTCTGCGGCCTCGCGGCCGATCAAGGCGGCGTCGAGTCCGCCCGGGCCGGTCGCGATGTCAAGACCGAGTCCGGTCATCAGCGAGTCGCCTGTGCCTGCGAACGCCGATGAGTAGGCGTAGGCACCGGTCGACTCGTAGGAGTCGGTGAAGTCGTTGCTGTTGGCGATCGCGACGATCGAGCGCGAGTCGGCGTAGATCGTCTGCTCGACCTGGCTGACGCGCTCGTCAAACGTACGCGCGGCGTCGTCCACGGCGATCGCGAACTCGACCTTGTGTGCCGTGTCCCAGTCATCGAACTCGGCGGCGACCAGGCCGCCCGCCTGACCGCGACCGGTCTCCTCGGGAAGTCCGGCGAACTGATCGGGGTCTGAGACCGTGGCGAGCTCGACGGCGCGCGCAGCGATGACCTGGAGGTCGGCCTCTTTGAGTGAGGTGCCGAAGGCGTAGCCGCTGCGGCCTTCGGATGCGAATGCGCGGACGCCGATCCCGCGGCTGCCGGCCTCGGTGAGGCTCTCGACGGCGCGGTCGTAGACGCGGATCTCGACGTCGCGCTCATCCTGGCCGTAGGCCTCTGCCGAGCTTGCGCCGGCAGCGAGCGCGAGCTCGACTGCTTTTGCCGCCGCCAGCTGAAGTTCCGACGCGCTCATGTGGCCGTGCCTCCAACTGTCAACTCGCGCAGAAGGACGTGAGGCTGGCCGACCCCGGCCGGAACGCGCTGCCCGGCCTTGCCGCAGTAGCCGGTCGCAAGTTTGAGGTCTCCGGCGATCGCCTCGATCTGCCGGAGCACGGCGAGTCCGTTGCCCGTGAGCGTCGCGCCGGTGACCGGCTTCGTGACGCGGCCGTGCTCGATCAGGTAGCCCTCGGAGACGCCGAAGACGAAGTCGCCCGTGGCCGGCTCGACCTGCCCGCCGCCGAACGAGACGGCGTACAGGCCTGTGCCTGCGGCCTCGATCAGGTCGGCGACCTGCTCATCGCCGGGCGCGAAGTAAGTGTTGGTCATGCGCGGCACAGGAAGGTGACGGAAGGATTCGCGGCGACCGTTGCCGGTGGATACAACGCCGTCCTTCTGCGCGCTGCGTCGATCGTGCAGGAACGACCCGAGCACGCCGTCCTGGAGGATCGGGATCTGTTGCGTCGGCATGCCCTCGTCGTCGATTCCGTCAGTGCCCCACTCACCGGGCTTGCGGCCGTCGTCAAACGCGTTGACGAATGCCGGCGCAAGCTGCTCTCCGAGCTTTCCGGCGTAGACGCTCGCGCCTTTCTGGACGGCGTCGGCCTCGAGGCCATGACCGACGGCCTCGTGCAGCAGCACGCCGCCAAAACCGTTGCCGACGACGACCGGCATCTTGCCTGCGGGGGCAGGGACCGCGTCGAGCGCGGTCAGAGCTTTGCGCGCGGCGCTCGCTGCAATCTTCGTCGGGTCGTCCTCGATCAGTTCGTAGCCGACGTGGCCACCGAGCGTCTCGGTGCCGTTCTCGATCCGACCGTCGCGCGCGGCGATCGCCTGAACTGCGAGGCGCACACGGATGCGGTCATCGCCGGTGGCGAGTCCTTCGGAGTTGTAGATCGTGACGGTGCGGCGGTTCTCCGCGTAGCCGGCCGAGACCTGGGTGATCTCATCACCCGCGGCGCGCGCCGTTTCGTCGCAGGCGCGCAGCATCTCGATCTTCTTGACCAGCTCGACCTCTTCGGGCGGGAGCGTGACGACCTGCGGATTCACGCGCGCGGCGTGGACGAGCGTGACCGGCTCGGCGGGCGCCGATTTCGCAGCCTGCGAAAGCGATTCAGCGAGCTCGATCAGGTCCGGCTCTGCGAGCGAGTCGACGTGGCCGAAGTAAGTGGCGTCGCCGACGACCAGGCGCACCCCCACCCCTTCTTCTGATCCGTCGGACGCGCCTTCCATGCGGCCGTCATCGAACTGGACCGACAGACCGTGCCGGCGTTCGGCATAGACCTCGGCGAAGTCGCCGCCGTTCTGCAAGGTGCGCGCGATCACCCGCTCGGCAACGTCCGGCTCGAGCAATGGAGTCTCCTGTGACCGCAGCATCCGCCAAACTATATGGATGGTCGTCAACCGCATCGCCTGGTCCGTCACCACAGCGCTCTTTGCGATCGTCTCGATCTCGCTGTTCGTCTCGGGCTACGACGGGTACGGCGGGGTCTTCCTCGCGGTCGCCGGGGCGGCCGGGGTCAACCTGATTCCGTTCGGGCGCGAGAAGGTCTAGACAGACAGCGAGTCGAGCCAGCGCAGCAGATCACGCGCGGCGCGACCGCGGTGACTGATCGCGTCTTTCTCTTCCTGCGTCAGCTCGGCCATCGTTCGACCGTCGTCGTAGTCGTCGGGAACCACGGCGGGGTCGTAGCCGAAGCCACCCTCGCCACGCTTCTCTTCGATCAACGTGCCACCGCAGCGACCTTCAAAGACCTTCTCACGACCGCCGGGTTCGGCGTAGGCGACCGCACAGACGTACTCCACGGTGGCGTCATCGGTCTTTGCGATCTCGGCGATCAGCTTGTCGAGGTTGGCCTCGTCGGAGGCGTCGTCGCCGGCGTATCGCGCCGAGTACACGCCGGGCGCGCCGTCGAGCGCCGGTGCGACGATCCCGGAGTCATCCGCGATCGCCGCCATGCCGGTTGCTTCGGCGGCGGTTCGCGCCTTGGCGAGGGCATTCGCAGCGAAGCTCTCGCCGGTCTCGGGAGGCAACACGACCTCGTCGGGAAGTGGCAGAACCTGCCAACCGGGCATCAGGCCGTTGAACTCACGGACCTTGTGGTCGTTTCTTGTCGAGAGGACCAGTTCCGGCATCGCGCTATCCCGGTAGTTCTGCCCCGACGGCGGCCGACTGGGCGGCGCGCAGCTCGGCGATGCCCTTCGCCGAAAGCTCGAGCAGTTCGTCGAGCGACGCCTTCGAAAGCGGAGTGCGTTCGGCAGTTGCCTGGACTTCGACGAGTCCGTCGTCACCGGTCATCACGACGTTGGCGTCGACGTCTGCCCGGGAGTCTTCGATGTACTCAAGGTCGAGCATCGCGTCGCCGTCGACGATCCCTGCGGAGATCGCCGCGACCGATGTGACCAGCGGCATCTTCTCGAGCTCGCCGGCGTCGATCAGTTTCTGCAGAGCGAGGTGAAGCGCGACGTAACCGCCGGTGATCGAGGCGCAGCGCGTTCCGCCGTCGGCAGTCAGAACGTCGCAGTCAACGTAGACCGAGCGCTCGCCGAGCAACTCCATGTCGATCGAACAGCGCAGGCTGCGCCCGATCAGGCGCTGGATCTCGACAGAGCGGCCGTCCTGCTTGCCGCCTTTGTCGCGGCGCTTGCGTTCGCCTGTCGAGGCCGGGAGCATCCCGTACTCGGCGGTGACCCAGCCACTTCCGCGGCCGGCCATCCACTTGGGGACGTTGCCGTCGATCGACGCGGTGCAGATCACGCGCGTCTCTCCGATTGAAATCAGCGCCGAACCGTCCGCCGTCTTCACGAAGCCGGACTCGATCGTGATCGAGCGGGTTTCGTCGTGAGTTCTTCCGCTGTGTCGTGTCATCGACGGGGAGCTTATGAGGCTCCCCGCCGCGATACGCCTGCCCGGGTGAGGCCTCAAGTCATCTTGTCGAGTGCCTTGGTGATCCCGCCGATCAACTTGCTGCCGATCTTCGTCGCGAAGCCGAGCGCGTCGAGCCCGGTGATGATCAGTCCGATGCCCGTTCCGAGCACGACGGTCAGCCCGACGTACTCGACCGTCGCCTGCCCGCGCTGGTCGCCGGCCCGGAAGTATCGATCCGTGGCCCACGCCGCGATCCGTAGTGAAAGCTGCTGCATTTTTCCTGCTCCTTGTCAGTCGTGTTCAAGCGATCGCAAAGATCATCCGGATCTGCGCGTAACGGTTCAAGACGGCTTTTGACCAACTCTGTGACAGGGCCGTAAATCTTCTGCACCGGGCGATAGCGTTCGTCACCTGAAGATGCGCGTCCTGATCGTCACGAACATGTACCCCACGCGCGAGCGCCCAGAGTTCGGCGTGTTCGTACGTGACCAGCTCGAGGCGCTCGGCCGGATTCCAGGAGTCGAGCCAGAGCTCTACGTGTTCGAAGGCGGCGGGATCAAGGCTTACCGCAAGGCGGTCAAGCCACTCAAGAAGCATCTGGCCGAGCACCACTACGACGTCGTTCACGCCCACTACGGCCTGACCGGTTGGGTCGCGCGAAAGGCCGGCGCGAAGCACCTGCTGGTCACGCTGCACGGGACCGACGTGTACGACAGACGCGCAGGCAGGATCTCGCGCTCGGTCGCAAAGAAGGCCGATCAGGTGGCGGTGGTATCGGAAGACCTCGGCCGGGCGCTCGGGAAGCTGAAGACCAAGCGTTCGATCGAGGTGATGCCGACCGGCGTCAGCCTCGCCAGGTTCGAGGAACGCCCGCGCGAAGCCGCGCGCCGGGCGCTCGGGATCGACCCCGAAGGCAGCTACATACTGTTCCCGTTCAATCCCGAACGTCCGGTCAAGCACTACGACCGCGCAGTCGAAGTCGCGTCAGGAATTGAGGATCTCGAGATCCTCACGCTCGGCAACGTGCCGCCCGACGAAGTAGTCAACTACATGAACGCCGCCGACGCAACACTCGTGCCGTCCGAATACGAAGGCTTCGGTCTGGCGGCGCTCGAGACGCTCGCCTGCAACGTCCCCGTCGTGGCCACGCCCACCGGGATGGCTGAAGAGCTGCTCAGAGACGTCGACGGTGCCTACTGCATCGATTGGGACGTCGGCCGTTGGCGCGCTGCGGTCGAATCGATCCTCGAGGATCCGGACCCACGCGTGAACGGCCGCCCGGTGGCCGAGCGCTGGTCCACAGACGCGATGGCCGCCCGCGTCGTCGCTCTTTACGAGCGCGTCGCCGCCGGCGAGTCAGCGTCATGAAGACGACGCCGGAAGTCGCCGTCGTCGGCGCGGGGTCGGCCGGCCTCTATGCGGCACTGACCGCAGCTCGCGAGGGCGCGCGCACGGTGCTGGTCTCACAAGCCGCGCTCGCGACGACGGCGAGTTACTGGGCCCAGGGCGGCATCGCGGCGGCGCTCGGCGAGGACGACTCGATCGAGCTGCACCAGGCAGACACGCTCGCCGCAGGCAGACGCCTCGGGCGCGCGAGTGCCGTGCGCGCGCTCGTCGCCAACTCACCCGCAGCGGTCGAGGACCTGATCACGCTTGGCGTCGACTTCGACCGTGAGGGCGGTCACCTCGCGCTCGGCCTCGAGGGCGGACACAGTCGTCGCCGCGTCGTCCACGCTGGCGGAAGCGCAACCGGCCGACGCATCACGCGTCAGCTTTCCGCGAAGGTCGCAGAGCATCCGTTGATCGAGGTGATCGAGCACGCCTCGGCCAAGGCGCTCGTGATTGTCGACGGACGCTGCGTAGGCGTGCGAGTCGAGGTCGGCGGCGAGTCGCAGACAATCGCCGTGCGCGCGACCCTGCTGGCGACCGGGGGCTCGGCCGCGCTCTGGGCGCGATCAACCAATCCGCCCGCAGCGGTCGGCAGCGGGCTGCTGATGGCGCACGCCGCAGGAGCGGAACTTGCCGATCTTGAGTTCCTGCAGTTCCACCCCACGGCGCTGCTTTCGACTTCGCGCAACCAGGGCTTCCTGATCACCGAGGCAACGCGCGGCGAAGGTGCGACGCTCGTCGACCAGCACGGCGAGCGATTCGTCGACGAACTCGCGGCCCGCGATGAGGTCGCCGCAGCCGTTGAGCGCAAGATCACCGGCGCCGACGGTGCTCCCACTCCTGTCTTCCTCGATCTCAGGCAGATTGACCCGGTGCTCTTTCCGAATGTGTTCGCGAAGATCGAAGAAGCCGGGATCGACCCGCGCACCGAAATCGTTCCGATCGCACCGGCCGCCCATTACACGATGGGCGGGATCGTCGCCGACATCAACGCCCGCTCAACCGTGCCCGGACTGCTCGCCGTCGGCGAGTGCTCGTGCACCGGCCTGCACGGCGCCAACCGGCTCGCATCGAACTCGCTCGCAGAATGCATGGTCTTCGGGCGCCGCGCCGCGCTCTCGGCGCTGGCCGAGGAATCGCCGAAGCAGGCGACGCTCCGCAGCGTCGCCGCCGGTGAGGTGGCGGCAGCGGAGTACCTCCCCGACCCGGATCCAGCGGCCACCCGCGAGCTGCTCTGGAGCAGCGCCGGAATCGAACGCACCGCCGAGGGACTGAGAAAACTCTCGGCCAGCGAGAACCCGCTGGTCCGACTGATCGGCGCCAATGCACTCGCCCGCGAGGAAACGCGCGGAGCCCATCACCGAAGTGACTTTCCCGACACCGACCCCACGCTCGACCTGCAGCACTTCGTCTCGCGCGGAGATGAGCCGCCGGTGGCCCGTCGCTGGGAGTGATTCGGCGCGGTATTTCGCCCAAATTGCAGGAAAAAAGAACTCCGACAGATCCGCTCAGCTGTTTCGTCCGTACATACCGCGGGTAAACAGTCGTTGGTCCACAACCCTCAAATAAATCCCCAACTTTGCAGGGCCTTTGGGATGATGGTTGGTGGTTAAGGCGGGCTTAATGAAGCGCTATCGGGATATTCACGCTTTTGCGAGATAATTGATCCCAGACAGTCCATCCAGGAGAAGGGAGCACCGCAAATGTACGCACTGAGCAGAGCCCTTTATAAGGACATCTCTCCCTACATCACCACCGAGCACGTCAACGGGGTGAACACTGACGTGCGCGGAACAGTCCTCGAGGCCTGTGAGCAGACGGTGGACAGGATCGCCGATGACTGGCGCTATTTCCATCACCCTGACCGCTTCCTCTTTGAGCAGGTTCGCGCCTACTTTCCGATCACCGACCAGCTCGTGGTCTACAACCTGATCGCCAAGCACGTGGACCGCGCACTGCAGGTGACCAAGACCTACGCCGCCCGTGGCTACAAGCCCGACGGCTCGCGCCTTCGCTGCCGCGCGACCACGCGACGCAGCACCCCATGCATGCGCAACATCGTGCCGGGCACCGAGTACTGCCCGTCGCACCAGCATCTCGCCGAACCCCACTTCACCGAGGACGGTCTGGAAATTCCAGCCCACGGCCACGGCGCAGAGACGCACGCCGACGCTGCATAGAACGCCCTTCGACAGATGGACTGACCAGAGGGAGCCGCAAGGCTCCCTCTGGCGTTTAACGTGTCCGTCGTGACCGCGCGCACGACACTCGCCGTCGACGTTGGCGGCACCTTCACGGACGCCGTGGTGAGCTGCGCGCACGGCGTGTTCACAGGCAAAACACCGACTACGCCGGAGGATCAGTCGATCGGCGTTCTGACGGCAGCGTTCGCTGCGCTTGCGGACGGAGGTCTAGAGCCGCAATCGGTCGATGAGTTCGTCCACGGGATGACGGTCACTACGAATGCACTGCTCGAGGGTCGATTCGCAAAGACCGCAATGCTGACCACCCGTGGCTTCACCGACCTCGAAGAAATCGGTCGCCAGAACCGAGCGGATCTCTACCGCCTCGGGGTGGCTCGGCCAGAGCCGATCGTGCCCGTCGAACTGCGCTTCGGGGTGATCGAACGCTGCGGCCCCGATGGAGTGATCGAGCCGCTCGATCACGCCGGCGCGCGCTCAGCGATCGAGGCCGCATCGTCTGGCGGGGCAGAATCGCTTGCGGTGTGCCTGCTTTTTTCATTTCGATATCCCAAGCACGAAATGGTGATCCGCGAGATCGCCCGGGAAGTTGACCCGACGCTTCATGTCTCGCTCTCACACGAAGCGGTCGGCACATTCCGCGAGTACGAGCGCTGCGCGACAACGATCGCGGATGCCGCTCTCAGTCCGTTGCTGTCGGGCTACCTCGAACGTCTGACCGAGCGCGCGACCGAGGCTGGTCTTCCGGCACCGCAGGTCATGCTCAGCAACGGCGGAACCGTCCCGGCGGAAGTTGCCGGGCGCAACGCGTCGTGGACGGCCCTCTCAGGTCCAGCCGGCGGGGCGGTCGGAGCCGCGAAGAGCGCCGAGCGCAGAGGCGCGTCGCGAGCGCTCGCATTCGACATGGGCGGCACCTCGACCGACATTTCGCTCGTTCGCGACGGCGCCGTCGAGGTCTCGGCCGCGCGTGAGATCGGCGGCCGACCGCTCGCGCTGCCCGCCGTCGATGTTTCGACCGTCGGCGCCGGCGGTGGATCGATCGCATGGCGTGACGCCGGCGGCGCCCTGCGTGTCGGTCCGCGTTCGGCCGGAGCGCAGCCGGGGCCTGCCTGTTACGGGCAGGGCGGCGACGAAGCAACGGTCACAGACGCAAATCTTCTGCTCGGATACCTCTCCGAGGAATCTGCGCTCGCGGGCGGCCTGACACTCGACCGCAGCGCCGCGGAGCGCGCGCTCGCGCGGGTCGGTGACCAGCTCGGGATGGACGCACTGGCAACTGCCGCCGGGATCGTCGAGATCGCCAACCTCGAGATGCTTCGCGCCACGACTGCTGTGACGGTCGCCCGCGGAATCGATCCGCGCGATCACGCCCTCGTGGCCTTCGGCGGCGCGGGTCCGATGCACTGCGCAGCGATCGCGGAAGCCCTCGAGATCAATCGCGTGATCTGCCCGGCAGCGTGCGGAGTCCTCTCGGCCTGGGGCATCTCGGTCGCTGGTCGCCGCCGTGACCGGTCCAAGAGCCTGGTGCAGGCGCTTGACCAGCTCGACGAGACCGCGCTCGACGCAGTCGAAGCTGAACTGTCAACTGCTGCCTGGTCAGAGCTGGGGGCTGGCGAGAATTTCGCGGCCGCAGCCGTGTACGAGTTGCGTTACGCAGGCCAGGCCTTTGAGCTTCCGGTCAGCGTCGAGCGGTACTCGCAACTTGGGGACGCCTTTCACAGCGCTCATGAGGAGCGCTTCGGCTTCTCGGAGCCCAGTGCAAGCATCGAGCTTGTCACTCTGCGGATCAGTGTTTCAAGCAAGACTGCCGCGATCCGTGCGCCTGCGGCGAGCTCGCGCGCACGGGTCAGCGAGAGATCACGAGCCGCGTGGTTTGACGGCGAGCTGCTGGATGCGGTCGTTGTCACAGAGGCCCCTCCACCGGGCGTCACCGTGAACGGTCCGGCTCTGATCGACCAGTCCCAGGCAACGATCGTCGTCCCGCCCGGCTGGGCTGCGACGAGCATCGAAGGCGACGTCGTGCTTGATCACCAGGCGGAGGCCAGCGCATGATCGACCCGGTCATGCTCCGCGTCACCGCCGGCTCGCTCGCCGCCGCCTGCGAAGAGATGGGCGAGGTGCTTGTCCGCGCTGCGCACTCGGCCAACATCAAGGAGCGCCGCGACTGCTCGACCGGACTCTTCGACGCCGCCGGTCAGATGACGATGCAGGCAGAGCACATCCCGGTGCACCTGGGCGCGATGCCGGCGTCGGTGGCGGCGGTCGTGTCGCTGCCGCAGGCGCCGGGCGACGGATGGATTCTCAACGACCCCTTCCGGGGCGGCACTCATCTGCCCGACATCACGATCGTCACGCCGATCTTCGGTTCGGACGGCGCTCATCTTGGCTATGCCGGATGCCGCGCCCACCACGCCGACGTCGGCGGACGCGAGCCCGGAAGCATGCCCGCAGACAGCCGCACGCTTGAAGAAGAGGGCGTTGTGATCCCTCCGACTCGCATCGCCGCCGGCGGATCCGTCGACTGGGCGCTGCTCAACGACCTGATCGATCAGATGCGCCATCCCGAGCAACGCGCAGCAGACCTCCGCGCGCAGCTCGCCGCCTGCCGCTGCGGCGAAACTCGCGTACGCGAATTTGCCACGCGCTACGGAATCGCGAAGTACGAAGATGCCACGGGTGCCGTGCTCGACTACGCCGAACGACTCGCGAGGGCGGGCATCGCCGAGCTCCCGAGCGGAGAAATCCACGCCGAGGACGTGCTTGAAGCGGATGCTGACGGCGCCCCTCACGACATCACCCTGCGGCTGACGGCGCGGGTCACACCCAGCGCGATAGTGCTTGATTTCACCGGCACCGACCCCCAGCACGGCGGAAATCTCAACTGCCCGCTCGCCGTGACCGAGTCGGCCTGTTTTTTCGCGATCCGCTCGCTCGTCGCGCCCGACGCCCCGGCCTGCGCGGGTGCCTGGCGACCGGTCACGGTGATCGCGCCGCCCGGCACCATCCTCAACGCACAACCACCCGCCGCCGTCGCCGCGGGCAACGTCGAGACCTCCAGCCGGGTCGCCGATCTCGTGATGAGCGCATTCGGCCGCGCCCAGGGCCAGGGCACGATGAACAATCTCACGCTCGGTAACGACGACTTCACCCATTACGAAACCTTCGGCGGCGGCCAGGCCGGTCAGCCGGACGCCCCGGGGCCGAGCGCCGTGCATGTGGCGATGAGCAACACGCTCAACACGCCCGTCGAGGCCCTCGAACTTGAGTTTCCACTGCGCGTACACGAGTACGCGATCCGGCGGGGGAGTGGAGGCGCCGGCGCAAACCCGGGAGGCGATGGACTGATCCGCGACATCGAGGCTCTGACCGACATGCGCTACTCGCTGATTGCCGAACGGCGACGCCACGCGCCACACGGAGCTGACGGTGGATCCGACGGCGCGACCGGCGCGGACTCGATCGACGGCGGGCAGATTCCCGCCAAATCAGTCGGCAATCTGCCCGCCGGATCGCACCTACGGATCGAGACCCCCGGCGGAGGCGGGTTCGGCTCCCCCTGACCGTCACTAAGCTCGCATGGATGCCGCTCGCACTCAAAGAATGGGCAGTGACCGTGCGCGCTCTCGCCGAGGGCGAGCAGCTCGTGACCCTGCGCAAGGGCGGCATCCGCGAAGAGAACAAGCATTTCGAGGTCGTCGGCAAGCAGTTCTTCCTGTATCCCACCTTCGATCATCAGCAGGCCGGGCTCGTGCGCGAGTCACACATCCCGGAGCTCAAGCGCGCGCTCGAAGACGGCCTCTGGAATCCCCCGGCGCCGACCGCGCGGATGATGGAGTCCGGCGTTCCGGTCGCCCAGCCGGTCAGCGTGCGGCTGCGTGCATGGGCAGAAGTCGTGGCCAGCTACGAGATCACACGGCCCGACGCCCTCGAATCGCTCGTTCCGTACCACGTGTGGACACGCGAATACGCCGCCAAGCGATTCAACTGGAAGCCGCGCCACCCGCTGCACGTTCTGCTCCTGCGCACCTACAGAATTCCCCGTCCGGTGACGATCCGGGTCGCCGAGGACTATCTCGGATGCAAGTCGTGGATCGATGTAGAGCGCGAGCTGCCCTTCGAGGGCACCTCAGTGGTGTCGGACGCTGAGTTCGCGGCGATCCAGTCAGACGTCGAAGCGCGTCTCTCTGGCGCCGGCACCCCGGCCTAGACAGCCCCGATTGCGGCTACGCTCGGCCGGTGCGTTCTGGGCGACTGACGGGGATCCTGGCCGCAGCCGTTCTGGCTGCGTCGATGGCCGCTGGCGCAACGTCTGCACAGGCGGCGACGACCTGGAGTCCCTGCCTTTACGCGCAGCAACCGATCGACTGCGCCAACTACGAGCTGCCGCTCGACCGCACGGGTGCAGTGCCCGGCATCACGACAGTTCGCGCCATTCGCATGGCAGCAGCCGAGGGCCCACGGATGGGCACGCTCTTCGTGATCGCCGGCGGGCCGGGCCAGACCGCTCAGGTGATGCTCGGCCTGATGTCAGAAGCCTTCTACGGCGCCAACCGCTATGACGTGATCGCCGTCGACCAGCGCGGCTCGGGCGCGTCCGAACCACTCAACTGCCCGCGGATCGAGTCCGGCGCGTTCAGATGGATGGACGGCGACCCGCGCTCCGACCGACCGTTCACCGACTGCTCGGTCTCGCTCGGTAACCAGCGCTTCGCCTACAACACCGCCGAGGCTGTCGCCGACCTCGACGACATCCGTAACGACCTGGGGATCGCGCGGGCCAGTTTCTTCGGAGTTTCCTACGGCACAAAGGTCGCCCTCGCCTACGCGCAGGCGCACCCGGCCAACACGAAGTCCCTGCTGCTCGACTCCGTCCTTCCGACCGACATGCCCGGAGCCTTCGACGTCGATTCGATCGCAGCGGCACGCGGAGCACTGCGCCGCATCTGCAGCGGGTCGCACTGCCGCGGGATCGGAGACTCGCCGGTCTCAAGCCTTGCCCGGCTGGCCTCTCGACTTGAGCGTCGTCCGCTGGAGACATTCCTCGCGCTTCCCGGCGGCCGGGTCAGCGAATCCCGGATCGACGCAAAGGCCCTGAACGACATCCTCTTCTCAGCCGATCTGAATCCGTTCATCTACAACCAGTTCCCGAGCATGCTCACCGGGAGCCTGGGCGGCGATAACGCCCAGCTCGAACGCCTCTGGGCAATCATCAACGGGGCCATCGGAGAGAGCGAGACGTTCGCGCAGGCAAAGCGCATCGCCAAGTCTTACCCCGGGAAGCGAGGTCCCGCCACGAAGCCGGTGCACAAGCCCGGCGATCGCATCGTCGGTCGCGACGCCCTTCAGCTCGCCTTCTTCAGCAACACGACGTTCTTAGCAACCACCTGCGCTGATTTCGACCCGCCATGGACGCGCGGCACTGACGTCTCCAACCGTCAGCCGGCGATCGAAGCCGCAGCCGACGCAATCCCCAACTCACAGTTCTATCCCTTCTCACGCGCGACCGTGCGCGACAACTCCACCGCGTCGTACTGCCGAGGTTGGCAACAGAACCCGACCCTGCCGGCGATCGTTCAGGGACCGATGCCTGATGTCCCGACGCTCGCGCTCCAGGGCGACCTCGACACCCGCACCCCGACCTCGTGGGGCGAACGCGCCGTGGCGGGCAACCCGAACGCCCAGCTCGTGCGGATCCCGAACTCCGGCCACTCGGTCGTCGGGACCGACATCAGCGGCTGCGCGCTCTCGCTCGCCAAGCGCTTCCTGATCTTCGGCGCCACCGACGGCAAGTGCCGCGAGACCGCTCCAGCCATCCCGATCGCCCCACGACCGGCGACCTCCCTGAACGGCGTGCGCGCCCTCTCGGGCAGTTGCCGCGGACTTCGCGGACGTGAATGCACTCGCGCGAAACAGACTCTCACCGCCGGCTACCTCGCCGTTCGCGACTCGCTCGATCAGTCGCTGATCGGCGGCGCGGACATCGGCATCGGTCTGCGCAGCGGCAACTGGGAAGTCGAGTACGACATCAGCGACATGCTCACCCTGATCGTCGTGGGCATGCGATTGACCGGCGTCAGCAACGTCCCCGGCGTCTACGTCTCGGGCCTGCTCAATCTCGACGACGTGCCGCGAGTCGACAGCTCACTGCGAATTGGCGGCTGGCGCGTGAATCTGAGCGGCCGGGTCAACTACGACCGTGCCGGTGATTCGCTGACGCTCAGCGGCCGTCGGGGCCGGGCGCGGGTTTCAGTTCACGTCCGCCCAGGTACAAGCAGCAGGTCCGCCACACCGGTCACCGCGAAGCGTCTCAGCCTGCGTCGCAACTACGCGCTTGCGACAAGCCCGCCGCCGGGCACAATCGGCCGATAGCCGTTACCAGAAGAGCGTCGACTCGAGCGAGCCGTCTTCCTCAAGCTCTTCGATCGTCTTCGTGTAGACGCCCGAGGACAGGTACTTCCAGCCGTCATCTGCGATCACGAAGACGATGTCACCCTCATCGAACTTGCTTGCGGCCTGCACGGCGACCGAGCAGATCGCTCCGCTCGAGACTCCGGCGAAGATGCCCTCTTCTTCAAGCAACCGTTTCGTCCAGACGACGGCGTCGCGGTTGCTGACGATGAGCTTGCGGTCGATCAGGGAAAGGTCGATGATCGGCGGGATGAAGCCGTCGTCGAGTGAGCGCAGGCCCTGCACCAGCTCGCCCTGAAGCGGCTCGGCCGCGACGATCTGCGTACCGGTGCCCTGGTCCCTGAAGTAGCGTGCGTGACCCATCAGCGTGCCACCGGTGCCGAGGCCCGCGACAAACGCGGAGATGTTGCCGAGCTCCTCGTGGATCTCGGGCGCGGTGCCGTTGTAGTGGGCGGCCGGGTTGGCCTCGTTGCCGTACTGGTACGGCATGTAGTAATCAGGGTTCTTCTCTGCAAGGTCCAGAGCCATCTCGACGGCGCCGTTGGAGCCCTTGGACCCCTCGCTGTAGATGATCTCCGCACCGTACATCGAGAGCAGCTGGGTGCGCTCCTTGGTGACGTTGTCGGGCATCACGACCTTCAGCTTGTAGCCCTTGCGGCTGGCGATCATCGCCATCGCGATTCCGGTGTTGCCGGAGGTCGGCTCGAAGAGCGTGCTGCCGGGCGAGATCGCGCCCTTGGCCTCGGCGTCCTCGATCAATGATTTCGCGACGCGGTCTTTCACCGAGCCCGTCGGATTGTGCGACTCGAGCTTCGCCCACAGGCGCACGCCCGGCTTGGGCGAGAGTCGCCTCAGCTCGACCAGCGGTGTGTGGCCGATTGATTCGACGATGTCGGCAAACTTGCCGCCGCCCATACGATTCTGCTCCCCGATGGCGTCCATTACTTCAAAAACTATAGTCTCCGATCTCCTAATCGGTGTTTAGAGCTTTAATCATGAAATTCACCCAGTCCCAGATCGACGAGCTCGTCGCCCACGCCCGCGACGATGTGCCAAATGAGTGCTGCGGCGTTGTCGGCTCGACCGATGGCGTGGCGCAGGTTGTCCACCGCGCGGTCAACGCCGCCGCCAGCCCGCTGCGCTACGAAATCGACTCTGCGGACTTCCTGCGCATCTACAACCTGATCGACGCAGCAGACCAGGAAGTCGGCGCGATCTACCACTCGCACACGCGCAGCGCCGCCTACCCGTCGCAGACTGACATCAACCTCGCGCTCTGGCCCGACGCGCTCTACATCATCATCTCGCTCGCTGAAGATGAGCCGGTCGTCCGGGCATTTGCAATCGTCGACCGCAAGGTCGAAGAAATCGCACTCGAAATCACCGCCTGAAGGTTTGGACGGTCTGGGCGCACGCGCCGCGGATCGTCGGTAGAGTGCAGGTGCGATGCCGTTTTCCGAGGACACCACATGTCCGTTCTGCGGCGCGCGCTTCAGCCCCGGTGCCTCCGCATGCCCGGCATGTGACCTGCCACTTCTTGGGGAAGACGGCTCGCGCCCGCCCGAGCGTGAGCCTGCGCCCTTCGACGGCGCTTCACTCTTTGATGAGACCTTCCCGGGCGAAGAGTTCCTGCCCCAGCGCAGCTTCGAGCCGCCGCTGGCCACCGAGCGGCGCAGCCGTGAGGGCGGCGATTCGATGCGCTGCGTCGTCGTCGCGATGAACCGCGCCGAGGCCGAGATGCTTGAAGACATGCTGCGCGCTGAGGGCGTGCCGTGCATGGTGCGCACGATCGGCTCGGAGCAGTACTCCTCGATCGGCTACCGCTGCGAGGTGATGGTCCCGGAGTTCGCGCTGGGCACCGCGCGTCAGCTGCTGCGAATCGAGGAACCTGCGCCGGAAGTGCCGAGCGCAACGCCCTTCCCGCTCCCGCTCGCGATTGCGATCGGGCTGTTTCTTGTCGCGGTCAGCCTGGCGCTGATCAGCGCCTACAGCTGACTAGTTCGCGCCGCCGGCCATCGCCGGCAGGATCATCACGGTGTCTGCATCCTCAACGGCGGTGTCGAGGCCCTCGAGCACGCGAACGTCCTCGTTGTTGAGGTAGACGTTGACGTAACGGTTGAGCTCGCCGTCCGGGCCGAACACCTGTTTTTCCGTGTCGGGATATGACTCGATCACGCTGCGCAGGACGTCACCGACACTGCTGCCCGATGCGCTGACTTCTTTTTCGCCGTCGGTCGAAGTGCGAAGGACTGGCGGAATCTTCACGGTTGCCATAGGAGCGCGGATGCTACCGGGTCAACCCGTCACCACGCCGCCGCAAAAGGCCTCGTAGTCCGGGAAGACACCGAGCTCATCATCACTGATCTCGTCCGGCTCGCGTGAACAGATCGGGCATTCCGGATCGCGGCGGATCTTGAGGTTCGTGAACTCCTCCGCGAGTGCGTCGTAGAGCATCAGGCGGCCGACCAGCGGCTCGCCGATCTCGAGGATCAGCTTCAGGACTTCGGTCGCCTGGAGCAGGCCCATCGTGCCCGGAAGCACCCCGAGTACGCCGTTCTCGCCGCAGCTCGGCGCGAGCTCTGCTGGCGGCGGAACCGGGTAGAGGCAGCGGTAGCACGGGCCCTCGTAGGGCTTGAAGACGGTCAACTGGCCGTCGAAGGCGAGGATCGACGCGCTCACCACAGGGATCTGCAGGCGCACCGTGGCGTCGTTGAGCAGGTACCGCGTCGGAAAGTTGTCGACGCCGTCGACGATCACGTCGTAGTCCTTGATGATGTCCATGATGTTGTCGGCATTGATGCGCGTGTTGTAGGTCACGACGTCAACGTCGGGGTTGAGCTTCTCGATCGTCCGCCTGGCGGACTCGACCTTCGGCTCGCCGATCGTCTCGGTGGAGTGGATGACCTGCCGCTGAAGGTTTGAGGCATCGACCACGTCGTCGTCGACGATGCCGAGCGTGCCCACGCCGGCCGCGGCCAGGTAGAGCGCAACAGGCGCGCCAAGACCACCGGCACCGAGCAGGAGGACTTTGCTCTCGAGCAGTCGCTGCTGGCCGCCGGGGCCGACTTCCGGCAGGAGCATGTGCCGCGAGTAGCGGATGCGCTGCGCGTCGGAGTACTGGAAAGGGATCGTGACCGGGAAGTTGCGCTGCTTCCAGAGCGTGATTCCGCCGGCCATCGACTCGACGTTCGTGTAGCCGAGGTCATCGATCAGAGTCTTCGCGGCGATCGCGCTGCGGTTGGCCGACTGGCAGTAGAGGATCACGCGCTGGTCGAGGTTCGGGGCGGCGCGGCCGATGCGCTGCTCGAGGTAGCCACGCGGTACGTGCCGGGCGCCCGGGATGTGCGACTCGTCCCACTCGTGCTGCTCGCGCACGTCGATGACGACGGCCTCGGGCTCGTCGCTCTGGAGGATCGCTTCGACCTCGGTCGGGTCGACCTCGGGGATCTGTTCCTTGATCTTGCTGAGAAAGTCTTGGTAGTTGATGGCCATCTGCGTCGCCTGGTGGGTGGTGATCTCGACCGTACTTCAAAAAGTATAGCTAGGGGTGGGCCGGGTCCCGGTCGGGAAACCTTAAAGAAAAAGCGCCGGCATTCCTGCCGGCGCGATCTCTGACATTGGACAGAGCTCTTGGGGGGAGTTCTGTGGCGAACGTCTGGAAGCTTTATGCGGCGCCGCCCTCCTGGCTTTGCTGCAAGGTCCCCTTCGTGTCCACCGGGCGCGAGTCGCGTGAGCTCCTCGTGCCTTGCAATTGGATTATCGGAACTGGCACGATCGTCCGATATAGGGTCGGCACCCCATTTCTGGCGTAGGTCCGCCGCCCTCCCGAACTGCAGCTCAGTGGAAGCACTCACTCCGACCGAACCAACGGAATCCGCGATGCCCGTCGACGTCGTCGCCTCCCCGGCACCCGCCAAGGAGAAGGAAACTCGCGTGCGCAAGCGCCCTCCGAACCGCTCGACGCTGCTGACGCAGGCGATCGCGACCAACGCCCTTGCCGTCTTCGGGTTGATCTTCTTCGCCATTCTGGTCCTGAACGTCAACGCCGGTGGCGGTCAACGCCGCACGGAGCTGATCCTTCTGATGCTGGCGATCGCACTCGTGCTGACACTGAACATCGTGATCCTTCGTCGTCAGTTTGCACCACTCGAGAAGCTGGTCTCGACGATGGAAGAGATCGACCTGACGCAGCCGGGGTCGCGCGCCGAGATGCCGCGCGCCGCCACCGAGGACATCGCTGAACTCGTGCTCTCTTTCAACTCGATGATCGAGCGGCTCGAAGACGAGCGGATGGCCAAGGTCCAGGCGACGGTCGAGGCCCAGGAGAGCGAGCGGGCGCGCGTCGCCAGAGACCTTCACGATGAGGCCAATCAGGCCCTGACCGCAGTGATTCTGCGGCTGCAGGCCGCTGAAGAGGACGCGCCGCCGGACCTCGCGGCCCAGATCCACGACGCGAAGACGCTCGCAGGGCAGGCCATGGAAGAGCTGCTCCAGGTCGTCCGCCGACTGCGCCCGACCACGCTCGACCTGGGGCTGCGGAACGCCGTTTCTTCTCAGGTCGAGGAGTTCTCTGATCGCACAGGCATCGAATCCGAGTTCGTGTTCGCGGGCGACAGCCGCAAACGATTGGCCGATGACCGCGAACTGGCCGTCTATCGGGTTGTCCAAGAAGCACTCTCGAATGTCGTCCAACATGCCGATGCAACGCGTGTGGAGGTAGCTCTGACGGTCGCCGACACAATCGTCCTGACCGTGCAGGACAATGGGAAGGGCTTCAACCCCTCTCTACCCACCGGCCGCTTCGGCGTCACCGGGATGCGCGAAAGGGCGATGTTGGTCGACGGACTGCTCGAGATCGAGTCGAGCCCGAGAGCCGGCACCACACTTCGAATGGAGATGTCATGAAAGTTTTGATCGCCGACGACCACGGAATTGTCCGTTCAGGAATCACGCTGCTGCTTGAACGGCAGGTGGACATCGACGTGATCGGCGAGGCCAGCGACGGTGCCGAGGCGCTGAAGCTGATCGTCGATCGACGCCCCGATGTCGCGATCCTCGACAACTCGATGCCCAAGCTGACCGGCCTTCAGGTCTGCCGCGAGGTGAAGCAGCAGGCTCCGGAAGTGAACGTCTTGATCTTGTCGATGCACGACGACGAGCGCTATCTGTACGAGGCGCTCCGCGTCGGCGCGGGTGGATACGTCTTGAAGCGTGCTGCCGACCAGGACCTCGTACGCGCGGTGCGTGCAGTCAACGACGGCGAGCCGTTCCTGACCGACGTCGCCCAGCGCACACTCGTGAAGGCGTGGATGGACAGCGGCGAAGAGCCGCCGCGCGACAAGCTCACCGACCGTGAGCTGGAGGTCGTGAAGCTGATCGCGGAGGCGCACACGAACAAGCAGATCGCGGAGATCCTCGGGCTTTCGGAGAAGACGGTGGAGTCGCACCGCTCGAACATCCTGAACAAGCTTGGGATGAGCGACCGGGTTGAGCTCGTTCGCTATGCGGTTCGCCGCGGCCTGATCGAAGCCTGAGCTTTCGACCACGGTCCGCCTGCCGGCCGGGTTTGGCGATCGCGCACAACTGTGCGGGAAAAATGCCATCGGCCTGTCCACGGGACAGGCCGATGGCAAATAAACCTGATACCTGAGCCATTCCCCATTTTCGACCGGGTTGGCGCTGCATCGTTCATCGCCGCGGGCCGCGGAGCGGCCCATTCTCCAGCGGAATCGGCCCGAGACAAACAGCCCACGAGGGCAGTCAACAACCCGACCTGAGAAATAAGTCATACCTCAGCGCTAGGATTTACCCCAGGATGATGTTTTCAACCCGTGCCGAGTACGGCGTTCGCGTAATGGTCGCGCTCGCAAATGAACAGGTCAAGGATGGCGCTGACGCCACTCCGGCGTCGCTGGCCCAGATCGCAGACGACAACGGTCTGCCCTTTGCCTACCTCGAGCACCTCGCTGCCCGTCTGAAGAAGGCCGGCCTGGTCGAGAGTCGCCGAGGACCGCGCGGCGGGTATCTGCTCGCACAGCCCGCAGGGGACATCACCATGGCGCAGATCGTTGAAGCGCTCGAAGGCCAGATCGCACCGATCGAGTGCATCAGTCAGGCCGACGAGGGCGTCAGCTGTTCTCGCGAGGACGAGGTCAACGAGATCTGTCCGACCAAGATTCTTTGGACCCGAGTGCAGGGCGCAATCGTCCGCTCACTCACAGAATTGACCCTGGCGGACCTCACGGCCGCCAACCTCCGCGCCAACGAACGCCTCACAGGGGCGTTCGGCTCGGAACCGGTCGCAGTCGCATAACGCGACCGGCCTCGAACTTAACTACCCCCGTCAATGCAGTAATCCCAGGAGTTTCAGAGCAAATGGCAGACCTCGAGATCATCAATCTTCACGTCAGTGTCGACGAGAAGGAAATCCTTCACGGGATCGACCTGAAGGTCAACAAGGGCGAGACGCACGCGCTGATGGGACCGAACGGTTCCGGCAAGTCAACGCTGGCCAACGTCCTGATGGGCAACGACACCTACGAGGTCACCGAGGGCCAGATCATCTTCAACGGTGAAGACATCACCGAGGAGGACCCCGAGAAGCGCTCGCAGGCCGGGCTCTTCCTTGCCTTCCAGTACCCCGCAGTGATCCCGGGCGTCTCCGTCGCCAACTTCCTGCGCCTTGCAGTCAACGCGCACCGCGACGAGCCGATTGCCGTCAAGGAGTTCCGCGACCGCCTGAAGCAGAACATGGACCTGCTGAAGGTCCCGCGCGAGTTCACCAGCCGCTACCTGAACGACGGATTCTCCGGCGGCGAGAAGAAACGCGCCGAGATCCTCCAGATGGCGATGCTCGAGCCGACGATCGCCGTGCTTGACGAGACCGACTCAGGCCTCGACATCGACGCGCTGCGAATTGTCTCCGAAGGCGTCGTCGCGCTGCGTGAGCGTGGAATGGGATCGCTGATCATCACCCACTACCAGCGCATCCTCGACTACATCAAGCCTGAGTTCGTCCACATTCTTCTCGACGGAAAGATCGTCGAAGAAGGCGGACCGGAACTCGTCGCCAAGCTCGAAGAGCACGGCTACGACTGGATTCGTGAAGAGGTTGCCGCCAATGCCAGCTAGCACTCTCGAAGCCGATCGCGCAGCGTCGCTGGAGGTCTACGAGTCGGCCGAGCTGCCCGAATGGCGCCGCAGTGGTTTCTGGACCACGAGCCTGAAGGAAGTCGATTTCGACGCGCTCCGGACCCGCCACTACGAGCCGGTCTCCAGCCGTGATGAACTCCCGCAGGTCGTGCAGGACGCGATCGCCGGCGAGGAATACGCCGGATTGATCGTCCAGCATGGCGCTTCGGTGATCTACACCGAGGTCGCAGACGACAACCCCGAAGGCGTGATCGCCTCAACCCTAGAAGACGCCTTCGCAAACCACGAAGAGCTCGTGCGCACCTACTACGGCACGAAGGTCGATGACAACGACGGCAAGTTCGCGGCGGGCAACGCGGCGCTCTGGACCGGCGGCGCCTTCTTCTACGTCCCGAAGAACACGCAGGTCGACAAGCCCTTCCAGGTCATCAACGTGATCGACGAGCCCGGCACGATTCAGTACGGCCGCCTGCTCGCGATCGTGGACGTCAGCGGCAACGCACGCATCCGCGAGTACAACCTCGCCCCCGACATCGAGGGCCAGGCGTTCCACGCCGGTGTCTCTGAGGTCTTCGCGCAGGACAACGCCTGGGCCAAGGTCAAGACCTTCCAGGATTGGGGCGGCGGGCACGTCTTTGATGTGAGCACCAAGCGCGTCAACATCGCCCGCGACGCCCACGCCCGCTGGTTCCCGATCCACCTCGGTGGTCACCTGACCAAGCAGACGCTGGACATCATCACCGCCGAGCCCGGCGCCGACATGCGCCACAACGGTGTGTACTTCACGCAGGGCGAAGAGCACCTCGACCTCTTCACGACCGACCGCCACGAGAGCCACGACACGACCGGTGACACGGTCTGGAAGGGTGCCTCAACCGGCAGCTCGCGCGCGAGCTACGAGGGACTGATCGAGATCATCGAGAAGGCGACCAACAGCCACACCTACCTGCAGACGCACTCGCTGATGCTGAGCAAGGACGCCAAGGTCGACGCGATTCCGTCGCTGATCGTCAAGGTCGACGACGTCTCCGCCTCGCACGGCGGAACGGTCGGCGAGGTCGATGAGAACCTGGTCTTCTACATGCGCACCCGTGGCATCACCCGCGTGGACGCGATCCGCATCCTCGTCGAGGGCTTCTTCGAACCCGTCGTCATGCTGTTCGAGGACGAGCACCTTGAGGCGCTGGTTCGTGAGCGCATCGTCGGCAAGCTCGCCGAGGCGCGCGAAGACATCCTCGCCTACGCGGCCAGTAAGTGAGATGAGCGCGGTGGCCACAGACACCGCCGCCCGCACCCGCGAGCAGTTCCCTGTGCTGGCGCAGATGGTCGACGGCAAGCCGCTCGTCTACCTCGACAGCGCCGCTACGGGCCAGAAGCCCCTGCGCGTGATCGAGGCGATCGACAACTACTACCGCAAGGACAACGCTCCGATCCACCGCAGCACCTACGCACTGGCCGAGCGCTCGACCAACGCATTCGAGGGCGCGCGCGAACGCGTTTCCGCGTACATGAACGCCACGACCGAGACGACGATCTTCACGCGCAACGCCACCGAAGCGATCAACCTCGTGTCAAACGCCTGGGGCCGCAAAAATGTCGGACCCGGCGACAAGATCCTGCTTACGCTCTTCGAGCACCACAGCAACATCGTGCCCTGGCAGCTGCTCTGCCAGGAGACCGGCGCCGAACTCGACTATGTCGAGATCACCGAGGAAGGTCTGCTCGACGAGGCCGATCTCGACGCCAAGCTCGCATCCGGCAACGTCAAGCTGCTCGCCGTCGCGCACGTCTCGAATGTGCTCGGCACAATCACCGACCCCGCGATGCTCGCGGCGAAGGCGCATGCTGCAGGCGCGAAGGTTCTGATCGACGGCTCGCAGGCAGTGCCGCAGCTCCCGGTCGATTTCGCCGCTACCGGAGCAGACTTCTACGTGTGGACCGGCCACAAGGCATACGGGCCCACCGGCATCGGCGTGCTCCACGGAGAGCGCGAGACGCTGGAGCAGATGGGCCCCTGGCTGGGTGGCGGCGACATGATCAAGGTCGTCGGGTTTGACTCCTCGACCTGGAACGATCTGCCCTGGAAGTTCGAAGCCGGCACCAGCGCGATGGCCGAGGCCGTCGGCCTTGGCGCCGCGATCGACTTCATCGAGGAAGTCGGGATGGAGAACATCCGCGCGCACGAGCTGGCGCTGACCGAGTACGCGCTGCCGCGCATTTCCGAGATCCCCGGCGTGACGGTCGTCGGCCCGCCTGCCGAGAAGCGCGGCGGCGTGATCAGTTTCACCCTGGACGGCATGCACCCGCACGACATCGGCGAGCTGCTCGGTCGCGAGGGTGTCTGCGTTCGCACCGGCCACCACTGCGCGCAGCCGCTGATGCGCAAGCTCGGCGTGCCCGCGACCGCCCGCGCATCGTTCGCCTGCTTCAACACGACCGAGGACGTCGACGCACTGATCGCCGCGCTCGTCAAAGCGAAGGACGTCTTCGGCATATGAGTGACGAGCTCTACCGCGACTACATCCTCGAGCACTACAAGTCGCCCCACCACTTCGGCTCGCTCGAGCAGCACGACCTTGAGGCCCACGACGTCAACCCGCTGTGCGGCGACGAACTGCAGGTACAGCTGGCCGTGGACGAGAACGGCGTGATCACCGACATCGCATTCGAAGGCACCGGCTGCGCGATCAGCCAGGCCAGCGCGTCGATCGCTTCAGACGAGTACATCGGCATGAACCTTGATGATGTCACCAAGCTGAATCACGAGTGGATTCAGGACCTGCTGGGGATCGAGATTTCCCCGACGCGCAAGAAGTGCGCACAGCTGAATCTGAAGGTCATGCGCGGCGCGGTCACCGGCGACGCGACCTGGCCGGACGAGTAGGCCTCAGCCCGCAGGGACGGGCTCGCCAAGACGCGCGAGGTAACCGCGCGCATCCATACCGCGCGCCAACTCGATTGCTGTCTCACGCTCTGCGTGGCTGCGCTCGGAATCGCCTTGCGCTGCGTACAACTCGGCCCGCACGCGATGCAACCCTATCGTGTCGATTTTCGCCTCCGAATTACTGAGCAGGCGCTCGGCGTCGGACAGAATCAGCGCGGCCTCCTCAAGGTCTGCACCCTCGCTCCTGCCGATCAGGCCCTCTGCATACGAGGTCCTCGCAAGGATCTCGAGCACGGAGAGCCGGTAATCATCTGATCGCCTGATCGCGCGCTCGCCCTGCGCCAGCCCCTGCTCGATATGACCGACTTCGCAAAGCGCCTCGCCGCGCAGAATGTCGATGAACGCCTCGGTGTTTTTGAGCGCGACGGTGCTCTCGACGAGCTCCGTCGCGTGGTCAAACAGTTCCAATGAGCGTTCGAGATTGCCGGCGCGCAGGTTCGCTGCACCGGCGCACATCACCACATTCGTACGAGTGAACAAATCCCCAACCTCCTCAGCGAGCGCGAGCGCCTCGTCGGCGTCTCGAAGGATCCCCTGAGTCGGTACATCACGACCGGCCACGATCGCCCATATGTCGTAGATGAACACCCAGGTCTGACTCACCTTGCTGTGTTCTCTCGCCACCGCGCGGGCTCGAGAGATCGCCGCGCGGGCTGCGGCGCAGCGCCCGAGTTCTGTCAAAGCCACCGCCGCCGCTCCGTCGAAGAACGCCAGCGGGGACATGCCGATCATGAACGCGCCTCGATCGGGATCGCCGTTCAGTTCGTCCAGCACCTGCTCACATCCGAGCACCGTCTCATTGAACTTGGAGACGTTCAGTGCCGCGAACGGGTGGGCCATCAATCCGCCCAGGCGCGCGACCGGGTCATCGGAGTTCTCCACCAGTGCCTTGGCCTTCGCCCCCAGACGCTCTGCCTCAGGAAAATCGCCGTTTGCGAAGCCAACTGAACTTGTGTACGAACCGCAGACGAGCGACAGGTAGTTGTTGTCGTTGTTGTGCTCGGCGATCTCGCAGGCTTCCTCGAAGATCGGTTTCATGACCGACTCCTCGATTCCGTGACGCCATCCCAACGCAATCAACATCCAGAGCGCGGCAGCATAGAGCTCTTCCGCATCTTCCCCTCGATCGATCGCCTGCTGGCTGAAGCGCTTGACCCGCTGCCAACTCTCGTAAGCGGCGGCGGCGTCCGTCGTCATCGCCCAAGCGGCGGAACGCGCGTGCCAGATCGCCGAATTGAGCGGGTCGCCTGCGGCCTCGAAGTGCTGGGCCACGATCGCGGCATTTTCATCGAGCCGTTCGACGTCAATTGACTGCATCGAGACAGCGATGCGGCCGTGGATCTCGGCCCGGGAGGCCGAGAGCTGCGATTCGTACGCGACCTCGTGGGTGAGCGGATGGCGAAAGCTGTACCTGGCGACGGGAAAGAGTTCAGTCTCGGTGATGAAGTCGGCCTGCGTCAGCTCGTGAAGTGCATTTGCGAGTTCGCCACTTGGGATGTCCAACGTCTCTGCGAGCAGGTCATAGCGAAACTCATCGCCGATCACAGACGCCGTCATGAGCACGAACTTCGCGCCAGCATCGAGGCGGTCCATGCGCGCGCTGAGCACCGTCTGAACGCTGGACGGGGCGCCAATCGCATCGATCGAAGCAACGAGTCGATAATCACCGTGACGTCCCTCAATCGATCCGGCTTCCGCCAGATCACGAACGATCTCTTCCGCAAAGAATGGATTCCCGCCACTACGAGCCGCCACCTTTTCAGCCAGACCATCCGTTGAAGAGTCATTTCCGATGATCGAGTCGAGATGGATCCGAATCTCAGCTCCGTCAAGTGGGGCGAGCGGAATCTGGCGATAAAACGGCCGCTCGAGTAGTTCGCCTTTGAACTCTGGACGGAAGGTCCCGAGGAAAAGCGTCGGTGAGTCAGTCGTCGAATCGGCGAGCAGGTCAAAGAAGGCCAGGCTTTCCGGATCACTCCAGTGGAGGTCTTCGACGAGCAGAACGACGGGATCGGTTCGCGCCCGCAAGACCTGACCGATTGCCGCCATCAGACGGCGCTTTCGTGCCTCAGCGCTCACTTCCGGGAGCGCCAGTTCCGAGCCGGAAACACCGAGAAAGTCGTAAACGATCGGCAGCACGCTCTCGAAGGCAGGGTCGTGGACCAACAGCTGATCGGCGATTTTCTGCCTCGACACTTCCGCGGGCTCTGTGCTTTCAACCGTGAAGAATACGCGCAACAGCTTGAGCAATGGATTTAGTGACACGTCTCTTGTGTGTGCCTGACAACGCGTGCTGAAGACGGGAACACCGCGCGCTTCGCAGTGCTCGGTGAGCTCTGAGCACAACCTGCTTTTGCCGAGACCTGGCGATCCGACAACACCGATCAGCGATCCAGATCCTGACGCCAACCGATCGACGGCAGAGTGCAACTCTGCGAGTTCGGCTTCCCGACCGACGAAGCTGGAGAGCGTTCCCGGCCCCGACGACGAGTCCGCAAACTCTTCGCGGACGCCGATCAGTCGGTAGAGCCTCAGCGGACCGCTGACACCCTTGACTGTGTGTTCGCCGACATCCTCCACGCTCGCCTGACCCTCGACCTTTCTGGCCGTGGCTTCACTCATCCACACGCCGCCAGGTTCCGAGAGCGACTCGACTCGTTGCGCGAGTCCGACGGCGTGACCAACTGCGGTGTATGCCTGCGAACCATCGGAGCCGATCGACCCGGCAACCACTTCTCCGGAGTTGAGGCCGACGCGCAGTGAGAGATCGATGCCGTCAGATTCAGAGAGCTCGTCGGAGATCGCGGCGGCGGCATCGCGCATCTCCGAAGCGGCCAGACATGCGAGCAGGGCGTGATCCTCGAGCGCGATCGGCGCGCCGAACACGGCCATGATGCCGTCACCAGTGAATTTGTCCACCGTGCCGTCGTAATGCTTGACGGCGACCGCCAGGCGGATGAACAGGCCGTTCATGATCTCGCGCAGTCGCTCGGAGCTCACCTGGCCGGCCAGCTCCATCGAACCGCGGACGTCCGCGAACAGGACAGTCACCTGCTTCCGCTCGTCTCGGCCTCCGGTCTCGACGGTCAGCCTCGAGGCAACAGAGGTGGCGCCACCCAGGGCGGCGCCGCATTCGTCGCAATAGCGTTGATCGGCGGAGTTCTCCGCCTTGCACTCCGCGCATTCGATCGTGGCGGCGAGCGGCGAGCCGCACGCCCCGCAGAAGCGCGCGTCTGAGCGATTTTCGGCCTTGCAGGTCGGGCATCGGGGCGACTCGAGCGGAGGCGTTGCGGCCATGGCTCACCTTACTCATTACTGGGTCAAGGCGCACAACGAGTTTCTATGTTCGGCCGCGGCGCGAAACTACGGGTAGTGTCCCACCAGGTCGGTACTCGCTGGTTCCTGAAATTGACCTCACCAGAACTCAAATCAGACGTCATCGTCGTCGGCGCAGGTCTCGCGGGACTCACCGCAGCGTGCGAACTTGTTGACGCCGGCAAGCGCGTCCTGATCATCGACCAGGAACCCGAGGCGTCACTCGGCGGACAGGCGCACTGGTCGCTCGGCGGGTTGATGTTCGTCGACTCCCCCGAGCAACGCCGCGCCCGGGTGAAGGACTCCTTCGACCTCGCCTGGCAGGACTGGATCGGCACCGCGGGCTTTGACCGCCCCGAGGACGAGTGGCCGAAGAAGTGGGCCGAGGCCTACGTGAACTTTGCTTCTGGGGAGAAGCGCGCCTGGCTTTCTGGGATGGGCATGAAGTGGATACCGAGCCCCGGCTGGCCCGAGCGTGGCGGACACCTCGCCGGCGGCCACGGCAACTCGGTTCCCCGGTTTCACATCACCTGGGGCACCGGGCCGGGCGTGCTTGAACCGTTCTTGAACAAGATCGAGGCCGCTCGTGTTGCGGGCAGCGTGGAGTTCGCTTTCCGCCATCGCGTGGATGAACTCGAACTGACCGACGGGACTGTGACCGGTGTTTCCGGCGCCGTGCTCGAACCGAGCGCGGCCGGTCGGGGCGAGGACAGCTCCCGTGTGGAGATCGACAGCTTCAGCGCCGAGGCCGATGCGGTGCTCGTCACCTCCGGCGGCATCGGTGGCAACTTCGACCTCGTTCGCGAGAACTGGCCCGAGCGCCTGGGGCCTGCGCCCGAGCACCTGATTCGCGGAGTCCCGGTCAGCACCGACGGCCGCATGCTCGGGATCTCCGAGCGCGCCGGCGCGCATCTGATCGGCAGCGACCGCATGTGGCACTACACCGAGGGCATCCGCAACTGGGCGCCGGTCTGGTCTGACCACGCAATCCGCATCCTCCCCGGCCCGTCGCCGCTGTGGTTTGACGCCACCGGCGAGCGCATGCCCCTCCCCTGCCTTCCCGGCTTCGACACGATCGGAACGATGACGCAGATCGGCAGGACCGGCCATGACCACAGCTGGTTCATCCTCAACGAGCGGATCATCGCCAAGGAGTTCGCGCTGAGCGGATCCGAGCAGAACCCTGACGTGACGGGCAAGAGCGTGCGTCGAACGATCAATCAGCGGGTGTTTCCGAACGTGCCGGATCCGGTTCGTGCGTTCATGAATCATGGACCCGACTTTGTCGTGAAGAGGGACCTGCGCTCTCTCGTTGACGGCATGAATGCGATCAGCCACGGCGGCGCCGAGATTGATCTCTCGCGACTCGAACAACAGATCATCGAAAGAGATCGTGAAGTGTCGAATCCGTTCAGCAAGGACATGCAGATCGTTGCGATCAACGGAGCACGCAAATACTTCGCCGACCGTGTGACTCGTGTCGCCAAGCCGCACGAGATCCTTGACACCAAGGCTGGCCCGCTGATTGCGGTGAAGCTGAACCTTTTGACGCGCAAGACGCTCGGCGGGATCCAGACTGATCTCGACGGCCGGGCGCTGCGCGCCGACGGCACGCCGCTGCCAGGCCTTTACGCCGCAGGTGAGGTGTCCGGCTTCGGCGGCGGCGGGATGCACGGCTACCGCGCGCTCGAGGGCACATTCCTCGGCGGCTGCCTCTTCAGCGGGCGGGTTGCCGGTCGCGCCGCAGCGGCGGCTCTCGGCTCGCACTCCACGGTCGCGGCAGCGGCCGGCGTCTAGCGCTCCCAAGCAGAGTTTTCTCCACACTCGATCCCCGGAGGATCGAGTGTGGAAGATTCAGCTCCAGTTCATCGGGTTGTCCACTCGGAGCGCGGCGTCCAGCGCTCGACGGTGGCGAAAATCGCTCATGTAGTTCTTGTAGCGGTCGAGGCCGCCGAAGACCTCGAGGGTCTTCGTCACTTCCAGCCAACTCGGCGGCTCCTGCTCGTCGACGAAGAGTCGGTGAGTCGAGAATCTCCAGTCCAGGCCGGCCCGTTTGTGATTGTCGTGCACATAGGCCACGCGCCACATGAACGACTTGCGGCCTTGGATCAGACGCGCGCGGTATCGACCCTCGAACAGCGGCCCGCTCGTGCCGTACTTACGGTGGTAGTAGAGCGTGTAGGCCCCGAGCACTCGCCTCATCAGCCGATCGATTCCGCCTGGAACCTTCTGCCAGAGGACAAGGTGGAAATGATTCGAAAGTACCGCCCGCGCGCACATCCGAACCTCGTCGCGCAAGCAGCGGTACGGGCGGCCTCGACGATCAAAGTGCGGAACGGCAGAAAGATGGCGGTTCATCAACTGCTCAAAGGTCTTGCGGTCCTCGTCGTCGCGGAACAACCAGATCCCGTCCCGAGAATGACTCCAGACGTGATATCCGCCCGGCTCACGGCGGTCCTGGCTGAACAGGTAGGGCATGCCCCCATCGAACCGAACCGCGAGTAACGGTTCAAGACCGATTTGTGACCAGAGTTGAGCAACTCTGCACCAATTCGGCAAAATGGCCGCGAAAACACTCCACACTCGATCCCGGCAGGATCGAGTGTGGATACTGAAGCCGCACGGAGAGCGTCTTCACGTAGCCTCTTCTGGATGCCTGGTTCAGCCATCACCCACGAGCTGCGCGTGCGCTACTCCGAGTGCGACGCCCAGGGCATCGTCTTCAACGCCCGCTGGTTCGAGTACTTCGACGTGGCGATGACTGAGTTCTGGCGCGACGTCATCGGTGGCTACTCGCACCTTCCTGACTCGCTCGGAGTGGAGACCGTCGTCGCCGAAACCGGTGCGCGGTTCCGTGGTGCTGGGAGATTTGACGACCTTCTCACCTTCGCCGTGCACGTTCGCCGAATCGGCACCTCGTCGATGCGGGTGGAGATCGATTGCCAGCGCGACGAATCGCTGCTCTGCGAAGGCTTCATCGAGTACGTATTTGTGGACCCGCGTGAGTTGATCCCGGTCGCGATCCCGGAACGGCTGCTCGAGTTGCTCCCGGAGGTCAGCCAATAACGCTGGCAATCGAACCCGGTGCCGGCGCGACCTTGACCCGGTCGCCGACCTCGCAGAGCTCGACGGACGGGCGCTGAGCGACCAGCGTGCCTCCGTCTGCCGCACGCACGCGGTACATGATGTCGTGTCCGTAGAACTCGCGTTCGACGACCTCGTACCCGCCCTCGACGTCGGCGGTGACTTCAAGCTGCTCCGGTCGGATCGCGACCGCGTGTGCTCCGTCGTCCACCTGGTGGGCAAGTGCGATCAGTCCGAGCTCGGTGCTGACGCGGTCGGACTTGACGTCGCCACGCAGCACGTTGATGTCCCCGACAAATTCGGCGACCCAACGCTCCACCGGTCGCCAGTAGATCTCCTGCGGCCCACCGGTCTGAACGATCTTGCCGTCACGCATCACGGCAACCCGGTCTGCCATCGACAGGGCTTCCTCCTGGTCGTGCGTCACGAGGATCGTCGTCGCGCCGACTTCGCGCAGAATCGCGTGCACATCACGGCGCAGTCCGGCCCTGAGCGAGGCATCAAGACTCGAGAAGGGTTCGTCGAGAAGCACCACGTCGGGTTCGGGCGCCAGCGCGCGGGCCAACGCAACGCGCTGCCGTTCTCCGCCTGAAAGCTCATGGGCGAAGGCGTCCTCGCGGTGCGACAGCCCGACCAGGTCAAGCGCTCGCAGCGCGACGGCCTTGCGTTCAGAGCGCGGCAGCTGATGCAACCCGAACTCAACATTCTTCAGAACCGAGAGGTGCGGGAACAACGCGTAGTCCTGCACGACCATGCCGATCTGCCGCTTCTCCGGCGGCACCGGCGTCCGACCGGGACCGCTGAGCACCCGTCCGCCAACGCTCACCTCACCCGAATCGGGAAGTTCAAACCCCATCAGCAGCCGCAGCAAAGTCGACTTGCCGCAGCCGGACGGCCCAAGCACGGCGAACAGCTCTCCGCGCTTGACTGCGATCGAAGCATCATCGAGCGCGACGATCTCGCCAAACCGCTTTGAGACGGAGTTGATCTCAATTGCGTATTCCAACATTGCAGGTAGGACTATATTAGGCTTGCCTAAACGAGTTGCCAAAAACTTGGTATCCCCCTGCCGCAAGAAAGGCCGAACTTGAAACACCTTCACGCACTACGAACCGTTCTCGCACTGTTGATCCTGGTGCTGGCAATCGCAGCCGCAGGCTGCGGCGACGACGAGTCGTCAACGGACAATGCCGAGGCGACCGATTCGCTCGTCGTCTACTCCGGCCGTGATGCCGAGCTCGTCGAAGACCTCTACGCGAAGTTCGAGAAAGAGTCGGGCGTCAAGCTCGAAGTGCGATACGCCGACACCCCTGAACTCGCCGCCACGCTGATCGAGGAGGGCGAGAACACGCCCGCCGACGTCTTCTACGCGCAGGATGCGGGCGCAATCGGCTCCGTCGCCAACGAGGGACTGCTCGCGCCGATCACCGCCAAGTCGTTCGACGACGTGCCGGATCGATTCCGTGCCACCGACGGCAACTGGACCGGCATCACCGGGCGGGCGCGCACCCAGATCTACAACACCGACGAGCTCAAGCCCGACGAACTGCCCGAATCCGTACTGACGCTCACCGAACCGGCGTGGAAAGGTCGCGTCGCGATCGCCCCGGGCAACTCATCGTTCCAAGGATTCGTCACGGCGATGCGCGAGACGACCGGCGACGAGAAGACCCAGGCGTGGCTCGAGGGTCTGAAGGCCAATGACGTCAAGACCTACGAAGGCAACGGCGACATCGCCGCTGCGGTCGCAGACGGCGAAGTCGACACCGGCCTCGTCAATCACTACTACCTCTACGAACTGCTCGCCGAGAAGCCGGACGCGCCGGCCGCGAACCACTTCTTCAAGAAGCGCGATCCTGGCGCATTCGTGAATGCCTCTGCCGCAGGAGTCCTCAAGGGCGGAAAGAACCAGGCAAACGCACAGAAGTTCATCGAGTTCCTGCTCAGCGAGGGACAGGCCTGGTTTGCGACCGAGGCCGCAGAGAAGGAGTACCCGGTGATCGCCAGCTACCACGCAGACCTCCCCGAGTCCCTGCCGCCGCTCCATGACGTTGAGGGTCCCGACGTGCCACTCGACACGCTCGGCGACGAATTGCCGAGTACGGTTCGGATGATTGAGTCCGTCGGCTTCCCAGGAACCTGATCCGCGCCTGACCGGCACCGTGCAGCGACTCCGCCGGAATCTCATATTCCTTCCGGCGGGGCTCGCCGCCGTACTGACGCTCATACCGATCCTCTATGTGGTGGTCCGGTCGGTCGGTGCTGACCGCTACGCGTGGGAACGGCTCTTCTCTGAACGCACGCTTGAACTGCTTGTCAACAGCGCGGGACTTGCCGGCGCGGTCGCGCTCGCTGCGATTGCAATCTCTCTCCCCTATGCATGGCTTGTCACCTCGACCGACATGCCGGGACGGCGATTCTTCGAGATAACCGGCCCCCTGCCGCTGGTGGTGCCGAGCTATGTCGGCGCGGCGATCATGCTCGACGCATTCGGCCCGCGAGGACTGCTGCAGCAGTTGCTCGAATCGCCGCTGGGCGTTGAACGTCTGCCTTCGATCTACGGCTTCTTCGGGGCATTCGTGACGTTGACGCTGTTCACGTATCCGTATGTACTGCTGCTGGCGATCGCGGCTTTCAAACGGATTGATCCGGCGATGGAAGAATCGGCTCGCGGTCTGGGCCTGAGCCCGTTGCGCGCGTTCCTCCGCGCGACCCTTCCCCAGCTGAGGCCTGCCCTTGTCGCGGGCGGACTGCTCTGCGCGCTCTACGCGGTCTCTGACTTCGGCGTCGTCTCGCTGATGCGCTTCGACACCTTCACGCGGTCGATCTACAACCTCTACCGATCGTTCTACGACCCGGGCGGCGCGGCGCTGCTGGCATCGCTGGTGATCATCCTGACGGGCATCATCCTTGCGTTCGAGCACCGCCTGAGGGTCGATCCGCAGAAGCTGGCGATCCGATCGGCGCGCTCAGCGGAACGCACCCGGGCGGCGATCGGGCGGTGGCGATTTGCGGGTGTCCTCTTCTGCCTGTCCGTCTTCGTGCTCTCGCTCGCGGTGCCGCTGTTCGTGCTCGGGTACTGGCTGGCGACTGGCCCGCGGGCCGACTGGTTCGACGCTCAGACGATCAACGCAGTCGCGGGCTCGATCAGCGCGTCAAGCTGGGCTGCCCTGGCTGCGACCGCACTGGCGGTTCCGGTGGCGATCGTCGCAATCAAGCGCTCGGGCCGCATCGCGCGGGTGATCGAGACGATCACTACCTCGGGTTTCGCGCTGCCCGGTGTGGTCGTCGCGCTCGGTCTCGTCTTCTTCGCGACGCGCTTCGCGGGAGTGCTCTACCAATCCCTGACACTGCTGGTGATCGCCTACGTGATCCGCTTCATCCCCCAGGCGATCGAGGGTGCGCGCGCCGGGCTCGAACGCGCCGATCCCGGGCTCGATGAGGCCGCACGCGGCCTCGGTGCCAGCCGAACACGGGTCTTTCGGCGCGTCACGTTGCCGCTGGCGGCACCCGGGGTCGCCGCCGGAGCGATGCTCGTGTTTCTGACCGCGATGAAAGAGCTGCCCGCAACGTTGATCCTCAAACCGACTGGCTTTGAGACCCTCGCGACGCGAATCTGGGAAGCCGCGAACACGGGTTCGTACGCACGGGCCGCAGTGCCGGCATTGATTCTGATCGCGATTTCCGCCGTGGCGCTTGCTGCCGGGTCTTCAAAGCGCATGGACTCCGGGCGACCGGGTCCCCGCGACTGAACTACACGTTCCGCAGCCGACTCAACTACAATTCCTACCACAGAGGACGGGTATAGAACGTCCCGGGCTCGACCCCCCGTCGAAACACTCAGTTACCGAGGACCCCCGCGTATGGCGACCATCGACAAGACCCGCATCCCGAACAACCCGATCAAGGAGAAGTCGGACGGCTCCCTTGTGGCAAAAAACGGGATCTCTCGCGAGGTCGTGATCGAGATGTCGAAGATCAAGAATGAGCCGCAGTTCATGTTGGACATGCGCTTGAAGAGCCTCGACATATTCCACCGCAAGCCTGTGCCGACCTGGGGCGTGGATCTCTCGGGCCTCGACCTCGACGACCTCGTTCTCTACCGTCCACCGGACTCCGGCAAGTTCGACAGCTGGGACGACGTCCCCGAAGAGCAGAAGGAAACCTTTGAGAAGCTCGGCATCCCGCAGGCAGAGCGCGAGTACCTCGCCGGCGTCGTCGGAGTCTGGGACAACAACACCTTCTACGAAGGCCTGAAGGAGCAGTACTCCGACCTCGGCATCATCTTCACCTCGATGGACACCGCCGTGCAGGAGCACCCGGAGATCGTCGAGCAGTACTTCATGAAGCGCTGCGTTCCGCCGCAGGACAACAAGTACAGCGCGCTGCACGGCGCGATCTGGTCCGGCGGATCCTTCGCATACATCCCGGCCGGCGTCAAAGTCGACCTTCCCCTCCAGGCCTACTTCCGCATGGAAGGCTCAGCCGAGGGCACCTTCGAGCACACTCTGATCATCGCCGAAGAAGGCTCAGAGATCAACTACATCGAGGGCTGCACGGCGCAGAGCTACAGCCTCAACTCGATGCACAGCGCAGTCGTCGAGATCTTCGTCAAGGAAGGCGCCAAGGCGCGCTACACGACCGTCCAGAACTGGTCGAAGGACGTCTACAACCTCAACACCAAGCGCGCGATCGTCGAGGCTGAAGGCACGGTTGAATGGGTCGGCGGCTCGATGGGCGCCAAGTACGTGATGCTCTATCCCGGCAGCTATCTCGTCGGCGAGCACGCACGCGCAGACCACCTGAACGTCGGCGTCGCCGGCGCAGGCGTCTGGAAGGACACGGGTGCAAAGGTCGTGCACAACGCCCCCAACACGACTTCAAACATCCTCGCCAAGTCGATCTCCAAGGACGGCGGCATCATGGGCTACCGCGGCCTCGTGCGCATGGGCAAGAACTCCCAGGGCAGCAAGTCGCGCGTCCAGTGCGACGGTCTGATGATGGACGACCTCTCCCGCTCAGACACCTGGCCCGACATCCAGATCCAGAACCCGTACGTCACGGTCGCCCACGAGGCGGTCGTCGGCAAGATCTCTGACGAGCAGCTCTTCTATCTGCGTTCACGCGGACTCACCGAAGACGAGGCCGCCGGAATGATCGTCAACGGGTTCATCGAGCCGGTCACGAAGGAGTTGCCGATGGAGTACGCCGTCGAGCTCAACCGCCTGATCCAGCTTGAGATGGAAGGTTCGGTCGGTTAGCACCGATCGAGCTGGACCGTTGTCCTCTCAGACTCAGTCAGAAGCACAGAATGAGCTTTTCGCGGCAACGATGCGCGAAACGCGCGAGACTCTTGATCGCTGGGGCGAACAGAAGACCCGCATAATCGGCGGCTGGATGTTGAAGTCGCTCTGCATCGCGCTGACGATGCTGCTCGCGGTCTACATCATCTCGCTGCTCGCCACGGGCACGGACACCTATGCGCTGCCGAACATCCTCGGCGAGCCGCGGGCATCAGACGTGGTGGTCGTCTTCTTCCGCAACATGCTCGTGCTTGCGCTGCATGGGTTTGTCTGCCTCGCCGGCTTCATGGCGATGCGCGCACTGCCCGAGCAGACCAAGTACAAGAGCGGCGCCAACCGCTGGGTCCACGAGCACGCGGGGCCGTTCGCGATGGTCTTCGTGTCGTGCGCGACGATCTTCTCGATGACGACGCAGACCTGGATCCTCGGTCACCAGGTCGCGGACCTCTCCTACTCACTCGGCGTACAGCAGAGCACGCTGATGCTGACCGTTCTTCCTCACGCCGTCCTTGAGCTCACCGCTGTCTTCCTGCCACTGGCTGCGTTTTTGACCGCGAGCCGCTCGCACAACTGGCACGAGCTGCTCGCCGCGACCATCGTCACTGTTTCGGTGGCGATTCCGATGATCATTGTGGCCGCAGTTCTCGAGGCCTTCCTGTGGCCACAGACACTCCAGTCCGTGATCTTTTAACCTCCCTCGCCGTGCGCGTCACAGATCAGGACATCATCGTTCCGGACCTTCCGGAAAACGTCACCTGGGTGAACTTCGAGCCCGAGTCGATCGACGACCTCCTGCGCGTCGGCCCGGTGTTGATCGAGTTCTGGGATTTTGCCCGGATCAACTCGCTGCGCACGCTGCCGTACATGGAAGAGTGGACCAGGCGCTACGCATCAGCCGGCGCGACCGTGCTCGGCGTGCACTCTTCTGGATTCTCTTTCGGCAAAGACGAGGCGACCGTTCGCGATGCGATCAAACGCCTCGGCATCACCCACCCGATCCTGCTCGACCCCGAGTTCAAGCTCTGGCAGGATTTCGAGAACCGCGGCTGGCCCGCGCGCTACCTGTTCGGTCGCCACGGCCTGCTGAAGTACTTCCATTACGGGGAAGGCGACTACGACGAGGCCGAGCTCACACTCCAGGAAGTCCTTCGTGAGCTCGATCCGGAGATCGAACTGGAGCCGATCATGGAGCCGCTGCGCCCGGAGGACGCGCCGGGAGTTGAGCTGAAAGCTCAGACGGCAGATCTGCAGCTCCCCGACGGCGCCGGGCGCCTGAAGGTCAGGGGCACGTGGGACAGCGCCGAGGATTACATCCAGTCCGAGAAGGCCGGCAACAAGGTCAGCGTGAAGTGCGACGCGGGATCAGCCTGGGCCGTGCTCTCCGGCGAAGGTGCTGGCTTCACGGGTCTGCATGAAGTGCCGATCGAAGATGGTCGGGCCACGGTTGAGGCGGCTGGGCCAGGGCTGCGCGTCCACGGCTTTCAGTTCACGCCGCGACCGCCGAGCGCGTAAACAATGCAATACGCACGGCAACATCGTTGCGCACATCCGCCGAGGCGCGCGCGAGCGGCGACACCAGCCTTTCTTGACTGACCGTACGCACCTGGTACGGCTCGACGTATCCGACGCGAGTCGTGCCCTCGCTCGCTGAGCCGCGAGGTAGCTCAATTCGGACCGCAGCGGCTCGAGGGGTGGTGGTGATCGGGCAGATGATCGACAATCCAGCAGGCGCTCGGTTGATCTGGTCAACGGACACGATCAGGACGGGTCGCGTCTTCGCCTGCTCAGAACCCTCCACCGGATCCAGCCGTGCCCACCAGACTTCGCCCTGATTGACTTCGCGGGCCACGACCGTTTGCTACCAGCCAGAGAAGTCGTCGTCGGGATTCAGGCCATCAGATGCAACTGCATCCAGTGACTTTGTGTCGAGCGCAATCGTTTCGAGATCTGTGGCCAGTGAATCTTCAAGTTCGGCGAGGAGATTGGCCTCGCGGGCCTGGGCGACGATCCGATCGAGTGTCTCGATCGCGGTTGATCCATTCGTCGCGGCAAGTTCCTTCAACGCATCGCGAGTCTCAGGACGAGCGCGAATCATCACTGTGTGACTGCGCATGAAGCCCAGTATACAGAAAACGCATACAGTTCAGGTATACCGCTGGGCGTCAGCCGGCAACCGGCAGAGCGCCGGTGTCAAGAGCGACGCGAATCTCCTTGGGCAGCATGAAGCGCATGTTCTCCTGAACTACTTCGAGCTCGGAGACGTCGGTCGTTCCGCGGTCGCGGAAGACCTGCACGAGGTTCTGCACGAGCTCGTCCGGCGCGCTGGCACCTGAGGTGATCCCGACGACCGGCTTGCCCTCGAGCCATTCGTCCTGGACCTCTGATGCGTTGTCGATCAAATACGCGTCCGTGCCGAGGTCACGCGTCACATCCACAAGCCGGTTGGAGTTCGAAGAGTTCTTCGATCCGATCACGAGTACGACGTCGCACTCGTCGGCGAGTTCCTTGACCGACGCCTGGCGGTTGGTGGTGGCGTAACAAATGTCGTCGGTGCGGGGACCGACGATCGCGGGGAACTTTTCCTTGAGCGCGACGATGATCTCGCGGGTCTCGTCCACAGAGAGTGTGGTCTGCGAAATGAATGCGAGTTTCTTGGGATCGTCGACGTCGAGTGTTGCCACGTCATCAATCGTCTCGACGAGGATCATCGCATCGGGCGCCTCGCCCATCGTGCCCTCAACTTCTTCGTGGCCTTCGTGGCCGATCAGGATGATCTGATATCCGTCGGAGGCGAACTTCTTCGCCTCGACATGGACTTTCGTGACCAGCGGGCAGGTTGCGTCGATCGTCTTGAGCTTGCGGTCGGCAGCTTCTGCGTGGACGGCGGGCGAGACGCCGTGAGCACTGAAGACGACTGTCTCGCCTTCGGGCACCTCGGCCGCGCTGTCGACGAAGATCGCGCCGCGCGCCTTCAAGGTCTCGACCACGTGCTTGTTGTGCACGATTTCCTTGCGCACGTAGACCGGCGGGCCGAAGACGTCGAGCGCGTGCTCGACGGATTCAACGGCGCGATCGACGCCCGCGCAGTAGCCGCGCGGCGATGCAAGCAAGACCTTTTCTGGGACCGGAGTCACGTGTTTGATTGTACGTGGATGCGAGTGCGGGCCGACCGAATACGTTTGTGTGTGAGCGTGCGCACCGTCTTCGCACCAAAAGTCCGTAGAATTACCGAACGAGGGCTGTGCGCGCTGCGCGCGGACTTGGGGAATTGCCATACCTGCCGGAGCTGTTCAAAGCCGGTGGAGTTTCGACAACCATCTTCCGAACAATCAACTGAGGTCTGATGAGCCAGCGAGAACTGACCCGCCTGAGTGCAACCGACGCTTCGTTCCTGGTGCAGGAACGTCAGGGCTCACACATGCACATCGGTGGCCTGATGGTCTTCGAAGGGCCGATGCCGGACATCGACGTCCTCAAGGCGCACATCCGCTCCCGCCTCCACCTCGTCCCGCGCTACCGCCAGCGCCTCGTCTGGGCGCCGCTTGAAGCCGGCCGCCCCTTCTGGGCCGACGACCCGGAGTTCAATCTTTCGTACCACGTGCGCGACACCGCGCTGCCCGCGCCGGGCAATGACGAGCAGCTCGAGCTGGCGGTCGCACGCATCTTCAGCCAACGCCTCGACCGCGCCAAGCCGCTCTGGGAGATGTGGCTGATCGACGGCCTCGCAGGCGGACGCTTCGGCATGATCCTGAAGACCCACCACTCGGTGATCGACGGTATTGCCGGTGTCGATGTCGGAACGGTCCTGCTCGGCATCGAGCCCACAACCGAGATCGACGAGCCGCAGCCCTGGCGCCCGGGCCCGTTCCCGACCGGCGGAGAACTGCTCGAGATCGGCCTGCGCGAGGCCTCAAAGGCTCCGGGCAATCTCGCCCGCCGCGCGATCAATCTTGCCAAGGGCGACGGCGACGCACGCGCCGAGCTTCGCGAGTTCGTAGGCGGGGCAACGAGTGCTGTCGCCGAGACGATGGACGCTGCCCCGCGCACGCCGCTCAACGGTCCGATCACGCAGCACCGCCGCTTCAGGGTCGTGCGCAGCTCACTTGACGACTTCAAGGAGATCAAGACCCTGCTGGACACGACGCTCAACGACGTCGTGCTCACGGTCACCTCTGACGCACTCGGCCGCTGGCTGCGTTCGCGCCACTACCCGACCGAGGGACTCAAACTCCGCGCGCTCGTACCGGTCTCGACCAGGCCGAAGGCCAGGCGTGGCAAGGACGCCCACACGGGCAATGAGCTCCTCGCAATGCGTGGCTCGCTCCCGGTCGAAGAAATGGACACGCTCAAGCGCCTGAACTACATCAAGAACTCGATGGACGGCCTGAAGCGCAACAACCAGGCCGTCGCCGCTGACGCTCTGACCGCGGTACAGAACTTTGCCCCACCGACGATCCTCGCACAGGCCAGCCGGCTCAATTTCTCGACGCGTCTGTTCAACTTGCTGGTCACGAACGTGCCCGGCCCGCAGATGCCGCTCTACCTGCTCGACCGCCCGATGGTCGACGTCTTCCCGATCCCGTTCCTCGCCGAGAACCACACGATGGCACTCGCAGTCATGAGCTACAACGGCCGCATCAACTTCGGCATTCTTGGCGACTACGACGCGGTGCCCGACATCCAGGTGATCGCGGACGGTCTGTCGGACTCACGCGACGACCTGCTGGACGCGACCTCTCAGGTCAAGAACCGGGTGCGTCAGGTGATGCGCAGCGGGACCGATGTCTCTGCGCTGGCTGACGTGGCTGACGGCGCGGCCAAGACGGCCGAGCGCACGAAGTCTCAACGCGCTGCCAAGACGTCAGCCGCAGCCAAGAAAAACGGCGCGGCAAAATCAAACGGCTCGGCCAACGGGTCAGCCGCGAAGCCGCGGGCGAAGAAAAAGCCCGCAGCCCCGACCGACGCCGGTTAGTTCTTACAGGGTGCGTTCGAGACTTCGCTGACGGTCAGTGTTGTCTCGCCCTTCATTGCGCGGGTCTCGACCATCGCCCAAGGGTTGTTCTGCTTACCGCCGGCGCAGCCCTTACCGGGCGTCACCTTCACGGCGCTGACGATGATCTTGCCCTTCGCCTCGTGAATGTCGACGACCTGCGTGAGCGTGCCGGCAGGCAGCTTCGGGAAGACGACGGTGACAACCTGACGGGTCTTGAAGTCGACGGGCGCGACCTCGGGGTTCACGCCGGTGGTCTTCAACTTGGCCTTGATGTCGCTCAGCTCAGACTCTGAGCGCACCATCACGATGGTTGGCTTGCTGACCTTGTAGCCGGACTTGTCGGCCGACTGCAGCTGAACCGGAGGCGGCTCGACGGAGTAGGACTGCTTCTCCTTCTGGACTTCTTCAGGGGTGCGCTGCTTTCCGGCCTCGACGGCGGCACCGCCGGCGGCGTCGCCAGTTGCGCCTGCGGGCGCACCAGGGTTGGTTGCGGCCGGGTCATCGTCGTCGCCGCACCCGGCAACGACAACGCCGAAGACCAGGGCCATCAGAACGACAGACAACAACCGCGCGTAAGAAAGGCTCCGCATCAGTACTTCAACTCCCCCAGAAGATGATCAGTGAAAAACCCAACCGCGTCCATCCAATGACGCGATTCGGTGACGAAAGTCTAGAGGCCTTTTCCTGAAAGCGAAACTGTGCGCAGATTAATAGCCTTTCACGCGGTGTCCGTGATCCTGAGACGGACCGATCGCTCGCCCCTTCAGGGCCCCCGGATCCTCTGATCCGGGGGCCCTGAACTTCAGTGGTGTGCCTGGTCCGCTAGGCGGTCCAGGTCACAGATCTGATTGTCTCGTTGCCAGCCGCGTCGGTGATCCGGACGCTGAACGTGTGTGATCCGGAGCCGGCGACAACACTGGCCCAGGTCTGCGTTCCGCTCAGAAGTCCGCCGGAGACAATTGACGGGCTGCACTGAGCCGTGGTATACGACGGAGCTGCATCCTTTCGACAGGTGAATGTTCCACCAGCCTGTGTGCGCGTCCACGCGAACGTGACGTTTCCGCTGTTGGCTGCACCCTTGGTGAGGGTCATTCCCGGCGGCACGGTGTCAACGGTCCAGTTGACGTTCGCGACGTTGCTTCCGTCGGTTCCGTCGGGAGTGACAGCGCGGGCCGAGAACGTGTTCAGGCGGTCAGTCAGACCGGTGAGGGTCTGAGTACCTGAGCACGGTGCCCACGGCTCGTTGTTCAAGCGACAGACCAGGGTTGCGCCGTTCGTGTCGTTGTTCACGAGGTTGAACGTTGCCGTTGTCTGGTTTGTCACCGAACCCGTCGGTGCCGTCTTCGTCAACGTCGGAGCAACCGCACCGAAGGCGCAGTGGCTCATTGTCGTCGGCAACAGCGCGTTGCTGACCACACCAGGACCCGAAATCGTCGTCGCGTAGATGTTGTCGCTCGGGAGACAACCGACCGAACCAGCGTCAGGCATGGCCAGAATCTGGGTCGGGAGCGGGTTGTTGAAGATGTCCAGCGGACGTGCGGTGCGTCCTGAGAGGTCCAGGGTCACCAGGTCGAACGGGACGTCGGGCATGTTCTCAAGCGTGAGCGTCACGCGCTTGTAGGTCGCGTCTGTGCACGACGGGGCGGTGTCTGCACACGTCAGGTCCGTACGGGCAGTCAGTGAGAGGTAGACGCCGGCCGGGTTGTTCGGGCCGCTGTCCGGGCTGATGTAGATGCCGATCCATGGGAGCGGCGTGTTGTTGATCGCCCAGACGGTGCCCTCAAGCGGCTGGTCGAGGAGCGGTGTGTTGATCGAAGCGGTTCCGATCTGAGCCTGCGGCAGGCACTGGCTCTGGTCGAAGATGCCGTCGGCAGTTGCAGCTGAGCCTGGGCAGGTGGTGCCGGATCCGCTGAGTGCAGCGAAGTTGGCGCCGGTGCCCTGCGGCTGCAGGACTGTCGTCGACCTGATGGCCGCCTTGCGGGCAGTGGTGCTCGGAACACCGTTGGTGACTGTTGCGATCGTTCCGGCGACACCGGCACGGAGGTCGACCAGGTTGGTGTCCAGGTTCTTGCCCACGCTGACCAGGCTGGCGGCCGGGTCGAGCGGGTCGAAGGTCGAACCGTCGATCGGGTTCGTCATGAAGAACTCCTGGTCGAGGACCGGGTTGAACTCCAGCGTCCCGCAGTCCGTGACCGGGTAGTCAACGAAGGTCTGCGGGACGTCCGGACCGTTTCCACCGAGACCGTCTTCCGCCCACGTTGTTCCGCTGCCCTCGAATGAGTGGGGGTCACATGTGGTCGGGTTCGTGGTCAGCGGGAACGTGCCACCGGGCGGGTCGCCCATCAGGCTCAGGCTCAGGCTGTTGACGTGGAAGCGGACGCCGGTGCTGGTGCGCTCCGGCAGCGCCGGGATCGTGATCGACTGGCGGACATCACCGTTGATCGAGCCGCTGTCGACCTGAACGATGTTGACCCAGCCGAACGCACGGATGTGTCCGAGCTCGGGGTGCGAGGGCGACTTGACGTCGACCCAGACACCTGCCGGCGACGTGAAGTCCGCAGGCGGCGTGGTCAGGTAGATCGTGCTGGTTGCGTCGGTGATCGTTCCGGTCGTTGATGCGACACCGACGCCGTCGATCGTTCCGATTGCTGAACCAGGCGCCGTTGCGGGACAGTCCATCGCCTCGGGGTCGCCCCCGGAAGCGTCGCACTTCTCGCTGGTGGCCGCGAGGGCACCGTTGAATCCGAGCGGCAGGTCGAGCTTGACGGTCTTGGCGTTGTAGCCACCGTTGAGGGTGATCGTGCCGCTGACATCGGTGTGAGCACCGGCCCTGTTGTCAGCAGCGCTGACCGTGGCGTGGGCGGTCACGGCTGCCGTTGAGACCCAGAGGTGGGTGGTCACCGGCGTTGCGTCCGGACCAGTCGAGTTCACGGCGCGAATCTCGACCTTGTTGGTCGCGTAGTCGGTGAACACGATGCTGGCGTCGTAGGTACCCGTGTTCGGGTCACACGATGCCCATGCGGCCGGTGCGTCGTCGACCTGGCACTGGTATGAGGTGCCGTTGGCAGTCGAGACCGGGATGGTCGGTGTCAAGACCGGCGTGGCTGCCGGAGCGTCACCGATCAGCGTGTTCGGCAGCGGCGTGACCGATCCGATCGTCCATGTGACCGTCTGGGCGGAGCCGATGTTGCCAGCCGCGTCCACAGCTTGAACCGTAAACGTCTGCGGTCCGTTGGCCAGACCGGAGAGATTCACCGGGCTGGTGCAGACCGTTGCGGCCGCACTGTTGAGGCTGCAGCGGTACGTGACGCCGGCTTCAGGGCCGGAGAACGTGATCGTTGCAGTCGAGAGTGAGCTGTCCGGCGGCGTGCTGACCGTCGGGAGACCCGGTGCGGTCAGGTCGACCTGCCAGGTGACCGGTGTCGATGCGGGGCTGTTGTTGCCAGCAGCGTCGCGGACACGTGCGTGGTAGCCGTAGGTGCCTTCCGTCAGACCACTGAGGTTGATCGGGGTGCTGCAGTTGTTCCAGGTGGCGGTGCCATCCGTGGAGCACTGGAGCTGTCCGCCAGCCTCAATGTTGCCTGCGTTCAGCTGTGCTGTCGTCTGGTTGGTCGGCGTGCTCGTCGGCGATGTACGCGTGAGCGTCGGAGCTGCCGGGGCAGCCGTGTCGACCGTCCATGTCACCGAGTTCGAAGCGGCGCTGTTGTTGCCGGCGGCGTCCTGAACACGTGCGATGTACGTGTAGGTGGTGCCGTTGGTCAGGCCGCTCAGGCTCAGCGGGTTGGTTCCCGTGGTCCATGTCGTTCCGCCGTTGCTGGAGTACTGGACGATTCCGCCTGCTTCGACGTTGCCGGCCGTGAGGGTGGCGGTCGTCGAACTGGTCGGAGTGCTCGTCGGTGACGTGCGCGTCAGCGTCGGAGCTGCCGGCGCAGCCGTGTCGACCGTCCAGGTCACCGAGTTCGAAGCGGCGCTGTTGTTGCCGGCGGCGTCCTGGACACGTGCGATGTACGTGTAGGTGGTGCCGTTGGTCAGGCCGCTCAGGCTCAGCGGGTTCGCACCCGTGGT
>JBPPNF010000033.1:0-46894 GCA_051306435.1 Solirubrobacterales bacterium | reverse complement strand
CCTGAAACGCTGCGCATCTCGCGGAGTGCGATCCTCGCAATAGCGCCGCTATTGCTGCGGTCGCCCTCCACGACCTGCTTGGTTTCAGACTCAGCAGAACGCTCCCGAGGTTTTGGCCATGACCTCTAGCTAGTCGACGAGGTAGGTCTCGCGCTCGGGTTTCTCGATGAAGTCGCGCATGAGGCCGCCGACCAGCATGTTCGCGATCCAGAGAATGAACGCGGCGCCGATCGTCTTCCAGAAACCGTCGAGATCAAACGGCGGGACCAGGAGGCTTGTCAGCCAGAGCATCAGCGCGTTGATCAGCCAGATGAAGAGGCCGAGCGTGACGACGATGAACGGCAGCGACAGCAGGTAGAAGACCGGCCGGATGAAGAGGTTCGCCGCCGCGAGCACGAGCGCCGCGATCACAAGGTTGAGGAAGTTGTCGCCATACGTCACCAGGTCCAGCAACGATGCGACCCAGAGGCCGAGCAGGCAGACGACGCCTGTGGCAAGCACCCGGACGAAGAATCCAGGGTTCTCGCGCGTTTCGTATGTGACGGCTGTGGGCATGGCGCACAGGCTACATGTCACCGTACTCAAACACCCTTGGAAACCGCGTTACAAAGCGCACTAGAAGACTTTGTGCGATGTTGTATCTTTCTCATCAGAGCTTGATTGGCATGTGGACTCACCGCCCTGCCGCGGCCGCCAATTTGGCGGCGAAAAGCGAGCTCAGAACATCCCCATGAACTTCTCTTCCCACAACGATGGATCATCGGCGCGCAGCTACGCAGACTGCTTTGCACTCGCGCAGCGCCGCAACCGCGCAGACCGTGCGGAGCGTCCCCGTTGTGGCGAGACCCGGATCAGCGAACTGCGCGACTCAAGCTCCGCACGCGGTCGTGACGGGCACGGACGTCGCGGAAACGACACATGTCCTCCGCAGTCGTAGCCGAAGGTCACCATTCCGACCCGGGCTCAGCCGGACCGAAGGCCATGCGCACACTGCTCAGGTTTCCCGACTTCATCGCGCTCGGCATCGCGCTTCCGATCTTCATCGCCGCAGACCTTCCGATCGTAGGCTGGATCGTCGCCGCAGTCACCTGGTTTGCCAGCTCTGTACTGATCATCTTCATGCAGCACCGCGCCGCCAGTGCAACTGAGGCGCGCCACCAGGTCGGTCTGGTCGTCGGCGGTTCACTCGCCCGCGCCTGGATCGCCGCAGCTGGAATCCTCGCGGCCTACCTGATCGGCGGAGACGACGCCGGCCTCGCCTGCGCGCTCCTGATGATCACGCTGTTCACGATCTATTTCTTCAACAAGATGATCACCCATATGATCACCGGTCCCTCCAACAGCACGTCAGCCCCGAAGGCCTGAGGAAGCTCTCTTGACCCGCATTCGCCGACAGTTCTCAGCACTCTCATTCGCAGTCATGGCAGCGCTGATCGCGCCGACCGCCGCGTTCGCAGAGATCAACGAGGACTTCAAGCCGCAGAACGAGTTCAAGCTCGACCCGTGGGTCGAGATCCACGTGCTGGGAATCGACATGTCGATCAACAAGGCCGTCTTCATGGTCTGGCTTGCCTGCGGGCTGACGCTCTTCACGATCTGGTTCGTCTCACGCAAGATGTCCGACCCCTCAACCCGCGACAAGCCCGGCAAGATCCAGGCCGCGGTCGAGATCTTCTACGACGTCGCCGCCAACACGGTGACCAAGCGCAACATCCACAACGAGAAGGTCGCCAAGCGTTGGTTCCCCTTCCTCGCGACGATGTTCCTCTTCATCTGGTTCTGCAATGCAGTCGGATTCATCCCGCTGCCGCTCAACACCGAGCACACGGTCGAGGTCTTCGGCCTCAACCTCCCGACCTTCGCGCTCTACGCCGCCACCGCGAACGTCGCGATCCCGCTGACGCTCGCGCTGATCATCTGGATCGGCGTGCAGGTCGAGGGCGTCAACGCCAAGGGCCCGATCGGCTACGTCAAGGGCTGGGTGCCCGCCGGTACGCCGAAGGTCATCCTTCCGATCATCTTCCCGGTCGAGGCGCTGTCGAAGTTCCTGCAGCTCGTCTCGCTGACTGCCCGACTCTTCGCCAACATGCTCGCGGGACACATGATCATCCTGATCATGGGCGGAGGAATGGTCGTGCTGCTCGGGATTCCGTACATCTTCCCGCTGACCGTTCCGCTCGCAATCTTCATCTACTTCCTGGACGTGATGCTCGTAACCACGCTTCAGGCGTTCATTTTCTCAACTCTCTCAGCCATCTACATCGGGGACGCAGTCTCCGACAGCCACTAATAGGAGTCATTCCAACAATGAGCAACATCGCACCTATCATCGCCGCCGGCACCGAAAGCGTCGACGCTGCGAAGGCACTCGCACTCGGTCTCGGCACCGGACTCGGAGCCATCGGCCCGGGCGTCGGCGTCGGCTACATCTTCGGTAAGACGATTGAGTCGATCACCCGTCAGCCCGAGATGAAGGACGAAATCATGGGAACCATGTGGATTGGTTTCGCTCTGACCGAAGCCATCGTGTTCTACGCACTGGTCATGTCCTTCGTCGCCTTCTTCATCGCCTAGGGAGAACCCCGGAAACGAAGGTCACACCGTGATTCACGCAATTGCCACAACCGTAATTCCGTTCGCCGCAGAGACTGCCGCCGAGGAAGAGAGCGGCACGTTCCTCGTCAGCCCGGGTATCGGCCTGATGATCTGGGTGCTGCTCACCTTCGGGATCACTTACCTGATTCTGCGCATGGCCAAAGGCTTCGGCTTCGGCCGGATCACTGAAGCGCTCGAGCGCCGTCAGAACATGATCACTGAGTCCATCTCATACGCCGAGACGACGCGTAAGGAAGCCGACGACCTGCTCGCCGACTACCGCCAGCGTCTGACCGAGGCGCGCGCACAGGCCGACGAAATCGTCGCCCGTGCCCGTACCGCCGCCGACCAGCGCGAGGCTGACGCGCAGGCCAAGGCTGCCGTGGAGCGCGAAGAGCTGCTCAAGCAGACGCGCAACGAGATCCAGCTTGAGACCCAGAAGGCGCTGCAGGACCTGCGTCGCGAGGTCGCGAGCCTGACGGTCGAGGCAACGGAAAAGGTCACGCGCAAGTCATTGACCGGCGAAGACCAGCAACGTCTGGTCGAGGAAGCGCTCAACGAGGTCGACTTCTCGGCTCTCAGCGGGAACGCGTCGCAGAACTAGGGGTCTGGAGCGAACGATGGAAGAAATCGCACGCATCTACGCGACCTCGCTGTTCGAGGCTGCAGAAGGCCGCGGCAAGATCGACTCGATCAAGCTGCAGCTCGAGCAGTTCACCGACGCGCTGGAAAGCAACAAAGAACTGCAGCTGTTCCTTTACTCGCCGTATTTCTCCGGCGAAGAGAAGGCAGCTGGCATCGACCGCATCGTCTCTGACGCAGAGCCCGAGTTCGTCAACTTCCTCAAGCTGCTCGCCGAACGTCACCGCCTGCCGGCCCTGCCGCGCATGCGCAACCAGTACCAGGCCCTCTGGGCCGAGCACAACCAGCTCCTGCCGGTCACGGTCACAAGTTCCGTGAGCCTGTCGCCGGAGACGATCTCCAAGATCGCCTCCAGCGTGGAGCAACAGACCGGCCGCAAGGTCGAACTGACGGACACGGTCGACGACTCGATCATCGGTGGCCTCGTCCTTCAGGTAGGAAACATGGTTCTCGACGCGTCCATCAAGGGACGTCTTGAGCGCTTGTCCAAGCAAGTCACGGCTGCGGCCGCCTAACCCAACGAAACGTTTTCAGGAGTCTTCACGTGGAGATCAAGCCCGACGAAATCACAAGCATTCTGCGCAGCAGGATCGAAGGCCTCGAAGCCGGCGATGCTGACCTCTCCGAGGTCGGAACCGTCCTCTCCGTGGCTGACGGCATCACGCGCATCCACGGCCTTGACAACGTCATGGCGCTTGAAATGCTCGAGCTGCCGCACGGCGTCATCGGCCTCGCACTGAACCTCGAAGCTGACAACGTCGGTGCCGTGCTCTTCGGTGAGTGGGACAAGATCGAAGAGGGCGACACCGTCAAGCGCACGGGCAGGCTCTTCCAGGTGCCGGTAGGCCGCGAACTGCTCGGCCGCATCGTCGACCCGCTCGGTCGTCCGCTCGACGGCAAGGGCGAGATCAACACTTCAGAAACCCGCCCGGCCGAGTTCAAGGCCCCGGGCGTCATTTCGCGTCAGCCGGTCGAAGAGCCGATGCAGACCGGAATCAAGGCAATCGACGCGATGGTGCCGATCGGCCGTGGACAGCGCGAGCTGATCATCGGCGACCGCCAGACCGGTAAGACCGCGATTGCGCTCGACACCTTCATCAACAACAAGGACAAGGACCTCGTCTGCGTCTACGTCGCGATCGGTCAGCGCATGGCCACGGTCGTCCAGGTTGCCGAGACGCTGCGCCAGGCCGGTGCCCTCGACAACACGATCATCGTCGCCGCTCCGGCCGACGAGGCCGCGCCGATCAAGTTCATGGCGCCGTACGCCGGAACCGCGATGGCCGAGTATTTCACATACAAGGGTGAGCACTCGCTGTGTGTCTACGACGACCTCACCAAGCACGCATACGCATACCGCCAGATGTCACTGCTGCTGCGTCGCCCGCCGGGTCGCGAGGCATACCCCGGTGACGTCTTCTACCTGCACTCCCGCCTGCTCGAGCGCGGCGTGAAGATGTCCGAGTCCTACGGCGGCGGCTCGCTGACGGCACTGCCGATCATCGAGACCCAGGCCGGCGACGTCTCGGCATACATCCCGACCAACGTGATTTCGATCACCGACGGTCAGATCTTCCTCGAGCCCAAGCTCTTCCTCTCGGGAGTCCGCCCGGCGATCAACGTCGGAATCTCGGTCTCGCGAGTCGGTGGTGCTGCCCAGACCAAGCCGATGAAGAAGGTCTCCGGTGGTCTGCGCCTCGAACTGTCCCAGTTCAGGTCTCTCGAAGCGTTTGCCCAGTTCGGCTCGGACCTCGACGCCGACACGCAGAAGACTCTGGCCCGTGGTACGCGCCTCGTCCAGGCGCTCAACCAGGGCGAGCTCAAGCCGCTCGCAGTTTCCGAGCAGGTCGTCTCGGTGTACGCCGGTACAGGCGGTGCACTCGACCTGATCAAGGCCGAGCGCGTCCGGGAGTTCCTCGAGTTCGCGATTCAGCGTTTCCACGCCGAGCAGGCCGACCTGCTTAAGCGTCTCGACGCCAGCGAGTGGGGCGACGACATCGAAGAGCAGCTGCAGAAGACGCTTTCTGAAGCGATCGACGACTTCGGTCCCGACTTCGACGAAGAAGGACTGCCGCTTGAAGAGGGCGAGTCCGAGCGCGTCATCGAGGCTGGCGAAGCGGCGGCAGCGACTGCGTAATGGCGTCCACTCGCGACATCTCGACCCGCATCGGGTCGGTCAAGAACATCCAGAAGATCACTTCTGCGATGCAGATGGTCGCGGCTGCACGCCTGCGCCGCGCCGAGCAGCGCATCCAGGCGCTGCGCCCGTACGCGGACGTGCTCACGAAGATGACGCGTCAGGCCGCCGAGGCGGCGGGCAACGTCCCGCAGCTTCCGATCCTGCAGGAGCGTGAAGAGCAGAAGAACATCGGCCTCGTGCTGATCGCGGGTGACCGCGGTCTCTCGGGTTCGTTCAACTCGCAGATCATCCGTCATGGTCTGCGTCGCTTCGAGGAGCTGAAGGAAGAGGGCAGAGAAGTCACGCTCTACGCAGTCGGTCGTCGCATCGACGGCTCGCTGAACTTCCGCAACCTCACAGTGCAGGCCGCGTACACCGGTTTCACCGACCGCCCGGCATTCGCCGACGCACGCAACATCGCCGAAGAACTGATGGCCGACTACATCGATCAGAACATCGACTCCGTCGAGATCGTCTACAACAGCTACATCTCGCCGCTGCAGCAGATCGTCACCAGCCAGCGCGTGCTGCCGTTGCAGCAGGCCGAGATCCTCCAAGGCGGACTGGGCGAGCCCGCTGCTCACGAAACCGCTGACGCGGATGGGGAAGAGGCGGGAAGCAAGATGCCGCCGCTCTGGCTCTACGAGCCCGAGCCCGAAGAGCTGCTCAAGCGCCTGATCCCTGACTTCGTCGAGATCACCATCTTCCGCGCACTGCTCGAAAGCGCAGCCAGCGAGATGGGCGCGAAGATGACCGCGATGCAGTCCGCATCCGACAACGCGTCGGACATGATCAAAAACTTGACCTTGGAAATGAACCGGCAGCGTCAGGCTGCCATCACGCAGGAAATTTTGGAAGTCGTCGGCGGCGCCGAAGGCGTTTAGCGACCCTCAACCAGGAGCACTACCCAAACAATGTCTGACACCGCAACAGCAATCAAGCCGGGACTCGTTGAGGAGATCCAGGGCGTCGTCATCGACGTTCACTTCCCCGACGGACTTCCCGCGATCTACAACGCCCTTGAAGTTGACGTCCCCTCCAGCGAGGGTCGCGAAGGCTTCACGCTGACGCTCGAGGTGCAGCAGCACCTCGGCGACGACCGCGTCCGCACGATCGCCATGGACGCGACCGACGGCCTGCCCCGCGGCACCGAAGTGCGCGACACCGGCGGACCGATCAGCGTTCCGGTCGGCAAGGACACCCTTGGCCGCATCTTCAACGTTCTCGGCGAGGCAATCGACGAGAAGCCCGAAGTCGAAGGTCAGCGCAACCCGATTCACGCACTCGCCCCGTCGGTGGAAGAGCTTTCCCCGACCCGCGAGATGTTCGAGACCGGCATCAAGGTCATCGACCTGCTCGCCCCGTACGCCAAGGGCGGAAAGATCGGTCTGTTCGGTGGAGCCGGAGTCGGCAAGACCGTTCTGATCCAGGAACTGATCAACAACCTCGCGCAGGAACACGGCGGACTGTCTGCATTCTGCGGCGTCGGCGAGCGCACGCGTGAGGGCAATGACCTCTACCACGAGATGACAGACGCGGGCGTGATCGACAAGACGATGATGGTCTTCGGCCAGATGAACGAGCCGCCGGGAGCGCGCCTTCGCGTTGCTCTGACCGGTCTCACCATGGCTGAGTACTTCCGTGACGTCGAAGAGCGCGACGTGCTGCTCTTCATCGACAACATTTTCCGTTTCGTCCAGGCCGGTTCTGAAGTGTCCGCCCTGATGGGCCGCATGCCTTCGCAGGTCGGTTACCAGCCGACTCTCGAGACGGAAATGGGTCAGCTCCAGGAGCGCATCACCTCAACGCGTAAGGGCTCGGTCACCTCGGTGCAGGCCATTTACGTCCCGGCAGACGACCTCACCGACCCCGCGCCGGCGTCGGTGTTCGCCCACCTGAACGCAACGACCACGCTTTCGCGTTCGATCTCGGAGATGGGTATCTACCCGGCAGTCGACCCGCTCGACTCGTCCTCCACGATCCTCAAGCCCGACGTCGTCGGCGAGGAGCACTTCCAGGTCGCAACGCAGGTCCAGGAGATCCTCCAACGCTACAAGGAGCTCCAGGACATCATCGCGATCCTCGGAATCGACGAGCTCTCCGACGAGGACAAGGTCACCGTCGGCCGCGCACGTCGTATCCAGCAGTTCCTCTCGCAGCCGTTCCACGTCGCCGAGTCGTTCACCGGTTCGCCCGGCAAGTACGTCAAGGTCGAGGACACGGTCCGCGGATTCAAGGAGATCGTCGAAGGCAAGCACGACGACCTTCCGGAGCGCGCCTTCTACATGAAGGCCGGCATCGACGAGGTCATCGAAGCCGCAAAGGGCTAGTTCATGGCGACCACGTTTCCAGTACAGATCATGACGCCCGAGGGCGCGGCCTACGAAGGTACGGCGGAGATGGTCTCCACCCGTACCCTCGTCGGTTCGATCGGTATTCGTGCCAATCACGAGCCACTGATGGCGATGCTCGACCCGACCGAGCTGCGCATCTACGAGAGCGAGACCGAAATCAAGCGTTTCGCCCAGGGCGACGGATTTCTACAGATGGCAGAGAACTCGCTGCTGATGCTCGTCGAGGAAGCGATCCCGGTTGAAGAACTCGACGTCGCGGACCTGACCGCCAAGCAGGAAGAGGCGCAGTCGCGCCTCGACGCAGCCGATGACGGCTCGGCCCAGCAGGAGCGTGCCCAGCGCGACGTTCACCGCTGGACCCGCTACCTCGAGATCGCCAACTCGTAGCGTCCGCGGCGCGCGAGCGCCGCACGATCAGAACCTCGCAATTTCCGACCGTCCTGTCGCACCCGGTGTGAGAGGACGGTCGCATTTTGCGCACTTCAGCACTCGCAGGTGGACAACCAGGATCGGCCCGTGCGCACGGATGGGGCACTCTTACAGCCGATTCGGCCTGACGCCGATAGCCTGACCGCATGGATGAGGCAGATCTCGCCAAGCGCCTGATGGCGTATGACACCTCGACTCCAGAGGGGATCACGACCGGCGTCAGCTTCATCAAGGGCTGGCTCGAGTCAAACGGTTTCGAGATCGAGGAGATGGAGGTCGCAGGACTGCCCGTGCTGATCACCAGCACCAGGGGCACCGGTCCCGTTCTCGCTTTTCACGGCCACATCGATGTCGTCCCGGGCAAGCCCGGCCAGTTCACGCCGCGCGTTGAGGGCGACGAGCTGATCGGTCGCGGTGCCTACGACATGAAGGCTGCGCTCGCCGCAATGATGTGCGCGCTGCGCGATCTGCGAGACCAGGACGGGGTGGAGGTGCGCTTCCTCTGCGTCGCCGACGAAGAATCCGAGTCGATGGGCATCCGTGGCACCGATGTGCTCGTGGAGCGTGGCTATGGCGGCGACTTCGCGATCACCGGCGAGCCGACCAATCTTCACGTGGGTGTGCAGGCCAAGGGCGTGCTCGCGCTCTGCCTGACCGTCAGCGGTACGGCCGCACACGGATCAACTCCCTGGCTCGGCGACAACGCCGTGCTCAAGGCCAACGACGTCTTCCGCCGCATCGAGGGCATGCCCTTCGCCCGCCAGTCAAGCGACTTCTTCGATCGCCCCAGCATCAACCTCGGCAAGATCGAGGGCGGCGATGCGATCAACAAGGTCCCCGACACCTGCATCATGCACGTCGACATCCGCTACGTCCCGGGCCAGGATCCGGAGGCGATCCTTGCGGACATCCGGGCGATCGATGACATCGCCGTGGAAGTTGTCTTCGAGCGTGAGCCCGCGTACGTCGCCAACGACAACGAGTACGTGGTGGCGCTGCATCAGTCCTTGGCTGACGCTGACGTCGAAGAGGCAGAGCTCGTCGGCCGCGACGGCAGTTCCGAGGCCACGGCATTCCTCGCTCAGGGCATTCCCGCGGTCGAGTTCGGACCGGTCGGCAACGGCCATCACGGGCCGCACGAGTACGTCTCGCTCCGTTCTCTGGCCGACTATCGGCGCGCACTCGTGGGCTTCGCCCAGCGCGTCGCAGCCCAGCAGAACGACTCGCGCAGCCACATTCGCGCAGTCTGACAGCATTCTTGGTTGCGAATAGGCAATTATTCGAATAATCGGCTATTCTGTCGGCATGACGTTGTTTGCGTCACCCGAGATCGACAGCGAGACACGTGACCTGTTGGCCGAGGCCGACTACTTGCGTGCGCGGATCGGTGTGACAGTTTCCAGCCCCGAGCGATGGGTCAGGGAGCTGCGTCGCCAGGCCGAAGCCGAGGCCTACGCCGGCTCGACCGAGATCGAAGGCTTTCGGGTCGGCGCCGATCGAGTAGCGCCGGTCGTGGGCGGTGCGTTGCCTGAGTCTCGCAATGAGGAAGCGCTCGCCTGTTACGCACACGCAATGCGACACGTGGGCGCGATGGCGACCGATCCACGTTTTGAGTGGAGTTGGCGAGTTGTCCTGGATCTGCACTTCGATGCCTGCAGTTTTCAGCCGGAAAAGCATCCTGGCGTCCAGCGAGAGAAGCCGGTGTCGGTCACATCTGGCGACCGTCGGACCGCATACAGCGCGCCCGACGCAAGTCAACTTGACCTGCTCTCCAGGGAGTTCGTCACGTGGCTTCAAGCCTCGGCGGCGCTGCACCCGTTGGTGGCCGGGGCGATGGCACACCTTCAACTTGTCTCGCTTCACCCGTTTGAAGACGGAAACGGGCGCATTTCAAGAATCGTCCAATCGTTGGTCCTGGCTCAACGCGGCGAGACAGTGGCCGAGCTCGGCTCGATCGAGCCCTACCTGGCCCGAAACACGGCCGACTATTACAGGGTTCTCGAATCCGTACAAGGCGGATCGTGGTCGCCGGGGCGTGACGCCTCGGAGTGGCTGAAGTTCTGTCTCCGGGCGCAGGTCGAGGAGGCGGCTCGCTGCGAGCTGACGATCGCTGAAGCCGGTCGCCGTTGGGCGGTGTTGGACAAACTGGTCGCAGCGCGCGACTGGCCGGACCGACTTGCGATCGCGCTTGAGCGTGCCTTGGTGACGGCCTGCGATCGTTCCGGGTACGCGGCCGAAGCCGGGGTCTCGAACCCGACGGCGACGAATGACCTTCGCCGTCTCGTCGATGCAGGGCTGCTCGAATCTGTAGGCGCAGCCCGCTCGACCCGATACGTTGCCAGCGAAGATCTCAGGTCCCGAATCGAAGCCTGACCGGTCTCTTCGGCCGCCAGGCGTGTTTCACTACTGACTGCGCGCGGCAGCTCCGTGCCCTTCGCCGCGCCCCCGACCTCTAACGTAACTCTTCAGTGTTTGACGAACAAGAACGCTTTGCGCCCTGGAAGCGCTTTCTGCTGGGCTCGAGCCTGCTGGTCGTGATCGCGGCCGTCGTGGCGTCGCTGACTGCATTCAGTCAGCGCGAAGACGTCGTGGCGACTTTCAAGAAGAACGAGATCCGTGACATCAGCCGCTACCTCGACGGCGCCACCGGCGGGCCGCAGACGCTCCTGCTGATCGGCTCTGACCGCCGCAAGGGCGACAAGAAGACCGGCTACCCGGCGCGCTCGGACACAATGATGCTCGTCCGCCTGGACCCGAGCAAGAACGTCACGACGGTCCTCTCGATCCCGCGAGACCTCAAAGCCACGATCCCCGGTCGCGGCGTCGCGAAGTTCAACGAGTCCTACTCCGACGGCGGCCCCAAGCGCGTCGTCCAGACGATCAAGGAGACGATCGGCCTGAAGGTCAACCACGTCGCCGAGATCGACTTCGGCGGATTCGCCCAAGCCGTCGACGCGATCGACTGCGTCTACGTGGACGTCGACCGCAAGTACTTCAACAACAACGTCGGCGCTGTCTACGGCAACCAGTACGCGGCGATCAACATCAAGGCCGGCTACCAGAAGCTCTGCGGCTACCGCGCGCTCGACTATGTGCGCTTCCGCCATCTGGACAACGACCTCTACCGCGCCGCACGTCAGCAGAGCTTCCTGCGCCAGGCCAAACAGCAGTTAGGAGTGACCCAGCTCTTCACCAGCGCGAAGAAGCTGAAAAAGGTCGTCGCCGACAACGTCCGCACCGACAGCAAGCTCGCCAGCGGAAAAAACCTTCAGCGACTGCTCACACTTGCCGTCAGATCCGCGGGCAAGCCGGTCTACCAGGTGCAGTTCGAGAACGTCACGACTCCGACGATCGGCGGCGCCTCGTACGTCGTCGTCTCAAACAACAACCTCGAGAAGGCCGCGCGCGTGTTCCTCAAGGGGCCCACGCAGAAGGGCCGGACAGCCGCCGAACCCGGCGCGACCGCCGCAACGCCGGCGACCAAGAAGCGCGGCCGCGCGACAGGTCTGCCCAGGTCAATGAGCTATGCCAAGGAAGCTGGCAAGAAGCAGGCAGGCCTGGCGAAGATTCACATCCGCCTTCCCGTTTTCTACCCGACCGCGATGATCAACGGCGCGACCTATCAGGACTCGAGCACACGCGGCTACCGCATGACAACTGCCGACGGCAAGCGTGTTTCGGCCTACCGGATCGTTGCAAAGCTGTCTGGCGCGGCCGGTGACTACTACGGCGTTCAGGGCGTCAACTGGGAGGATCCGCCGATCCTCAAGAACCCCTCCGAGATCCGCCGCATCAAGGGGCGCGACTACGAGCTCTTCTACGAGGGCGGCAAGCTCGGCCTGGTCGCCTTCCACCGCGACGGTGCCTCGTACTGGGTCTCGAACACGTTGCTGCGCAAGTTGACCGAGAAGCAGATGCTGGCGCTCGCCCAGTCGCTGCGCATGAGCCGCTGAGCTGCGGCCAGCTACTACCCTTGCAGGCATGTCAAATGTGCCCGGGAACAGTGAAAAACCGCCGATCGGCGTAATTGGCGCCGGTTGGGTCGGTCTAGTGACCGCCTGCTGCTTCGCCGAACTCGGCCACGAAGTCGTGGTCCGCGAAATCGTTCAGGAGAAGGTCGATGTGCTCAGCCGCGGAGAGCTGATCATGCACGAGCCCGGTCTGCCCGAACTGCTCAAGAAGAACATCGACCACATGACCTTCACGACCGACATGGGCGAGATGCTCGAGCGCACCCGCCTGATGTTCGTCTGCGTCGACACGCCGCCGACTTACTCGGGCGATGCTGACCTTTCCCGCGTGCAGCAGGTCGTCCGCGAAGTCGGAGACAGCAACCAGCACGCGCTGATCATGAAGAGCACCGTGCCGGTCGGCACGGGCGCCGCGATCCGCCGCGAGAAGAGCGACCTTTCCTACGTCTCCTGCCCCGAGTTCCTCAAAGAGGGCACGGCAGTTGACGACTTCATGAGTCCCGACCGCGTGGTCGTCGGCGCCGACGTCGGCGACTGGGCCGGCGACGCGGTCGAGTCGATCTACCGCCCGCTCGGCGGCGAGATGGTCCGCACGGACATCGCTTCCGCCGAGATGATCAAGCTCGCAAGCAACGCCTTCCTCGCCACCAAGATCAGCTTCATCAACGAGATCGCCAACGTCTCCGAGGAGGTCGGCGCTGACGTGACGGAAGTCGCCCGCGGAATGGGCCTTGACTCCCGCATCGGACCGAAGTTCCTCCAGGCCGGCATCGGCTACGGCGGAAGCTGCTTCCCGAAGGACGTCACTGCTCTGAAGCAGCTCGCCGGCAACAGCGGATACCACTTCCAACTGCTCAACGCGGTGATCGAGGTCAACGAGCTGCAGAAGCGTCGCGTGATCGGCAAGCTGAAGAAGCACCTCGGCGACTCGCTCGTCGGCAAGAAAATCGCCCTGCTCGGACTGTCCTTCAAGCCCGACACAGACGACATGCGCGAGGCGAGTTCGTTGGTTCTCAGCGCGCGCCTGCGCGGTGAGGGCGCGATTGTGTCGGCATTCGATCCAGTCGCCTCCGAGCGCGCCGCCGAACTTCTACCCGGCGTCGAGATCGAGGATTCACCCCTGGTGGCGCTCGAAGACGCAGACGCCGCAGTAATCGTCACAGAATGGCCACAGTTTGCAGAGCTCGACCTCGCCACAATGCGTGACGCAATGCGAACCCCTCTGATCATCGACGGCCGCAACCTGCTCGACGGCGACGCCGCTGCCGCAGCCGGCTTCGCCTACGAAGGCGTCGGCCGCCCATCGGTCGGCACCCTCGACACGGGTGCCGATAACAGCGTGCAGGCGCCCGCCGCCCTCGGCGCGACCGCAGAATAGGATTTTTTCGTGCAGGCTGTGATCCTGTCGGGCGGCCAGGGGACGCGTCTGCGCCCGTTGACCAGCACGATGCCCAAACCGGCCGTCCCGATGGTCAACCGGCCGATGCTCTGGTACATGATCGACTGGCTGCGCCTGCATGGCGTCGAAGACGTCGTGATGTCGATCGGCTACAAGGGCGACGGTCTGCGCGCGGCGCTTGACGCCGCCAGCCACGACGGAGTCTCGATCACCTATGTCGAAGAACCCGAGCCGCTCGGAACGGCCGGAGCGGTGAAGTTCGCTGAAGCGCACCTGGACGAGCGTTTCCTCGTGCTCAACGGCGACACGCTCGCCGACTACGACCTTTCCGCCGAGATCGCCCAGCACGAAGCCACCGGCGCCCGCGCCACGCTCGCGCTCGTCCCGGTCGAAGATGCCACGGCCTACGGCGTCGTGCTGACCGACGACGAACACCGCGTCGAGGCGTTCCTCGAGAAGCCCAAAGCAGAGGACGCCCCGCCTGATCCACGCATCAACGCCGGCGCATACGTGCTCGAGCGCGACGTCCTTGAGATGATCCCCGCCGGCGAGAACCGCTCATTCGAGCACGACGTCTTTCCGCAGCTGGTCGGCAACGGCATCTACGCCTTCAATGCAGACGGCTACTGGCTCGACCTCGGCACCCCCGAGCGCTACGTCGAGGCCACACGCGACCTGCTCAGCGGCAAGGTGCATTCATACCTGGACGCGCTGCGCGGCGCAGACGGCAACGTGATCCCCAGAGGGACTGACCTCAACGGGGTGTACCTGCACGCTCCCGTCGTGATCGGCGAGGGCGCAAGCGTCGCCGCCGGTTCGCGGCTCGGCCCCGACACCGTGATCGGGGCCGGCGCACAGATCGCCGCCGACTGTCGCGTCGAGCGCTCGGTCGTGATGGAAAGTTCGCGCATCGCGGCCGGCGCCAGCGTCGAGGACTCGATCGTCGGCCCCTCGGTTGTGCTCGGCTACGGCGCAAGTGTCCTGGCCGGCAGCGTGATCGGCGAGGGCGCATACATCGACCCCGGCGCGACGGTCGGCAACGGCGCACGCGTCGAGGCGGGCGAGGGGATCGCCGTATGAGCGAGAACGCCCTCACCCCCCCGGGAATCGCAGCGATCGACAAGTCCGGCCTGCTCGGCGACATTCTCGCGATCCCTGACCACATCAGCGACGCGATGTGGCGCGCCGAAAGCGCAATGCTCGAGCCCGGCACCGCCAACTCGCTGATCGTCTGCGGACTGGGCGGATCGGCGATCGGCGCAGACCTCGCCGCCGCCGTGATCGGTTCAGCTGCAAGCCGGCCGATCATCACCAACCGCAGCTACGACCTGCCCTCGTGGGTCGGCCAAGGTGACGCCGTCGTGCTGTCCTCGTACTCGGGGTCAACAGAAGAGACGCTCTCGTGCTTTGAGCAGGCGCGCGGCAGCGGCGCGAAGCTCTACGTGATCAGCTCCGGCGGCCCGATCTCAGCGGCCGCGCACGCTGAGGGCATCCCGCTGATCGGCCTGCCCGGCGTGTTCCAGCCCCGCGCGGCCGTGGCCTACGGCGTGGTCGCAGTGATCGAGATCGCGATCGCCAACGGCATCGCTCCGGCGAGCATCCGCAAAGACCTGACAGCCGCCGGTGAGTTGCTGCGTGGACTCACGACAGAGTGGGGCCCGGACTCCGATCAGTCGCAGCCCAAGAAGCTTGCCCGCGAAGCCTTCGGCCGACTGCCGATCATCTACGGCGCAGACCTGACTGATCCAGTCGCTTACCGCTGGAAGTGCCAGATCAACGAGAACGCCAAGCACCCCGCCTGGAGCGCCACGCTCTCCGAGGCAAACCACAACGAGATCTGCGGCTGGGAAGGCGCGGCCGAATCCGGCGAGAACGCCGCCTGGTTCCTGGCTGACGCAGACCAGAACGACCGCGTCTCTGAGCGCATACGCATCACCTCCGAGATTGCGAGCAGCCATCAAGCTCGCGCCGAAGTGATCGAGAGCTCCGGCGAGTCGCGCTCCGAACGGCTCTTCTCGCTGGTGCTGCTCGGCGACCTGATGTCCTTCTACCTGGCGATTCTGCACGGCGTGGACCCGTCACCGGTTCCGCTGATCGAAAACCTCAAGGATCAGCTCGGTCGTCCGACGACCGCCGGCTGACGGGTAGCGCTTCGTGGCCGCGGCAGTCGAGATCGCCGATCCCGCGCTGGCCGACGCCGGCGTGCTGCGCGTCGAGTGGGCGGGCAACGAGATGCCGGTCCTGGCGCGCATCACCGAGCGCTTCGAGCGCGAGCAGCCGCTCGCCGGCACTCGGATCGGAGCCTGCCTTCACATCACCGCCGAGACGGCCAATCTGGTGCGCGCGCTGATCGCGGGCGGGGCGCAGGTCGCGATCAGCGCGAGCAACCCGCTGTCGACCCAGGACGAGGTGGCCGCCGCGCTCGCGGGTCGCTACGACGCGCAGGTCTATGCGGTTCACGGCGAGGACCACGCCGCCTACGCGCGCCACATCGATGCGGTCTGTGACATCGCTCCGCAGATCACGCTCGACGACGGCGCCGATGTGATCGGTGCGCTGCACGGCCCGCGCAAAGAACTGCTCGACGGCGTGATCGGCGGCACTGAAGAGACGACCACCGGCGCGATCCGCCTGAAGGCGCTCGAGCGCGAAGGCAGCCTCGCCTACCCGGTGATCGCCGTCAACGAGGCCGAGACCCAGCATCTCTTCGACACCCGTTACGGAACCGGTCAGTCCACGCTCGACGGAATCATGCGCGCGACCAACCTGCTGATCGCGGGCCGCGTGGTCGCGGTGGTCGGTTACGGCGCCTGCGGGCAGGGCGTCGCGCTGCGCGCGAAGGGCCTTGGCGCGAATGTCCTGATCTGCGAGATCGACCCGCTGCGCGCGCTCGAGGCCGTGATGGACGGCTTCACCGTGCTGCCGGGGATCGAGGCCGCGGCGCGCGCCGACGTGATCATCACGGTGACCGGCAACCGCGATGCCGTCGCCGGCGAGATGTTCGACGTGATGGGCGACGGCACGATCGTCTGCAACGCCGGCCACTTCGACGTCGAGGTCAACAAATCCGATCTTGCGTCGCGCGCCTCTGCGCGAGCCGAGGTGCGGCCGCTCGTCGAGCGCTTCACGATGGCCGACGGTCGCAGGATCTATCTGCTTGCCGAAGGTCGCCTCGTGAACCTCTCGGCCGCCGAAGGCCATCCGCCGGCCGTGATGGACATGAGCTTCGCAAACCAGGCGCTGGCCGTCGAACACCTTGTCAAGAACGGCGCGGACCTTGAGCCGCGCATCTATCCAGTCCCGACCGCGATCGATCAGGCGATCGCCCGCCTCAAGCTCGAGTCCCTCCGCGTGACGATCGACGAGCTGACCGAGGCGCAGAAGAGTTACCTGACGTCCTGGGATCTGATGAAAGGATCTGACCAATGAAAGCAATGGTTCTCGCAGCCGGCCTGGGCACGCGCCTGAAGCCGATCACGTTCGGAATCCCGAAGCCGATGGTGCCCGTGATCGATCGACCGTGCATGGCTCACCTGCTCACCCTGGTGCAGCGGCACGGTTTCGACAGCGCGGTCGCAAACCTCCACTACTTCCCTGACACGATCCGCGACTACTTCGGCGACGGCTCGGCCTTCGGCATCGACCTCGAGTACAACTTCGAGCCCGAGCTGCTCGGCACCGCCGGCGGCGTGCGCGCAGTTTCAGAGATCCTCACCAAGGACGGCGAGCCCTTCCTGATCATCAGCGGAGACGCGCTGACAGACGTTGACCTGACAAAGTTGATCGAGCGGCACAAGAGCGCCGGCGGTGTCGCCACGCTGACCGTCAAGCGCGTGCCCGACACGCGCGAGTACGGCGTCGTGCTGCACGACGAAGCCGGCCGCATCACCGGATTTCAGGAGAAGCCCGAACCCGAAGACGCGCTCAGTGACCTCGGCAACTGCGGCATCTACGTCTTCAGCCCGGAGATCTTCGACTACTTCCCCGAGACTGACTTCGTCGACTGGGCGCAGGACGTGTTCCCGGTCCTGCTCGAGCGGGACGTCCCATTCTTCATCCATGAGATCGATGAGTACTGGAACGACGTCGGCTCGCTGCGCGAGTTGCGCGAAGGAACCTTCGACGCGCTGACCGGTGCGCTCGACCTCGGCATCGAGGGCACAGGCGGTAGCGAGACGATCCACACGTCAACGCCTGGCGCGCTCGATTCGGCGGAGCTGGTCGAAGGTCCGGTCTGGATCGGCGAGAACGTCACGGTCGGAGACGGCGTGAAACTCCAGGGGCCGCTCGTGATCGGAGACGGCGCAACGATCGGCGAGGGCGCCGCAGTACGTGACACGATCATCTTCCCCGGCGGCGTGGTACCGGCGCAGACGATCGCGATCGGCGCGATCCTTGGGCAGGGAGACGTGGTCGCAAACCTGCGTCGCTTTGGCTGAATGGCCAGTACTCAATTTGCCTGTCGGCGATAATGCTTCTACTTGTTTACTCAGGAAAGGTTCCCCTTGCGTAAGAAAATCGCTCTTCTCTCAGTTCTCTCGGCCCTCGCGGTCGGCCTTTTCGCGGTCCCGTCCGCGAGCGCTTCCTACATCTCGGTGACCGTCGGTTACGAGGCCGTCGACCTCTGCCGCACGGCGCCGGATGTTCTCTCATACAGGCTTCAGTTCAAAGCCAAAATCCGTCGCAGCGGCGTGCCGAAGCCGGACAAGGTCCGCATCGGCTACCAGGTGCTCGACAGCAACTCGCTCGCAGTCGTGCGCTCTGGCGTCACCAGCCTCAAGCGGAGCAAGGGCTACAAGGGCAAGACGTCTCGGATCTCGGGAACCGCCGGCCAGAACCTCACCTACCACCTGAACATGCAGTACACGGTGCTCGGCAAGACCTCGAAGTCCAAGACCACCGGGTTCGACACGATTCCGAGCGTCGAAACGATGGACGCGGCAGGCGTCCGCAACTGCTGAGTCGAAACGCCTGAATGACCTTCAAAGCCACCGTCCTCAGCGCGCTCGCGCTTCTCGCGACTGCGCTGATGGCCGGTCCGGCGTCTGCGGCCCAGCCCGCGGGCACGGTTGACCTGACCAGAGTCAAGGCCAAGGGCGTTGTCAAGGACGTGATCCTTGACGCGCCCCCGAAGGTCGCCGGGATCGCCAGGACCGGCCGCGCCGCCTACACAGACTCAGCGGGCCGGAACTTCACGATCGACACCACCGTTCCCGGCGCAGACCTCAACGCGTTCGGCGCGGTGCTCAACTCCACCTACCACGGCGCCGAGATCGCAGACCTCATCGTCCACGTGGTGACGCTCGCCCAGATCGCCACCATCTGCGGTTCAAACCAGGCGCTCGCCTGCTACCTGCCGACAGACCCGACCCGCAACGGCAAAGGGCAGATCTGGATGGCCGACGACGACGCCGACTGGAAGCACTCGCTGGTCCATGAGTACGGCCATCACATGGACAATCAGCTGCTCAACATCGCGCACCTCAACGACTTCGGTATCAGCCGCGGCTGCGGTATCGACGGTGACGCTTCGCGGGAATGGTTCTTCGCGCGTGTTCTCGCCGGCAATCTCTCCAACTCCTTCTCCTGCAACACCCCGATCTGGGAGAACCTGCTCCCCGAGCTCTTCGCCGAGGACTTCGTCGTCTTCAACGGCATCACCGGCTGGCAGCTGACCACTGCCGCCCCGCCGTCAAGTTCTGCGCTCAAGTCGATGAAGCGCGACATCGACATCGGCCTCAAGCTCTCAAGCACGAAGATCACGCGCAGGATCAAGCACGCGCGCACCTACACCAAGAGGATCTCCACGCCGAACATCAGCTTCCTCTACGTCCACGTCAGCGGCGCAAGTGGCCGCGACTTCGACATCTGGGTCTACCCGCGCGGCAGCCGCAAGCTCTACGTCAAGGCCAGGACGCGGGGTCGCAACGAGTCACTCTTCACGGCGATCGATCCCGGCCGCTGGGACGTCAAGATCTCGGCGCGCAAGAAGACCGGCAACGCCAAGATTCGCATCGAACTGCTCTAGAGGTCATGGCCAAAACCCCGCGGCATTCTGCTGGCCTGTAACGCTGCGCATCTCGCGGAGTGCGATCCTCGCAATAGCGCCGCTATTGCAGCGGTCGCCCTCCACGACCTGCTTGGTTTCAGACTCAGCAGAACGCTCCCGAGGTTTTGGCCATGACCTCTAGCTGTCTGCGAAGAATCGCACGGCCAGGATCTTCGGCCGCGTGCGGTCCAGGGTGGTCGCGCCGTCCGGATCGACCACCTCGTGGTGCTCGACCAGGTAGTCCACCTCCATCCGGAGTCCCTCATCGATTTCAGCGATCGCTGAATCACGCAGATCGCCGGTCAGCTCGAAGGCGTCCGGCTTGTGGTGGTCGTCGGGGTCGATGTTGACGAGCAGATGCCGCTCCTCGTCACCTGAATCCCAGTAGAACATCACCACGCCCGCGGCTGTGACTGTTTCGTCTCGACTCATCGGTCGAATTCTTACATTCCGGTCTTGAACTGTGATGCGCCGGTCGGCAGGCTGGTTGCGTGCACCGCGAATACCTGAACCGCGCAGTCGCTCTGATCGTGCCTCCACGGTGCGCTGCCTGCGCCGCGGCAACCGGGCCGGCGCACTGGATCTGCCCGCGCTGCCGCGCCGAGCTCGAGCTGATGCCGGTCGGCCGTGCGGACGGGACGTGCTTTGCCGCCTTTCCGCATCGGGCCCAGGCGCGATCCCTCGTCGCCGCCCTGAAATTCGAAGGAGCCGTAGCAGTCGCCGACGAGCTTGCTGCGCTGATGCGCCCGAGGTTGCCCGACTGGCTTGCCGATGCCGACTGGATTGTTCCGGCACCGCCGCACCCGGCGCGGCGGCGTGATCGCGGCTACAACCAGTCGCTGCTGCTCGCCCGGGCACTCGCGGGCGGCACCGATCTGCAGGTTGTGGACTGCCTGCGCCGGACCGCGGTTGCACCGCCGCAGTCGCAGCTCTCGCGGGCGCAGCGCCTGCAGATGCCCGCCAGCGCGATCACCGTGGACGAGCGCGTGATTCGGCATCAGGCGCCGAATTCTTTGGCCGAGTTTCCGGCGAAAGTTGTCCTGTGCGACGACGTGGTGACGACAGGCGTTACATTGGAGGTATGCGCCCAGGCGATCCGCGACTGGCACCACCCGACTGGCCTTGGCCTGATCAGGTCCGTGTCATTTGCCAGCGCCGGGCGACAGACACGCACGAGTGACCGGATTGCACCGGCGCCACTCGCGCCGTGAGTCCGGGTGATCACCCGGCTGCATGCGATCCGATCAACTTCCAAAACACAAGGAGTTGGTGGAACATGCAGATTGAGATCAAGTCACGCAACGGGATCGCGATCACTGACGAGCTGCGAGCACACGCGGCCAGGCGCTTCGAGAAGATTGACCGGATGGTCTCCGATCTCGCGCGCCTCGAAATCGAGCTGATGGACGAGTCAAACCCGAAGATCGCAAACCACTTCTGCGTCGACGCGACGCTCTACGTGAAGGGCAGGACCCTCCGCGCGAGCGACAGCTCGTTCGATCTCAAGCACGCCATGCACGAAGTCTCCGACGAACTCGCACGCCAGGTCGACAAGCTTTCGGCCAAGCGCCGCGCTCGCCGGACTGCGCACAAGCTCTCTGCCAAGCAGATGGGGATGCAGCAGCCCGGGATGAGTGCCTAAACAAACTCTCCAGCACGCCGCATAGCGCGCGGCGCACTGGTAGTTTCAGGGGATCGCTCGCTCAGTTTTCATACCGCGTCTCGCGTCGATTGTTGTTCTGTCGGCTCTGGCCATGCTCGCACTGGCAGGCCCGGCTTCGGCCAAGGACAAGTACACGTACCACGCGCAGATCCGCCCGGCTGCGTATTCGGGCACGCCGAGCGGAAACGTCCAGATCGAAAAACTCAACCCGGCCCTGTCCTACACGATTCGCCTCACGCTGGGCGGGGTGCCGCAACCGCCGCTCAATTACCCGCTCGGAGACACCGTCCGCTATGTGTCGGCCAACACCCTTGCCCCCGGTGACACCGTCACCGTGGAGCAGCCGACCGGCACCACGCAAGAAACGTTCACGGTGCCAAACGTCTCGATTTCAGGTGTTGCCGGCTCGGCCAACCTGAGCGGAAACGCACCAGACAGCGGCCAGACCCACGCCCGCTACGACGCCATCTGCGTACTCACGACGAGCGACTCATTCCCGGTGCAACCGCAGGGCGGTGCCTTCTCGGTCAGCTTTCCGCAGGCGATGACCGCTGGCGGACTGCTCAGCGTTACCCACTTCCCAGGACAGGGCGACGAGGTTGACTTCGATAGTCGCCTTCCCGGAGAAACTCCCTGCCTTGACGCAGATGGCTACCTCTTCCCATCGCTACCAGGTGTCGCCACGGATCCAGCGCCGTACTCGCTTCGCGCCAATTCCCTTCGGCCATCGGTCGCAACCGGCGCGCGGCTTGTCCTCAGGCGAGGCGGTGCGGTCGTGGTCGACTACGCCGCTCCCGCTGCAATTACTTCCGTCAACACGGATACCGCAGTCCAGCCGCTGCCCGGCGACACGCTGGAGCTTTATCGCCCGCACACGGCCCTGGCACCGAGCGCGAGCTTCACCATTCCTTCGATCCGCGCGACCTACGACACCTCCAATTCACTCGTTGCGATCGACGGGCCAGCGGCTTCAATACTTGGATTCAGCGTTGGGTCGCTTTACACGATGTGGCAGGCCTACCGCGTTGCACTGGGCACGCAAGACGGTCGCACGCTCTTCAATTTCGCAGTCAGCGATGGCCTTGAACCAGCGGTAAGCCTCGCCGGACGCGAGATTTACGCCGCCGAATGGGCGAGCCCGGACGGTCGCGGCGGGTACACGTTTGGCGGTGTGGCAGGCGACCTTGCCGCACCGGTACTGCGTCTGAAGCTCGCCAGCAAGTTCAGGCTGGCAAGGATTCGACGTTCGCTCTCGGCGTCACTGATTTCCAGTGAGGCTTCGTCTGCCTCGTTCAAGTTGACGCTCCCGTCGAAGCTGAAGACCTCGGCCTCGGGCAAGTCTTCAACCAGGACGCTCGCCACGGCCAAGCTTTCGGTCGGCGCCGGCACCACGAAGGTAAAACTGAAGATGACGAAGTCGGCCAGAAAACTTCTGGCGAAGCTGATCAAGGGCAGATACCCCGCCCAGAAGGCAACCCTGACCGTCACGGCCACGGACTCCTCTGGCAACGCCGCAAGCACGGTCAAGACCACGAAACTGGTGCGGAAATGACTCTGAGACGCATGTCAGTCCTGCTTGTCGCCGTCACTGCGCTGCTTGCGTGCAGCACAGGAGTCGCCCAGGCCGGTGCGATCTACGACTTCGACGTGGAGCTCGATGATGGCGTGCAACATCTGACCGTCGGAGGAGATCTGCGGGTCACCGGCCTGAACTCCGCTCAGACGCGCCGGATCATCGTCGCACCGCCGTCGGGCCCGAATCGACTTGACTCTGGCGTTGTGGTCTCCAGCTCCACCTCTTACTCGCCGCCCTACATCACGGGCCTCGCGCCCGGAGACACGGTTTCCGTTCGTCAGCCCGGCGACAGTCCCGGGCCCACCGAAGTCTTCACGATCCCGGACGCAAGCCTCAACGTGTTCACCGGGGCGACCGTGCTCACCGGGTCTGTGCCCGCAGGCTGGATCGGGTCCGTACGCGGCGACTATCGCTGTGAGTTGCCGCTCACCGTTCAGACGGTCGGCGCTGGCGCCTTCAGCGTGCCTTACTCAAAGGTGCTCCCGGGTGAAGTCGTCGCCCTGTCGCTTTTCAACCCCACTGGTGACCGCGTCGAACTGAACAGGCACTCGCCCGGCGAGACGCCATGCGTCGAAGTCGAAGCGATTCTCTACCCGCCCTCTGCACCCGGCGGTGCAGTCGATCCCTCTCCGTTCGAGATCGATGTCGACCATCTGATCCTCAGTGTGTCTCCGAGCGTCCGGCTCGTGCTTCGTCGAGGCTCAACAATCCTTGCCGACGTCTCCGAGGACATCAGCTACGCCGGAATCAATTTCCCCACAAAGCCGCTTCCCGGTGACGTCGTGGATGTCTACCGTCCCAAAACGGCTCCGACCCCAACCTTCTCAATGACGTTGCCGCAGGTCTCGGGCGTCTTCGATCCGGCCGTCGACAAGGTGGCGATGAAGACTCCCGCTGCAGGAATGATCGCCGCCTACTTCTGCCGCACCTACATCTGCTCTGGAGAGAATCTCCGCGCTTCACTGAATGTGCCAGCCGGGGTGAACCTTCTTGATTTCTCAAGAGCCCAGTCGTACTACCCCGCAATGGACCTGCGCCCCGACGACCTCAACGCGGGGGTGTACGAGGATCCTGATCACACGCTCAGCTACTACTTCGAGATCACGCCGGGTGATCTCGTGGCGCCGACCCAATCCATCAAGCTCGCCGGCAAGATCAAGCGCTCCAAGCTGATCAAAGCGTTCAAAAAGGGCTTCAAGATCAAGCTCCAGAGCACCGAGGCCGGCACGGCAAAGCTTTCCCTGACGCTCCCGCCGGCGTCGACGAAGTCGAAGAAGAAGCCGAAGAAGAAGCCTAGGACGATCACGCTCGCGAGCGCCACCAAGCCGGTGCGTGTGGGCAGCACGACGATCTTCTTGAAGTTCACGAAGTCAGGCAAGCGCGCACTGAAGAAACTCCCCAAGAAGGGTTCGCGCAGCGCGGTTCTCACCTCCACAGTGACCGACGCCTCAGGCAACGCCTCCACGATCGTCAAGAAGACGAAGATAAAGCCTTAGTTGTGCCGAGCCCTGACGGGCAGGAGCGCCGCGGCCTCCGCACTCCTTCGCCCTCACCCGCGAGGCTGCCAGGCGCACGATGGGCATGCAGCAACCGGGGATGAGCGCCTGAAAATAGATTTCCAGCGCGCCGGACGGCGCGCTGATAGGTTTGCGTAATCGCTTGCCCGAACACCAGGATTCGATCGCTCGCGGTCGGCATCGCGTCGCTGCTCATCGCGCTTGCCTGCGCGAGCTCGGCGAGCGCGGCCGACATCTTCAAGTACGACGTGACGCTGCGTCCGCTGACGTTCTCCGGAAGCGCGTCCGGGAACGCCACCGTCAAGGGTCTCGATGGGTCGAAGTCGACAATGATTCGCATCACCGCCGGCGGAGTTCCTCAGGCGCCGCTGAATTTTATTGCCGGATCGACATCGATCACCGTGGCCCCCTACACATTCACCCCGGGCGACACGATCAAGATCGAACAACCGGCCGGCACCCCGCTTGAGACTTTCACGATCCCGAATGTCTCGCTCGCCGGGGCGGTGGGCTCGGCTTCGCTCACCGGACACGCGCCTGACGGGACCGTGACGATCGCCAGTTTCAACGACACCTGCTACGGGTTCGCCGATGACGATTTTACGGTCCAACCGCAGGGCGGGGCGTTCGCGGTCGCGTTCCCGAAGCCGCTTGTCGCCGGATCGATCTACTCGGTGCTGAGCTACCCGGGCAAGGGCGACACGGTCAGGTATGAAGACAGAATCCCCGGCGAGACGCCCTGCATCGGCGTATCGGCCGGTTCCTTCCCGACCCCGCTCGGCGAGGCGCCTGACCCGACGCCCTACATGCTCCTCGCGACGAACCTGCGCCAAACTGTCACGACGGGCGCGCGGATCGTTCTGCGGCGTGGCGGCGCGATCGTCGCTGACCACTCCAATGCAGCGACCACGAGCAGCATCTTCGCCAGTACAGCCGTCCAGGCGCTTCCCGGAGACGTGTTCGAGCTTTATCGTCCCCACACGGCAGGCGCACCGAGCACAACCTTCACGGTGCCGGACGTCAGGGCGGTCTACGATCCCGGAAACTCGCTCGTCGCGATCGATGGACCAGCCGCCAGCTATGTCCAGACGAGCGCCGGTCTGTCCTACGCGATGTTCAGTTCAGAACGCTTTGCACTGAACACGCAGCCCGGTCGAACGTTGCTCGATTTCGCCAGTGGCCAGAGCTTCGAGAAGCCGTTCAATCTCGCTCAAGCGGACTTCATCCTGACTTCGTGGCACTCGCAGGACGCAACGCGTACCTTCAGGATCAACGCGGCGCGCGGCGATCTCACGGCACCGACAGTTTCAGTCAAACTTGCCCGCAAGTTCAAGCTCGGGAAGCTGGGATCGAGCATTTCGGCCAACGTCACGTCGAGCGAGGCTGTCACGGCAAAACTCACGCTCACGCTGCCGGGCAGGTTGAAGACGTCTGCGGCCAAGCCGAAGGCACCTCGCGTCGTCGCGACCGCGAAGGTCACGCTTGCGGCGGGAGTCACGAAGGTGAAGATCAAGTTCACCAGATCCGGCAAGAAGCTGATCAAGAAGATGCGCAAGAAGAAGTACCCGACCAACAAGGCCACGCTGACGGTCGCCGCGACGGACTTCTCGGGGAACGCGGCGACGGCCACCAGGTCAACGAAACTGGTGCCGAAATGAAACTGATTCGCGCGACACTCCTGCTCGCGCTGATGCTTGCCGCCACTGCGGCTGCGGTGCCCGCCGCGCAGGCGGCCACGATCTTCGACTACGAGGTCTCGGTCGACGACGGCGCGTCGGCGTTTCCTGCGAGCGGTGACGTCCGGGTCGAGCAGCTCGACACAACCAAGACGACGCGCATCATTGTCTCGCCACCGACCGGCCCGAATCGATACGACAGTGGCGTGCTCGCGCTCGGCGCCAGCGGTTTCTCGACGCCCGACATCACAAGCCTGACAGGGGGCGACACCATCACCGTCAGGCAGCCTGGCACGAGCCTCGCGCCGACCGAGAGCATTGTGATTCCACCGATCCAGATCAACCTGTCGGTGGGCGCAGGCGTGATCACTGGGTTCATGCCGGCGGGAGTCGTCGGGGCGATCTATGGCGAGAATCGCTGCAACGATCGGCCGGTCCCGCACAGCCTCCCGTCGGGCTCGTTCAGCATTCCCTACGGGAAGATGCTCCCGGGCGAAAAGGTGCAGGCCATCGCCGCGACGCTCGACGGCGACGACTTCTACTACCTGCGGCATGCGCCCGGCGAATCGCCGTGCGTGGAGATCAACGCGCACACACCAACGCCGCCGGCGACCGGCGACCCGCCGAACGCGACGCCGTACGACCTGGAGGTCAGCAATCTCAACGCAGATGTCGCGTTGAGCGTGCGGGCGGTGTTGCGCCGAGGCGCGTTGATCCTCTCCGACACTTCGGCAGACGCCCTGTCGATCAACGCAGAGATCGCGCCGCAGCCGCTTCCCGGCGACGTCATCGATATCTACCGCCCGAAGACCGCGCTCACCCCATCGCACTCAAGAACGATTCCGGCGGTGTCGGCGGTCTTCGACTCCAGCGCCGAGCTGGTCGCGGTCAATGGTCCGGCCGCGGCGCAGATCATGGTCGGCCTCTGCCGCGCTTTCAGCTGCCCGATGGAGAACATTCGTACGCGACTCGACGTGGCGGCAGGTCGGACGTTCTTCGACTTCAAGGCTGCGGAGGGCCTGTTCGGGCCAGTTGACCTGCGAGCCGACGATCGCGTGGGAGTCGTCTACAACGATCCCGACAACCTGATCTCCCACACCTTCACCGCGGTCCCCGGCGATCTCGTCGCGCCGCAGCAATCGCTCAAGCTCCCGGGCAAGCTGAAGCTCGCGACGCTCCGGAAGGCCTTGAAGAAGGGCTACAAGGTCAAGCTCAAGAGCAACGAGTCCGGCGTCGCCAAGCTCGCACTGACGCTTCCGGCCGCGACGTCGAGCGCGAAAAAGAAGTCCAGGCCGGTGACGCTTGCGACGGCCACGAAGTCCGTGAAAGTCGGCACGACCACAATCACGCTGAAGTTCACGAAGTCGGGCAGGAAGGCGATCAAGAAGCTCTCCAGGAAGCGCTCGCGCAGCGTCGTTCTCACGTCAACCGTGACGGATGCCTCCGGCAACGCCTCCACGATCGTCAAGAAGACGAAGATAAAGCCTTAGTCACGGTCCTCGCCGACAGGCAGGACCGTGGCTTGCGAGGGGTAAAGTAAGCCCCTATGTCGCTTATTGACCGCGCCCTCCGCATCGGAGAAGGCAAAAAATTCAAGAAGTTCGAGAAGCAGGTCGAACTGATCAACGCCTTCGAGCCCGAGATGGAGCTGCTCGAGGACGACGAGCTCGCAACCGAGTACGCCGAACTGCGCGAGCGCGCAGACAACGGCGAGGACATCGACTCGCTGCTTCCGCACTCCTTCGCCCTCACCCGCGAGGCCGGCAAGCGCACGATGGGCATGCGCCACTTCGACGTTCAGCTGATCGGCGGCATGGTGCTCCACCACGGCGACATTGCCGAGATGAAGACCGGTGAGGGCAAGACCCTCACCGCAACGCTTCCCGTGGTGCTCAACACGCTCGGTCGCAAGGGCGTCCATGTGGTCACGGTCAACGACTATCTCGCAAAGCGCGACGCCGAGTGGATGGCTCCGATCTACGAGATGCTCGGACTGTCGATCGGCATCCTCCAGTCCGACGAGTACGACTGGAACTACAAGCGCGCCGCCTACGAGGCCGACGTCACCTACGGCACCAACAGTGAGTTCGGATTTGACTACCTGCGCGACAACATCGCGCACAGCAAAGAAGAAAAGGTCTCGCGAGGCCAGGAATACGCGATCGTCGACGAGGTCGACAACATCCTGATCGATGAGGCGCGCACGCCGCTGATCATCAGCGGCCAGCCCGAGCAGGCAGCGGACTACTACAAACAGTTCGCAAAACTTGCCCGAACCATGGTCGTGGGCGAGAAGCCCAAGGAGATCTCTGCGAAGGACCGCGTCTGGGCCGCGGACTTTGACTACGAGGCCGACGAGAAGTACAAGACCGTCTCGATCACAGAGCTCGGCGTCGCCAAGGCCGAGAAGTTCCTCGGCATCGAGAACCTCTACCTCGCTGAGACCGGCACGCTCGTCAACCACCTGCTCCAGGCTCTGAAGGCCGAATCGCTCTACAAGCGCGACATCGACTATGCGGTGATCGACGGTGAAGTCAAGATCATCGATGAGTTCACCGGCCGCATCCTCGAAGGGCGCCGCTGGAGCGAGGGTTTGCACCAGGCCGTCGAGGCAAAAGAAAACGTGGCCATCCAGGAGGAGAACCAGACAGTCGCGACGGTGACCTACCAGAACTTCTTCCGGCGCTACGAGAAACTCGCCGGCATGACCGGTACTGCGCTGACCGAGGCGACCGAATTCATGAAGATCTACGAGCTTCAGGTCGTCGAGATCCCGACCAACCGCGAGATGGTCCGCTTTGACAAGAACGACCAGATCTACAAGACCAAAGATGGCAAGTGGTCTGCGATCGAGCGCGAGATCCTCGCCCGCCACGAGGCCGGCCAGCCGATTCTCGTCGGCACGATCGCCGTCGAGACCTCGGAGAACCTCTCACGCAGCCTGAAGAAGAACGGCGTCCCGCACGAGGTGCTCAACGCCAAGCCCGAGTACGCAGAGCGCGAGGCCGAGACGATCGCCCTCGCCGGGCGGCCCGGCGCGGTCACGATCGCGACCAACATGGCCGGTCGTGGTGTCGACATCAAGCTCGGCGGCAACGCCGAGGAACAGGCTCACATGGAGCTGCGCAAGCGCAAGCTCGATCCCGACACCGAGGAGTACGCGGCCGCGCTCGCCGAGATCATGCCGGGCCTTGAAGCCCAGGTCGAGCAGGAGCGCGAGAAGGCGCTGGCGGCAGGCGGGTTGTACGTCTGCGGCACCGAGCGCCACGAATCGCGGCGTATCGACAACCAGCTGCGCGGTCGTTCCGGCCGTCAGGGCGACCCGGGCGAGACCCGCTTCTTCCTCTCCGCGGAAGACGACCTTGTGCGCCTGTTCGCGGGCGACCGCATCTACAAGATCCTTGACCGTCTCGGCGGGGTCGATGACGAGGGCAACGAAGAGCCGATCGAAGCCGGGATCCTCTCCAAACAGATCGAAGGCGCGCAGAAGAAGGTTGAAGAGCAGAACTACCTCTCGCGTAAGCGTGTTCTCGAGTACGACGATGTCATGAACCAGCAGCGTGAGGTCATCTACGAGTTCCGCGACCGCATCCTCGAAGGCGCGGACATGTCAGACCAGGCGCGCGAAAACCTTCACGGCGTGATCGAGCGACTCGTCGCCGACTACACGCAGGGCGAGGTGCCCGAGCACTGGGACATCACGGAGCTCTTCTCACAGATCGACCAGATCTTCCCGATCTCCTTCGGCGCCGAAGACATCAACGTCATGGGCATGGAGCGCCACGACCTGGTGGACACGATCACCGAAGAGGCCGTTGAGGCCTACGAGGAAAAGGAAGAGGAACTCAGCCCCGAACTGCTGCGCGACCTCGAGCGTCACGTCCTGCTGGAGATCATCGACGAGCGCTGGCGCGAGCACCTCAACGACATGGACTACCTGCGCGAGGGCATCCACCTGCGCGGATTCGCCGAGATGCAGCCGATCATCGCCTACAAGAACGAAGGCTTCACGATGTTCGGCGAGCTGATGGACTCGATCTGGGATGAATTCACCCGCGTGATCTACCACTACGAACTCTCTGACGAGGGTGCCCGCGAGCGTGCGCTCAAAGAGCTCGAACAGACCAAGAGCTCGAACACGCAGCAGTTCAACTACACCTCGAGCGACGGGCCGCAGTACGGCGTGGGCGCGGCGGTCGCCGCGAACATGGCCGACGCTGAGGTTGAAGGTGCGCCGGCAGAAGATGCGGCGCCCGGCGTGATCCCGCGCCCGGTGCGCACCACTTCCACTGCCGGCGGCGGCAAGGCGGCTCCGGCCGGCTACGACCCCGACGGCAACCCGATGAGCCGCAACCAGAACTGCTGGTGCGGATCGGGCAAGAAGTTCAAGAACTGCCACGGCAAGTAGCCCTCGCCGCACAGCTTCATATTTCGTGTTAGTATGACTAACATGAAAACCGGCACTCGCGTCTACGAGATGCGGTCGCGTGCAGATGCGGCGACCGCCACCGGCGAGCGGATCCTCGACGCCGCAGAAGCCCTCTTCTGGGAGATGCCGCTCGACCAGATCTCGCTGGATGAAGTCGCACGGCGGTCCGAAGTCTCTGTGCAGACCGTGATCCGTCGGTTCGGCGGAAAGGACGGCCTGATCGATGCCGCTGCCGAGCGTGCGCAGAAGCGCATTTCTGACGAACGCGCCGCCGCACCTGTCGGCGACCTCTCGGCGTCGGTCGCAGTGCTGATGGAGCACTACGAGACGTATGGCGACCGGGTGATGCGGCTGCTGGCCGACGAGGCTCAGACGCCGCGCATCGGAGAGATGGTCGATCAGGGGCGGATTGCCCACCGCGAATGGTGTGCACGGGTGTTCGCGCCGACGCTCGACGATCTGACGGGGGTCGAACGAAGGCGCCGATCTGCCCAATTGGTGGCAGTGTGTGACGTTTACACCTGGAAGTTGCTGCGCCGCGATGCGAAGCTCAGCCGCGCCCAGACCGAACTGGCGCTGATCGAACTGCTCGGGCCGTTGACGGCCGGGGGCGCTGCCTGATGGCGCGAATACTCGCCTACACATCTCCGGCGCGCGGGCACCTGTACCCGGTCATGCCGATCCTGCTCGAACTGGTGGAACGCGGACACGAGGTTGCGTTGCGGACGCTCGCTTCGGAGGTCCCGCTTGCCCGTGAGCTCGGAATCGATGCCGCGCCGATTGATCCGCAGATCGAAGCCATCGAGCACGACGACTTCGGCGCGAAGGGATCGCGGGCGGCGCTGTCGCGAGTTGCCGATGTCTTCACCCGTCGCGCCCACCTGGACGGTCCTGACTTCGAGCAGGCGATCGAGGTGCACGATCCCGACGCGCTGATCATCGACTTCAACTGCTGGGGTGCGACGAGCGTCGCCGAGGCACGCGGCGGGTCGTGGGCTGCGTTCTGTCCGTACCCGACGATGCTGAGTTCGAAGGACGCGCCGCCGTTCGGGCCGGGATTTGCTCCGGCGCGTGGAGCGGCAGGGCGCATGCGCGATCGTCTGGCACTTCCGCTGATCTTCGGAGCGGTGGAGAAAGCGTGGCTCCCCGGCATCAACTCAGTTCGCGCCGGCCACGGCCTGGACGCGATCCGCGATGCCGACGAGTTGATGCTGGCGCCGCCGGTGATGCTCTACATGACGGCTGAGCCGTTTGACTACCCGCGCCGGGACTGGCCCGAAAGTTTTGTGATGGTCGGCCCGTGCGCGTGGGAGCCGGACACCGCAGCTCCGGAGTGGCTTGGCGAGATCGAGCGGCCGGTGGTGCTTGTCACAACCTCCTCGGAGTTTCAGGACGACGGGCGCCTGATCGAGACCGCGTTCGAGGCGCTCGCCGATCTTCCGTACGAGGTGATCGCGACGGCGCCGGCCGGCGCGGTCGAAAGCTTCAACATTCCGCCCAATGGCCGGGTCGAACGGTTTGTCCCGCACAGTAAGCTGCTCGAGCGGTCGGCCTGCGCCGTCACGCATGGCGGGATGGGCGCCACGCAGAAGGCGCTCGCTCACGGCGTTCCTGTCTGCGCCGTCCCGTTCGGGCGCGATCAGCTTGAGGTGGCACGGCGCGTAGAGGTCTCTGGCGCGGGGACTCGCCTGCCGTCGGGCCGGCTCTCGGCGGCAAGGTTGCGGGTGAAGGTCCTGGAAGCGGTCGAGCTGCGCGATGGAGCGGGCCGGATCGCCGATGCGTATGAGCAGACCGGCGGGGCGGCGGCTGCGGCCGACGCGATCGAGCAGCGGGGTCTCGCGCACGTCAGTCGTCAAGCCCGGGTGTGACGAACTCGCATGTGGGACCGTCGGCACGGCTGAGTTTGAGATCAAGCGTGAGCAGCGGCGCGCGAAGAGCCTCGGCAAGCGCCACGAATGCGGCGTCGTAGGCGGAAACGTTGTGCCTCAGATTCCAGATTCGCTGATGAAGCGTGACCGTTGGGACGCGAGTCATTCTTATGCGCCCCAGGTCGTCCACAGCCGCTTCGGCCACATGACCTTCGATCGCACCATCGAACATCATTGACCTGAGCGCCGAGATCACTTCGAGATCGATTCCCTGAGGGGCGATCAGCTTCTGGGAGCGCATCGAGCGCCGACAGGAAGTGCCGAGTGGACCCGCGTCCGCGAGCGCGGGCACGAGCGCCGATGCGTCGATCACCAAGCTCACTTGATGCTTTCGCCGGGCTTGCTGGAAGACCGCAGAATGCGGCCGGTGCGCTCTTCACGTGCGTCGTGGATCGCATTGACAATCTCCTCGGCGGCCATGTCATCGCGACGGTATCGCCGCGATTCGAGCTCGTCGAGCAGCTCATTGACGGTGGGCTGCTGCGCCTCGTCTTTCAGGTGCTGGAGCATGTACTCCTGAAGCGACTGGCCGTGCTGGGCGGCGCGAGACTTCAGCTTGCGTGCCACAGCGTCCGGGACATTTCGGATTTGGATAGTGGCCATTCCTCCATCATAACGAGCGAAGCGCTAAATAAGCGCTACAAGCGCAACAAATGCGCTAACATTTCGAAACAGCGCTCATGGGTAACGCTGATCGATGCGCGGAAAGGTCACCTGATGTCGTGTACTCCGGCGCAGAGCCCTGGGCTCTGGCCTGTCTGCGAGTGCTGCGCGCCAGCTTTCTGCGTCGGCGAAGGCCGGCATCTGGCCACGCAGGAGCGCGAGCGAGTCGTCGGACAATGCATGCGTGCGGCCAGCGATCACCGCGCGTTCATGCTCGATCAGGTGAAGCCAGAACTCGGCGGCAAGCTCGGCGTCGCCGAGGGCGTCGTCTGACGCACCGGGCAGGTGCCCGAGGTTGGTTTCGGCCAGTCGATAGGGGTTGAGCACGCCGTAGTCGCCGCGCAGCGGGAAGCCGGAGACGCCTTCTGCGTCGACGATCTCTGCAACGCAGGGGTAGAGCGCGCTGTGAATGTCGATCGTGCGCGGGATAAGCGACGAAACGTTCACCAGCGATCCCAGCGCAAGCCAGTCAAACCGCAGCGCATTGAAGGCGAGCAGCGGCGCATCAAGTGCCGCCAGGTGGTCACCGGCACGCAAAAGGTCGTGCGAGGGGATCAGGTATCGATCTGCGATCGTGCCCTGCTCGAGGATCACGATCCCGACGTCGGTGACCGGCAGCAACTCCGGCTGAGGGTCGCGGTGCTTTCTGCCCCAGAGCACTCCAACGCTGACGGCGGCCACGCGATCCGGTATGCGAACACCAGTTCCCATGCCGGGAGACTACGAGGCGCCGAGGACGTCGCCGATAGCCTTGCGTTTGTAATGGCGCTTGACGAACATGAACTGGGTCAGCGGATTGCGGCGATCGAGAAGCAGCTCCGGTTGCTCTCTGATGCGCTCGACCGCCCGACCGTCGCAGCCCGTGTCGAAGAACTCGAAGCCATGATGGGTGGCGAGGGTTTCTGGGACGATCAGGAAAACGCCGCAAAGGTCAACGCCGAGTACGCCCGCGGGAACCGCAAGCTCGAAGAGTTTGACGCCGTCTCATCTGAAGTCGAAGACCTGCGCTCGCTGGCCGAGATGGCGCTCGAGGATGAATCGATGGCCGATGAGCTCGAAGAACAGCTCGCAGACCTCGAGAAGCGCATGTCGGTCCTCGAGGAGGCGCGCCTCTTCACCGGCGAGTACGACTCCGGCGACGCAGTGGTCACGATCCAGGACGGCGCCGGCGGCACCGACGCCCAGGACTGGGCGGAGATGGTCCTTCGTATGCAGACGCGCTGGGCCGAGAGCCGCGGATTCAAAGTCGAGCTGAAGGAAGTCGCAGCCGGCCAGGAAGCGGGCATCACCCGGGCAACCTTTCTGGTCCACGGCGAGAACGCCTACGGCCTCTTCGGTGCAGAACGCGGGGTGCATCGACTTGTGCGCCTGAGCCCGTTCGACAGCGCCCATCGCCGCCAGACCTCGTTTGCCGGAGTCGAAGTCGCGCCGCTCGTGGACGACAACGTCGAAGTCGAGATCGACGACTCCGATCTGCAGATCGACACCTACCGGGCATCCGGTGCCGGCGGTCAGCACGTCAACAAGACCGACAGCGCCGTGCGCATCACACACTTGCCGACCGGGATCGTCGTGCAGTGTCAGGACGAGCGATCGCAGGGCGCCAACAAGAACACGGCGATGAAGATGCTGCGCGCGCGGATCGTCGCGCTCGAAGAAGAGAAGCGCGCCGCCGAGATGGCCGCAGAGAAGGGCGACGTGATCGACGTCAACTTCGGCTCGCAGATCCGTAGCTATGTGATGCACCCGTACTCGATGGTCAAGGACCACCGCACGAACTTCGAGATGGGCGACGTCCAACGCGTTCTCGACGGCGACCTTGACGGTTTTGTTCATGCCGAACTTTCGCGCAAGGCCGCGGGCCGCCCGAGCGAACGCGCAGGAAGCGTGAACGAGGGCTAGGCGTTGGCACTGGCGCGCGAGGACTACGCCCAGCTGGTCGCGCTCGCGATCGCGGAAGACGTCGGCAGCGGTGATGTCACCACTGCTCTGACCGTCGAGCTGATCGCCCCGACTCACGCCACGATCCGCCAGAAACAGCCGGGCGTGATCTTCGGCCACGACGTGGCCGAGTACGCCTTCCGCGAGATCGACCCGACGATCGAGTACGCGCGCGTTCAGGAAGAGGGCAGATGGAGTGACGGTGGCGAGATCGCTTCGATCTCCGGGCAGGCCGCCGGGTTGCTGACCGGCGAGCGCGTCGCACTGAACTTCCTGATGCACCTCTCGGGGGTCGCCACTGCCGCCGCTCGCGCCGTGCAGGCGGTCGAAGGAACCGCGGCAAAGATTCTCGACACGCGAAAGACCACCCCCGGCATGCGCGCCCTGGAGAAGGCGGCGGTCGCGGCGGGCGGAGCCACAAACCATCGCGTCGGCCTCTTCGACGCGATCCTGATCAAGGAGAATCACATCGCCGCAGCAGGAGGAATCACCGCCGCCGTCACGCGGTGCCAGGAAGGTTCCGACCTTCCACTCGAGATCGAGGTCCGAAACAGCGCCGAGATCGACGAGGCCCTCGCCGCCGGCGCGACCCACCTTCTGCTCGACAACATGAGCAACGATGAGCTGCGCGGCGCGGTCGCCCAGGTCAAAGGCCGGGCGACGCTCGAAGCCTCCGGCGGTTACCGGGTCGACAACGTCCGCGGCGCGGCCGAGAGCGGCGTGGATTTCATCTCGATGGGATCGATCACGCACGGAGCGCAGGCGCTCGATCTGTCGATGATCATCGACGACTGATCAACACCGTCGCTGTACAATTTGGCGGCAAGCACATTCCAGCCGGCGAGAGTGGTCGACACCTCGCGGCGGAACATACGATCGGATTGGCATGACACCACCCCCGACAGTCACGCAGCCCCAGAAGGCCGAAGCTTTCATGCTCCCAGTGGTCCCGCCACCACTGCCCGAGGCGCCGAGCGCCGAGGAGATCGCTGCCCTCTCCACAGAAGTCCGCGAACTCGCGCGCGAGAAGAACGCCGTGATCCTCGCCCACAACTACCAGGTGCCCGAGGTCCAGGACGTGGCCGACTACACCGGCGATTCGCTCGGTTTGTCGATCGAAGCCTCCAGGACCGACGCTGATCGGATTGTCTTCTGCGGCGTTCACTTCATGGCCGAGACGGCCAAAGTGCTGAGCCCCGAGAAGACCGTGCTGATCCCCGACACCCGTGCCGGCTGTTCACTCGCGAACGGAATCACGGCCCAGCAGCTGCGCGACTGGAAGGCGGAGAACCCCGGCGCGAAGGTCGTGATGTACGTCAACACGACGGCCGAGGTCAAGGCCGAGACCGACTACTGCGTGACCAGCTCGAACGCGGTCAACGTCGTCAACGCGATCCCCGAAGGTGAGGAGATCCTCTTCGGACCGGACATGTTCCTCGGCAGCTATGTCGAGAAGATGACCAGGCGCCCGATGAAGGTCTGGATGGGGGAGTGCCACGTCCACGCCGGCATCCGCCCGGCCGACTTGCAGAAGATGCTCGACGACAGTCCCGACGCCGATCTGATGATCCACCCCGAGTGCGGTTGCTCGACCAGCGCGATGGAGTATCTCGCCTGCGGCGACATCGACCCCGAGCGCACGTTCATCCTCTCGACCGGAGGCATGATCGAGCACGTCAGGAAGAGCAGGGCGAAGAAGTTCATCGTCGCCACCGAGGAAGGCATCTTCCACCCGCTGCGCCTGGCCGCGCCGGACCGCGAGTTCGTGCCGGCGAGCGAGGGCGCGATCTGCGGATTCATGAAGACGATCACCCTGGAGCGGCTGCGCGATGCGCTGCGCGACGACAAGTACATCGTCGATGTCGACCCCGCAATTGCCGAGAAAGCCCGCATCCCGATCCAGCGGATGATTGACATTGCTGCGTAGTTTGCGACAGGCCTGCACCAATTTCGCAACGCAGCAGTAAAACCATCACGTTCTGACGCGAAGCACTGATTCCGAGCCCGTACGGTGAGGGTGATGCGGAACCAAAGTCGAGATGCGCTGATCGAATTCGTGATGACTGTTTTGCTCGCAGCACCGTCGACGAGCGGCATGGCGGGACCCACACAAATGGCGATGGCCGAGATCAAGGCTCTCCTGATCGAAGATCCTTCGTATCTGACTGCCTCCAATTCCGACGCCGCTCTCGCGGTTGAGCGCCAACTCCCCGCCACGGCGTCACAAGCCGTTTGTTCGTTCGCGACGAAGTGGTATTTCGCTGGTATGACGCGTGGGATCGCGGCGACAATCGCGGCGGCGGAACGAACCTGATTCCAGTACGGTGAATCCTGTGAGCGCAATATGGCCTGATCCCAAGGACACGGACGAGGTCGGCATGCCGATTTCGGCAGCTGGGCGTCGCATCCAACTTCGTGAGGCAATCGAACGGGCAGATGCATTGGAGCGGGCCGGTCGGATTCTCGACGCGGCGGAGACCAGAGTATTCGCCAGGCTGTATGCGGACGAGTTGGAGACCTACGAGGGGTAGCGCTGCCCTGACGGCACCGCAAACCTTTACACAACTATGGTAAGGTTCACCCGATGGCCCCCCCAGCCACCGACAGCCCTGCGGCCGAGGTCCCAACCGACGCCCTGACGATCAACGAAGCCGCTGAGACCAGCGGCTGGTCGCCGCGCATGCTGCGATACATCGAGAGCGTCGGGCTCGTCGAGCCGCCGCGCTCGTCAGGCGGCTACCGGCTCTACGGGCCGGGGGAACTACAGCGACTTCGCACGTTGCGGGAGTTGCTGAAGGGCAACAAGCTCGAGATTGCAGACGTCGGATTCGTCCAACGCCTCCGTGATGAGCCCGAAACCGATCGCGCCGTCAACGAATGGCTCGATCAGACCGCCGAGAAGCCGAAGGAAATCCCCGCGGCCGACTGGCTGTCATTCGAACAGCAAAAGCATCAGCAACTTCTGAACGCAACTACACAAAGCAACTCCTGAAGGAGAACCACCCAAAGATGGCCACCACCCTCGAAGCAACAGACTTCAAGGTCGCAGACCTTTCACTCGCCGCCGCAGGCCGCAAGCAGATCGAGCTCGCCGAGCACGAGATGCCGGGCCTGATGAGCACGCGCGAGGAGCACGCCGACGCCCAGCCGCTCAAGGGCGCGCGCATCATCGGCTCGCTGCACATGACCGTCCAGACCGCTGTCCTGATCGAGACGCTCACCGCTCTCGGCGCCGAAGTGCGTTGGGCCAGCTGCAACATCTTCTCCACCCAGGACGAGGCGGCAGCGGCCGTCGCCGTGGGCCCGGACGGCACGCCCGAGAATCCGCAGGGTGTCCCGGTCTTCGCCTGGAAGGGTGAGACGCTGGACGAGTACTGGTGGTGCACCGAGCAGATCGTCAACTGGCCGGGCGAGCCCGCCAACATGATCCTCGACGACGGTGGCGACGCCACGATGCTGATCCACAAGGGTCGCGAGTTCGAGCTCGCCGGCGCCGTGCCCGACCCGGCCGACGCTGAGTCCGAAGAGTTCGAGGTCTTCCTGAGCCTGCTCGAGAAGTCAGTCGCTGAGTTCCCGGACCGCTACACCAAGATCGCCGAGTCGATCATGGGCGTGACCGAAGAGACCACCACCGGAGTCCACCGCCTCTACGAGCTCGCCGAGACCGGTGACCTGCTCTTCCCGGCGATCAACGTCAACGACTCGGTCACCAAGAGCAAGTTCGACAACCTCTACGGCTGCCGCCACTCGCTGGTCGACGGAATCAACCGCGCGACCGACGTGATGCTCGCCGGCAAGACCGCCGTGATCTGCGGATTCGGCGACGTCGGCAAGGGCTCTGCTGAGTCGCTGCGCGCCGCCGGTGCCCGCGTGATCGTCACCGAGATCGACCCGATCTGCGCCCTCCAGGCGTCGATGCAGGGCTACCAGGTGGACACTCTCGAGAACCACCTCGACACCGCTGACATCTTCATCACCACGACCGGCAACAAGGACATCATCATGGCCGCGGACCTCGCGCGCATGAAGAACAAGGCGATCGTCGGCAACATCGGTCACTTCGACAACGAGATCGACATCGCCGGCCTCGCCGCGATCGACGGCATCGAGAAGATCGAGGTCAAGCCGCAGGTTCACGAGTGGAAGTTCAAGGAAGGCAAGAGCATCCTCGTCCTTTCCGAAGGACGCCTGCTCAACCTCGGCAACGCCACCGGCCACCCGTCATTCGTGATGAGCAACTCGTTCACGAACCAGACGATCGCCCAGATCGAGCTCTTCACCAAGAACTCGGACTACGACAAGCAGGTCTACGTTCTGCCCAAGCACCTCGACGAGAAGGTCGCCCGTCTGCACCTCGCGGCGGTCAACGTCAACCTCACCGAGCTGCGTCCTGACCAGGCTGCCTACATCGGCGTCAAGGTCGAGGGTCCGTACAAGCCGGAGCACTACCGCTACTAAAGAAGAGCCTCCAGCATCGCTTCATCAAAGGGGCTCGGCAATCGCCGGGCCCCTTTGTTGTTGAATTGAGCACCGCTTTCAAGTCTCTTGGTTCGGTGCCGATCATTTTGGGGTATGCAAATCGGGTCAGTCAGAACATTCAGCGCTTTCCGCACGCTCGCAGTGCTTTTCACCGCGTTGGCGCTCGTGTGCACCGCGGCTTCCAGCGCAAAGGCTGATCCCACGGTCGACGTGATCGGCGGCGGAACGGTCTCGAACAGCCAGTACAACACCATTTACCCGTACATGGCCGGCCTGCTCGCCAGCAGCAACCCCAACCACCAGTTCTGCGGCGGATCGCTGATCGCGCCCACATGGGTCATGACGGCAGCGCACTGCAACGCGCCCGAGGACGGCGTCACGCCCGAGTTCGTGATCATCGGCACGGAGGACTTGTTCTACGGCGGCGAGATCATCCCCGTCACTGCGACCTTCACGCACCCCGGCTGGAATCCAGACCTTCTCTCGAACGACATCATGTTGCTGAAGCTCGCCTACGCGCCGACCCCGGCGACGCCTGTGGTCCGCTCGACTCTCGCCGAGGACCCGACCGGCGGCGAGTCCGCCACAGCGATCGGCTGGGGCCGCACTTCCTCCGGCGACAGCGGCGTCTCGTCGGACATTCTCAACAGCGCGGCCGTCGACGTGATCAACCACTCGGTCTGCAAGAGCGACTGGGCATTGATCGAGGGCACAGACGTGGTCACCGACAGCCAGATCTGCGCCATCACCTACGACACCGGTTCCGGCGCGCGAATGGTCTGCAACGGCGACAGCGGCGGCCCGCTGCTCTACGGCACGAAGGTGATCGGCATCGCCAGCTTCGTCTATCGCGGTTGCTACGACACCGCGCCCAACGTCTACACGCGTGTTTCGTCCTACAACAGCTGGATCGACGGCATCCGCGCGAAGACACTCTCCGCGGTCCCCTGGTCGATGGGATTCGGGAATGTCGATGTGAACGACGCCACGGCTGAGCGCGTGATCAAGTTCCGAAGCGACGGTGACAGCGCGATCTTGATCGGCTCGGTCGTCACCACCGGAGACTTCGCGATCAAGTCAAACAGCTGTGCCGGAACCCTCGCGCCCGGCGCGTACTGCTACGCGACCGTCACGTTCGACCCGACGGCCGCCGGTGAACGCAACGGATCGCTGCTGGTCGCTTCTGACTCGGCCGGAAGCCCGACCACCCGCGTGGTGCTCTCTGGAGTCGGAGTCGGAGCCGGCCGGTCGACCATCCCGGTCTCACTGAAGCTTTCGTTGCCCAAGGCCGTGAAGGTCAAAGGCTCAAAGCTCACCGCAAAGTTCCGCGTCGCCTTCCCCCAGCCCGTCGGCGCACCGTCTGTGGCTTCATGCGCCGGGGCGGTGAAGCTCTCGCTGAAGGTGCCGAAGCTGAAGGGGACGCTGGTCAAGCGCGGCAGGATCTCGTGGTCGACCAAGGGCTGCGCCGCGCATCTGATCATGAGCATGCCCAAGCGCGCCAAGGGCAAGAACGCGAAGGCCACGGTGACCTTCGCGGGCAACAGCGTCGTCGCGCCGGCGACGCTGAAGAAGACGATCAAGATCCGCTGACGCGCCTCGCGCACGCACCGGCGCGGATCGACCATCGCCGACGGTAGGTTGGGCGCACGATGGATTCCTTCGTCGCGATCGACTTCGAAACCGCCAGATGGGGCAGCGCATGCGCGATCGGTGTCGCGCACTTCGAGGACGGGGTGAAGATCGATCAGCGCTACACGCTGATCAACCCGCAGATCGCCGCGCGCAGCTGGGACTACGGCGCGATCCGCATCCACGGGATCCGCCCCGACGACGTCGCGGGCTCACCGACCTTCGCCGACATCTGGCCCGAGCTGATCCACTACGCAGCCTGTTATCCGCTGATCGCGCACAACGCGAACTTCGACATCGGCGTGCTGCGCGCAGAGCTCGCGCGCGCAAACCTCGCCAGCCCGACGATCCGCTACGGCTGCTCGATGCAGCTCGCCCGCAGCGCCTGGCCCAAACGCCGCAGGACCGGCATCGAGGAGGCGACCGTCGCCGAACTGCGCGCCGCACCAGAGAACCACGGGCTCAGCACGCTCAGCGAGTTCCTCGACATCGAGCTCGACCACCACAACGCGCTTTCAGATGCGGTCGCCTGCGGCGAGATCACCGTGCGGGCGGTCGAGAAGCTGGGCGAGAACACTCTGGCGGCGGCGTATGAGCGGCCGCGGCTGACCTGGGGCGAAATGGTCCCTGAACCGGTTGCGTCCGGCCCATCGCCTGTGTAGTGGCGCGACGCCGCGGTTCCCGCTGGTTTCAGATTGGCGCTGCCGTTTTGCACGCGCCAGCTCGTAACCCATCCACACTCTCCTGGAGACTCCCTTGAAGAAGCCCACGCTCCGTCGCGTCCGATCGCGACTCACCTATTCAAACATCATTGCCACGTTCGCCTTGTTCATCGCGCTTGGCGGCGTCAGCTACGCGGCCGTGAAGCTGCCGAAGAACAGCGTCACCACCAAGACGATCAAGAAGAGCGCCGTAACCAGCGACAAGATCAAGAACAAGACGATCAAGGGCGCCGATGTGAGGAGCAACACGCTCACCGGCACGCAGATCAACGAGTCCACGCTCACAGTGCCTTCTGCGGCCTTCGCGGCCTCCGCAGCCTCCGCTGGGACTGCGAACGACACGTTCAGTGTCATCCGAAGCACTCGGTCTTCCGCCAGCAATGCCAACGAAGCCGTCGCCAGGACGGCAGCAACAGAGATTCCTCTCGTCTCCCATGCCAGCGTGTCGCTCTACGCGAAGTGTTTCATCGACACGACCAACAACTACACGCACTTCGAGATCCTCGCTCGGACGACAGCGAACGGCGCGATTCTTGCCGGCGACTCAACCTCTGACTCGTTGTTTGGCGACCCGGACGTGCTGAACACATCCACGCTGGAGGATCTGCGCCAGGTCTCGGACGACGAGACTGACTCAGCCAACGACATCGATGACGACTCGTCCACGGCAGTCTCGCTGCTCGGTCCGGACAACAAGGGCCTGTACTTCAGCTCGCTGAGCTTGGGGCGCAACGGCGTGATTGCAACCCCGCCAGTTCAGCTCCCGAACGACGACTCGTGCTACTTCCATGTGCAGGGAAGCAAGGTCGGCTGACCGGCAGCACGAATCCAGTTGATTCAAAGCCGCGGCGCGTCCAGACTTGTTCTGGCGCGCCGCGCGCATTTGGCCCTCGCTACGCCGGAGTTTTCGGCCGCGAGCTGACGGCCGGCGCCTTGGCCTTCAGCTTGGCCGAGCGCTTGATCACCTGGCTGTACATCAGGCGGTGCTGGTGCATCGCAAGACGCGGCGAGATGCGCTCGAGCCACCAGCCGAGCTTGCCGTAGAAGGGCGTGATCACAATCGGCTTCTTCTTGGCGACGCCTTTGAGCAGGGTGCGCACAGCCTTCTGGGTCGAAAGCGGCTTGATCGGGATCATCTTGCGCACGTCGGGAACGTCCATCGTCCCGCGCACCGTGTTGTTCTCCATCATCCCGCTCTCGACGAACGCCGGGCAGAAGGTGGTCACAGCGATGCCGTTCTTCACGGCCTCCATCTCGAGGTTCTTGCCGATGCCGACGACCGCGTGCTTGGTCGCCACGTAGTGTGTCTGCAGCGGCACCGGCACAAGTCCCGCAACGGACGCAGTGTTGATGATGTGCCCGCTCTGCTGGATGAACATCTGGTCGTAGGCGAGCTTCACGCCGTAGGCGACGCCCTTGAGGTTGACGTCGATGATCTTGTCCCAGTCGTCGAGCGTGACCACTTCCACCTCGCCGAAGATCGCGACGCCGGCGTTGTTGAAGATGAAGTCGAGCGAGCCGTGCTCTTCGACCACGCGATCGACCGCCGCTGCGACCTGGTTGCGATCAGAGACGTCGACGATCATCGAGTCCTGGTCGCCGGGCAGCGCTGCGGCAGCGGCCTCAACTGAATCGACGACGTCAGTCAGCAGCACGCGCGCGCCGGCTTCGGCGCACTGCTTGGCGATCTCTCTGCCGATGCCGCTGGCGGCGCCGGTCACGATCACGGACTTGCCACGGAAGGTCTCTTCAACCGTCATGCACGATCACGATTGTGATGTCATATGACACGAAGTCAACAGCTCAGTCGCCGCCGCCGCCCATGCTGTTGAGCGTGGGGCAGAGCGGGCGCTGCTCCCAGAGTTCCTGCAGTCCGTCTGCGTCGAGATCTGCGCGCTCTTCGGCCTGTCCGATGACGACGTCGATCCAGTCGAGCTCGCAGTCGCACTGGATTGCGGACCAGTGCTGCTTTGCGCTGCGGCGCAGGTTGTGCAGCAGGCGGGCGGAGTCGTCCGGGACGATCGAGGCGATCTCGACTGTCGCGTCCTCGGCCTCGTTTGCTGCCTCTGGGACGTCGTCGCGCTCGACGACAAGATCAAGGATGTCGCGCATCGCGAGCATGCCCACGACCTCGCCCTTGTCCACGACGATCAGGTGGCGGAACTGTCCGACCATCATCGTGCGCAGCGCGCGCTCGAGCGACCAGGAGGGCTTCGCGGCGACGGCGGTGCGGGTGTGGAAGTCGGCGACGGTCCTGCCCTCTGGCGAGACGCCGGCGGCGACCATCTTGACCACGTCGAACTCGGTGAAGATCGAAGGGGATTCGTCGCCCGTGTCCACGACCAGCGCGCGGCCGCGGTTCTCACCGAAGATCTCAGACGCGACGTTGATCGGCGTCTTGGCGAGCACCAGATGGACGTCGCCCATGGCGTCGGCGACTGTCGAGTCCTGCAGGACCGTGGTGTTGATGCTCCCGGCTTCCATAAGAAGGTTCAGTATGACCGATCGGCGAACAGCGTGTGGCGTGATTCAGAACGGCAGGCAAAAACGGGACGTCGCGGCGTGGATCTGATCCAGAGCGCCCAGGCCAGAACCACGACCGCGCAAATTCACGGAACCCCCCGTGAACTCCGCCCCGCGCCAAGGGTAGGCCAGATATACCGGTTGGTACACAAATATGGACAGATGTTTTGGCCTGAATGAGGTATGCGTTTTGGGCAAGATCGGGCCTCAGAAAGCAAAACGTCTGGAGCGAGGGGCTCCGGAACTACTTCACGGTGAGTTTCTTTGAGAGCGCCGCGCCGGAGTATCTGGAAGTGGAAGTCGCAGAGACAGAGAACTTGTATCGACCTGCCGCCACCCGCAGCCTGATGCTGAAGCGCCCGTTCTTGACCGGCACGGTCCTCCGCGCCCGTCTGGTCCCCTTCTTGCCGATGCGCGTGGCGGCGAAGGTGATCTTCCCGTTGTAGCCCTTGGCGGTCGATCCGGTGAGCTTCACAAACCGGCCCACGCGCGAGAGCCTGATCAGTCGCATGTTGCTCGGTGCCACGCGAGGCGGAACCGGGTAGACGGCCGTCGTCGTGACCGCTCGCCCGAGTGCGTCGGTGGCAGTCACGCGGAGGTTCGCAAGCACGGTCCTGCTGGTGGTGTTCTTGTACTGCAGAACCGCGCCGTTCGTGACGGAGCCGGTGCGGCCGCCGACCGTGTCCGAGAAGGTGAAGTTGGAGGTGGTCGGCGAGCCGGCGTTGAAGATGATCACCGGGACTTGGAGTGTTCCGCGCACGCTTGCATCGACGGCGCCGAACAAGACAACCGGCGGCAGTGAGTCGAGCGTGGTGGAGACCTCGCTCCAGTCAGACGTGTTGTCGAGGCTGTCGGTGGCGCGGACGCGCAGGCGTACCAGTTGACCTTCGGTCGCGGTGAGCGAGATCGAGGTGTCGGTGGTGTCGATCAGCTGCGAGACCCAGCCGCCCTGGTCGACCGCGGCTTCGACGTCGTAGCTGGCGACGGTGCTCTGGGAGTCGGTGGCGGACCAGGTGAAGGTTGGGGAGAGGGTGGGGCCGTAGGTCGGTGGTGCGGCAATCGTCGCAGTTGGGGGCGTGGAGTCGACGTTGATCTGCGCCGAGCCGGTGCCGGAAAAGCTTTCGCCGTATGCCGTTCCGGTCGCAGCGGCCGTCAGAGTTTTCGTGCCCGCGGTCGTCGCCTGAACGGTCCAGGTCGCGACACCTGTTCCGGAGGGCGCAAGCGTCGGAATGGCCTGCGGATTGTCGCCCGATATAAGTGTTGTGGTTCCTGCCGGGAGTGTCAGCTCAACGCTCGGGCTGTCGAGGGCCAGGTCCGCAGACGGATTCTCGACTGTCGCGGTGACCGTGAAGTCCTGTGTCAGGCCAGTCGTGGTCGGCAGCGTTGTGACTGTGACTTCTGGTATCGGCGTCTGAAGGGCTACCGGGGCATTGGCTGCAGCTACTGAGAAGGGCTCGCTGGTCGCGCCGTCGACCGGGGACTGCGACTTCACCTTGAGAATCTGGGAGCCGGTTCCGGTGGAGCGGATCTGCTCAATGTTGTCCCCGCCATCGTTGCCTTCGCTCGGCATGGGGTTGTCTGCGGTGATCGTCTGGTCCGTGTCAACTGGGTCCGACGCATCCGATCCGCCCGTGGAGGTCGGGTCGAGCGTGCCCGGGTCGAACTGCGAGAGGTCGAGGTCTGTGAGGTCGTAGTAGTCGGGGTCAAGGGTTGAGTCCGTCGTTGTGCGGCGGTTCCAGACAAGCGTCGCGCGATCATCGACCGCGACGCCGGTGAGCTCGAAGAAGCGCGCGCTGTTGGCGCCGCTGCCGGTGACGGTTCCGTTTGCGTAGTTGCCGCGGGCGTAGTAGGCGTTCGTCATGTTCAGCGCGCCCCAGCCCGTGCGCGGGGTCCAGTAGGTCTGGCCCTGCACCGGCGTCGCCGAGTTGATCATGATGGCCTTCTGGGCTGTGGGCAGGTAGACGCCGGAGGAGGCGAGCAGGAGCGCTCCGCCTGCCGCGACCGGTGCGGCGAAGCTGGTTCCGTAGCCGAACGAAGTCCAGCTGGTGTCGTCCATCGCCGATGGCGTGCCGGCGGTGCCGAAGACGGGCGCGACGAGGTCGGGCTTCTTGCGGCCGCCCCAGGTCGGGCCGGGGGACGTGTTCGGCCAAGGCGCGTAGGTTGCGATGTTGGTCGGATCGGCGGTCACATCGAGCCCGCCCGTCGTCATGACGTTGTAGTTCGTTCCCGGCGTGGATACTCGATGCTGACCGTCATTGCACCCGTCAATCGAGGGGGTCTGGACCCCGCAGTTGCCTGCGCTGACTGTGTTGAGGATTCCAAAACGCGATTCGAGCGCGTCGAAGTAGTTCCAGGCGGGATCGAGGTCGACGTCGTCCTGGTAGATGCCGGCGCTGTAGTTGATGACTTCCGGGAGGTCGGACTTGCCGGCCAGTCCGGTGTCGCTACCGCTGGTGATTCCGAGGTCCCAGAGGTACGGATTTGTGGCTTCGTAGTTGTCGTAGAGCTTGTCTATTCCGTAGGCCATTCC
>JBPPNF010000032.1:0-30427 GCA_051306435.1 Solirubrobacterales bacterium | reverse complement strand
CCTCAAGGCCACCAACGACGACCCCAAGCCGTTTGTCTGGACCGCCACGACCGAATCGATTCTCGAGAAGGTCAGGCGGGGTCGGGTGGCGTTGGATCAAGTTGGTAGTTAATTGTGAGACGGTGCACTAGGAACCAAGCCCGGCAGCAGCCGCGCAGATCTCATCCAGCGCCCGATCACACCCCTTGCTGAACGGAAAGCACCCCATGAATCCGTGCATCAACGTCGGGTAGTGCAGGTGCTGGACCGGCACGTCGTACTCCTTGAGCTTGGCCGCGTAGGCAAGTCCGCCGTCGCGCAGGATGTCGTACTCGGTAGTGACCACCACGCTCGGAGGTTGGTTGCCGAAGTCCTCGCCGAGCAGCGGCGAGATGCGCGGGTCCGCCGGGTCGCCAGCGCCGAGATACGCGGCCTGGAAGACCGCGCCGGCTTCCCTGGTGAGCACCGGGCCGTCGGCGTGCTGTTCGACAGAGTCGTACCTCCTCGAGAAATCCGTCGCCGGATAGATCAGCACCTGGCCGGCGACGCCTTCGACGTGTTGCCCGACGACCGCCGCGAGGTTTCCGCCCGCGCTGTCGCCCGCAACAATGATCCGTGAAGCGTCGCCGCCGAACTGATCGACGTTCGCGATCACCCACGAGGCGATCGACATGGCGTCATCGGCCGCCGCCGGGAACGGATCCTCCGGAGCGAGCCGGTACTCCGCGCTGATCGTGATCATCCCCGTGCGCTCGGCGAACGTGCGCACCTGAAGTTCATACGACGGGATGTCGCCGATGATGAATCCACCGCCGTGGAAGAACAACAGCGTGCCGCCGTTGCCGCCACCGATCGGCACGTACACGCGCGCGGCCTGATCCCCGACCGCGCCCGGCACCGTGATGTCGTCCATGCGTTCGAGATTCGCCGGCGGAAGCTGCTCACGCAGGGCCACCGTGATCCGCCGGAACTGATCGCGAGATTTGACCGGGTCGTCGCCGACCGGCAGGGCGAGCCCTCCTGGCAGGTTGTCCGCAAGCGTCTGCAGCTCAAGGTCGAACGGCTCCGCGGGTGGTACCGCGAAGCCGTTTGGTGCCGAGGCTTCCACTAATCCTCTTCCTTGCCGTGCACGACAAGCACGGGGCGCTTGGAGAGGTGGACGAGTTTGTGCGGCGTCGACCCGAGGATCGCGCCCTTCAGCGGCGAGTCGCCGTAACTGCCGACGACGATCATCCGTGCGTCGACCGCATCGGCCGTGGCGATCAGGGCGTCAACCGACTCGCGGTCGACCAGCATCAGCTCGGCGTCCGCGCCGGCCTCTTTCGCCTCTGCAACGGCCTTGCCGCCGACCTCGTGACCGAGTTCCTCCAGCGCGAGGCGATGGTCCTGAATCTCGCCGCCGACCCGGTAGGGCTCGTAACCGAACACGACGTAGAGTTTCTCGCCGAGCTCGCCGGCGAGCACCGCGCCTTCGGCGACGGCCATGTTGGAGCAGGTGCTCCCGTCAATTCCAACGACTATTCCGGGCATGGTCAGTCCTCCTCCGCGGCGAAGCTCGCCACCGCTTGTTTTTCGCCGGTCAGTACTGCTGGATCTGCGACTTCCGGCTTGCGCTTGAAGAAGATCGGACTGACCTTGCTCCAGTAGAGCATCAGACCGACGCCGATCACCGCGAAGATGATCGCGATCACGAGCGGTGGGCCAAGGCCCAGCCATGAAGCGCCGGACTCAGAGTTCTCCGGATCCGAGAGGTCGATGATGCTCTTGATGAGGATTCCCGTGAGCATCGACGCACCGATCACTGGAAAGAGCCCGATGAAGATCAAGTTCTTCGCGCTCTTGAACAGTTCTTTGCGGTAGTAGATCGCGCACGAGAATCCGGTGATCCCGTAGTAGAACGCGATCATCAGGCCAAGTGCCGCGATTGAGTCGTACAGGATGTTCTCGGAGAGCGCTGTCAGACCGACGTACCAGACGACCGACGAGATTCCCATCACCCAGGTCGAGAAGAACGGGGTGAAGTAGCGGTCGTGCACCTCACCGAACTTCGACGGCAACGCCTTTGCGCGGGCCATTGAGAGCGAGGTGCGCGCCGTCGGCAGAATGGTGGTCTGCGTGGACGCCGCAGCGGACGTGAGCACCGCGATGATCAGGATCTTGTCCCACGGCGAGCCGAACACAGCTGTGCCGAGACTTGACAAGACGTCGTCGGAGTTTTCAACGAGTTGATCGACACCTCCGTACGCCTGCGCCGCGATCGAGACGATCACATAGGTGAACACGAGGATCACCGTTGCGGTGAGCGCTGCGAGGCCCGGCGTGCGAGAAGAGTCCTTCGTCTCCTCGTTGACGGTGACCGTCGAGTCCCAGCCCCAGTAGATGAAGACAGCGAGCAGAACGCCCGAGACGAGCGCGCTGAAGCTGTCGATCGCGAACGGGTTGATCCATGACAGTGCCGGCTCGATTGATCCGGCCGGCGGGTCTGCGTAGACCTTGACCAGCGCGACTACGGCGAAGGCACCAAGTGTCAGCAGCTCGGCGCCGAGCAGAAAGTTCTGAGTGCGGGCGGAGAGTTCGATGCTTCGACCGACGATCCACGTCATCAGCAGAATCCAGAACACGCCAAGGGCTGTGACGGCCCATGTCGATTCTGCTGCGGCGGTCCAGCCGAACAGCTCATACGTGTACAGGCCGGCGATCTGCGCGAGGTTCGCCATCACGACGATGTCGGCCACGATGATCGCCCAACCGCCGAGCCAACCGGCCCGCGGGCCCATCGCTCTGGTGACCCAGGTGAACGTCGTTCCGCAGTCGGGATCCGCGCGGTTCATGTAGAAGTACGACGTCGCGATGAAGAGCATCGGGATGAACGCGACGATCATGATCGCCGGGCTCTGAAGACCGACTGCGGCCGCGACAAATCCAAGCGTCGCGGCGAGGCTGTAGCCCGGCGCCGTCGAAGCGACACCGATCACGGTGCTGGAAACAAAACCGATCGCGTTGGCGCGAAGTCCCTTTCCGCCCAGCTCTGGCGCGTCGCCTGAGCCGGCTGGCGGGACTGGATCGGGAACACTCATTCAACTGCCTCCGTTCGTGAGTCCGAGGGGTTTTACCCCTCGGTATGAATCCCATCCTACGACTACCGGCGAACGGATGCAGCGCGCTTTCGGGTTACCGATCGCTGGTCCGGATGAGCGCGCCTTGCCGCCCCGCCTTTCATATACGCTGGCCGAACAGGAGCCGAAAACGGCGACAGAAAGAGGAAGGTGTGCCATGGCAACATTCACCGACGATCAGGTCACAGATGCGCACAGTGAATCGCGCGACCTGCAGGAACTGGCCAAGCGCCACCTCTGGATGCACTTCACGCGCATGGGCGCGTACGCCGACCACGACATCCCGATCATCACGCGCGGCGAGGGCTGTTACGTCTACGACGACAACGGCAAGCGCTACCTCGACGGGCTCTCTGCACTGTTCTGCGTGAATGCCGGCCACGGCCGCGCCGAACTTGGCGAAGCGGCCGCAAAGCAGGCGGCCGAGCTCGGCTTCTACACGAACTGGTCATATGCCCACCCGCGCTCGATCGAGCTTGCCGCGAAGATCGCGGAGCTCGCGCCCGGGGACCTCAACCGCGTCTTCTTCACCAGCGGCGGCGGCGAGGCCGTCGAGTCGGCCTGGAAGCTTGCCAAGGCCTACCACAAGCGCACCGGTAACCCCTTGAAGACGAAGGTGATCTCGCGCGACATCGCCTACCACGGCACCTACCACGGCGCTCTCGCGATCACCGGCATTCCGTCGCTGCGCACCGAGTTCGAGCCGCTCGCTCCGGGCACGCGCCACGCCCCGAATACGAACACCTTCCACGAGGACGAGCACAGCGACCCGCTCTGGATGGCCGACGCGATCGAAGAGATCATCGAGTTCGAAGGTCCCGAAACCGTCGCAGCGGTGTTCCTTGAGCCGGTCCAGAACGCCGGTGGTTGCTACACGCCGCCCGAGGGCTACTTCCAGCGCGTGCGCGAGATCTGCGACCGCCACAACGTGCTGCTGGTCTCGGACGAGGTCATCTGTTCGTGGGGGCGCCTCGGTCACTACTTCGGCCACGAGCGCTTCGGGTACTCACCGGACATCGTCACGACCGCGAAGGGCATCACTTCCGCCTACGCGGCGATGGGCGCGATGATCGCGACGGACAGAGTCGCCGAGCCGTTCATGCAGGGCGCAGAGGTCTTCAACCACGGAATCACCTTCGGTGGCCACCCGATGAGCGCGGCAGTCGCGCTCGCGAACATCGAGATCTTCGAGCGCGAGGACCTCTGCGGTCACGTACTCCAGAACGAGCCGGCCTTCCGCTCGATGCTCGACGGGCTGCTGGATCTTCCGATCGTCGGTGACGTGCGCGGCGCCGGATACTTCCACGCGATCGAGCTGGTCAAGGACAAGGAGACGCGCGAATCCTTCACCGACGAGGAGTCCGAGAAGCTGCTTCGCGGATACCTCTCCAACGCACTGTTTGACAACGGCCTGATCTGCCGCGCAGACGACCGCGGCGACCCGGTGATCCAGCTCTCTCCGCCGCTGATCGCGGGCCCCGAGCAGTTCGCCGAGATTGACGGCATCCTGCGCACGGTGCTGACCGAAGCGTGGAACCAAATTGCCTGATGCGCTGACCGTCGGTGTGCTCGGCGCAGGTGGAACGATCGCCCCGCCGATCGTCCGTGACCTCGCCGAATCTCCGGAGGCGGGCGCTCTGAAGTTGCTCGATCTTGACGGCGCGAAGGCCGAGGTCACCGCTCGCGAGCACGGCGGGGACAAATCGGTCGCGATCGAAGTTGACGGTCGCGAAGAAGGCGCGCTCGAGTCTCAGCTGCAGGACGTGGACGTGCTCGTCAACTCGGCGAGCTACCGGATCAACGTTGACGTGATGGAGGCGTGCCTGCGCAGCGCTACCCACTACATCGACCTCGGCGGTTTGTACCACGTGACCGCCGAACAGCTCACGCTGAACGACCGCTTCGAGGCGGCCGGGTTGCTGGCGCTGCTCGGGATGGGGTCGGCACCGGGCAAGACCAATCTGATGGCGGCAGTCGCCACAGAGAAGCTCGGGGGCGAGGTCGATCGGATCGACGCGACCGCCGGCGGGCGCGACCTCGATCCGCCAGACGGCTTTGCGCCGCCCTACTCCGTGCAGACCCTGCTCGACGAGCTGACGCTCAAGCCGGTGGTGCTGCGCGGCGGCGAAGCGGTCGAGATCGAGCCGCTGACAGACGCCGGGATCATCGACTTCCCGGAGCCGATCGGCGAGGCTCCTGCGATCTACACGTTGCACTCCGAAGTGCTGACCTTCGGATCGAGCTTCGGTTGCACTGAGTGTTCGTTTCAGCTCTCTCTCGGCCCCGCGGTCCTCGACCGCCTGATTGTGCTGACCACCGCCTCTCCGGAAGAGGTCGTGCGCGTGGCGGCCGAGGCCGTCAAGCCCTCGGGCCAGACCATCTCCTTTCACCTGATCGACGCCTACTCCGGCGATCGCCACGTGCGCGTCACCTGCAAGACCTCGCCGATGCCTGCGTGGGGCTTCGGCGGCAGCGTCATCTCCACTTCGGCGCCCGCTGCTGCGGCTGTGCGCCTGATCGCGAAAGGCAGGATCACCGCGACCGGTGCGGTCCCGCCCGAAGCCGCGATGCAGCCGCAGGACATGTTCGACGAGCTTGCAAGCAGAAACGCTGAGTTCGGCGTCACGGAACACCAGCCAGGAGGCGTGCGATGAAGGTCGGAGTTCCGACAGAGATCAAGATCGACGAGTACCGCGTCGCGCTGACGCCGATCGGCGTGCGCGAACTCATCGAGCACGGTCACGAGGTGATCATCCAGTCCGGCGCCGGAGATGGCAGCTCGCTTTCCGACGGCGACTTCGCCGCGCAGGGCGCAAAGATCGCGCCCGACGCCGAGGCGGTCTTCGGCGAGGCCGAGATGATCCTCGGCGTCAAGGAACCTCAGCCTGAAGAGGTCAAGCTGCTGAGCAAGGATCAGCTGCTCTTCACCTACCTGCATCTTGCGCCGGTGCCGGAACTTGCGCAGGCTCTGGTCGAGAGCGGCGCCACGTGCATCGCCTACGAAACCGTCGAGGATCCGCAGGGCCGGCTGCCGTTGCTCGCGCCGATGAGCGAGATCGCCGGCAAGCTCGCCACGCAGAGCGGCGCGTTCATGCTCGAGAAGCCACTGGGCGGCCGCGGAATGCTGCTCGGCGGCGTGCCCGGCGTTGCTGCGGCGAACGTGATGGTGATCGGCGGCGGGGTCGTCGGCCTGAACGCGGCGAACATCGCGATCGGTATGCAGGCGGATGTATTTGTGTACGACATGTCGATCCCGCGCCTGCGCGAGCTTGAGTCGATCTTCGACGGCCGCGCTTCAACTGTGCACAGCTCCACGCTGGCGATCGAGCAGATGCTCCCTCAGGCGGATCTCGTGATCGGCGCGGTGCTCGTGCACGGGGCCAAGGCGCCGCATGTGATCACGCGCCAGCAGCTCGAGCTGATGAAGCCGGGCACGGTGATCGTCGACGTGGCGATCGACCAGGGCGGCTGCTTCGAGACCTCGCGTCCGACCACCCACACAGACCCGACCTATGAGGTCGACGGGATCCTGCACTACTGCGTCGCCAACATGCCGGGCGCGGTGCCGATCACCGCGACCTACGCGCTGACCAACGCAACGCTGCCCTACGTGCTGATGCTCGCCGACCACGGCGTCAAAGAGGCCTGCCGGATGGAACCGGGCCTCAGCCCCGGCATCAACGTCGCCAAGGGCAAGATCACCAACCAACCGGTCGCCGAGGCGATCGGAGCCGAGCACCACGCTCCGTTCAAGCTGCTTTAGAGAGGAACTGTCATGACCACGACAATCGAGAACTTCATCGGCGGCAAGTCCGTTGCCGCGAATGCGTCAGAGGACGTTCTGAACCCCGCGACCGGAGCCGCGATCGCCACCGCGCCGCTTTCAGAAACTTCAGAGGTCGACGCGGCCGTCGCCTCCGCAAAGCAGGCCTTCGAGACCTGGTCGGTCACCACGCCGCAGGACCGCTCGCTCGCGATGTTGAAGATCGCCGATGCGATCGAGGCCCGCGGCGACGAGTTCGCCAAGCTCGAGAGCGACAACGTCGGCAAGCCGATCGAGTACGCCAAGGAAGAGATTCCCGCAGTCGTGGACTGCATCCGCTTCTTCGCCGGGGCCGTGCGCAACATGGAGGGCAAGCCCGCCGGTGAGTACATGGAGGGCTACACCTCGATGATCCGCCGCGAGGCGATCGGCGTTGTCGGCCAGATCGCTCCTTGGAACTACCCGCTGATGATGGCCGCCTGGAAGATCGGCCCGGCGCTTGCCGCCGGCAACACGATCGTGCTCAAGCCGAGCGAGTTCACGCCGATCACGAGCGCGCTGCTGGCCGAGGTGGTTTCTGAGTTCGTACCCGACGGCGTCTTCAACGTCGTGTTCGGTCACGGCGACCCGGTCGGCCAGCATCTGGTCACGCACGCCGATGTCGCGATGGTCTCGCTGACCGGTTCGGTCGGCACGGGTAAGTGGATCGCCAGGGCCGCGTCCGATTCTTTGAAGCGCGTACACCTGGAGCTCGGCGGCAAGGCGCCGGTCGTGATTTTCGACGACGCCGATGTCGAGGCAGCGATCGCCGGTGTTCAGGTCGGCGGCTACTACAACACCGGCCAGGACTGCACCGCCGCCTCGCGCGTGATCGCCGGCCCGAAGATCTACGACGAGTTCGTCAGCGGACTGGCCGCCGCGGCAGAAGCCTTGAACGTCGGCGACCCGACTTCCGAAGAGACCGAGATGGGCCCGCTCGTCTCGGCGATCCAGCGCGAGCGCGTCGAGGGCTACCTAGAACGCAAGCCGGCGCACGCCGAGGTTGTCACCGGCGGCAACGAGATCGGCGACGCCGGGTTCTTTTTGGAGCCGACGGTGATCGCCAACATGAAGCAGGACGACGAGATGGTCCAACGCGAGATGTTCGGGCCTGTGGTGACGGTCCAGCAGTTTGAATCTGAAGAGCAGGCGATCGCATACGCCAACGGCGTGGACTACGGCCTCGCGGCGTCAGTATGGACCCGCGACGTCGGCCGCGCGATGCGTGCGTCCAAGGCGCTGCACTTCGGCGCGGTGTGGGTGAACGACCACATGCCGATCGTCTCCGAGATGCCCCACGGCGGTTTCAAGCAGTCGGGCTACGGCAAGGATCTTTCGATGTACTCCTTGGAGGACTACACCGAGGTCAAGCACGTGATGATCAACAACGCCTAGATCAGGCCGGGACTCTGCCGACGGCGAGCAGGTACTCCGCATCGCCGTTGAACGTGCCGTCGGTGGCGCTGTTGTATCGCGCGTAGTGCTCGATCAGGTCGTCGCGCAACGCCTCGTACCTGCCTTGCGGCTCAAGTGCGGCACGCGCCAACACGAGCGGACCGAGTTTCGCTTCCATGAACTCGAACCACTTCTCGGCGTTGTCTGCTTGGAAGTTGACAAGTTCGCGCGAGAAGCTCCAGTCGATCGAGTCATCGAACATCTCGCGAACATGTGCTTCGGTTCCCCACATCGCCGGGGTCTGCATGCCTTCGGGCGGAGGCGGCATGTGCTTGCCGATCACGTTGAAGAGCTGTCCGTTCATGCCTTCGATCGTCCAGGTCGTGATCGCCACCGTGCCGCCGGGCTCGCAGACGCGAACCATCTCGGAGGCCGCGAGTTCGTGCTGCGGGGCGAACATCATCCCGAAGACCGAGATCACTTTGTTGAACGAATCGCCCGGGAAGTCGAGCGCCTCGGCGTCTCCTTCGCGGATGTCAATCGACAGTCCGGACGCTTCGGCATCGGCGCGACAGATCTCCAAGAGCTTCGGCGTGATGTCGATGCCCGTGACGATCGCTCCCCGTTCTGCGGCGGGGATCGCGAGGTTGCCGGTTCCGCAGGCGACGTCGAGCAGGGTGTCCCCGCTCTGCACGTCGGCTTTGTCCATGATCGTTTCCGACGCGGGACGGATCATGGCTGCGATGTCGGCGAACTCGCCGAGTGACCAGACCGTCTTCTGACCTTCTTTGAATGCTGTGACGTCCATACGCGGCACTATACGGATTTAAGTCCCGCGCCGGGATCAGGCCTGTTCGGTCGCCGGTGTGTCGATCGGCTCGGCCGGCTGCTCGCTGTGCGGCTCCACGTTCACGCGCGGGATGATCCTGCCCAGCCACTCCGGCATGTACCAGGCCGTCTTGCCGAGGATCGCCATGACCGCAGGCACGAGCGCCGATCTGATCACGAATGCGTCGAGGAAGATCGTCGTCGCAAGAGATACTCCGAAGAGCTTTGTCACGAGGTCGTTGGCGAGGAAGGCGAACGACGAGAACAGCGCGATCATGATGATCGCCGCCGCGGTGATCACGCCGCCGGTCGCGGCGACACCTTCGACGACCGCCGCGTCGGCGTCCTTGCGCTTCTCCCATTCCTCGTGGACCCGGCTCATCAGGAAGACCTCGTAGTCCATTGAGAGTCCGAAGACGATCGCGAAGACCATCACGGGCAGGAAGGCGATGATCGGCCCGGTCGAGTCGACCCCGAGCAGGCTCGCCCCCCAGCCCCACTGGAAGATCGCAACCGTCACGCCAAAGGCGGCGAGGATTCCGAGCAGGTTCATGATCACGGCCTTGATCGGGATCAGGACCGATCTGAAGACCATCATCAGCAGCAGTGCCGAGAGCAGCACGACCGCACCGATGAAGAGCGGCAACTTGCTCGAGATCTGCGCCGAGAAGTCGTCGAAGATCGCTGTGACGCCGGCGACGTGTGCCTTGCCGCCGCTCGAGTTGATCGGCGCGAGATTGTCCGCGCGGATGCGATGAACGAGCTCATTGGTGTAGGTGCTCTGTGGCGAAGTGGTCGGGAAGACGTTGATCACTGCGATCTTGCCGTTGGGGCTCTCCTGCGGCGGGAACGCCTTGGCGACGCCCTTGTCGGCGGAGATCTCTTCGTAGACCTGGTCGATCTTGTCCTCGCCCGCGCTTGTGTCCACGACCACCTGTAGCGGTCCGTTGAATCCGGGACCGAAACCGGCCGCGAGCAGGTCGTAGGCCTGACGCGTCGTCGTTTCCTTCGGGTCGGTTCCGGAATCTGCGACGCCGAGGTTCATCGAGAACGCGGGGATCGCCAGAACCACGAGCAGTGCCGTGGCGATCAACGCGACGGGCCACGGGCGGCGCTGAATGAAGCTGCTCCATGCGTGCCACTTCGGGTGCGCCTTCTCTTCATCGGCAAGCAGGCTGTGTGAGCGGTGCGGGACCGGGATTCTCACCAGGCGCAAAAACGTCTGGGGAACCCAGATCACCAGCACGTAGAGGATCGATGAGAGCAGCAGCAAGATCGCCTGAAACGGCAGAAGCACCCATCCCGTCAGCGCGTCGGGGAGCGAGCGCTCGCCCTTGCCCTTCGAGTTCTTCTTCAGCGACCCGAGCATCGTCTGCCAGTACGGGTCGTTGATCCGTGCACCCGCGGAGACGAGCATCGCCGGCAGCAGTGTGAGCGAGGCGACCATCGTGAAGAGCACGGTCATCGACGCGGCAAGCGCCGGGCCGTAGAGGAAGTTCATGCCGACCAGGAACAGACCGAGCAGCGCGATCATCACGGTGATTCCGGCGAACAGCACCGCGCGGCCGGAGGTGTCCATCGCGGAGATGACGGCCTCGGTCGGCTCCGTGCCCTGGCGCATGTTCTGACGGAAGCGGGTGACGACGAACAGCGCGTAGTCGATACCCACTCCAAGACCGATCATGATCGAGAGGAACGTGGCGAACTCGGCTGTATTGATCACGTTCGAGAGCACCGCGATCATCGAGGAAGACGCCGTCACGGCGATGATCGCCGTGACGATCGGCATTCCCATCGCGATGAACGTTCCGAACATGATGAACAGGACGATCATCGCCGCGATCACGCCGATCACCTCGGCGCCGCCGCTCTCTGATTGCTGGGCGAACTGGCACGGGCCGCCGCCGCATTCGACCCGGAGGCCTTCAGTGCGCGATTCTTTCACGATCTTCAGAACCGGATCAACCTCTGTCTCGAGCGAGGTCTGCGTGACGAACTCGCTCCAGTTGATCGTCGCGAAGGCGGTGTTGCCGTCCGGGGAGATCTGGCCCGCGCCTTCCTTGCTGTAGGGCGAGACGACGCTGCCGATTCCGTCGACCTTCGCGATCTTCGCAAGCGCCTCTTCGACCTGCTTCTGCGTTGCAGGATCGTTGACGCCGACATCGCTCCTGAAGACGAACTGACCGGTGTCGCCGGCCTGCGCTGGGAAGTTCTTCGACAGCATGTCGTATGCCTGCTGCGAGTCGGACTTGGGTGGCTTGAAGTCTTCGTTGAAGTCAGAGCCGAGCGATGCCGCGAGGGCGCCGGTGATGATCAGGACGCCGAGCCAGGTGAAAACGGTGAGTTTCCGGTGGCGCGAGATCCAGGTGGCGAAAGAACGCATGAAATGAGTCTCCTGAGGGACTTTTCTGATCGTGGGGTTGGGACGAGGGGGAGTAAAAGGATTAGGAAAGCAAAGAACTGTCCCCGCCCGACGCAGTCGCGGGCGGGGGACATCTGAACTTTTGCCGGTCGGAGTCCGGCCCGGCTTCTTCAGATGTGCGCTCCTCGGCGAGGATCGCGTAGATCGTGTGGCGGGTTTCCGCGAGCCCTTCGGCGCCGCGCTTGTTGTCTGGGTCGCTGCCTGAATGCGTCGGCATCCCGACCGCGTTGATCCGAGTGCGCTTCGCGCGATCAAGGTCGCCGATCTGACCGGGGCCGGAATCGACTGGACTCCGGGAGACAGAAGTCACGTGCTCAAAGCAAACCCGAGGCAGGAGAGGCTCGTCAGAAACGGTGACATCGCGCTCAGGGCCGCCGCGCATCTTCAGGCCGACTGTGTTGCGCAGATGAACTGAACGAGGCACTCGACGCGGTGAGCGAAGCGACAGTGCTCCGACAGCGTTCAGAATTGCGTGTGGCCGACGCCACGCTGCTGTTCGCGGAACTTACCTGAAGCCACGACGGGGCGCTGGGCGCGACGTCGTGGCTTCGAGAGTCGGAATCGTCTTGTCGGAGAGCTACTCGCCCTGGTGATCGGCGAGCGCCTTGGCCTTGGCCTTGTCGAACTCTTCCTGGGTGAGCACGCCGCTGTTCTTCAGGTCGTTCAGCTTGGCGAGGTCGTCAACCGGCGAGCCTGCGACTTCACGGATGTACTGATTCTGTGCCTTCTGGATGTCGACCGCTTCCTTGATCGCGCGGTCACGCATGCCGCCACCACGGACGATCAGGTAGATCAGCGCGCTGATGAACGGGACGATGATCAGGAAGAACAGCCATAAGGCCTTGCCCCCGCCGCCGAGCTCGTGGTCGCGGAAGAGGTCAACGACGATCGAGATGAAGATCCAGATCCAGATGACAAAGAGGAAGATTTCAATCGTCAGGAGCAGCGCGTCACCAAGTGACCAGCTGTCTGACTCGGCAAGCAATATGTTCATAAGTTCTCGTTTCGTGAGGGACAGGGATGGTGTAGCCCGCATCATAAGCACTTTGTCGCCCCGCTCGGGACGCGGGTTTCAGACGGGCTGCGCCGTCGTGTCTGAAATCCGCCATGTCTGGGTGCTCGATCGTGCAAGGATGCCCGCATGTACCGCGTGGACGAGAGCTACCTCCCTGATGACGAGCGCTGCAGACGCGCCGTCGCACACAAGGACTCGCGATTCGACGGTTGGTTCTACACCGGCGTCACCTCGACCGGGATCTACTGCCGCCCGAGCTGCCCGGCCCGCATGCCGAAGGCCCGAAACATGCGGTTCTACGCGACTGCCGCCGCCGCGCAGTCGGCGGGCTTTCGCGCCTGCAGGCGTTGCCGACCGAACGCGTCTCCCGGGTCTCCGGAGTGGGACCTGCGCGCCGACGCCGTCGGCCGCGCGATGCGGCTGATCGCCGACGGTGTCGTTGACCGGGACGGCGTCGCGGGGCTTGCCTCGCAGCTCGGCTTCAGCGAGCGGCACGTGCACCGGATGCTGACCAGTGTCGTCGGCGCCGGGCCACTGTCGATCGCCAGGGCGGCGCGGGCGCAGATTGCGCGCGTGCTGCTGGAGACGACCGACCTCACATCCGCGGACATAGCGTTCGCCTCCGGATTCTCAAGCGTCCGTCAGTTCAACGCGACGATGCAGGAGATATTCGCCACGACCCCCGGCGAACTTCGCCGGCCTCCGCGTGGTGGAAGACGCTCGGCGCGCGGCCTCGAGCTGCGACTACCGGCGCGCCAGCCGTTTGATTTTTCGCGACTACTCGCGTTTCTTGAGCACCGCGAGATCGGCGCAGTCGAATCCACCGAAGACGAGACGTACATCCGCAGCATGCGGCTGCCGCGCGGCGGAGGAGTTGTCACTTTGCGCGCAGGGGACGACTCTGTCCGGGCCCGCTTCGAGCTGGACGATCTCCGGGATCTGGCCGCCGCGACCGAGCGTATCCGCAGGCTCTGCGACCTCGACGCAGATCCGCTCGCCGCAGACGCAGCGCTGTCCTCTGACCCGCTGCTGCGAGCGAGCGTCGCCGCTCGGCCCGGCATTCGCGTGCCCGGAACGCTCGACGGCGACGAGCTTGCGATGCGCGGAGTGCTCGGGCAGCAGATTTCTGTTCGCGGCGCCTCCACCGCTGCCGCGCGGCTGACCGAGCTCTGCGGTGAGGATCTTCAACGACCGGTCGGCGCGGTCACGCGACTCTTCCCGCGCGCGTCGGCCGTGGCGGCGCTTGACCCGAGCACACTGTCGATGCCGCAGTCCCGCGCCCGCGCTCTGATCGCGCTGGCCGGCGCGCTTGCCGGCGGCGAAATTCGGCTTGACGGTTCGCAGGAGCGCGGAGCGGTCCACGAGCGACTCGTCAGCCTGCCCGGCATCGGAGACTGGACGGCGCAGTACGTCGCGATGCGTGCGCTGCGCGATCCCGACGCGTTTCTTCCGAGCGATCTGGGCGTGCGTCGGGGGCTTGAGGCCCTCGGGCTTGATGGATCGCCGCGCTCTGCTGCGGCAACGGCGGAGCGTTGGCGCCCCTACCGCGCGTACGCCTTGCAGCACCTCTGGGCGCTCGCTTCCGACAAAACCCAGACTGAGGATCAACGATGACCACGACACACTTTGCAACCACGCCCAGTCCGATCGGCGAACTGCTCGTGCTCGGCGACGGCGAGAGCATCCACGGGCTGCTGATGAACGGCGACGGCGACTTCGACGCGAGGAAGAACGATCTCACGCGCGACCTGAACGCGTTCAGCGAGACGATCGCCCAGCTCGAGCAGTACTTCGCCGGCCGTCGCGACAGCTTTGATCTCCCGCTGGAGCCCGAGGGCACAGAATTTCAGCGCGCGGTGTGGAGCGCCCTCGCGGAGATCCCCTTCGGCGAGACTCGCAGCTATGGGGAGGTTGCCGCAGCGGTCGGCAGGCCCAGGGCAGCGCGCGCTGTCGGCATGGCCAACAACCGCAATCCGATCGCGGTGATCGTTCCGTGCCACCGGGTGATCGGCGCCGGTGGCACGCTCGTCGGTTACGCCGGCGGTCTCGGGCGCAAGACCTGGCTACTCGATCACGAGCGCGAAGCTCGTAGCGCGAACTCAAGCTCGTAGCGCAGCTCGGGATCGTCGAGCGAATCGCCGAGCAGCTCGCGCAGGCGCGTCATCCGGTAGCGCAGGGTCTGCGCGTGGACGTGCAGCTCTTCGGCGGCCTCGGTGATGCTGCCGTTGTTGCGCAGCCAGGCGAGCAGCGATTCAGTCAGGCGCTCGCGTGAGGCGGGGGTCTCATCATCCAGGGGGGCAAGGCGATCGCGCAGGATCTCCTCAGCGAGCAGACGGTCGGAGTTCGCGATCAGCGTCGGGCGGTGCTCGTCTGCGGCGACGATTCCGGGCAGATCGGCCTCCTCGCCGAAGGTCAGCATCGCGCGGCTGTGGTTGTAGGAGTGGCGGGCGTCGCGCAGTTCCGCGCAGCTGCCGAGTCCCGAAGGGATTCGCGCGAAGGCGCGAAGCAGCTGTTCGCGCCGCGCGGGGTCCCGCGGCTCCGGGATCAGCGCCACGTACTGAAGTTCGTCGCCGCGCACGATCGAGTTCTGCGGCAGGCGGCCGGCCGGCGCGCGACCAAGGTCGTCGCGCCAGATCAGCACGGCGACTTCGCGCGGCAGGATCCAGTTGGCGGCTTCGGCCGCGGCAGCGAGGGCGCGCGGATCGGCGCCGAGCGTGCCGCGCGTGAGCAGGTCGATCAGTTCTCCGCGGCGCGCGTCGATCTCTCCGGCCTGGTCGGCCTGCGCCTGCGCGTAGCCCTCGGCGGACTCTGCGGAGAGCTCGTCGATGTACGCGAAGATCGCCTCGGCGAGCAGGTTGGATTCGCGTTGATCGAGGCCGGCCTTGATGCTGGCGTCCGCGAGGTGGCGCCACGCGACCTGGGCACCGAGCCGGTAGGCCGCGAGCAGCGCGCCGATCGACCGGCCGGATTCGAGCTCGCCGCGACCAAGCGCAACGTAGAAGCGTCGACCTTCTTCACGCAGCGAGGTTTCCGGGTCGCGCACCATCGCCACGAACTGCAACAGAGCCTGCTCGACGCCGCCGCGCAGGGCCTCGCCGAAGGCACCTTCGAGCGGCCGGGTGTATGCCGGGATCTCGCGACCGATCTCGACGAGGATCTCTTCGGCGATCTCGCGCCGGTGGCTCTCCATCAGGCTCGCTGCCTGCTCGGAGAGTCGCTCCCAGGGTTTGTCCGACCGACTGCTGATCTCCGCGCTCATCCGGAGAGTTTATAAGAAAATGATAAAAAATGTCAGTAAGTTGTTGTCAACCGGCACGGAAACGTGTGTCTTTTCACCGTAAATTACATCCCATGAGCACTCTTGAACGCCGGATAACGATTACCGCAGTTGCCCTGCCCTTCATCGGCTTCCTTGTCGCGATCGTTCTTCTCTGGAACAATGGCGTCAACTGGCTCGACCTCGGAATCCTCGCCGCGATGTACGTCTTCACCGGCGCAGGTATCACCGTCGGTTACCACCGTCTGCTGACGCACCGCTCGTTCGAAGCGAAGCGTTGGGTGAAGATCACACTGGCCATCGCCGGCTCGATGTCAGTGCAGGGCGCCCCGATCCACTGGGTCGCAGACCACCGCAAGCACCACGATTTCACGGACGAAGAGGGCGATCCGCACAGCCCCCACACCCACGACCACACCGGCCTCAAAGGCATTCTCGTCGGCTGGCACCACTCGCACATGGGTTGGCTCTTCAGCCGTGACGAGCGCGCCTCGGCCTCGCGCTACGCCCGTGACCTGAAGAACGATCCCGACATAGTCTGGGTCGACAAGCACTTCTTCTCATGGGTGCTGCTCGGTCTCGCGATCCCGTTCGCGCTCGGCTTCCTGCTCGGCGGCTTCACGCTGTACGCAGGTTTCACGGCGATGATCTGGGGCGGCTTCGTGCGCATCTTCCTCCAGCACCACGCGACCTGGAGCGTCAACTCGATCTGCCACATGTACGGCAAGCAGCCGTTCGAGCTCGAGGATCAGTCGACCAACAACTGGGCCGTCGCCTTCGTCGCGCTCGGCGAGGGTTGGCACCACAACCACCACGCTTTCCCGACCTCGGCGCGTCATGGTCTGCTCAAGCGTCAGCTCGACCCGGCCTACTACATCATCAAGGGCCTCGAAATGACCGGTCTCGCGTGGAACGTAAAGGTTCCCAACGACGAGCAGATCGAAGCACTACTTCGCGTCTCCAAAGCAGAGGACGACGCAGAACAGTTCGCTCCCCAGCGAAAGCAGGAAACAGATTCCCTCGCGGAGTCGATCCCTGACAGCTCGGCCACGGGTTCCGAAGATGCAGGCGAGGATTTGTCCACTTCCCCCGAAGCGTCTCCTTTGGCTGAGGCAACCGAAGCCGATCAGGAGCGCCAGGCAGTCGCCTAGAGGTCATGGCCAAAACCCCGCGGCATTCTGCTGGCCTGACACGCTGCGCATCTCGCGGAGTGCGAGCCTCGCAATAGCGCCGCTATTGCTGCGGTCGCCCTCCACGACCTGCTTGGTTTCAGACTCAGCAGAACGCTCCCGAGGTTTTGGCCATGACCTCTAGCTCCAAACGCTCGCTTCACGCAGAAAACGCTGTACACGCCGCCGGGTATCCCACCCGGCGGCGTCTCGGCTTGAGCGGTCGGTTTTGCGGGGGCGTGGCAGATCAGCCGATCAGCCGGGGTTGGGGGCGGTTGATGGGAAGTCGTAACGCCTTTTCAAGCGACTTCCGCTCCTGACTACCGCCGAACCGGGCGGGAGCAAGGAAAACCCACCAACCGTCAAGCAGCCCGATCCCGCCCCATGACCCGCAAGAGCTCCTCATAGGGCCCAGCCAGATAGGCCCGATCCCCAGCCGCAAGTTCCGTATCCCTTCGCGGCGGATACTCCAAGCGGTCCCCGCGGTCGATCGCGATCACGCGAATGTCCGCCCCCAGCTCGATCATCGTCGCGCCCACGAGCCCGCCGTCCCCGCTCACCTCAAGCCGGGCCACAAGAAACGGCTCGCTCGCGAAGTAGAAGGTCGAGAGCACTTCAAGCCCGACCGCCGCGCCGACAAACCAAGGTGCCGCGATCGACGCCGAGGCCCAGACGTGCTGAAAGCCGAACGACCGGGACAGTCGCCGTGCCAGAGCGCGGTCAAACACCCGCACCACCACCGGCGTCGACGCCCAGCGGTCACCGAGCTTCCCGCGCACCGCGAGACTGGTCTCGATGTTCGTCAGGTCGCTCGAAGTCATGACCGCCACCGAGGACGCCACGTCGAGGTTCACGGACTCCAGCGTGGTGCCCAGCGTCGCGTCGCCGATGATCACCGGCACGCCCAGCGAACGCGCCAGCGGGATATAGCTGTTGTCGGCGTTGCGTTCGATCACGGCGACGTCGCGGCCCTGCTCGCGCAGGCCCTCGATCACACGCATCCCCACCGAACCGAGCCCGATCAGAACCGTATGTCCGCGGAACTCGTGCACCTGACCCTGGCCGAGCGACTGCTCGATCCGGCGGCTGACAAGCAAGTTGGTGATGAAGGCGAAAATCAAACTGACGATCACGGTGCTGAAGATGATCAGCAGGATCGCGAAGACCTGCATGGCGCTGCTCTGGTCGGCGAATGAGAAGTCTCCAAAGCCGACGGTCGCGCCGGTCTCGAAGGTGAAATAGATCGCCTCGAGAATCGTCAGCCGGGTGCCGTCGGGCTCGCGGTAGAACAGCCCGAGGATCACCGCCGAGACAATCACCACGAGCAGTCCGAGGCACAGCGTGATCTTCAACGCCGAGTCCGTGTGCTCGGTTGCCACGCGCCAGGTGCGCTCGGCACGGTCGAGTTGCCGTCGCAGATAGCTGCGGTCGTCGTGGTCGCTCGCCTCGATGTCGATCTGCGCCGCGCGCAGATCTTCGGGCGTGCCGATCACGCAGGCGCGATCGCCCGACGACACATGAAGATCCCGGCTGGGGCCGATCACGAGCTCGTCGCCCTCCTCGCGCGCGACGCCGATCGGGGCGAGGTCGCCGAACTTGTCGCGCAGCGTGCCCGGCGCCTCCACGCGAACTGTCGCCGCGACGAACTGCTTGCCGCCGATGTCGATCGTGTCGGCGTCGTGGCCCATGCATGTGGAGATCACCGACGGGGCGAACAGCCCTGCGACATCGAGCACGCTGCCCTTGCCGGTGACGTCCTCAACTGCGCGGCCGACGGCCGGGTTGTCGATGTCGACGATCACTTTCACGTCTTCGCGCGTGTCGCGCACGAGCAACGCAGTCTGAAGCGTCAGCAGGTCACTCGACTCGGCGCAGATCACGGCGTGCGCTCCGGCGAGTCCGGCGAGCTCCAGTTCTTCGGGCCCTTGACCGCGATGCATCAACGGCACGTTCCACGAGGCGAGCGTGGGGACGAGGCTCGCCTCGGGCTCGTCGTCGAGTACGACAACCTTTGTGCCGGTCGCGATCAGCAGCTCAATCGCGCGGAGTGAGTTGACGTGCAGACCGCAGACGATCACGTGCCCGATCCAGCCGCGGGGGTCTTCCTGCGACGACAGCGGGCCGAGGGTCGCGTCAGTCGAGCTCAACCGACAAGAAACTAGCGCTCGTTGACACGCTTTGAAGCTTTGTCGATCACCTTGATCATGTCGGCCGTCGGGTTCTCGAAAACGCGGCCGTGCCCGGGGGCGAGCCGATCGGGTTTGAGCTCGGCCAGCGCACGCGCACTCTCGAGCACCGTCGGCGGGTGCCATGTGCCGAACCTGACCAGAGGAAAGAGTGGATTGGTGACGGCCGACGTCGTGAGCCCGGCGAGCGTCGAGAACACGTCGCCGGTGTAGAGCGTGCCGTCGCGCTCGTCGATCAGAGAGAAATGACCGGGTGTGTGTCCGGGGGTGAAGATGGCGCGCAGCGATCCGACCTTCTCGCCGTCGACAAGCTCGCTGGTAGGAACCGTTTTCTGACCTTTCAACCCGCCGCGGAGCTTGTCCTGAGGTTCGTCGTCATCAAGCGTCAGATCCCCGGCCATCAGCCGCGCATCGCGCGCGCTCATGATCACCTCGGCGCCGGGCACCGCGGCGGCCAGCGCATCGAGGCTGCCGACGTGGTCGTCGTGGGCATGCGTGAGGACGATCCGCTTGATCTCCTTGCTCTTCAGCGCCGCGCCCTGCGCGATCAACTTCGCCGCTTTCATGCCGGTGTCGACGACGGTGAGGCCGTCGTCCTCCTCGACGAGAAAGACGTTGACGATGCCGAAGCGCCGGATCCTGGTGAAGATCTGATCGCTCATCCTCCGGATGCTAAAGCACCGTCAGCGGCACGGCGGCGCGGACGGCGCTGATAGAAACGTGGCATGAGCAATCAACTTGACGGGTCAGTCGCGCTGATCACGGGCGCCAGCAGTGGGATCGGTGAGGCAACGGCGATCGCGCTCGCAGAGCGCGGGGCGAAGGTCGCGGTCGCTGCGCGCAGAAAGGACCGGCTCGACGCGCTGGTCACCCGCATCGAAGCCGGCGGCGGCACCGCGCTAGCGATCGAAGCCGACATGACCGATCAGCACCAGGCCGAGGCGACGGTCGAGCGCACGATCGAGGCGCTCGGCCGGCTTGACACGCTCTTCAACAACGCGGGCGTGATGTTGCTCGGACCGGCCGAGCATGCCGAACTCACTGACTGGGACCGCATGGTCGACATCAACATCAAGGGGCTGCTCTACACCGCTCACGCGGCGCTTCCGCATCTGCTCGCCGCTGCCGACGACTCGCCACGCGGCGTCGCCGACCTGATCAACACCAGCTCGGTCGCCGGTCGCCTCGCGCGCGCCGGATCGAGTGTCTACAACCTGACCAAGTTCGGCGTCACCGCGTTCACCGACTCGCTCCGGCAGGAAGTTGCGTCCAAGCATGTCCGCGTGTCGGCAGTCGAGCCGGGGCTGGTGGCCACCGAACTGACCGACCATCTGAACGATCAGGCCAAAGAAGCTCTGAAGAAGCGACTCGGCGGGGTGGCGCCCTTGCAGGCGAGGGACATCGCCGAGATCGTCACGTTCATCGTCACCCGGCCCAAACACGTGGCGATCAACGAGCTGCTGGTCAGGCCGACCGAACAGATCTCCTGAAAACCGTTACATCATTTGTTGACATGGTTTACAAATTCGGGTATAATGTCAAATATCCAGACGCAGGCGTTGATGCTGTAATTCGACAGTGCACGCCGTAGGACCACCACCAGCGGTACACCAGGAGCAGAGCATGTCATCCACAGCTTCGACGGCCTTCCCACCTGCGGAATCGTGGACCGACCCCAAGCGCTACGCGTGGCTGCTTGCGGTGCTGATTCCGACGGCGCCTTTCGCCGCATTCATCGCCGAGCAACTGACCGGCATCGGCGCCTTCTACTGGCTCGGGCCACTGCTCATCTTCGTGATCTTCCCGGGGCTCGATCACCTGATCGGAACCGACTCCGACAACCCGCCCGACAGCGTGCTGAAGTGGCTTGAAGAAGACCGCTACTACCGCCGCGTGACCTACGCCTGGGTGCCGGTGCAGTACGCCGGCCTGATCTTCGCCTGTTACCTCTGGGCCTACGGCGACCTCAGCACGATCGAGTCGCTCGGCCTCGCCCTGACGTGCGGAACGGTCAACGGCATCGCAATCGCGACCGCCCACGAACTCGGCCACAAGCGCGAAAGTCTCGAGCGCTGGCTCAGCAAGATCGCCCTGGCCCCGACGCTGTACGGACACTTCTACATCGAGCACAACCGTGGCCACCACGTGCGCGTTTCGACTCCGGAGGATCCCGCCAGCGCGCGCTTCGGCGAGAACTTCTACGCCTTCTGGCCGCGCACCGTCTTTGGCAGCCTGAAATCGGCGATCCGCATCGAGAAGACGCGTCTCGAGCGCGTCGGCTCGAGCTTCTGGACGATCCAGAACGATCTGCTGAACGCCTGGCTGATGAGCCTCGCGCTGTTCGTCGCCCTCACGGCCGTCTTCGGCTGGGTTGTGCTGCCGTATCTGCTGATCCAGGCAGTGATCGGCTTCTCGATGCTCGAAGTCGTCAACTACCTCGAGCACTACGGCCTGCTGCGTCAGATGAAGGAAGACGGGCGCTACGAGCGATGCCAGCCCCACCACAGCTGGAACAGCAACATGGTCGCCTCAAATGTCTTCCTCTTTCACCTCCAGCGCCACAGCGATCACCACGCCCACCCGACCCGCCGCTACCAGGCCCTGCGCAACTACGAAGAGGCACCCGAGCTTCCCGAGGGCTACGCGACGATGATCGTCTACGCGCTGATCCCGCCGCTCTGGCGCCGGATCATGGACCAGCGCACGGTCGACCACTACGGGGGCGACCTGAGCCGACTGAACATCCACCCGCGCAAGCGCGCGAAGCTGATGCGCAACTACGGATCCGCCGATATCGCCGCTTGACAGGTTTTACAAGTTCGGTTATGGTGTCAACAAATCAGACGCGGGGTGCGGTTCTGTAACTCGGCAGTGCGCCCCCCCAGCCATCCACAGGAGCAAGCGTGTCATCCACCGCAACACCGGAGTTCCCGCCCGCGGAGCACCATCATCACGATCACGACGAGAATCCCGTCAAGCTGAACGAGCCGGAAACCTGGCACGACCCCAAGCGTTACGTCTGGCTGCTCGGGCTGGTCATCCCGATTGCGCCGTTGATCGCCTGGGCGCTTGTCGAGCTGACCGGCCTCGGATTGTTCTGGTACGGCGGGCCGCTGATCGCCTTCATCGTCTTCCCGATCTTCGACCAGCTGATCGGCACCGATGCCGAGAATCCGCCTGACAGCGTGCTCGCCTGGCTCGAGGCCGACAAGTACTACCGCTACATCGTCTTCGCATACATCCCGCTGCAGTACGCAGGCCTTGGCTTCGCCTGTTGGCAGTGGGCCTACGGCGGGCTCTCCGCACTTGAATCGCTGGGCCTCGCGCTGACGGTGGGCACCGTGAGCGGCGTCGCGATCAACACCGCGCACGAGCTCGGCCACAAGCGCGAGCAGTCCGAGAGGTGGCTCAGCAAGGTTGCGCTCGCGCAGACCTTCTACGGACACTTCTTCATCGAGCACAACCGCGGTCACCACGTCCGCGTCTCCACTCCTGAAGATCCCGCGAGCGCGCGCTTCGGCGAGAGCTTCTACGAGTTCTGGCCGCGCACGGTATGGGGCAGCCTGAAATCCGCGATCGAGATCGAGGACAAGCGACTCGAGCGCACCGGCAACGGCTTCTGGACGGTCAAGAACGACCTGCTGCAGGCCTGGGCGATGAGCGTCGTGCTGTATGCCGGCCTGACTGCGATCTTCGGCTGGGTCGTGCTGCCCTACCTGATCATCCAGGGCATCGTGGGCTTCTCGCTGCTCGAGGTCGTGAACTACCTCGAGCACTACGGCCTGCTGCGCCAGGAGAAGGACGACGGCCGCTACGAGCGCTGCCAGCCGAGCCACAGTTGGAACAGCAACCAGATTGCGTCGAACGTCTTTCTGTACCACCTGCAGCGCCACTCGGATCACCACGCCCACCCGACCAGCCGCTACCAGGCGCTGCGCAACGTCGAAACGGCGCCGGATCTCCCGAGCGGCTACGCGACGATGATCCTCGTCGCGATCTTTCCGCCGGTCTGGCGACGCGTGATGGACAAGCGCGTGATCGAGCATTACGAGGGCGACATCACCCGCGCAAACATCCTGCCGCGCAAACGCGACCGCATCCTGAAGCGGTACGGTGGCGATCAGGGCGGCCGCTCCAGCGGCGGACCGCAGCAACCAGCAACGGCAGGAGCGTGATTTTTGTGGCGAAGTTTGAGTGTCCCCAGTGCGGATACATCTACGACGAGACGGACGGCAATCCGCGCGAGGGTTTCCCCGCCGGCACCAAGTGGGAGGACGTTCCGGACGACTGGAACTGCCCTGACTGCGGAGTGCGCGACAAGATCGACTTCGATCAGGTCGGCTGAGCTCGCGATGAGTCCTGCCACGCGAAACGGTGCCTATCGGGAGGCCGCGCGCGACCTGCTGCGCGCGAGCCTGCTCGATGCCGCCGGTGAGCTGATGCAGGATGCTCCGTGGACCGAGATCTCGATGGCCGCGATCGCCACGCAGGCTGGGGTCAGTCGTCAGACGCTCTACAACGAGTTCGGCTCGCGGGATGTCTTCGCGCAGACCTTCGCGCTGCGCGCGGCCGACCGCTTCCTGCTCGAGGTCGAAGAGGCCTTCACCGCCCACCCGGACGATCCGCACCGCGCGCTGGAGTTCGGTTTCAGGCGCTTTCTCGAACTCGCCCAGACCGACCCCATGGTCCGGCACATCGTCGTCCGCGACCCCGGCGCAGACGAACTCCTCTCGCTCTTCACCACCCGCGGCGGTCCGGTCGTGGACCTCGCAACCCGGCGCCTGGCCAGCAGGATGACCGAGACCTGGCCGCAGGTCGCGCCCGAGCAAGCGAGGACGCTCGCGGAAGGACTCGTCCGACTGGGAATCAGCCACGCAGGACTCCCGACCTCCGAGCCCGACGGCGCGGCACGCGAAGTCCTCGCGCTGCTCGCGCCCTTCATCGACACGCATCTTTCCGTTTAGCGCGGGGTGTTGAGTTTGTCCGCAGGCTGCCGATATAGGGTGCCACTATGGGACGAATTCGCAAAGGCTGGGAACTGACAAAAAAGGCTTGGGGCGTCGTGCGCTCCAATCCGGGACTGGTGAAGCTGCCGATCATCGGCGGAGTGCTCGCAATGATCGCCTTCATCGTCTTCGGCGTGCCGGGAATCGCGCTGATTGCTGCCGAGCAGGAGTCGAACGCCGCCTACGTGGCCGGCGGCATCCTGATCGCGATCGGCGGATACCTCGCTTCTTTTGCGGTGATCTACTACAACGTCGCGCTTGCGGCGGCCGCTGATTCAGCGTTCCGCACCGGAACGGCCGACGTACCCGCGGGCCTGGCCGTCGCGCGCAGCCGCATCCGCGTGATCGCCGCCTGGGCTGCCGTCGCCGCCGTCGTCTCGCTGATCTTCAACCTGCTGCGTGAGCGCGGCGGGCTTGCAGGCCAGATCGCCGCCGGACTCGGCGCGACGATCTGGGCGCTCGTGACCTTCCTGATCGCACCGGTGCTGGCCTTTGAGGGGCTTGGACCGTTCGCCGCGATCAAGCGCTCGTCCTCGATGTTCAAGCAGAAGTGGGGCCAGCAGATCACCGGCAACATCGCGATCGGTGCAGTCACCGGCATCGCGATGCTCGTCGCAATCCTGATCGCGGTCGGCGGCGGGTTCATTCTCGCTTCGGGAAGCTCGGCAGCGGTCGTCGCCGGCGGGGGCCTGCTCGTGCTCGGCATCGTGCTCTTCGTCGTCGCCGCTGTGGTCAGCGGCGCCGTGCGCGGCGTCTTCGGCGTGGCGCTCTACCGCTACATCGCGGATGAGCAGGTCGTCGGGCCGTTCAGCATGGAAGAGCTTGAAGGCGCCGTGAAGGTCAAGGGCTCAAAGGCCCAGCCTGCCATTTAGCTGTAAGACCCGAGCACGTTCTTCCTCTCCCAGAGCCTGACGGCGGGCGGCTTGCGGCCGAGAGATCTGTGTGGTCTCTCAAAGTCATAGAACTCAAGTCAGCCGGCAAGCGCGGCGGTGCGCGAAGCTGAGCTGCCGTAGATCGCGCCGTGGGCCCAGCCGCCGAGCATGGTGCGGATGAAGCGCTCGGCCTTGCCGTTGGTCCTGGGCGTTTAGGGCCGGGTCCGGATGTGCTTGATGTCCAGAGCGAAGCAGGCGACTGCGCGGCGCAGGAAACCGATCGCGGTCGTTGCCTTCTCGTCGGTCAGCACCTCGACGTAGGCCATGCGCTGCAGGATCCCCGAGACGGTCGAATTGGCGAGGCCAGCGATCTCCGCAATCGTCTCTGCGGTCATAAGCAGGCGGCGCGCTGGAGCGGTCAAAAAGGCCTGCCTCTCCAGCTTCCTCGAAGCGCCGAACCCATTTGCGCGACGTCTTGACCGTGGTCCCGGCCGCTGAGGCTGCGTCGGTGATCGTCCAGTCAGAGTCAATCACCCTGGAAACGAGCGATCGACGGGTTTTCAGTGTGAGCGCTGCGTCAGCGTGACGATTCCTCCGGTGTCTCCTTGGGATTGCGTTGCTTGAGAACTCTCAGCCTCAAGGAAGGCCCGGATGATCTGGTCAAGGGACATCGTGGTCAGGATTTACAGCTAGAGTCCGAGCCCGGCGACGCCCTGCTCGTCCCATCCGAGGTGGTGGGCGAGTTCGTGGCGCAGCGTGCGTTCGACCTGAGCGACCAGCATCGCCGGCTCGTGGCCGAAGTCGTGCAGCAATGTGTCGCGGAAGATCAGGATGCGGTCGGGATAGTTGTCGTAGGCGACGGTGTCGCCCTGGTAGAGCCCGTACGCGCCGTGCTGCCGGCCGAGGTCGGAGACGATCACCGGGACGGCCTCGAGGTGCACGCGGAACTCTTCGGGCAGGCGGTCGATCGCTTCGCTGACGAGGTTGTCGAAGGCGTCGGCGCTGACGCTCGTGCCGTGCGATTTCGCGAGCTCTTCGCTGTAGTCCTCGAGCTCGTCGAACTCGCGGTCCGAGAGTTGGCCGATGTTCTCGGTGTGGGGCGGCAGTCGATCCATGTCGTCCATGGCGATGATTCTTACCTGTAACGACCACCGATTGCGCCGATAGGGTGGCGCGGTGTCCGATCACGTAATCCACCTCGAAGGCGTCACCAAGCGCTTCGGGAAGCTGACTGCGGTTGATGACGTGACCGTCGACGTACGCGCCGGTCGCTGTTTTGCGTGGCTCGGTCCAAACGGCTGCGGCAAGACGACGCTGATCCGGATGATGCTCGGGCTGGCCCGTGCCAACGCGGGCTCGATCGAGGTCTGCGGCTTCAAGATCCCCCAGGACACGCACGCTGCGCTTGCGCACGTAGGAGGCATCGTCGAAGAGCCGCGCTTCTACCCCTATCTGAGCGGCCGCGCCAACCTTGAGGTCTGGGCCGATCACTACGGCGGAGACTCGCTCTCGCGGATCGACAGTTCACTCGACCGGGTGCGCCTGCTCGAACGCGCCGACGAGGCGGTCAAGACTTATTCACTGGGCATGCGCCAGCGCCTGGGCGTCGCCCGCGCGCTGCTGAATGACCCCAGGCTGCTGATCCTTGACGAGCCGACCAACGGCCTCGACCCGGCTGGTCTCGCGGAGTTCCGCGAGCTGATCCGCTCATTTGTGGACGAGGGCCGCAGCGTGTTCATCTCGTCGCACATTCTCGGGGAAGTTCAGAAAATGGCCGACGACGTGGCGATCATCCAGAAGGGCAGGATGGTCGCCTTCGGATCGGTGGACGAGCTGGTCAGTGGAGGGACGCAGAAGGTTTATGTGCGCACCACTGACATCGATGCCGCCGCGCCGCTGCTGCATGCAAGTCAGTTCGTCAAGTCGGTTGCGACCGACGAACACGGCGGACTCACGCTCGCCGTCGAGCAGGCTGACGACGAAACTCTGACGCGCACCGGCAAGACGTTGTTCGACGCGGGAATCGGGATCGTCTCGCTGTATCCGATCCAGGAATCGCTTGAGCAGCGCTTCCTCGACATCACCGGCGGGGAGGGCGATCTGTGATCAACCTGCTCAAAGCCGAGATTCGCCGTCAGACCGGCCGCAAGGGTTCGTTCTACGGATCGCTCGGATTCGCGCTGATCTTCGGCGTCATCATCACGATCTGGGTGCTCACGACCGGGAGCAACCCCTCAGGCTCGGAGATCATCAACAACGCAGCGGACCTGCTGGGTGCGGTGGTCGTGATCTGCGCGGTCATCCTCGGAGCGATCGCAGGCGCCTACGACGTCGACCAGGGCACGATGCGGTACCTCGTGCTCACCGGGCGTCCGCGCTGGCAGCTTGTCATCGTCCGCTACCTCGGGTTCTTCTGCACGCTCATCCTCTTCTCGCTTCCTGCACTCGCGCTCGTCAGCATCGTCGCGGTCGCGCTCGGCGACAGCATCACCCCGACGCCGATCGGCGATCCGACCGGCTTCAGCGCCTGGTGGCAGCTGCTCTACGCAGTATGGGTCGGTGGCGCGCTCTACGGACTGCTCGCGCTGAGCGTCGGAACATTCCTGAAGTCCAATGGCGTTGCGATCGCCGTGGCGATCGTTCTGAACTTCGCAGGGGTTCTCGCGGCCGCGTTGATCTGGGAGTTTGTCTCGCACACGGGCGGTGACCTCTTCTATCCCGTCCTTGCGGGCGCAGCGGTCACCCGTGAAGCGCAGACTGCCGGTCCCGACGGGAACACTTCGGCGCTGTCGCTGGGGACGGAGTTGTTCGTGCTCGGCATATGGGTCTCGGCGCTGGTCGGCGCTGCGATCTGGCGCGTTCAGCGCTCGGAGTACTAGCTCAGTCCGAACTCGTTCGCGACGAGTTCATAGGAACGCTTTCGCGCCTCGTGGTCATGTGTGATCGTCACGAGGATCGCTTCATCTGCGCGGTACTCCTCGACCACTTCCTCGATCTGCGTGCGCACCGACGCCGGGTCACCGACGACGATCCGGCGCGAGTTGCTGACCCCGGGCTCGCGGCCCTGTGAGCGCAGGAATTCGACGGCCTCGGCGACCGGCGGGACTTTGATCGGGGTGCCGCGGCGCAGCATCATCATTGACATCTGGATCGATGCGGCAAGCTGGCGGGCCGCTTCGGTTGTCTCGGCGCAGAGCACCCAGATTCCGACCATCGAGTGCGGCGCAGTCAGTTCCTTGGACGGCTCGAAGCCGCCGCGGTAGGAGAGCGCGATCGGCGCGCCGTCGCTGTTGATGAAGTCGGCGAAGGCGTAGGGGAGCCCGAGTTCTTTGGCCCAGAGTCCCGACTGCTGTGAAGAGCCCAGCAGCCAGACTTCCGGCACTTCGTCGCCGCCCGGGAGCGCGAACTGCAACTTGTGAAACGGATGATCCTCCGGCAGCTCTTTGCGGAAGTAGGCGAGCAGCTCAAGCAGCTGCTGCGGGAAGTCGTCGGCAGCGGCCTGGCGCCGATCGCGTTGCAGCGCGAACTGGGTGATCGCATCGGTGCCGCTGGCGCGGCCGAGCGCGAGGTCGATGCGGCCGGGGTAGAGAGCGGCGAGCAGGCTGAAGCTCTCGGCGACTTTGAAGGGCGAGTAGTGCGGCAGCATCACGCCGCCGCTGCCCACGCGGATGCGCTCGGTGGCCGCTGCAACCGGTCCGGCGAGCACTTCGGGCGCCGGGCCGGCGAGCGAGAGGCCGTGGTGCTCGGCAAGCCAGTAACGGTGGTAGCCGAGCGCGTCGGCAGCTCGCGCGAGGTCGATCGTGTTGCGCAGGGCGTCCCCGCCGGTCAACCCTTCGGGGACCGGCGTCTGGTCGAGCACACTGAGCTTGAAGTCGCTCACGGAATGGTCCGCGTGAGCCAGTCCGCGATCGGCGCGATCTCGGCCGTGACGACTTCATGACCAGCGTCGAATGGGAGGAACTCGGTGGGGAGGCCGGCGCTCTCGAGCTTTGAATTCGCAATCTCTGCGAATCCGAAGTCAATCACCGGGTCGAGCCTCCCATGGGCCAGGAAGACGGGTAGGTCGGCGCGCGACGCGAAGTCGGGCTGCCAGCTGTTGTCGTCGAGCACCGGGATGAAACCGGACATCGCGAGGATCCCGGCCGGCGACGGTCGATCGGTCGAGAGCCCGAGCGTGAAACTCATCACGGCGCCCATCGAGAAGCCGCCCAGCACGGCGCGATCCGCGCTCACCGCGATCCGCTCGAGCTGATCGTCATGGAAGTCGGCAAGTGCCTGCCGCGCGGCATGGAAGGTCGCGGGATCGGGATAGCCGACGCGGGGCACCTTGTACCAGTGGAATCCCTGCGCATCGCCGATCTGGAGCGGTGCGCGCGGAGCGATCACGTGCAGTCGGCGCTCTGGATCGAACTGGTCGGCCAGTGGGAGCAGGTCGCCTTCCCATGAGCCACGGCCGTGATGCAGAAACAATGCGCCGGTCGCCGGTCCCTCTGAGGGGCGCTCCATGAAGGCGAGTGTGCTCACAGATTCCCCGCGTGCTCGATCGTGGCGTTGGTCAGGTCGGCGACGCGGTCGATCACGAGCGTGGCCAGCTCGAGCGCGTCCGGTGATGGCGGGAAGTCGCGGTTTGGCGCGGCGATCACTTTCATGCCGGCGGCGACTCCGGCGCGGATTCCGTTGGCCGAGTCTTCGATCACGACGCAACCGGCGGGGTCTGTGCCGAGCTGGTTGGCGGCCATCAAAAAAACGTCGGGCGCGGGCTTGCCGCGGCCGGCCTCTTCTGAAGAGACAGTTGTTCGGAGCGCGCTGCCGATCCCCGCGAGCTCGGCGACAAGGTCGATCAGTTCGCGGTTGCTCGATGATGCGATCGCCACAGGCCAGTGCTCTGAGGCGGCGTGTACCGCCGCGGCCGAGCCCGCGATCAACGGAAGGTCCTCGCGGTAGAGCGCTTCGAGCCGCGCAACGACTTCACGTGAGATCTCTTCTGCGCTCATCGGCACCCGTAGCTCGTCACGAACGTAGACCGACCATTCGTGCGAGGCCATGCCCATCATCGCCTCCTGAGCACCGGCGCCCCAGCGGCCCCCGGTCTCCTTGACCAGGTCCTCGCGCGCCCTGCCCCAGAGCGACTCAGACTCGACGATCACGCCGTCCATGTCGAAGATCACTGCTTCCACTGGCATCCGCGTGACGGTAAGCGATCGAGGCCGCCGCACGTCCAGCCCACAACCCCCAACCATCAAAACCGCCTCCCCTGCCGCTTGCATGCCTCCGGCATGCAAGTCCGCAAAGCCGATTTGAGCCCTTTGTTCAAGGGATTTTCATTGCTTGCCTCTGGCATGCAATGAAAACGGCTTAGG
>JBPPNF010000031.1:0-23938 GCA_051306435.1 Solirubrobacterales bacterium | reverse complement strand
CAACCGTTCCCAACGCGGACGTCGTGCGCTTCGACCACCGTCACGACTACTCACCCCTGCGCCCGCCGCAGTCAGTCGAGGACCAGGACGCCTGCGCTCTCTACTCCTCTGTCCGCAAGGACGGCAAGCCTGCTCACGCGCCGATTCCGCTCGCGCTCGACGCCCTGCACCAGATGCTCCACCGCGCCGGCAACATCGACGGCGAAGGCGACGGCTGCGGCATGCAGATCGACATCCCGCGCAAGATCTGGGCCGAAGAGGTCCGCAAGGACGGTCACGCCCCGGACCTCGCGCTCGACGAGAAGTTCGCAGTCGCGCACATCTTTGTTCCGCGTCACGCCGACGTGAGGGCAGTCCAGCACGATGCTCTCGAGCTCATGAGCAGCGCCGGATTCCGAGTTCTCGCCCAGCGCGAAGGCATTGTTGACAGTTCTGCGCTCGGGCCGACCGCCCGCGAGGAAGAGCCCGTCTTCTGGCAGGTCGCCGGAATCATCGACGGCAAGCGCGCCTGTTTCGACCTCATGATCGAACTCGAAAAAGAGTTCGACATCCACGTCGCAAGCTTCTCGCACAGCAACGTTGTCTACAAGGTCATGGGTGCGCCGCTGGCTCTGGGCAAGTACTTCCCGGATCTCCTCGACGAGCGCCTCGAGACCGTCTTCGTGCTCGGCCACAACCGCTACTCCACCAACACCTGGCCCACGTTCAAGCGCGTCCAGCCCTTCAGCGTGATCGGCCACAACGGCGAGATCAACACGATCGTTCAGCTGCGCGAAGAGGCGCGACTGCTCGGCGTACCGATCCACGACGACGGCTCGGACTCCCAGGACTTCAACCGCTCGGTCGCCACCTTCATCCAGCGCGACGGCATCAGTCTGATCGAGACGATGGAGATGGTGCTCCCGCCGATCGTCAATGAGATCAAGGACCTCTCCGACGAGCTGCAGCACTTCTACATGTACCTGCGCCAGGTCTTCGGCCCCTTCACGCAGGGTCCGGTCGCGCTGATCAGCCGCGACGAGAACGAGTGCGTCTTCAGCACTGACGCGCTCGGCCTGCGCCCGCTCTGGTTGGTCGAGACCGTCGAGGACTTGATCTTTTCCTCCGAGCCCGGCGTCGCCCCGATCGCCGACACCGTCTCAGACCCGAAGCCGTTCGCTCCGGGCGAGAAGATCGGCGTGATCGTCAACCCCGGCAAGGAAGCGCGTCTGCTCACGCACGATGAGGTCCAGCACACCGCGTTCCGCCGCTGGAAGGAGCGCACGAACGTCGCTCAGTTCCCGCGCTACGACACTGCTCTCCTGACGGGCGGGCCTGCAGAAGGTCCGGACATCCCGGGCTACTCCCACGCGGGCCCAGCAGAGCCGGTCAAGGTCACCGACACCGTGCTCGGCGGCTTCGGCTGGCAGCGCGACGACATGAAGCTGATCCAGCAGATGGCCAGCAACGGCGCCGAGCCGATCGGCTCACTCGGCTACGACGGCCCGCTGGCCGCGCTCTCACCCGAGCGCCAGAACATTGCCGACTACTTCAAGGAGACCGTCGCCGTCGTCACCAACCCGGCGATCGACCGCGAGCGCGAGATCGAGCACTTCTCCTGCCGCACCGTCTTCGGTGAGCGCCCGGCGCCGACCACCGCCATGGAGAAGGCCACGACCGTCGAGCTCAGCTTCCCGATCGTCCTCGGCGGCCACCACGAGATCGCCCCGCTCAACGCCGAGACGCTGCGCGGGATCGCCCGTGACCACAAGACCTACCTGCTCGAGGACCTCTGGGAAGAGTTCTCGGGCCACCGCAGTGCGGTGCTGGACATCGCCTGCCTCGAATCCGAGAACACAAAAGGCGCGATCGAGCGCTTGAAGCACGAGGCAGTCGATCTCGTGCGCGGCGGAGCCGAGCTGATCGTGCTCTCTGACAAGACCGTCTACGAGGGCGACCGACGCTTCATCGACCCGCACCTCGCAGTCAGCGCGATCGACTCCGCCCTGAAGACGGCCAAGCTCGAAAGCGGCGAGGTCAACCTTCGCCGCCGCACCAGCCTGCTGCTGCGCAGCGGCGCGATCCGCAACGTCCACGACGTGATGATCGCCCTCGGCCTGGGCGCCGACGGCATCTGCCCGTACGTGATGCTCGAGGTTGCCTGCGTCGACGACTACGAGTCCGACTACAACAACCTCTGCGACGCGCTGCGCAAGGGCATGGAGAAGGTCATCTCGACGATCGGCATCCACGAGATCCGCGGCTACGCGCGCCAGTTCAGCGCGATCGGCCTGCGTCCGGAGCTCGCCGAGATCCTCGGCACGAAGAGCTACTTCGGCTCCGAAAAGGGCGGCCTCGGCTTCACCGAACTGGACGCCGACGGCGACGCCCGCAAGCGCGTGCTCGCCGGGGAAGAGGTCGCAAAGCCGGCCAAGACCTTCCACTTCTACCCGAAGGTCTGGAAGGCCGCGAACGCCGTCGCAAACCAGCGCAGCGACTACGCCGACTACAGCACCAAGGTGCGTGAGCTCGAGGCCGAGAGCCCGATCAGCCTGCGCCACATCATGGACATCAAGCCCGACCGCGAGCCGATCCCGGTCAATCAGGCGAGCACCGCGGTCGGCCACCATGACTATCCGATCGTGATCGCCTCGATGAGCTTCGGTTCGCAGTCCGAAACTGCCTTCCGCGCCTACGCCGAGGCTGCAAAGCAACTGAACATCCTGTCGGTCAACGGTGAGGGCGGAGAGCCCCACGACATGATCGGCCAGTACCCCAAGCACCGCGGCCAGCAGGTTGCCTCAGGTCGCTTCGGAGTCACCTCGGGTCTGCTCAACAGTTCATACCTCCTGGAGATCAAGATCGGTCAGGGCGCCAAGCCCGGCGAGGGCGGGCACCTGCCCGCGCGAAAGGTCACCGAGAAGGTCGCCGCTGCGCGTAACGCCACGACCGGCACCGACCTGATCAGCCCCTCCAACAACCACGACCTCTACTCGATCGAGGACCTCGCCGAACTGATCGACGAACTGAAGACCGCCAACCCCGACGCCCGCGTCGCCGTCAAGGTCCCGGTCGTCCCGAACATCGGCACGATCGGCGTCGGCATCGCCAAGGCGGGCGCCGACATCATCACGCTGTCCGGCTTTGAAGGCGGCACCGGTGCTGCCCGCGCACACGCGCTGCGCCACGTTGGTCTGCCCAGCGACATCGGCACGCGTGCCGTGCACCAGGCCCTGATGGAGGCCGGTATCCGCAACAGGGTCGAGATCTGGGCCGACGGCGGTTACCGCCACGGCTGGGACATCGTCAAGCTGCACATGCTCGGCGCCAACCGCGTCGGCTTCGGCACGCTCGCGATGGTCTCGCTCGGCTGCACGATCTGTCGTGGCTGCCAGCTCGACACCTGTCACGTCGGCATCGCGACCCAGATCGAGACGGTCGAGCAGGCCGAGCAGCACGGTCTCAAGAAGTTCACGCCCCAGGTCCTGCCCAACGCTGTCGAGGCCTGCGCCACTTTCTTCAGGGGCGTCGGCGAAGAGGTCCGTGAGATCACCGCGATGCTCGGCTATGAGAGCTCTCAGGACCTCGTAGGTCGATCCGATCTGCTGGTCCAGTCGGCCGCCGCCGAAAAGGTCGACATCACCGAGCTGATCGCCCCGCTCGAGGAATACCTCGACCTCACACCGCTTGACCTGCCTGTCGAGGCGATCGCCGATCAGCGCGCAGAGGCCGGCATCATCGTCTCGCGTCCGATCATGCTCCCCGAGAAGGAGGCGTCGAAGACGATCGCCGGCCTGGTCGCAGACGTCTGTGGCGGTCCCGTGCGCGCTGGGGACGACCCGATCTCATACGAGTACCCGCGCTCGACCAACGCCAACGACCGCGTGCTCGGAACCGAGCTGGCCGGAGGGATCTCCCGCGAACGGATCTTCGGCGACGGCCCCGAGGCCACCGAGGCGACGCTCGTCAACATCAAGTTCAACCACGGCTCAGTCGCCGGTGGCGGCCTTGGCGCCTTCAACGTCTACGGCGTCAACATCGACGTCCAGGGCGGCGCCCAGGACGGCGTCGGCAAGTCGATGCTCGGTGGCCAGATCAGCGTGCTCAAGGGCACCAACCGCTTCGGCAAGCGCGTCAACGGCTCTGTCGGCAAGTCCTTCGCCTACGGTGCCCAGCGCGGCCGCCTGTTCGTTCAGGGCGACGCCGACTCGCGCTTCTGCATCCGCCTCTCGGGTGCCGACGTCGTGATCGCCGGCGAGCCGAAGGAGCCGCTCGACGACTCCCTCGGCTGCATCGCCGACCGCGCGAACATCAAGGGCTTTGCCTTCGAATACATGACCGACGGACGCGCCGTCGTGCTCGGCGACCCGGGCCCGTGGGCCTGCGCCGGAATGACCGGCGGCCGCATCTACATGCGCAAGTGGGCCGAGATGGGGCTGACCAAGGAGGCGCTCGAGCGCAGGCTCGGCAAGGGCGCCAAGGCAGTGATCGAAGAGATCGACGCTGAGGGTCTGCTCGACATCCAGGAACTGCTCGAGGCCTACGCCGTCGAGCTGCGCGACAGCGGCCAGGCCGACGAAGCCGACCGCATCGTGGCGCTCGCCGCAGCAGCGGGCGAGAACTTCTACCAGTGCGTCCCCGAGAGCGAGCAGGCCGACCCGTCGATCTCGACGGAATAGGATTGCCAGATGCGTTCGGCCCAGGCCAGGATCACGATTGACCGCCCGCCCGAGGAGATCTACGAGTACCTGCTCGACATCGGTTCGCGCACCGAGTTTGCACCTGACCTCTTCCGCGAGTTCCACCTGACCCGAGTAGAGCCCAAGGGCGTCGGCGCAGGCGCGCGCTACCGCCTGCACCGCAAACTCCGCGACCGCCGCGCGGGCAGCACGATCACGCAGGCCGTCAGCGGTCAGCGCATCCTCGAAGAGGGCTCCACGGGCCGCGGAGGGCGCGTCGGCATGGCGATCGAGTTCCTGCTCGAAGAGCAGTCCGGCGGTGCCACAAAGGTCACCTGGATCCTCGAGACGTACCCGCTGAACCCGGCCGACCGCCTGCGCGAGTTCGGCGAACGCCGTCAGATTCAGCGCCGCATGAAGCGCGGCATCAAGCGTCTGCGCGGCATCCTTGAAGGTGCTCCGGGAGCCGTCCGCGGCGACCGTCCGACCGTCGCCGGGCTGGACCCGTCGTACGTGCCGAACCCGTGATCGACCGAGCAAGCGACGATCGTCACTTACCCCGCCCGGCCACTTACTAGACTGCCGCACCGCATGGAGCAATCCCCGTCATTCAAGCGCCCCCCGCGCGCGTTCCTCCGCCTCGCCGGCCTGCTGACGATCGCCGTTGTTGCCTTCTCGGCAGCCGGCTGCGACAAAGAGGTCAAGCCGAAAGAAGCACACAACGAGGGCATCCGCGTTTTCGTGGACGGCGCGTTCTACCAGGTGCAGATTTCGCGCCTGCTCAACCCGAGCGACGTCGAGGACAGCTTCTACCTCGAAGGTCAGCCGGCGCCCGCCAAGGGCGACGCCTACTTCGGAGTCTTCATGTATGTGACCAACGAAGACACGGACCGCCGCATCCTTCCGATCGGCAGTGAAGACATGAAGATCGTCACCGCCGCCGGTGAGGAGTTCGAACCGATCGAGGTCAAGGCTCCCGGTTGGGGCTACGCACCGTCACCGATCGGTCGCGGAGGGATGCTCCCGGTTGCGAACACTCCGGCCTACGTCGGGCCGATCCGCGGCGGACTCGTTCTCTTCCGCATGTCGCAGGCCGCTCTCGAAGCCCGCCCGCTCGAGCTCGAGCTCCACTCGCTCGACGGCAAAGACAACGCCCACATCACTCTCGACGTCTAGCCCGCGCGCAGCTGAAGCTGCCGCTGGACGCCTGACGGGCGGAGTTGTCCTTCTGCCCGTCATCATCTCTGCATGAGCCTGCTTGACTGGACGATCGTCATCGCCGTGATGGTCTTCGCCGCCTGGGGATTCCGCCAGGGCGCCGTGATCGGCATATCCTCGCTGATCGGCTTCGTCGGCGGCACGCTCGTCGGCGTCAACGTCGCGGGCAGACTGCTCGAGAGCGGGAACGACTCGCCCTATACGCCGCTCCTCGCGCTCGCAACAGCGCTGATCGTCGGAGGGATCCTCGCCGAGCTGGCGCTGCTGATCGGATACCGCCTGCGCGTGCGATTCACGAGCCTCGGCGCCCGCAGGATCGATGGGGCGATGGGGGCGGTGCTGCTGGCAGCCTTTGCGATCGGCGTGGTCTGGGTCGGCGCGGCGGCGATCACCCAGTCGCGCGCGAACAAGGAACTGCGCCGCGAGATCCGCACCTCGACGGTCGTCAAGCAGCTCAACGCATTGCTGCCGCCCAGCGGAGGCGTCCTTGACGCACTCTCACGCATCGATCCCGTCCCGCAGATCAACGGACCCGCTCCGAACGTATCAGCGCCAGACAGCGCCGTCGCGCGCGACCCTGACGTCCAGCGTGCCGCCCACTCCACGGTACGCGTGCTCGGCACGGCCTGCGGCTACGGCATCGAGGGCTCAGGCTGGGTGGCAGACACGGGCCTGGTGGTCACGAACGCCCACGTGATCGCAGGCGAGATCGACACGACCGTGGAGCCGCTCGGCAACGGCGCACCGCTCGCCGCGCAGGCCGTCTGGTTCGATGCCAAGAACGACCTCGCGGTGCTCTACGTCCCGGGTCTCACGACGCAGCCACTGGAGCTGATCCCCGAAACCGCGAAGGGCACCTCCGGTGCGGTGATCGGCTACCCGCTGAACGGCCCCTTGGACATCCAGCCGGCGCGAATCGGCTCGACCACCACGGTCGTCTCCGACGACATCTACGGCGCCGGCCCGATCACAAGGCGCATGACCACCTTTCGCGGCACGGTCCGACACGGGAACTCCGGCGGTCCGATCGTTGACGAAGCGGGGCGGGTGCGTACGACCGTCTTCGCCGCCAAGAGCGACAGTGACAACACGCGCGGCTACGGCGTGCCCGGTCGGCAGATCGCCGAGACCCTCGCGCAGGTCGACATCAACCGCGTCGTCTCGACAGGCGGCTGCACTTAGGGCAAAGCCGCTCTTTTCCGTCGCCCCCGGGGCTTAGATTGGCCTCCAATGTCCCTCTGTTTCATTGAGCCCCAGGATGCGGTACGCGTCGTCGCGGGCAGCGTCGGCCGCGAGGCGCGGCGCCAACTCGTCACAGAGGTCGTGCACGCCTGGGTCAACTCGCTTCCGGACTCTGAGCTCCCGATCCACTACGCCGAAGCGATCCGCGCGCTCGACTCGGATGACCTCACGGTCCTGGCCGCCTGGCACGCTTCTCTGGAGGTCGGCCAGCCCGTCGCCAACCGCGACTTCCTGATCGGCGCCTACACTTCGCTGGACAAGGACAACCGCCGTGAAGCACTCCGCATCGCAGCCAGCTTCCGCAGCGACGAGGCATTCGAGAGCGGCTCCTCGGACGAAGAGATGCTCGAGACGGTCCTGCCCTGGCTCCCGCCCCAGCAGACGCTGGAACTCGCCGCAGAGGCGCTGCGCATCTACATCTGGGACCGGATCGGGTCTGACAACTAAGCCAGCAACGGCTTCAGTTCGCGCAGAACGTCGGCGCAGTCACCGTGGTAGCGAACGGCCTTGAAGCCGAAGTCGCGAGCCGCATCGCAGTTGATCTCAATGTCATCGACCAGGACGCACTCGCTGCGCTTCACGTCTTCCAGGCCGGCCAGCTCCGTGATCCGCTGAAAGGTGATCTCGTAGATCAGCGGCTCAGGCTTGCGCGTGCCCTCGAAGCCGCTGTCGGTGATCGCCTCAAAGAGCTCGTCGATCGGCAACATCGCGCGCCAGCGCGGCTCCCATTCCTTGACGTTGTTGGTCAGCAGTGCGAGGCGCCCGCCGCCGGCTTTGTATTCGAAGAGGAAGTCAAGGAACGGCTGATTGGGGGTGAGCTGGCTGAAGTAGAACTCGGCGAAGTCGACGAACTCTGTGTCGTCGCCGAGCTGGCTGCGTAGCTGGTCCTCCATCACCTTCTCGAAGTGTGGTTCGCTGATCTCACCCTTCTCGAGCTTGTAGAGCGGATTCTCGCCGAGCTTCTCGGCGATCGTGAACATCGCCTTGCCCAGCTCCTCAAGCGGAATGCCGGTGTCCTGTTGCCAGGCGATGAAGGCTTCTTCGAGCGGGTTGGTCAGCACCCCGCCGAAGTCGCTGATGATGACCCGCACGCCGGCCATGTCAGGCGGCGATCCGCGGCGGGGCCGCGAGCGCGATCTCGTAGTAGCCGATGCCCTTGTGCGGCCCCATCGTCCATTCGTAGAAGGCAAGGGCGACATCGCGGTCTGTCAGCTCAACGTGCGAACCGGCGATCGCCTCGCCGCTGATCCGGCGCGGGAGCTCGTCCTCTTCCAGCCAGAGCTCAAGTGCAGCCTGAGTGTGCAGGTCGTCCTTGCTGAAGACGGTCGAGAGCCTGGCGTCCGCGACGACCTGGCTCTGGCCGCTCTCGATCAGCACGGCGTCGTTGCGCTCATCGCCGTGACCGTGGTAGACAGCGGGTTTGTAGGCGTTCAGGAAGAAGCTGTCGCCGTTCTCGAAGACCGCGACGATCGAGCGCAGAACCGGCGGGCCGAGACGACGGGAGGGGAGGGTCGAAACTCCGAAGCTCTTGAAGCGACGTTCGCGCTTCTCGTTCTCGGTGACGCGGCCGGTCACGTCGCAGACGAAGACCTCACTGCTGTCGAGGTGCGCGCCCTGATCGCGGCTGCGCCAGTCGAGTTCGAATCCGCCCTTGGCTGACTGCATCTGAGCCTGCCAACGGGTGGTGCTGAGAGTTGTCAACTGCTGAACGTCACTGACAGCAAAGCCCAGAGTCTGCGCGTCGCCCCTGCCGGAGAACATTACAGAGACCTGCGGTCCGGCGATGCCGAAAACGCTCTTCTCCGGCTCGAAAAAAGCCAGACTCTCAGCCTCAAGTAGAGGTACAGATTGGATCGTGGTCATTCGTGAAGCTGCTGCGTTTCGAAGTCGAATTCCGGCTCGCGCTCGCCCTTTGTGGTGGAAGTGGGCCGGCGCGGCTGGTCGGAGTGTGCGAAGTCTTGCATACCCGTATCGTCAGCTACGAATCCGCCCATGAACGTCGCACGCGTTCGGCCGATCACAAACTTGACCACTCGCCCGCGCAACAGCTTGCGGGAGGGCGGGGCGATCAGCAGGATTCCCACGATGTCCGAGATGAATCCGGGCATCAGCAGCAATGTGCCGCCGATGATGACGAGAAAGCCGTCGACGGCCTCGTTCGCCGGAATCCTGCCGGCGTCCACGGCAGCACGAAAGTTGCGCCAGGCGCCGCCGCCCTGGCTCTTCACAAGCCAGGCACCGAGCAGCGAATCCAGCAACAGAAGCAGGATTGTCGGCCCAACGCCGATCATCTCGCCGACCTGCAGGATCAGCCAGAGCTCGACCACCGGAACGGCGATGAACAGAATCACGAAAAGCAGAGCGATCATCGGGGCAAGATTAACCGCCCGCGCCTACACTTCAAGTTATGCCTGCATTGACCCCAGACGACGTCTACGAAGCGCTCGAACAAGTAATCGATCCGGAAATCGGTCTCGACTTCGTCGAGCTCGGCCTGATCTACGACGTCGAGGTCAACCAGACTGGCGAGGGCCACGGCAGCGAAGTGTTCGTGACCTATTCGCTCACCTCGCCGGGCTGCCCGATCGGCCCGCAGATCGCGGACCAGATCAAGGAGTTCACGATCGAACTCGACGGGGTTGAGAAAGTCTTCCCCAAGCTCGTTTTCTCTCCGCCATGGACGCCGGAGATGATGAGCGAAGACGCGAAATTCGCGCTCGGTTACTAGCCAGCCACTTGCAGCGCGACTTTCGGGGTTGCGCTGGGTTCAGGAGGGAGATATGCTTGAGTGACCGACGTCACACTAGTCGTGCACGTCAGATCACTTCTGAGTCATAAGGCATTTTTACGCGAAGCGTCGCGGACGCTTCAAGGGGGTTGTAGGGGGATGAAGTTCGGGAAGCTCAAGGCGCTGGTCGCCACTGACCTGCGTCGGGTCTCATTGGTTGCGACCGTCGCCTCGCTCGTCGTGATGGCAGCGGCCGTCGGATCGCCAAACGCAGCCGGTGTTTTCGCCCCGACAATCTCACTCGAAACAAGCACCTCACGTGCGAGCGCTCACCCGGACGCCCGCGTTGTCATTGACAACACCGACAGTGATACGAACATCAAGGACCTGAAGCTCAGCCTGCCCGACGGATTCTGGGGTTCGATCGGCGCCGTTCCGCTCAAGTGCCCCGCGTCGGACGCAGAGCTCGGCAACTGCGGTACCACCACCCCGGAAAGCAAGCTCGGAACCGTCACCGCAACGGCCCGCATTGAAGACGGCGACACGACCGTCGACGGCGTGCTCAGCGGCAACGTCTACATGACCGGCGATCTCGAGACCGACGCAGACCCCAGCAACGACAACGACCCCGCCGGCGTTTCGATCGTCGTCGACGCGAAGGTTGGCGGCGTGGACCTCGGCCGCGTCAAGATCAATGGTCGCGCCGCAGCGCGCATGGTCGCTCCGACCAACGTGGTCGGCGTCGCCAAGGAAGTCCGCGGACTCGACGCGATCGTCGAAGGCATCCCGCAGACGATCACCGACACCAACGCTCGAACGGTTTCCTACAAAATCAACAAGATGCAGATCGACCTGATCAGCGAGCTGCAGAACCCGTCTGACCCGGACCCGATCTTTGGCTACATGCCGCCGCTGCTGACCAACCCTTCACGCTGCGGCACCCACCAGATCTCAGCGCTGGCAACGCCGTACGGCGGTGGCGCCGACGCGCCGATCACCGATGACTTTGTCGTCGACCAGTGCGACACGGCCCGCTTTGACCCGACCGCCACGACGACATTCACCGACACACCGATCCCCGCGGGTTCAGCCCAGAGCGTCTACGCATCGATCGCCTTTCCGGCTGCGACCAACCAACCCGAGTCGAACTCCTCGTTCGACGCTCTTGAACTGCTGTTTCCGCGTGGCATGGGCGCCAACTTCGACGCCTTCGGCAGCGCTGCCCAGATGTGTCCGGGCAGCTCAATCGGCACCGTCTCGGATGTCTCCAGCCCCAACTTCGGCCACAATTACTTCATCCCCGGCTCCTGCCCGGCGGCATCGATCATCGGCAACGCGTACATCACGACGCCGTTGCTTGCGCCGGGCCAGCAGCTCCAGGGCATCGTCTACTCGATCAACACCACGCCGGTGCCCTCACTTGCGATCGCCGCGACGGATGACATCGGTGGCAACCCCAAGGGCATCAACATCTACCTGACCGGCAAGGCCGACCTTGTCTCGACGGACACGGCCTGCGTCGTGGGTTGCGACAAGCGCATCATCATGAAGTTCATCCACCTGCCCGACACGCCGGTCACCGCCGTTGACGTGCTGATCGATCCGGGCGAGGGCCGCGCCGGCACGTCGCTCAGCGGCAAGGTGATCTCGCAGGCATCGAACGGCGCGGCCAACTGCCAGTCCTACAACGATCTCCGCACCAAGATGACCGCATCCGCCGGCGGCTCGCGCTCCTCAGTGCAGTCCTACGACACAACCTGCACCGGCAACACGATCACTCCGACCACCGGTTCGTGGGGCCAGGTCATCACCGACGACACGCCGACGTTTGATCTCACGTATTCCGGTGCTGCGGCCAGCCTCTGGTGCGGCATCGACACGATCATCAGTGGCGCGACCGACTGCAAGCCGTCGCTCACCTACGAGGCTTCAACGGTGAGCGAAGGCGCCCACTCGATTCTCGTCGGCGACGGCTCCACGGCGCTGGGCGGCAGATCACTCGTCCGCGACTTCGTGGTCCAGCCAACTCTCACCTACGGCGAAGTCGTCCCGACCACAAGCCTCAGCGCAGGCCCCGGCGCTCCGGGTCCGGGCGTCGGCACGACCGACGACTCGACCCCGTCCTTCACCTTCAGCGCCAGCGAGACCAGCAGCTTCCAGTGCTCGCTCGACGATGGTGCATTCCTGCCTTGTGGTTCTGCCACCGGCACGGCCTCCGACACCTACGCCGTCCCAGTGGACGAATACCTCGAAGCCAGCGACACCACGCACACCTTCGAGGTGCGCGCCCAGGACGCAGACGGAAACGTCGACCTCACGCCTGCCAGGGCCAGCTTCAAGGTCGAGAAGCTGTTCGACCCGCAGAACTCGGTCAGCCTGACCACCAACGTCGCCCGCGCTCACCCGGAGCTGACGATGACGATCACCAACGATTCACACGAAGGCATCAAGGACCTCCACCTGGACCTGCCTGACGGCTTCTTCGGCGGACTCACCGGCGTCGCCGCGCTCTGCACGATCGCCAACGCCGACGCGGGCACCTGCGGCGCCGGATCTGAGGTCGGAACGGTCGACGCGACCGCGATCATCGATCGCAGCACGGCAAAGATCAAGGGCAAGGTCTTCCTCACCGACCCGCGCACGCTCGGCGACCCCGCCGGCCTGACGATCGAGGTCAAACCGAAGATCCAGGACGTCACCTTCGTCCCGATTCGCATCAACGCCCGCCTGATGGTCCGCGGCGACGCGCAGGGCATCAACACCGCGGCCCTGAACATCCCGAACACCACCACCTCAACGCTCAACGAGGTCAGCTCGTTCGACATCCGCACGATGGTGATCAAGCTCAATAACAACAACGCCGCCCCGCAGAAGCTCCTGACCAACCCGAGCGCCTGCGGCAACGGCCCGTTCAAGACCAGGTTCGACGGTCACGGCCCTTCCAGCTCGACCGACACTCCGAGCGTCAATTTCATCGGCTGCGAGAACCTTTCATTCGGCCCGGCGTTGGCGATCAGCCAGGTCGAGCGCAGCACCGGTGGTCCTCCGGGTCCGTCAACCAACATCAAGCGTGCAACGGTCGACATGACGGTTTCGCTCAACGCCGACCCGAACCGTGCCGGCATCAGGAGCGTGAACCTCACGATGCCCGAGCCGGTGACGATCGACGTGCAGCGCATTCCGCCGCCATGCATCGTTCCCGAGGTTTCTCCGCGGTCATGCCCTGACTCTTCCGCGATCGGGACGGCCACGGCGACCACGCCACTGCTCGCGGAGCCGGTCACAGGCAAGGTGCACGTTCTCAAGTCTCAGACCTCGCTTCCGCGGCTGCTGATCGCGCTGCGCGGTCGCATCAACGTGGATCTGGTCGCGGTCAACAGCTACACCGGGACGAAGTTCAACCGGATTCAGACGGATCTGAACACGCTCCCCGACGTGCCGCTCACGTCGTTCGGCATGAACATCAACGGATTCCTCACCACGCGTGACGACTCCTGCGACAGCGGCCCCGAAGCTTGGAGCGTCGTCGGTCTGATGAACGCTCACAACGGCTCGGCCGCTGCGGTCAACATCCCGCTCAACTTCGACTGCCCGAACGCGACAACCTCGATCTTCAAGTCGAGCTGGAAGCCCAGGGGCGCGAAGTCCACGCTCACGATCGACGTGACGCCGCAGGGCAGCCGTCAGCTGAAGAAGGCAACGGTCAAACTGCCCAAGGGCGTCAAGTTCGTCAAGTCGGCATTCAGCAAGAAGAAGATCGGCAAGAAGGTCACCGTCACTGCCGGCGGCAAGAAGCTCAGCACGAAGTGCTTCAAGCTCAAGAACACGACCACATTCGAAGTCGGCTTCTGCAAGAAGCTCGCCGCCGACGTGGTCATCAAGTTCAAGGCCGGTTCGATCACGACCAGGTCGAAGTCGAAGAAGCTGAAGTTCAAAGTCATCACGGTTGACTCGGCCGGCAAGACGCAAACGGCAAAAAGGGTGAACCAACCGTCACCATAAGGCTCAACTAGAGCCTTAGGTTAACCATTCCAAGGCCCTGAACAAGCCTTGAAAAGCGCGCGTTGGCCTCTGCCAGCCGCGCTTTTCGCGTTTTTGGAGGCCCCAACCGCATTGGAATCAGGTTTTGTGACCGATCGGTGACTTTTTCTCGCAAACCGCTTGACTTCCGCCCAACATCCTGTTAATATCTTCCCAGTTGTGTGACACCGGTCACACGTGTGTCTCGGGTTGCTGGGGGGGATATCCCGCAATTCGAGCAGCATTCAGTCCAATGAATCATGGGATCCGGCCGATGTTGACCGGCTCCCGGGGGGAGTTCAAGTTGAATACTCAGGTTACGTCTACCTCTGCGGCTTTTGGTCGAAACGAGGGAGTCGCCGCGACAGGACGCAAGAGCGTGCTGTCAATTTTGTGCGCTCTCGCGTTCGCGCTGGCCGCCATGGTGATCCTTCCGAGTGCAGCAAGCGCGACGCTGTCGGTCAACGGCTTCACTTATACAAACTCGAGCCTTCAGGCGGCGGGCCATCCGGACACCACAATCTCTTTCAGCCGCGGCGGTACAGAAAGTGAAGACATCCGAGAAATCCAGCTGGATCTCCCGACAGGTGTCTTCGCGAACCCCGAGTCAGCCAACCCGAAGTGCACGCCGGCTCAGTTCAACTCGGACAGCTGTCCTGCTGCTTCAAACGTCGGTGCTGTGAGCACCACGGCCAAGGCGCTCGGCCTGATCAGCCTGACCATCCAGGGAAGCGTGGATGTCCTTACCGCTGACACCGGCCAGGTGGCGACACTCGGTCTGACCCTTCGTCCTGAGCGCATCTGCATCCTCATCATCTGCGTGCAGCCGAACAAGATCTTCCTGAAGACGGGGGTCATGATTGACACGTTCGAGAACTCGAACCTGCGTACTTACACGCCGGGCGCGCCGAAGTCGGCGGTGATCGGCATTCCGCTTCTGATCGTCACGCCGACGATCACCGTTGATATCACGATCAACAAGCTGTCGCTTTCGTTCCAGTCACGTTCTGGCTCGGCGACAACCACCTGCTCGTGGTGGGGCATGTTCTGCAGCACCAAGCCGCCGTCAGGGGGGTACTTCTTCCGTCAAGCCTCAGCTTGTACGCCCACCACATCGAACATCAAGCTGATCTCGTACCAGAATGCATCCGCGAGTGCCGCTTCGACCTACACGCCTACCGGCTGTGCGAGCGTCCCGAGCACCAGCACCGCGTTCACGTTCGAGCCGGCGATCAAGGAATACAAGAAGCCGACTCCAGTCACATTCAGCCTCTCAATTCCGGAAGCGGACGCGGCAATCCAGCACGCGCTGCCGAAGATCGTGGACGCCGACTTCCCGATCGGCTCTGGAATCAACCTCGACGCCCTGGCCGGCATCACTTCATGCACCGAGACCCAGCTGCGCGGAAAGGTGTGCCCGGCTTCGTCAAAGATCGGTACCGTGGACGCCGCCAGCAAGTACCTGCCGGCCGGCCTCAAGGGTGACGTCTACGCCACCGGCTCAGTCGGAAACCAGGTGCCGGTCGCGGCTCTGCTCCGAGGCCAGGCTCAGGGTGCCAACGACCAGACTTACGTGGTCTTCCGAGGAACAATCGGTGTCCGTGGATCGGCTGAAGGCGGCGACGGACGTGCCTACGCACGATTCGACCGCATCCCGCAGCTGCCGTTCTCGGCGTTCAGCCTGACGCTGACCAGTCCGGTATACGCCAACCCGGTCACCTGTGGCGCGGTGACGACGAATACAAAGATCACGCAGTTCTCGGGTCAGGAGATCACCCGGACCCACTCGTATATCAACACGAACTGCCCGACTGCCCCGCAGACCACAATCACGCAGCAGCCGGCAAGTACGACCGTTGACCCGACGGCGAGCTTCGACTACTCGTCATCGATTGCTGGTTCATCGTTCACCTGCACGCTGAAGCTGCGCGGATCCGCCGGCGCGGCCGTACCGTTCGGCTGCAACGGGGACAACTGGACCGAGGCCGGCACGACTGGTTCATTCACCTCGGAGAGCCTGCCCAACGGCACGTACGACTTCTCCGTGTTCGCAACGAACCAGACGACCGCTGACGCGACTCCGGCTACGGCATCGTTCACGCTGAACCTCACAAGCGCGTTCACGATGACGCCGTCGATCTCGCCGAACACGGTTGATGCGGCATCACACCCGGACTTGAGCGCACGCGTTGCGTTCGATGGTGGTCAGCCTGCCGCAGTGACGATTCGTCTGCCGATGGGCTTCAACGCAAGCCTCGCCACCGCCGAGCAGTGCAGCAACGCTGATGCCCAGGGCGGGACCTGCCAGCCCGGTTCGATCATCGGTACAGCTGACATGACGGCAAGCGTCGGAGCAGGCACCGAGAACTCGACCAGCGGCACGATCTACTTGACGGAAGGACCTGAGGCGGATGACGCCGGCGGAGTCGCCGTGAAGATCGAGTCACCGAGCGGAACGTTTGTCGCTCAGGCCGGCGCGTACCTGGTCAACAACGGAAACAACCAGTACCTCGACATCCGTTCGTTCCCGAACAAGCTGTCGGGCCCCGGTGGTACCGAAGTTGACTTCACGATCAAGAACCTGTCGCTCAACTTCGCAGGTTCGAGCGGACTGCTGACCGCGCCGAGCAAGTGTGGCGTCGACCAGTTCCAGACCAGCGGTCGTTCATTCGACAACCAGGTTGCCGCCGTCGCGATGGTCGGCCTGACCACTGTCAACTGTGCGGCAATCCAAGGCAACTTCACGCCGCAGCTCACGCAGACGTTCTCAAGCACCCAGGCAGCCACTGCGAGCAATGTCTCCGCGTTCATCGACGGCATTGGAGACAACACCGGAACGATCAAGAACATGACCGTTCTGGAGCCGGCTGCATTCGGCGCCAACTTCGCCGCATTCGGCGTGGCCAATGACATGTGCCCGGGTGGATCGATCACTGGTGCGAACTCTGAGTTCAACCCGTCATCGTGCCCCGGCTCGGCCATCATCGGCCAGATGACGCTGTACACGCCGCTGCTGATCGAACCGCTTGTCGGCACCGTGTACCTGATCAACCAGCAGCCGCTGCCGTGGTTCGGCGTGGTGATCGACCAGCCGGGCATCCACGTCCGCCTGACCGGCTTCACCGACCTCGTGAAGGTGAACCCGGCATGTGTCGAGCAGAACCCGGATGGATCGACCGGCTTCTGCCAGAAGCAGATCTCGGTCAAGTTCAACAACCTGCCGGACGTTCCGCTCCAGGCTGTTGACTTCTCGCTGATCAACGAGCCGCGCCTCAACAGCGCGGGCACAAAGATGCTCTCGAGCGACGTGCTCAAGGTCTCTGACCCGAACACGTCCAACTGCCCGAAGGCACCGAACAACACAAGCGCCACGAAGGCCACCGTCGACTCCTACACCGGAGCCGTAGCGAACCTCGAGCAGCTGATTGAGTTCACAGGCTGCTGACGAACTGTCGGAACGCCGCCCCGGACCCCGAGCCACGCGCTCGGGGATCCCGGGCGGCTCTTCCGCGTTAGTAGCTCGATTTAGTCCGCAGTAGTCCGATATTTGGTCCGATTCCATCCAGGCAACACACATCAGAAGCAAACAAATGCAGGACGCACCTCGTGTTCTGAGTTATTGGGGGAGTACAGAAGTAATGAATGGTTCAGCTGCAGTGCACCGAGACACAACACGCGGAGCCATCAGCGTGAAGGGTGCCGTGCTCACGGCATTCATCACCGTCATCGCTTGTTTTGCGATGCTTGCCGGTGCGTCGAACGCGAACGCCGCGTTCACGATCACCGACTTCGACATGTCGCCGGTCGCCCCGGCGTCAAACAGCAGCGCCCTTCAGGCTGGTGGTCACCCCACAGTCAACTTCCGGATCAACCCGGATGCGGTGTCGGCGGATTCCTCAGGAGACGACCTCAAGAAGGTCGTCTACGAGTTTCCAGCAGGCTCGCTGGGTAACCCAGAGGCTGCGCTGCCCAAGTGCACCGCAACGCAGTTCAACGCCGACCAGTGTCCGGCGTCGAGCTACATCGGATCGCTTTCGATGAAGCTGCGAATCAAGCCTCTGTTCCGGTACAAAACGCTCGTTGCACATGGATCGATGTACATCCTCGATCCCGCCACTCCGGGATCGGCCGTCACGGTCGGTTTCATCGTGCGCCCTCGGGGCTACCGCCACATCTTCCTCAAGTCTGAGGTCAAGGGTGTGGTTTCGGTGCGCAGCGGACTCGACGCCGACTACGGCCTCGACTTCACGGTCGACAACATCCCGAAGACCCTTCAGACGACGTGGGGCTCGAGCCTCAACGCAACGATCTCTGACCTGACCGTTGTGCTCAACTGGAAGACCGGTACGAGCGTCAACGGCGGATTCTTCACTTACGCGCCGACGCGTTGCGACGTCTCAAAGGTTCGCGCCACACTGACCTCGCACAAGACGACGACGGCGGCAGTCGTGAAGAACGACTCGTACGCAACGACTGGATGTGCCTCCGTACCGTTCAGGCCCACCGCAGCCGTTCAGCCGTCGACCTTCGATGTGAACCAGCCGGCCAACTGGACCGCCGACTTCTCGGTCCCGACGGCTCCGGCGAACATCCAGGACTCGCACATCCGCAGCATCAGCGTTGACCTTCCCCCGTCAACACAGCTGAACTACACGGAACTTGCAGCGATCACGACTGTCTGTTCCGAGGCGCAGATCAATGCGGACGACTGTCCTGCAAGTTCCAAGATCGGTACGGTCAGTGCACACGTTCCGATCCTCCCGGGTTCCAGCCCGAACTTCACCGGAGATGTCTTCATTCTCTCCAAGACGTCCGGCGTCACATTCGGATACATCGTCCGCGGCCCGAACGGCGTCAAGGCCCAGATCCGCGGTTGGATCCAGCCGGTTGACACCGATGGTGTCGGCGGCTCGGACCGAATCCGCGCCTACTCAGAGAACATGCCGCAGGCACCGTTCTCTCCGGCGAACATCTCGTTCACCCGACCGATGGTGCTGAATCCGGTCTCCTGTGGTTCGCACCCGGTCAAGACCACGATCACCGGTTGGTCCGGCGCATCATGGACTCAGACCGTCAACCAGAACTACGTCTGCACCGGTCCGCAGACTCCGGAGACGGCGATCACCTCGTCCGTCCCGAGCCCGACCAACGACAACACGCCGACCTTCAACTTCAGCGCGACTCCGGCAGCGGACGCGACGTTTGAAGTGAGCGTTGACAGCGGCGCGTTCGTCTTCGCAGGTGGTTCGTCCTACACGCCGGCAGCACTGAGCGAGGGTTCACACACCTTCCGCGTCCGTGCCTGCAACTCTGCCGCGACCACACCGTGTGACGCCACTCCGGCAGCGCAGACCTTCGTGGTCGACACGATTGCTCCGTCGCTGACGATCGGTTCGCCCTCACCGGGGGCGCTGCTCAACTCGACCGCAGTCGGTGTGAGCTTCTTCTCATCCGACAGCAGCGCGACCTTCCGCTGCAAGCTCGACAGCAACGCTGACGCCGCCTGCACCTCGCCGGCGAACTACACGTCACTGTCACAAGGCTCACACAGCGTTGAAGTCGTCGCACGCGACGCCGCCGGGAACTCGACGACCAGGACTGTCACCTTCACGGTTGACAGCCAGGCGCCGACCGCTACGGCCAACTGCGCCGCCAACAGCCCGGTCGACCAGAGTGCGACCTGCGCGTTCACCTTCAACGAACCGGTCAGCAACGTGACCTGCACCTCGAGCGCGGGCGCGACAGACACTTCATGTGTCTCGCCGAAGATCTACTCCGGCCTGGCAGACGGCACCTACACCTTCTCGGTCAGCGGCACTGACGTCGCCGGCAACGTCGGTACTGCCGTCGCGGCCAACTTCACGATCAGCATCGACACGACGGGCCCGGTCACAACGATCAACTCCGGTCCGTCTGGTCTCCAGAGCTCGCGCACGGCAATGTTCACGTTCTCTGCCAACGAGGCCGCGACGTTCTACTGCTCACTTGACAGCGCGCCGGCAACGGCCTGCAGCTCGGGTGTTTCGTACTCGAGCCTCGTCGACGGACCGCACACCTTCGCGGTCTACGGCATCGACTCGTCGAGCAACCAGGGCGCAACTGTCACGCGCAACTTCTCGGTTGACGGCACTGCGCCGGCATCCCCGACGCTTGCGCGCACGGCACCGACCAGCACACCGACCAGCTCCACCACCGCGATCCTCACGGTCAGCGGCGTTGAAGCAGGCGGCACCGTCCAGTACTCCAGCAACGGAGGAACGACCTGGACAACCGGTGCCAACCCGCTGAACCTCAGCTCGCTGACCAACGGCACCACCTACACGTACATCGCACGTGTCCAGGACGCCGCCGGTAACAACAGCGCTGCTTCGAACTCGGTCACATGGACCGTCGACACGGCAGCGCCGGCAACTCCGACGCTGACCCGTACGGCTCCGACCAGCTCACCGACAACCAGCCAGACCGCCACGCTCACGCCTGGCAACGTCGAGGCCGGCGGAACCGTTGAGTACTCGAGCAACGGTGGCGCCACCTGGGCCGTCGGCGCGAACCCGCTGTCACTCAGCGCGCTCGCCGATGGTTCGTACAGCTACACCGCACGCGTCCGTGACGCCGCCGGCAACGTCAGCGCCGCTTCGAACGCAGTGACGTGGACAGTCGACACGCTGGCGCCGACCGCACCGACGGTCACGCGTACGAGCCCGACCGCAGACCCGACGTCGTCCACGACGCAGGCGATTTCGATCGCCGGCGTCGAAGCAGGCGGAACGCTCGCCTGCGCACTCGACTCGGTCGCGTACACACCGTGCACCACTTCCATCGGCCTTTCGGGCCTTGGTTCTGGTTCACACACGTTCGCCGTGACTGTCCGCGACGCTGCTGGAAACATCAGCGCACCGGGCCAGGTCACCTGGACCGTCGACTCCTCTGGCGTCAATGCTCCGACGATCAGCGCCGGGCCGACGGCCGGAAGCTTCGTCTCGAGCACGAGCGCGAGCTTCACATTCGCGTCGACCACGCCGAGCGTCACGTACGAATGCCACATTGATGCAGCGGCTTACAGCGCCTGCACCAGCCCGCAGGCTTACAGCAGCCTGACTCAGGGTTCGCACACGTTCTACGTGCGCGCCCGCAACGGCGTCGGTACGTACTCCAGCGAGACCACGCGTCAGTGGACTGTCGACACGGTTGCTCCGGCAGTTCCGACCCTCACGCGCACGGCTCCGACCAGCACACCGACCAACTCGACGAACGCCACCCTCACCCTCACTGGTGTCGAGGCAGGCGCAGTCACCGAGTACTCGAGCAACGGCGGAACCACCTGGGCTTCAGGTGCCAACCCGCTGAGCCTCACCGGCCTGACCAACGGCACGACATACACCTACATCGCACGCGTCCAGGACGTCGCCGGCAACAACAGCGCCGCCTCCAACTCGGTCACATGGACCGTGGACACCACCGCACCGGGCCTCCCGACGGTGACGCGCACCAACCCGACGGCAACGCCGACGTCGTCGACGACGCAGGACATCTCGATCTCCGGCCTTGAAGCCGGTGCATCGGTCACCTGCACGCTCGATGGTGTGGCTTACACGCCGTGTGCGGCCGGCACTGTCAGCCTCTCCGGCCTGACCAGCGCCGTTCACACGTTCGCTGTCACTCAGATCGACGCAGCCGGCAACGTCGGTTCTGCCGCATCGGTCGCCTGGGAAGTCATCGGCGGCGCGATCAACGCGCCGACGATCACTGCCGGCCCCGCGGCCGGAGGCTTCGTCTCGAGCACGAGCGCGAGCTTCACGTTTGCGTCGAGCACGAGCGGCGTCACGTACGAGTGCCACCTCGATGCAGCGGCTTACAGCGCCTGCACCAGCCCGCAGGCCTACAGCAGCCTGACTCAGGGTTCGCACACGTTCTACGTGCGCGCCCGCAACACTGTCGGTACCTACTCATCTGAGACCACGCGTCAGTGGACGGTCGACACGGTCCTCCCGGTCAACCCGGGAATCTCGCTCGACTCCCCGACTTCATCGCCGACACAGTCGCCCAACGCGTCGATCAGCTTCACCGGTGAAGCCGGCGCGACGTTCTTCGGCCGCCTCGACGCCGCTTCATTCGCGGTCGTCAGCAGCCCGGTTGCACTGAGCAGCCTTGCTGACGGCAGCCACACCTACTCCGTCTACCAGGTCGACCAGGCCGGCAACACGAGCGGCACCGTGCAGGTCGCATGGGTCGTCGACAACGCCATCCCGGCAACGCCGACGCTCACGCGCACCGCTCCGGCAGGCGCTCTCACCAACTCGACGACCGCCACGCTCACAACTGGCAACGTCGAGGCAGGCGGAATCGTCCAGTACTCCAGCAACGGTGGAACGACGTGGACAACGGGTACCAACCCGCTGAGCCTGACGGGCCTGACCAACGGCAGCTACTCGTACATCGCACGGGTCCAGGACGCCGCTGGTAACAACAGTGCCGCTTCGAACGCGGTCACATGGACCGTCGACACGATCGCCCCGGCGGCCCCGACAGTGACCGGCCCGTCCGGCACCACGGCGCTTCAGACCGCGACGATCACATTCACCGGTGAGGCCGGAGCAACCTTCGGTTGCAGCCTCGACGGTGGAGCGTCGCCGACGTTCACCCCGTGCACCAACCCGGTCAACCTGAGCGGCCTCACAAACGGCCCGCACACCTACGACGTCCGTCAGACTGACGCCGCAGGCAACGTTGGCCCGGCACAGCGCATCACATGGACCGTGGACACCTCAGCGTTCACCGCGCAGATCCTCACGGGTCCGAGCGGCACGATCGCCGCCACGAGCGCATCGTTCACCTACACGGCGACGATCCTCTCGGGCACCACATTCGAGTGTGGAAACGTCGTCGGTACTTCGGCGCCGACCACGTTCACCACGTGCGCCAACGCCGGCATCACCTACAGCAGCCTCGTAAACGGCACCACGTACACATTCGCTGTGCGCGCCGTGAACGGTGCTCAGACGTCGCCGGCGGTGCCGCGAACGTACACGATTGACACGGCACCGCCGACCGTCACTCCGACCAACCCGGGAACGACCGGCCCGTCCGGCTCAATCGCGTTCACCGCGACTGACGCCACGAGTCCGGTCACCACGACCTGCCAGCTCGATGGAGCAGCTTTCGTGGCATGCAGCGGTTCGTTCGCGTTCTCTGGTCTTGCGAGCGGATCCCACACGTTGAACATCCGCGCTCAGGACGGCGTCGGCAACTTCGCGACGACTCCGGTCGTGTGGACTGTCGACGCAACGCCGCCGAACACGACGATCTCCGGACCGTCCGGTGTCAGGGCAGTGACGACTGAAACGATCACGTTCACCTCCACCGAGTCACCGAGCACCTTCGAGTGCAACGTCGACGGCGGCGGCTACGTGAGCTGCACCAGCCCGCTGATTCTGAACTCCCTCGCACAGGGAAGCCACAACGTGTCGGTCCGCGCGACCGACCAGTACGGAAACACCGACGCATCGCCGGCGACGGCTGTCTGGAGTGTCGACAGCATCGCTCCGGCCACGCCGACCCTCGCCCGCACGTCACCCGCGAGCACGCCGACCAACCAGACCACCGCGACGCTGACGCCTTCCGGCGTCGAAGCAGGCGGAATCGTCCAGTACTCCAGCAACGGCGGAACGACATGGACCACGGGAACCAACCCGCTGAGCCTGAGCGGCCTGACCAACGGCACCTCCTACACGTACATCGCACGTGTCCAGGACGCCGCCGGCAACAACAGCGCCGCTTCGAACTCGGTGACCTGGACGGTCGACACGGCTGCCCCGGCAGCTCCGACGCTGACGAGAACATCGCCGACGAGCACGCCGACCAACCAGACCACCGCGACCCTGACGCCTTCCGGCGTTGAGGCCGGCGGAATCGTCCAGTACTCCAGCAACGGCGGAACGACATGGACCACGGGTGCGAACCCGCTGAGCCTGAGCGGCCTGACCAACGGCACCACCTACACGTACATCGCACGTGTCCAGGACGCCGCCGGCAACAACAGCGCCGCTTCGAACTCGGTGACCTGGACGGTCGA
>JBPPNF010000030.1:0-2525 GCA_051306435.1 Solirubrobacterales bacterium | reverse complement strand
GTTCAAAGGCTCGCCATTGTCGTTCCTATCTCTCAATCCATCCACAAGCAGCCCTGATCTCCCTCCACACTCCCGTGAGCTTGGCGAGGGCTTATACCAGCGGCATTTAATTTTGACCGTCATGAGCCCATTTTCTCATTCCGATTGATTTGATTGTTTCGGGCTGGTCGACCAGCCGGTTCCAGGCATCACAACCGGCGTCGATGATGGCGTCATAGTCTTCGAACACGCGGTTGGAGAGCCAGTTTGCGCGGATGTACTGCCAGATATTTTCGACCGGGTTCAGTTCCGGCGAGCGCGATGGCAGCAGAATGATGGTGAGGTTCTTCGGCACGCTCAGCTTGGCTGTCGTATGCCACCCGGCCCGGTCCATGAGAACGACGCCATGGGCCCTCCTCGCGACCATCTTGCTGATCTCATCGAGATGCAACTGCATTGTCTTGGCGTTCGCCCAAGGCAGCATGAGCGCTGCGCCTGTTCCTCGTTTTGGGCAAATGGCTCCGAACAGATAGGCGTTTTGATAGCGCTGATCGGCGGGTTGGCGGGGGCGCGAGCCCTTCTTCGCCCACAGCCGCGCCTGGCCGTTCTTCTGACCAAGGCGCGCTTCATCCTGGAACCAGATTTCTATCGGTGTTTGCGCTGGCAGGTTCGCTATATGCGCCGCGAGCGTGTTGGCGAAGTTTTTTTGAACGCTGCGATGATGCGCTCATCCTGCCTGGGATGCTGTGGGCGAGCGCTGATATGGGCAAAGTCCAGTTCGGCAAGCAGTCTGGATATTCCACGCTCGGAATAGACGACGTCAAAGCGCTCCTCAATCACCCGCTTCAGATCAATCCGCCGCCAGCGCACAACGCCGTCTACTGCCGGATCAGGGCCGGTTTCGACAATCTCGCCAAGCTCTTTCATTTGTTCATCGCTCAACATGCGCGGCCGGCCTGCGCCTTTGCGGTTGGTCAGACCATCCATACCCTCCTCGTTGAACCGGTGAACCCAATCGCGCAACGTCTGGCGGTCCATACCGCCGACCTTCGCGGCTTCAGCGCGGCTCATCCCGTCATAGACCGCCGCGAGAGCCAGAAGCCGGCGGGTTTGGCGGCTATCCGGGCAACGTTTGGTAACCAGTCGAAGGGTCGCTGCATCAAAATCCGGGCGAAGCGGAACACTGGCTGGCATGGCAAATCTCCTTTGCCAGCCTTGAATCAGAATTCGACTGATTTGGGAATCCCGCCAGAGTCAAAAAATCATGCCGTTGGTATAAGCTCAAGGCTCCCACGACGAGGGAGTACGAAACTGTGGGCTATGTCATCTCGGGCAGCGCAAGACTCGATCTGGAAGGACAGACTCTGAATCTAAAAGCTGGAGACTCATGGTTGGTGCCGGCGGGAGCGATGCACCAATACACGATTATCGAGCCGTTCACGGCCGTAGAGGCGACCGCACCACCGGCCGAGGTTCATGGTCGCGATACGCCGGCCTGAGCCGAAACGCCGGCCTCCACTTAAGGCGCCTGCGGCCCGGAATTTGCTACGACCGTCTTGGACCGATTGAATCGACTTGGATCTTTGAGGCACGAGCGATGGCGAGCAATCCAAACGACGAAAAGAAGCGCAGCTCAGCAATGCGCACGGCTGGCGAAGGCGTACCACCCAGGAGCGCCGTTGTCCCGACGATCGGCGCCGAAGAAAATAAGCGCAATAGCGACGAACGCCCAAGCAAACAGCCCGTGCGCAAGAAAAAGAGAAGCGCGCGTTCAATCTCGAATAGCTCTGAAAATTGAGACGGGATGGTCGGGGTTGAGAGTCGGACCTCTTGGTCCTATTCCCGCATCTACAATTACCCGCCGATGCGCCCGCCCGGCCTCAACGTACGGGGCAATGACGAGACGGTGCTGTCGGCCACGCCGGGTGCTGGAGTTCGGCGCTCCCTCGCAAGACGAAACACGGAGGGGTTGAGATGGGATCAAAGTTCAACAAGCTGACCAGCGCAGGTCGGCGGACCACAAACCCGCTATTTTAGATCGATTGCAAACCCAGGAGGAACGAAAGCATGTCTGTTTTAAAAGTTATCGAGCTTATGGGCGACTCAGATAAGGGATGGGAAGAGGCTGCCCAAGAAGCTGTCGCCGAGGCATCAAAATCCGTTAAGCAGATCCGGTCGGTGTGGATCAAAGATCACGCCGCAACCGTCCAAGACGGAAAGATCAAAAGGTATAGGGTTACTTGTAAAATCACGTTCGAGGTTGAAGGCTAATTCCACTGAGTAACTGCATGGCGGACGCCTTCGTAGGGGTCCGCCAATTCCGCTCTGTATGTGCAAACAGAAGCTGATGTGGCTTTGAAGGATAAGTCCAATGTCCCGCAACTTGAAGACATGAATCCTCAGTCGTCGACGTCGGCTTAACAACACGTCTGCGTTAGGCGATCTAGGGCAGTGTCAGAGCAAATCAGCTTGAGCCGGGAGGTGGTATTCCATAGCGTGCAGCGATGCAAAATCCCTTCCGCTATTTCACCAGTGTGCCCGCGATC
>JBPPNF010000029.1:0-7801 GCA_051306435.1 Solirubrobacterales bacterium | reverse complement strand
CCGGCGTCGAGCTCCTTCTTCACGGCGGCAAGGCCGGACTTGATCGCTTCCAGATCGCCCGCGCTGATGATGTGCTTGGCGGTGAGCATCTCGGCGTGGGCGACTGAACCCTCGATATCTTCGGGGTAGAGCCGCTGGTCGTAGCCGAGCGATGTGTTGATCGCCTTGAACAGGGCGTCCTGCGGGTCTTCGAAGCGGCCCATTCAGCTGATTGCCCTTTGCAGTGTTTCGACAACGCGTTCGACTTCCTTGCGCTTCATTGACGGATAGAACGGCAGGGCGAGTGAGCGCGCGGCGACGTCCTCGGCGATCGGGAAATCACCGGGCGCGTAGCCGAACTTCTCGCGGTAGAAGGGCTGAAGGTGGATCACGGGCATGTACGGCTTGCTCGAGACGCCCTCGCTCTTGAGCCGACCGATCACCTCATCGCGATCGATGCCCTGCGGGAGCTGCACCACGTACACAAACCAGCTGCGCCTGGCGACGCCCTCGTCTGCGGCCGGAGGCGTGACGCCGTCGAGCTCGACAACCAGCTCCGTGTACCAACCGGCAACCCGGGCGCGGGCGTCGAGCATCTCATCGAGCTTCTCGACCTGCGCCACGCCGATCGCTGCCGCGACGTCGCTGAGGCGGTAGTTGTAGCCAAGGTTCTCGTGATCAAGCCAGCCCATGTCGGGCGCGCGACCCTGGTTGCGCGCGCTGTCGATGCGGTCCTTGATCTGCTTGTCGCCCATCAGGACCATGCCGCCCTCCCCCGTCGCGATCTGCTTGTTCGGATAGAAGCCGAGCACTGCGCTGTGTCCGCGCGTGCCGACCATGCGACCGTTTGCGTCGATCGCGCCGACAGCTTCGCAGGCGTCTTCGACGATCCAGAGGTTGTGGTGGTCTGCCGCGATCGACTCGAGGGCGGTCATGTCGGCGGCAGCGCCGAAGAGATGCACCGGCAGCAGGCCGACGGTGCGCGAACTGACCGCCGCGCGGGCCTTGGTCGGATCGATGTTGAGCGTGACCGGATCGATGTCCGCGAACACCGGCGTGGCGTTCTCGTAGATCATGACGTTGGCTGAAGCCACAAAGCTGAGCGGAGAGGTCACGACCTCATCACCGGAGACGATGCCCTCGGCGCGGATCGCGAGGTGCAGACCGGCCGTGCCGCTGGAGACGGCCGAGGCGTATCTGGCCCCGGTCCATTCGGCAACAGCGCGCTCGAAACGCGTGAGCATCGGCCCGAGCGAAAGCACGCCGCTGGAGAGAACCTCGGCGACAAGCTCCTGCTCGCGCGCGCCGATCTCCGGCCGCGCCATCGGCAGCACGTCGAGTGCGGGAAGTGAGTCGTTCAACTTCCGTCTCCCGCGGCCGTGGCCGTGGGCGAACCGGTCGTGATGTCGTGTCCGGGCTGCATGCCGTACTCGAGCGCATCGACCAGAGCGAGCCATGAAGCCTCGATGATGTTCTCAGAGACGCCGATCGCACCCCAGGTCGAAGGACCGTCGGACGCGTCGAGCAGCACGCGCGTGACCGCGCCGGTGCCCTTGGTCTCGTTGAGGATGCGGACCTTGAAGTTGACGAGGTCGATGTCCTTCAGATGCGGGTAGGTCTCGCCGATCGCCTCACGCAGCGCCTTGTCAAGCGCATTGACCGGACCGTTGCCCTCGGCGGTGCGCACGAAGCGGTCGCCGCCGACCCAGATCTTGATCGTCGCCTCGGTGCTGACCTTGCCGTCGGCGTTCTTCTCGACGATCGTCCGCCAGGACTCGAGCTTGAAGAGCGGTTCGTAGCTCCCTGTCTCCTTGCGGATCAGCAGATCGAAGGACGCGTCAGCGGCTTCGAAATGGTAACCCTGCGACTCCAGCTCTTTGACCTTGTCGACGACCTTGGTGGCGTCTTCGCGCGTGACCTCGATACCCGCCTCGTCGGCGCGCGCCTGGACAGTGCCACGACCAGAGAGCTCGGAGATCAGGATGTTGCGATCGTTTCCGACCTCCACCGGATCGATGTGCTCGAAAGTTGAGGTGTCGGTGAGCATGCCGGCGACATGCATTCCGCCCTTGTGGGCGAACGCGTCATGACCGACATAAGGCGCCTGGCCATCCGGGCGCATGTTGCAGATCTCGTCGATCAGGTGAGCGGCGGTGGTGAGGCGCTTGAGCCGCTCGGACTCGACGCACTCCAGACCCATCTTCAGTTGGAGGTTCGGGAGGATCGTGATCAGGTTGGCGTTGCCGGTGCGCTCGCCGTAGCCGTTGACCGTGCCCTGAACGTGTGTTGCACCGGCCTCAACGCCTGCAAGCGAGTTGGCGACGCCGACTCCGGCGTCGTCGTGGGTGTGCACACCGACCCGCACGCGACCACCGAGCTGATCGACCACCGAAGCCGTTGCCGCGGCGAGCTGCGACGGGAGCGTCGCGCCGTTGGTGTCGCAGAGCACGGCTGTTTCGGCGCCGCCGTCCACGGCTGCCTCGAGGCACTCCAGCGAGTAGCCCGGGTTGTCCCGGAAGCCGTCGAAGAAATGCTCAGCGTCGTAGATCACCCGCTTGCCCTCTCTGCGCAGGAACGCGACAGAGTCGTTGATCATCGCGAGATTCTCTTCCTTGGAGACCTTTGTGACCTTCTCAAGATGCAGCGACCAGGTCTTACCAACGATCGTCGATACGGGCGCGAACGACTCGACGAGCACCTGGAGTGCCTCGTCGTCCGCCGCCTGCACGTCGCGACGGCGGGTCATGCCGAACGCAGCGACGACGGCGTTCTCGAACGTCTCCCCCGCCAGCGCCTCGAAGAACTCGATCTCCTTCGGGTTCGAGCTGGGGAATCCACCCTCAATGAAGTGGAAGCCGAGCGAGTCGAGGGCATGCGCCACCCGGACCTTCTCCTCGACGGAGAGGGACATTCCCGGACCCTGCATGCCGTCACGCAAAGTCGTGTCGTACAACTGAACTGCTGGATCGAACTGAGTCATGTGAAATTCCTTACCGGCACTGCTTCAACGGACGAATACGGATTCCTGACACTGGTCGCGCGCGTGCGCGCAACCGGTTTCGCGGTCAGGCGTTGGTAATTCGTCGGGTGAAGGTGCAGAATTTCAAGAGAAATGAATTCTATACCTGTGCAGCGGGCTTGTCGGCGGTGACGTAGTCGAGCCAACCCTCGTATTCAGGCGCCTTTCCGTGCAGGGCGTCCTCGAACTTGGACTGGAGCGCGCGGGTGATCGGACCCGGCTCGCCGATCCTGTGATCGTCGACCTCGGCAACCGGGACGAGCTCAGCGGCCGTTCCGGTCATGAAGACCTCGTCGGCGAGGACCAGCTCGGTGCGGGTGACGTCGCGGACGTTGACCTTGTAACCGAGGTCCCCGGCGATCTGGATCACCGCGTCGCGGTTGACGCCTTCAAGGATCGCTGAGTTGAGACCGGGGGTGGCGATCTCGCCGTTGCGGACCACGAAGACGTTCTCGCCAGTTCCCTCGCAGACGAATCCGCGCTCATCGAGCAGGATCGCCTCCTGGTAGCCGGCGTGGTGCGCCTCGACCTTGGCGAGGATTGAGTTGAGGTACTGACCAGTGGCCTTTGACTGCGGGATGAAGCTCTTGCTTGACATGCGCAACCAGGACGAGATCATCGCGCGGATGCCGTGCTTCTTGCCCTCGTCGCCGAGGTAGCTCGCCCACTCCCACGCCGAGATTGAGTACTCGATCTTGGAGTTGAGCGGGAAGAGGCCCATCTCGCCGTAGCCGCGGAATGCGAGCGGGCGGATGTAACAGTCAGTGAGACCGTTGCGCGTGATGACCTCTTTGGTCAGCGCAAGCAGTTCCTCGGGCGTGTACTCGAGGTCCATGTAGAAGAGCTTTGCCGAGCGCTGCAGGCGCTGCATGTGGTCAAGACCACGGAAGATCGCCGGCCCCTTCGGCGTGTCGTAACAACGGACACCTTCGAACACACCGGTGCCGTAATGCAAGCCATGCGTGAGTACGTGTACGCGTGCATCATCCCATTGGACGAATTCACCGTTCTGCCAGATGTACTCAGTTGGCTCCATTTGCGGACCTTTTCTCTCGGATTACAGGGACGCGATGACTGCTGATGTCACAGAAGCGGTATCGGCATCGCCCCCGAGATCAGCAGTGCGCAGGCCGTCAGCCAGCACCGCGTCGACTGCCGATTCTACCCGCGCGGCGTCGGTTTCACGGTCCAGGCCGTGGCGCAGCATCATCGCGACCGAGAGGAACATCGCCATCGGGTTGGCCTTGCCGGTTCCCGTGATGTCAGGCGCAGAGCCGTGAACGGGCTCAAACATGCCCGGGCCGTCGCCACTGATGCTCGCGCTGGGCAGCATTCCGATCGAGCCGGTGATCATCGCGGCCTCGTCAGAGAGAATGTCGCCGAAGAGGTTCTCGGTCAGGATCACGTCGAAGTCGCTGGGCGCCGAGACGAGCTGCATCGCGGCGTTGTCCACAAGCAGGTGCTCGAGCGGGATTTCCGGGAACTCTTCGTCGTGGACGCGGATCACGGTCTCGCGCCAGAGGCGGCTGGTCTCAAGGACGTTGGCCTTGTCGACGCTGGTGACCTTGGTGCGGGCGGACTTGAAGCCGACGCGCGCGATCCGCTCGATCTCTTCGATCGAGTAGGCGCAGATGTCGGTGGCGACGCCGTCCACGCGGGACTTGTCGCCGAAGTAGATGCCGCCGGTGAGCTCGCGGATGACGAGCAGGTCGGTGCCGGCAATGCGCTCCTCTTTGAGCGGGCTGGCGGCGTACAGCGCCGGGATCGGCTTGACCGGGCGCAGGTTGGCGTAGAGGTTGAGGCCCTTGCGGATGCCGAGCAGACCCTGCTCGGGGCGCGGGTCGTCGGGGTTGGTCGAGTCCCACCTGGGCCCGCCGATTGCGGAGAGCAGAACGGCGTCGCTGGCCTTGGCGGCCTCGAGTGTTGAATCCGGCAGCGGGTTGCCGTGATTGTCGATCGCGACGCCGCCCATGTCGTGGTCTTCCCAGATGATCCCGCCGATCGTGGTCAGCAGCTCCTTGGCTGCGTCCATGATTTCGGGACCGATTCCGTCGCCGGGAAGCGTGACTATGTTTGCGGTGCCGCTCATCTGCGGCGCGAAGGCTAACGCAACGGGAGATCCGATGGACCAGGCAGTCAAGCAGTTGAAGAATGCGTTCGGGAAGGCAATTGTCGCCAGGGACTTCGAGGCGCTCGATGTGATCCTCGCCCCGTGGCTCACACCGGATCAGGTTTTTCGCGCGATCTCAGCAGAGGTCGAAGAGATGGGCGAGGAATGGGGTCTTCCCGCCGGAAAGTGGCCGACCGAATTCGAGGTCGGTGAGGGTGCCCTCGACTATGAGCAACTACGCGAACCGTCAGGTTTTCCGGCGGGCATCGACGTCCCCGAGCAGGTGACTGCCGAAAACTACGTCGGCTGGCACGTAGTTACCGCCATCGCCCACGCAGACGACGCCTTCGACGCCTACTTCGATGCGTGGTTTGCTGTGGTCCGCCTTCAGGACGGGCTGCACGTGGGATCACTCGAGCTGGTTGATCCCGACTGAAGCTGCCTACAGGTGGGTCGTGACCGGACCTTTTCGCTCGCGATTCTTTTCGTAATCACTGATCGCCGCCTCCTCTTGCAGCGTGATCGAGATGTCATCGAGGCCGTGGATCAAGTTGTGGCGGATGCCCTCGTCGATCGAGAACGGGTACTCCTTGCCGCCGGCCTTCACGACCTTGTGTTCGAGGTCGATCACTGCGTCGCCGGCCGCGCCGATGTCCTTGCAGTCGTCCTCGGGCAGAGTGACAAGCACCATGCCGTTCTTCGAGCAGTTGTTGTAGAAGATGTCGGCGAAGCTGGGCGCGATGATCGCGTCGAAGCCGTAGTCGTTCAAAGCCCACGGCGCGTGCTCGCGCGAGCTGCCGCAGCCGAAGTTCCGCCCGGTCACGAGGATCGGGTTCACGGGCAGCTCGAAGCCCGGCTCCTTGCGCCAGTCGTAGAACAGGAACTCGCCAAAGCCCGTGCGCTCGACGCGCTTGAGGAACTGCTTGGGGATGATCTGGTCGGTGTCGACGTCGCTGCGGTCGAGGACTGTGACATTGCCTTCAACGGTGGTAACGGGTTCCATCAGTTGCTCCATTCACGGATGTCGACGAAGTGTCCGGCGACCGCGGCTGCGGCTGCCATCTGAGGACTGACCAGGTGCGTGCGGCCGCCGCGGCCCTGACGGCCCTCGAAGTTGCGGTTGCTCGTTGATGCGCAGCGCTCACCCGGGTCAAGCGTGTCCGGGTTCATGCCGAGGCACATCGAGCAGCCCGCGCTGCGCCAGTCGAAACCGGCGTCGATGAAGATCTTGTCGAGGCCTTCTGCTTCTGCCTGGATCTTCACCTGTGCGCTGCCCGGGACGACCATCGCGCTGACCGTGTCAGCAATCCTGCGGCCCTTGACGACTTCTGCGGCAGAGCGCAGGTCGCCGATGCGGCTGTTGGTGCAGGAGCCGATGAAGACGCGGTCGAGCTTGATCTCCTGGATCGGAGTTCCTGCCTCGAGGCCCATGTATTCGAGCGCGCGCTCGGCGCCGTCGCGGTCGGTGTCGTTCTCGAACGCGTCGGGGTGCGGGACCTCGTTGGTCACCTGCGTGACCATGCTCGGCGTGGTGCCCCAGCTGACCTGCGGGGATATCGTCGATGCGTCGATCGTGATTTCCTTGTCGAAGGTCGCGTTATCGTCGGTGCGGAGGCTCTTCCATTCGGCGACGGTGTCGTCCCAGTCTTCGGCCGACGGAGCAGCCTTGCGGCCCTTGACCCACTCGAAGGTGGTCTCGTCGGGAGCGATCAGGCCGGCGCGACCGCCTCCCTCGATCGTCATGTTGCACATCGTCATGCGGCCTTCCATGTTCATATTCTCCACGGGCTCGCCCGCGTACTCGACGACATGTCCGACGGCGCCGTCGACGCCCATCTGGCCAATCGTGGCGAGAATCAGGTCCTTCGGCGTGACGCCGAATCCCAGCTCGCCGGTGTAGTTGATGCGCATTGACTTCGGCTTCCTCTGCGGGAGCGTCTGCGTTGCCAGCACGTGTTCGACCTCGCTGGTGCCGATGCCGAACGCCAGGGCGCCGAACGCTCCGTGGGTAGCCGTGTGACTGTCACCGCAGACGATCGTCATGCCCGGCTGGGTGATGCCCATCTCCGGACCGATCACGTGGACGATGCCCTGGTGTTCTGAGCCGATCGAGTGGACCGGCACGCCGAACTCGGCGCAGTTGTTCTCGAGCACCTCGATCTGCTTGCGGCTGAGCGCGTCCTTGATCTGGGCGAGCGTCGTGGCTCCGTCGGTCGGGATGTTGTGGTCGGCCGTGGCCATCGTGCGGTCGGGGCGGCGAACCTTGCGGTCCGCCAGGCGCAGGCCGTCAAACGCCTGGGGTGAGGTGACCTCGTGCACGAGGTGAAGGTCGATGTAGATCAGGCCTTCGCTGACTTCATGCTGGTCCCAGATCTTTTCGAACATCGATTGCGGCATCGTTCTGCTCCTGTTGTGGGTTTTGGGGATCGATCAGGCGCGCCTGGTCATCCGCGGCGGAGACCGGCGGCGGTGACCGCAAGGAAAATGGTTGTGGACCTGCCCGGGTTCTCGAAGTGGTGCGGGAGGTCGGCGTCGAAGGTGACGCTGTCGCCTTCCTCGAGGGTGCGGCGCTCGTCGTCGATCAGCAGATCGAGCGAGCCCTGCTGGACGAGCAGCGTCTCGCGTGAGCCGGGTTCGTGGATCGGGCTGTCGCCCTCCCCTCCCGTGCTCGCGCCGGGCGCAAGCGTGTGCTC
>JBPPNF010000028.1:0-34730 GCA_051306435.1 Solirubrobacterales bacterium | reverse complement strand
AGGCGCAGGCTCCATCCCCGAAAGCGCATCACTCCCCCTCAACTCAACCACCTTCCCATCCCGATACCACTTCCCATTCTCGACTCCAACGATCGTGCCGACAGGATCGGTCCGGTCAACCTTCGCCTCGGTCGTGCTGGTGTTCAGCGAGGCGACTCCGTTGCAGGCAATTGCGCGCAGGTGCACGTAGTGCGTGGCCTCTTCGAGCGTGCCCTCAAGTCGCACCTTGCGCGTACCGCCACCAGGAACGTTGATCGTTGAGCCTGCAGTTCCGTTGATGTTCTTGTCAGTGGTGCTCGCGAACCCGCAGATCGGCGCCAGCGAGTTCGGCGGGGCGGTGTACGTGAACGACTGGTCGTACCCCGCGGCAAGCTCGTCTCGGCTGATCCAGCCGTTCGCCTGGCCCTGAGGCACCGCCGGAGGGTTCGGGTCGTAGCCGACAGAAATGTCTGAGTCTGCCGACGAGCCAGAGCCATCCCCGACGTCTGAGACGTTGCCGGCCTTGTCCACCAGCTGGAGTCGAATCGTCCATGCCCCGGCGGCGGGCAGCGTCACGCCGCTGATTCCGGTCCTGGTCGCGCTGATGCCGGAGGTGGTGTCGCCGATTGGCACGGTGACCGGTGCGGGGTCGGGCTGCGCGCCGTCGGTCGGGTTGACGTCGACTGTCACCTTGTCAAGGCCGGAGTGCGTCGAGTCCTCGTCGACCTCGGCACCGTTGGTCCAGCTCGCGCCGACAGAGTTGACGGAACTCCAGCCGTTCATGCCGGCGACGACGGGGGCTACATCACTCGGGGTCGTCGGGTTCGTGTTGTCGGTCTTGTACGCGAACGAGCTGCTCTGGCTTGTGTTGCCGCCGGTGTCTGTGGCGGTGTAGTGACCGGTGTGGCTCCCGTCCGAGACAACTGTCGTGTCAAACGCACCGTTCCAGTCCCTCGTGGCGGAGCACGGAATCCACTGGCTGTAGTCGCAGTTTGATGTGCTCAATATTGAGAGCATCGGAGCGCCGGGCATGAACGCCATCGCCTTGATTCCGCTGCCGTTCGTGTCGCTGCCGGTCGCCCCGAACTCGACGGTGCCACGCAGCCAGCCGCCTTGGCTTATCTCGTGGATCGCCAACTGAGATGTGACGATCGGCGCCGCAGTGTCACCGATGCTCGCGGTCAGGGCGTTCAGCCAGACGAAGCCACTTGTGGCGCCGGACTTGGCATTCAGTTGCCAACCGCCGCAGTTGGTCCCGCAGACCAGTTCGCCGGCGCCGATCAGACGCGATCCAAAGTTCCCCTGGTTCGGGAGATCGAAAACGGCCCCGACGCATTCCCCGTTCGCGCCTCCGCTCCAGACATCGGTGGAGCCGGTGTATCGCTGACATCCGCGGGCTTGAATATTGCCCACGGCCAACGTCGCCTGGGAGGACGCGTACGAGAGTGTCAGCGATTCGAGATACGTCGCGTCTGGCAGACGCGGAGATTTCAGCCACATGAACGTCCCCGGCGATCCGACCGACAGGCCGTCGCCGGAGTTCAGCTGAAACGCCGAGTAGCCATTGAGGCAGCCGATCCCGGCGCCCCAGCCGTTGGCGCCGTAGCCCGCCCACGATCCGCAGGGATTAGGGGTGACGTCGTAGGTGCCTGCGGTCGCTTCGGCCGCGGAGAAGCCGAAGGTGCTCACCGCGACGGCAAGCCACGCAAGTGCGCTGCGCGAGATCATTCTGACCCTCGCGCTTCCGGAAGAAACTCGGCGGATCCGTCGCCCACGGCAGATTCCGCGGGAGCGGCCGGAGCCGGCGCAGGCGTCCGGGTTGGCGGAGCGGCCTGCATCTGGCTCTTGGGTTCACGTCTGACACGTCTATTGGCCTTGGGTTCTGGCCGCGAAACACTGATCGGATCGAACAGGTCGCCTTCGGGCGCGCTCGCGACCTTGCGCGTGTCCCCAGAGCTGGCGCCACGTTCGGCGCGGTCGTTCTCGATGGCCTTGTGCACTGCCGCGCCGCCGCCTGCGGTTGCGGTCGCGATGGATGCGACCACGGCAACCTTCTTGACCCCGGCCGCCTCGGCCCACCGCTCGGCACCGAGAAACTGCGTCGCAACGCGGTCGGCCAGTGCGTTACACCAGTCGCTCAAGCGCGACATCAGCGTCACGTTGGGGTGACCGACAACGACCAGCGCCGGCGGGAAGAGCGCAGCGACGTTCCTCGGCGCGGAGTCGTAGGCGCGCAGTCTGCTTCGGCAGGCGAGGCAGTGGCGTAGATGGGGTCGAAGCTCGATCGCGGCCTCCGCATCAGCGTCGAGCAGGCGATGAATCAGTGGCTGCATTCGCTCGCATTCAGATCCGGCTGCGATTGCATCCACCTTGCGCACGAACGCCTGGCGACCGTTCTCGATACACCGCGTGACCTTGCGCCGCGTGAAACCCGTGACCTCGACGATCTCGTCGTAGTTGAGACCGGTCGACTGGGCGATCAGGCATGTGATCTGATCCTTGGAAAGATGTTGGAGAGCCTCGGCGCCCATCTCGAGTTCTGCGAAAGACTCCACGACGTCGTCTGTGGGCAGTGCGTCGGGGGCGGCCGTGTCGACGAGTTCTGGGGTGAACTCGACGCCCGTGTTGTGCCTCGACCTCGCGATCGCGAGTGCCTCGTTTCTGACGACCGTGCGAAGCCAGGGAACCAGTTGCGCCGGATCCGTCGTCGGCGCTTTGGTGAGCAGGATCTCGAGCGAACGCTGGTAGGCGTCCTCGGCGTCTGAGCTGTTGACGCTGTAGCGCGCGGCGTCCTGAAGGATCAGCGATCCGTACTCGACGACGAGATCGGTCGCGACTCGATCGAGTTCGAGCCGGCCGAGGTCTCTGAAATTGGTAGCGCGGTGGGTGCGCAAAGCCGTAGGAGTCATCGGGCCTCCCGAGTGAGGTCCGGCGTTGGGTGAGCAAGGTCGCGGTTGCAGTAGGCGCTGCCGCCCCTCGTACTTACGTTTCCCCCGCACGAGGAGCGGCGCAGCCCAAATGAACGCACAGGCCCCATTGGGACACCGAGATATGCGTTGACACCTGTATAACCGCTTGGTAAGTAAAAAGCAAGCGTTATTAGGTATTTGTTTGTTACTCCGTTGCGGTTGCTCATAACCCCGTTAAGGGTTTGAGCGGGGATTGTTTACTCCCCCGAACGAGGTATTTGCGCAGTCGGATGTCGCCGATCCGCGTACCCAAGGGAGTTTCCGCTGGATGGATGTGGTGGTCACCCGTGCCATGCGGCAAGAAGTCGCTTCGCTATTCGATCGACAAGGAACTCACTGCTGCGACAGCGACTGCGCCGAGATCCTCGCCGAGCTCCGTGACTTCGTCGTGCGTCATGCGGACTCGATCTTCGTCGCCGTGCAGTTCGTCGGTGGCGCCCAGCAGGCATGCCGCGCGAATGCCGCGCCGCTTGGCGACGGCGAACAGGGCCGCTGCCTCCATCTCAATGGCAAGCGCCTCACGCTCGAGCAAAGACGCGTGGCGGGCGTCGGCGTCAGGGTCATAAAACAGATCGACCGTGGCGATGCGCCCTTCGTGCACGGCGCGGTCAGTCGCGCCGGCGCGCTCAACCAGTGCGCCGAACAATTCACGATCGGCCGGAACCGCATGCGAGGCCCCAAGCGCCTGGCTGGTCCCATCATCGGCAATCGCCGCGCTCACAACAACAAGGTCGCCGAGTTTCACCGCAGGATTGATCGCCGCGCAGGTCCCCACCCGCACGATCACCTCAGCGCCAAGATCACAAAGTTCTTCAACGATGATCGCCGCGCTCGGTCCGCCCATGCCGCTCGACTGGATCACGAAGCCCTTGCCTTCGGGCGTCTCTCCTGAGTAGCCCCACAGGCCGCGGCGATGGTTGAACATTCGCGGCTCGGTCAGCTGCTTGATCGCGATCGCCATCGCTCGGGCGGGGTCGCCGGGCAGCAGGATGTGCGGGTGAAACTCCGCGGCGGGGTTCAGGTGAATGGTCTGGCCGTCGCCCTCGGGCAACTCCATGTCTTGTAGCGGCGCCATCGCCGCGCAGGCTACCTGCCCAGGAGCCGGCAGACGGCCTTTGTCTGTAGTTCGCGCTGAGCAGCGTGGTGACGTCCGTGTACTTGCCGTCGTCTTCAGCAGGTCTGGGTAGCTGCGGCCGGAGGTCGCTTCGGCGATCAGCGCGAGGCGGATTGCCCGCATGACACGATCTTGGGAAATTGGCCGACCGCGCGTTGCAAGGCCCCGATCGCGGAGTATCGTATGCCGCCTATGGCTACCAAAAAGACACCTCAAGGCATTACCGATCAGCTCCGCGCCGCCGTTGAAAAAACTTTCGAGGCGACCCTTGGAGACAACTTCGACCGTAAGCGTGCCAAGGGCGTGCTCGACGAGGTGACCGACGCGGCCGACCGCTTCAGCCGCTCGATCGTTGATGAAGTCAAGAGCGTCAGTGACGACTTGCGCAAGGCTTCAGAAGACCTGCGCAAGAGCGCAAGCGCCGAGCTCGACTCAGCGCGTGAACTCGTTGACTCGCTGGAAGAACGCTTCAACGAGCTTGAGGCGCGCGTCCGCTCCGCGACTCCTGGCGTTGCCGCAAAGCCGGCCGCCAAGAAGAAGCCGGCAGCGAAGAAGCCTGCAGCCCGTCGCACCACTGCCGCGAGCAAGCCCGCTGCCAAGACCGCAGCCAAGAAGCCGGCAGCGAAGAAGCCGGCAGCGAAGAAGCCTGCGGCAAAGAAGCCTGCGGCAAAGAAGCCGGCAGCCCGCAAACCGGCCGCCAAGAAGCCGGCCGCCAAGCCTGCGGCAAAGAATCCTGCGGCCAAATAGACGTTGACCACCGCGGGCCTGCCCTCGGGCGGGCCCGCAGCTGGCCGCTCAGAAACCCTCGGGAACCACGCAAATTGCGTGAAACAGCGGGTCAAGTTCATAAAAAGGGATGATCGGAGGTCGCGTCCGGCCTGCGAAAATCAGTTCGCTCAACTGCTCGCCTTCCCGCATCTCCTATGGCCAAATCAAGCGCACAAACCAAGCCGGTCAACGCTGGCGACCTCCCTGAGCCTCAGAACACTGAGGAGTTCAACGCACAGGTCGCCCATCTGACGACCGACGAAGACGTCGCCCAACGCGTCGGCGTATCTGTTGCCACGCTCAAGCGCTGGATCAAAGCTGGCGCCATCCCCGAGTACGACGGCGTCTGGACCAGCTCGTCGATCGCGCACGCGCGCATCGTCGGTCAGCTGCGCAAGGGCGGCCAGCCGCTCGAAGAGATCGTCAAGGCCGCAGGCGACGGACGCCTCGCACTCGGCGGGGTTGACGTGCTCTTTGCCGTTGAGTCAAAGCACTACAGCTTGAAGCAGGCCGCGCGCGCCGCAGGGATCAAACTCGACATCGCAGAGCAGATCTGGATCTCGCTCGGCATGTCGGTACAGAAGACCGATCGCGTGACCGAGCAGGACGTCGAAGCAATGAAACGCGTGCGCGAGATCCTCGACGCCGGCGTTCCCCTGGGCGCAGTGCTTCAGGTGATCCGCGTCGCGGCGAAGGCCTTCGGCGACATCGCCGACGCCGAGGCGCGCCTCGTGCGCATGTTCGTGCACGAGCCGCTGCTGCAGAGCGGCGCCAAGCCTGAGGCGATCTCCGAAGCGATGAGCTCGATGATCGGCGGCGTGCTGCCGCACATCTCGCCGCTGTTTGAGTACATGCACTCGCGTTTTTTGCAGGAGCACACGGAGCAGGTTCAGATCGAGAACGTGCAGGGCACGTCGCGAACGAGCGACCCCGCCGACGGCCGACTCAACGTCGCGATCTGCTTCGTGGACATTGCCGGCTTCACGCGTTACACCGAGCAGGCCGGAGTGGAGAAAGCCTTCGAGCAGGCCGACCAACTGCGCCAGCACATCGAGACCACCCTTCCAGACAGCGCGCGCCTGATCAAGCTGACGGGCGACGGCGCGATGATCGTCGGATCCGAGCCCGCAGACCTGGTGGCCTGGTCAGTCGATCTGGCAAGTGAGGGCGAACAGCCTTTCAGGCTGCGCATCGGCCTTGACTTCGGTGAGGCGCTCTACCGCGCCGGCGACTATTTCGGCGGGGCGATCAACATGGCCGCCCGCGTGCTCAACCGCACCGACATCGACGAGGTGCTCGTGACCGCGCAGGTCAAGGAACGCGTCAAGAACCGCAAGGCACTCGGCCTCCGGTTCGTGTCGATCGGCAAGGTGCGGTTGAAGGGCTTCGACGACGTTGTCGAGCTCTTCCGGGTCGAGCCGCGCCAGTAAGCAGGAGCGCTAGCGGCGCTTCTTTTTCGTGTTCAGCACCGAGATGCGTCCGTTGCTTGAAGAGGACTTCATCGCGGTGGTCGTGTTGCCCTCGGCGTCGATCGCGACGACGCTCCACTTCCACTTGCCGGCGGGAACTTTGATGCGGGCGTGCGTTCCTTTCACCTGGGCGCGAACCTTGCCGTTGACGATCACGTCGTAACCGATCAGGTCGGTGTCGCTGGCGCGGCTCCAACTGAAGCGCACGATTCCGCGCTTGCCACGGATCTTCACGCGCTTGCCGGGCTTGCGCAGTTTGAAGTCGCCCGGGGCGGCGCCGGTGCCCATGGTCGTGATGCCAGCGCCGAGCGCGTTGAGGGTTCCGGTCGCGTCGGCGACGCCGCCCGTCCTGACCTTGCCCGACAGCGCGGAGTTCTTCTGAACGCCCGACTCGATCGAGGCGATCACAGTCGCCGGCGCGAGACCCGGCTTGAAGCTGCGCGCCAGGGCGGCGATGCCGGCCACGTGCGGCGCGGCCATCGAGGTGCCGCTCATGTAGGCAAGTCCTGCGCCTTCGGTGCTGACGACCTCGACGCCCGGCGCGGCAACGTCAACGCTGCTGCCGAAGTTGGAGAAGCTCGCGAGCTTGTCGCGGCGGTCGCTCGCGGCGACGGCGATCAGGTTCGAGAGGCTGAATGCGGCGGGGTAGGTGGGGGATGAGTCGTTGCTCAGGCCGTCGTTGCCTGCGGCGGCGACGACCGTGATGCCTGCGGCTCCGGCGCGGGCGATCGCGTCGCGCAGCGGCGGCGAGAAGTCCCGTCCGCCCCAGCTGGCGTTGATCACGTCGGCGCGGTTGGTGATCGCGTAGTCGATGCCGGCGATCGCATCGGCGATGTTGCCGGCACCGTTTCCGTCGAGGAAGCGCAGCGGCATGATCTTCGCGCCGGGCGCTACGCCGGCTGCGGCGAAGTTGTTCCCGGCCGCGGCGGCGATCGTGCCGGCGACGTGCGTTCCGTGGCCGCCGGCGTCGTCGGGGTTGCCGTCGCGCTCGACCCAGTCGGCTCCGTTGACGTCGTCGATGAATCCATTGTTGTCGTCGTCGACGCCGTTGCCCGCGATCTCAGCAGCGTTGGTCCAGAGGTTCGCGGCGAGATCCGGGTTGGCGGCGTTGGCTCCGCTGTCGAGGACCGCGACCACTGCGCCGTTGCCGTCGGCCGAAGGCCAGGCATTCAGCGCGCGGACGCGCATCAGGCCCCAGGCACTGCCGTCGGTGATCAGCGGATCGGCGGCGACTGCCGAGGCGCGAACCGTGAAGTTAGGGGATGCGTAACGCACGCCGTCTTCGGCTTCGAGCGCTTCAGCGACTCCGTCGAGACTCGCGCCGGGGTCGAGGTTCACGAGGGCAGACCCGCCCGGAAGGCGACGCGCGATCGATGCATCGGTGTCATTGATGATCGAGCTGCTTTCCGAGCGAGAAGTGCCGCTTGTGAATCCGACGATCAGCTGGGTCGGCGCGGCGGCGGTGTCGGCCGCGGCGCCCGAAGCCGATGCGACGGCGAGCATCGAGGTCAGCACGGCTGCGAGCAGCACGAAAACGCCGAGAAGGCGAGTCGCTCCACTGTTGCGGGATACTGTGCGGACACCGTGCACGATTGTGTTGTCGTGCACGCGCGCGTGACTCCATATAAGGCCCGGGATAGATGGACACGTGTTCTATGGACGTTTGTTCGATGGATCAACGAAAAGCTTCAGCCAACGAGATTGATGTCGAAGGGGTCGTCCGCGAGGCGCTCGTCGCGCCAGGCGCTGATCCGGACGAAACCCCTGCGATTGTGATGTTTTCCGGTGGCGGTGACTCGACTGCGCTGCTGCTCGCGATGACCCGGATCCACCGGCCCGAGCAACTCCTCGCGCTGCACGTGAACTACGGACTGCGCGGAGATCAGAGCGCTGCCGACGAAGAGTTCTGCGTCGATTTCTGCGCCCGGTTCTCGGTGCCGATCGAAGTTCGCCAGGCGCCCGCGCGCGACGGCGGAAACCTCCAGGACTGGGCGCGCGAGCTGCGCTACGACGCGGCCGATCAGCTGGCCGATTCGCGGGGCGACGCTGCCGTGATCGCCGTTGCCCACACGGCCGACGATCAGGCCGAGACGATCCTTTACCGGCTCTTCGCTTCGCCCGGTCGCCGCGCGCTTCATGGCATGCCTGCACGGCGCGGAAGAATTGTGCGCCCGCTCCTGAACCTGCGGCGCGATCAACTTCGCAATTGGCTCGCCGATCAGGGCGAGACCTGGCGCGAGGACGCGACCAACGAGGATCCGCGCTTCGCCCGCGTGAGGACGCGACGCCTGCTCGCCGACGCCGAGCGGCTGCATCCGGCGGCGATCTCCAACCTGCTGCAGACTGCCGAGGATCTGCGCGCCGAAGGAGCCGAGCTGACGGCCGTGGTCGACGGGCTCACTGCGGGCTTGACCACGGAAGACGGCGCGCTGGACCTTGATGGCCTTGCAGAACTGCCGCCGGCGCTCGGCGGCGCGGTGCTGCGCAGATACGTCGAAGACCGTCGGCCCGTGCCGGTGCCCAAGGCCGCGCGCGTACTCGACGAAGCCCTGAGACTTGGTCGCTCGGGCGAGCTGCGCGAGCTGCAGATGGAGGGCGCGCGTCTTGCGATCCAGCGCGGCCGCGCCCGCGTCCTACACTGACCCCTCAGTGCCGCCCCGCGAACAGATAGGCGAGATCCTCGTGCAGTCCGATGACCTGCGGCAGCGCATCCGCACGCTCGCGACGCAGATCAACGAGGACTACGCAGGCAAGAACCTTCTGCTGGTCGGCGTGCTCAAAGGCGCGGTCTTCTTCCTTGCCGACCTGATGCGGCAGCTGGAGATCGAGTGCGAGCTTGACTTCATGGCCGTCTCTTCATACGGATCGAGCACAGAGTCCTCCGGAGTCGTGCGGATACTGAAAGACCTCGACACGCCGATCGAGGGGCGCGACGTTCTGATCGTCGAGGACATCGTCGATTCTGGCCTGACGCTCTCCTACCTGATGAAGAATCTCGGGTCGCGCAATCCGGCGTCTCTTGAGGTCTGCTCGCTGCTCGTGAAGCCCGATCGTTTCAAGGTCGATCCGAACCTCCGTTACGTCGGTTTTGAGATACCTGACAAGTTCGTCGTGGGCTATGGACTCGACCACGCGCAGCAACTTCGCAACCTTCCCTACGTTGCGGCGCTCAAGACCTAGCTGCCAGATACCGAATCACTGGTAGCCTGCATTTTCACGGTTTTCCAGCTTATGAATCCAACGTTCAAACGGGCACTGGTCCCGATTCTCTTCCTCATTCTCGTCGTCTTCCTCGTGACGAGGCTGATGGCACCGACGCCCGACAAGAAGTCGCAGTCGTTCGGCGACTTCAACCAGCAGTTGACCGCCGGCCAGGTGCAAAAGGTCGTCATGGACACGGCCAACAACGGCCTGCAGGTCACGCGCAAGGACGACATCCCCAAGGACAAGCGCACCTACAAGACTGCCTACCCGCCCGAGTTCGCGACTCAGCTGACCAAGGACATCCAGGCTCAGCAGAAGAAGCAGGGCATCGACAACCTCACCTTCGATGTCCGTCCGAGCAATCGCAACTCGCTCGGCAGCCTGCTCACGCTGTTCCTCCCGATTCTGCTTCTGCTCGCCTTCTGGCTGTTCATCTTCGGCCGCATGCAGGGCGGCGGCGGATCGCGCGTGATGAGCTTCGGCAAGAGCCGAGCCCGTCGCATGAGCGCAGACACCCCGAAGATCTCGTTCAAGGACGTCGCCGGTGTGGATGAAGCCGTCGAAGAGCTCCAGGAGGTCAAAGAATTTCTCGAGGACCCGCGCCGCTTCCAGGCGCTGGGCGCTCGCATCCCGAAGGGCGTTCTGCTCTACGGACCTCCGGGCACCGGTAAGACGCTGCTCGCCCGCGCGATCGCCGGCGAGGCCGGCGTGCCGTTCTTCTCGATCTCCGGTTCGGACTTCGTCGAGATGTTCGTCGGCGTCGGCGCGAGCCGCGTGCGCGACCTCTTCGAGCAGGCCAAGCAGAACAACCCCTGCATCATCTTCATGGACGAGATCGACGCCGTCGGCCGTCACCGCGGTGCCGGCATGGGCGGCGGCAACGACGAGCGCGAGCAGACGCTCAACCAGCTGCTCGTCGAGATGGACGGTTTCGAGACCAAGGACAACGTGATCCTGATCGCGGCGACCAACCGCCCGGACGTGCTCGACCCCGCACTGCTTCGCCCGGGCCGCTTCGACCGCCAGGTCGCGGTTGACCGTCCGGACCGCAAGGGCCGCATCCAGATCCTCAAGGTCCACACCCGCGGCAAGCCGATGGCACCGTCGATCGACCTCGAGAAGCTCGCCGGCCAGACTCCCGGCTTCACCGGTGCTGACCTCGCAAACCTGATCAACGAGTCCGCGCTGCTCGCGGCGCGCGACGGCCTCAAGGCGATCGCCGAGAAGCAGCTCGAAGAGGGCATCATGCGCGTGATCGCAGGCCCCGAGAAGAAGTCGCGCCTGATGAGCGACAAGGAGCGCCTGATCACCGCCTACCACGAGATGGGCCACGCACTGGTCGGGCACTACCTGCCCGGCTGCGACCCGGTGCACAAGATTTCGATCATCAACCGCGGACAGGCACTGGGCTACACGATCAGCATGCCGACCGAGGACAAGTTCCTCACCTCCCGCTCAGAGCTCTCGGACACGATGGCGATGACCCTGGGCGGCCGCGCAGCTGAAGAGATCATCTTCGGCGAGATCACCACCGGCGCTTCAAACGACCTCGAGAAGGTCACCTCGACGGCCAAGCAGATGGTCATGCGCTTCGGCATGAGCGAGAAGCTCGGACCGCGCGTCTTCGGTCACGACCACGGCCAGCCGTTCCTCGGTCGCGAGTTCTCCAACGAGCCCGACTACTCCGACGAGATCGCCTCCGAGATCGACTCCGAGCTGCGTCGCATGGTCGAGCACGCCCACCAGACGGCGCACCGCGTGCTCGAAGAGCACCGCGAGAAGCTCGACCGCATCTCCAAGATTCTGATCCGCCAGGAGACGATCGAATCCGATCAGTTCCTGCGCCTGCTCGACGGCGACGCCGAGGACGACGTCTTCAAGGCCCCGGAGCCCGAGACACCCCCGAGCGAGCCCTCCGGCCGTCCGTTGCCCGAGCGCCCCGTGCCCGGTCGCGGCGCACGCCCGACTCCGCTCCCGCGCCCCGGCCTTGCCGGCGGCACCGAGTAGCCCAGAACTGACGGATCTCGGCGACCTGCCGATCAGGGGCGAATGAGCCTCTTTGACTTCACCGCCACTGCGGTCGGAGCGATCCACGAGCGGTGGCGCTAGTTTGAAGGGCGATGTATCGCGCTTCCGACGAGCCTCCCGAGCAGCCCGAATCCGCGCTGCCCGACCCCCGCTTGAGCGGCCGCAGGTTCGCGCCCGTGCCGCTCGGGATCTTCAGCGGCATGCTCGCCCTGGTCGCCGAGTTCTTCGGGCTCTTCCTGCTGGCATGGGGGATGTCGCCGACAAGCATCGGCTGCGGCACCGGGCGTGCGGCTTCGATGGTCGGTGTTCAGCTGGCGATCGCGCTCGGCATCTTCGCCGCAGTCTCTGCCGTCGGAATCGGCATCATGCGCGAGGCTCGGGAATCGCAGCTTCGTCGACGCTCGTACGTGCTGACTTTCGCGGCGATCTACGTCCTTGGTTCGATCCCGCTTTTCGTCTCCGCAGCGTTGCTCGGCAGCTGCTTCGACTTCTGATCGGTCGTTGCATCAGGTTTGCTGTGTAGTTCTCCGCACAGACCGCCGCACAATCTGCGAATAATGTCGGACGTGATGATCCCAGACTCGCACCGGTGTTGCCGGATCCGCCTGGAGCGCGGCGCGCCAGCAGCCGAGAGTTCCGAGGGGTCAGAACGCACCTGCAGACAGCAAGAACGGGGCCGCTGATGCTCAGTGACCTCGTCGCACTGATTCCGATCGCCGAGGTGACGGAGGTCACCGGGGACCTGGTTCCCAAGAATCAGGACCAGGCTGTCGCGGCGCGCCAACTTCAGGCGCTGTCCCTGATGCTCCACATCCCGCTGGTCTGCTTCGGAATCGCGTGGCCCGCGATCGTGCTCTTCACCGAGGGTCTCTATCTGCGCACGAAGAACCCGGTCTACAAGCGCATCGCCAAGCGCTGGAGCAAGGTGATGTTGATCTTCTTCGCGATCGGGGTTGTGACGGGCACGATTCTCAGCTTCGAGTTCGGCATCCTCTGGCCGAACTTCATGGCGACATTCGGCGACGTCTTCGGACTTGCATTCGGACTTGAAGGATTCGCCTTCTTCGTGGAAGCGATCTTCATCGCGATCTACGTCTACGGCTGGGACCGCCTGCCGGAGAAGACGCACTTTCTGGCCGGAATCCCGATCGCGCTCGCGGGCATCGTCGGCTCGCTCACCGTCCTCGCCGTCAACGGCTGGATGAACAATCCGGTCGGATTCGACGTCGTCGGCGGCGAGATCGTCAACGTCAACCCCTGGCGCGCGCTGTTCAATGATTTCTTCTGGCACGAGCTTGTCCACATGTACCTCGCCGGCTACATGGTCGCCGGATTCCTCGTGGCCAGCGTCTACGCATTCGCCTGGCTGAAGGGCGACCGCAGTGACTACGTGCGCAAGGCGATGATCATCCCACTGACGGTCGCGGCGCTCGTCGCGCCGGTGCAGGTGTTGGTCGGCGACTGGGCCGCGCGCGACGTCGCCAAGAACCAGCCGGTCAAGCTCGCCGCGATGGAGGGCCTTGGAACGACGCAGAAGGACGCCCCGTTCACGATCGGCGGCTACTACGACGCTGACAGCAACAAGGTCGAGAACGGCATCGCGATTCCGGCGATGCTTTCGCTGCTCGCCTTTCACAATCCCGGCGCCACGGTCGAGGGCCTCGACAGCGTCCCCGCCGCAGACCGTCCCGGACCGATCAACACCGTCCGTTATTCGTTCCACGTGATGGTCGGGATCGGAACGCTGCTGGCGATGCTCGGCGCGTACTTCATCTTCGTCTGGGCGCGCAGACGATCGCTCCCGACCAGCGTCTGGTTCTACCGGGCCGTCGCCGCGAGCGGGGTCGGGGCGCTGATCGCGCTCCAGGCCGGCTGGATCGTCACCGAGGTCGGGCGACAACCCTGGATCGTCTACGAGTACATGCGCGTGGCCGACGCGGTCACCGATGCACCCGGCATCTTCTGGATGCTGGTCGGATTCATCTTCGTCTACCTCGCGCTGATCGGCGTCGCGATCTGGCTGCTGCGAAGGCTCGCGGCTGAACCGGAACATCTCAGGACAGACGCCGAGCAGGTGACGTCATGATCGAGGTTCTCTGTCTCTTCCTCGCTCTGCTCGGCCTGACGGCCTACGCAGTGCTCGGCGGCGCCGACTTCGGCGCGGGCTTCTGGGATCTCACGGCCGGCACCGCCCACGGCGGCGCGCGCATGCGCGGCGTGATCGAGCGATCGATGACCGTCGTCTGGGAGGCCAACCACGTCTGGCTCGTCTTCGTACTGGTCGTTCTCTGGACGGCTTTCCCGCCGTTCTTCGCTTCGATGATGTCCTCGCTCTACATCCCGATGGGGATCGCGATGGTCGGCATCATCATGCGCGGCACCGCCTTCGCCCTGCGCGGCCAGGCGGCGACGATCAACGAGGCGCGCGGCCTCGGCGCGGTGTTCGCGCTCTCGAGCGTGATCCTGCCGTTCGCGTTCGGCACCGTGATCGGGGCGATCGCCGCAGGGCGCGTCGAGTACGGGAACGCCCAGAGCACGGACGTCTGGAGCGTGTGGCTCAACCCGTTCTCGATCTACGTCGGAATCCTCGCGGTCGCGACCAGCGCCTACCTCGCCGCGGTCTTCCTGATCGGCGACTCGCACCGCATGGGCGCCGAAGACATGGTCCAGGCATTTCGCAAGCGCGCGCTGCTCTCCGGATCTGTCGCGGGGCTGCTCGCGATCGGTGGACTGCCGATGGCCAACGCTGACGCGCCGGCGCTCTACGAGGGACTGACCAGCGGGATGGGGATCGTCTGCGTGATCGCCTCCGCGCTCTTCGGCCTGGCGACGATCGCTCTGGTCCATAAGGGTGAGCACACGCAGTGGCCTCGTCTGACGTCCGCCGGAGCGGTCGGATCGATCACCGCCGGATGGGCCTTCGCGCAGTCGCCGTATCTGCTCCCGGGAGTGCTCAAATATCAGGACGCCGCAGGCGATTCGACCACGCTCACGTGGCTCGTGATCTGCGTGGCGCTGGGCCTGTTGATTCTTGTTCCATCGCTCTACTGGCTGTTCAAACTGACCCTGCAGGGCGACCTGCAGCCGACCTACCGTGACGCCGACGAGGGGCTGAAGTAGTGAAGAACCCGTATCTCTTTCTGATCGTTTTCGTCGTCGGGGCAGCCGTGCTCTTTCTGTTCGACTTCTGGCTGACTCTGCTGATCGGCGTGCTGATGTGTGTCGGTGCGGTGGTGCTGGGCGTGTTCGCGATCGCCGAGCCGGAGTTTCTCGACGGAGACGGCAGCGACAAGAACTGACCGAACAGCTTGGTCCCGAAGCCGGTCTCGTAGGCGCACGCGCCTACGATGAGCTGTGATGACACGGGATTTCCAGATCATGGGCGTGGTCAATGTCACGCCGGATTCATTCTTTGACGGCGGCGCGCACGACACACCGGCACCGGCGGCAGCGCATGCGGCGAGCCTGATCGCCGACGGCGCGGACATCGTCGACATCGGCGGCGAGTCGACACGCCCGGGCGCAGCCCACGTCAGCGCCGCCGACGAGATCTCCCGCGTTGTTCCGACGATCGCGCAGATTCGCGCCGCGAACGCCGACGTCCCGATCTCGGTCGACACGATGAAGTCCGAAGTCGCCGCCGCAGCGATCGACGCCGGCGCAACCTACGTGAATGACGTCTCTGCCTTCACGGCCGACCCGAACCTCGCCGGGCTCGTCGCCTCGACCGGGGTTGAGTGCTGCCTCATGCACATGCAGGGCGAGCCGCGCACGATGCAGGACGACCCGCAGTATGCCGACGTGGTCGACGACGTGCGTGCCCACCTCGAGGCACGCATGACCTTCGCGATCGCCGAGGGCGTCGCCGAGTCGAAGATTCAGCTCGACCCCGGAATCGGGTTCGGCAAGACGCTCGCGCACAACCTTGAGCTGCTCGCGCGGCTCGACGAAATCGTCGCGCTCGGCCGCCCGGTCGTGATCGGCGTCAGTCGCAAGTCGTTCATCTCCCGGATCGCGCAGGACGCCGGAGTGAGCGGGGTGGAGGTTGAAGACCGTCTCCCCGGCACGATCGCAGCCAACGCACTCGCTTATCAGCGCGGCGCGCGCGTCTTCCGCGTTCACGACGTTCGCGAGACCGCGCAGGGGCTCGCGGTTGCGGCGGCGAGTACGCTGGCAGGCGATGAGCGACGAGAAGCCAGAACTGCCCGACGACGACCAGCGTCCCGACGATGAGGACCTGCCGCTCGACGATGCCGAAGACGACGATGATGACGACGAGGAAGAGGACGAAGAGGGTGAAGGCGAGACGACAGTCTCGATCGACATCACCGGCCTCTCCGTCTACACGCACCACGGCGTCACTGCGGCCGAGCGGGAAGTCGGCCAGCGCCTGCTGATCGACATCGGCTTCGAGCTCGACGTCTGCGACGCGACCGTCACCGACTCGATCGACGACACGGTCGACTACGGCGCGGTCTGTGAGCAGGTCTGGCTGGCTGCGCAGAACCGTTCATACAAGACTTTGGAGCGCCTCTGCAGCGCGATTTGCGATCACCTGATCGACCACTTCGGTGTGGACTCGGTGATGGTCCGCGCCACCAAGCCCGAGCCACCGATTCCGCTGCCGGTGGGCGACGTGGCCGTGGAGGTCTGGAAAGAGCGGTGATCGGCTACCTCGGCCTCGGCTCGAACGTCGGTGACAGCGCGGCCAATCTGCGCGCGGCGGCCGAAGCGCTCGAAGCTGCCGGAGTGGAAATCCTCGCCCGCGCCTCGATCTACATCACCGCCCCGCAGGGTGAGATCCTCGATCAGCCCGACTTCTTCAACAGCGCGCTGAAGATCGAGACCGAGCTGCCGCCGCTCGAACTACTGGTCGTCGCGAAGTCGATCGAGCACGACATCGGTCGCGACCCGCACGGCGTGCGTCATGGCCCGCGTCCGATCGACATCGACATCCTCATGCTCGGCGACGAGCCGTTTGAGTCGGAGCGACTGAACATTCCCCATCGCGAGATCAGCACACGCAGGTTTGTGCTCGAGCCGCTGCTCGAGATCGAACCGGATTTCACCCTGCCGGATGGCACGCGCGCCGAAGCACTGCTGCCCGGCGTCGCGGATCAGCCGGTCCGCAGGTTCACGAACTGACGGCAGCGCCGTGCGCGGCGTTGACCGCGGTGAGCCAGGCGGCATCGATCGCACCGGCCGGCACATCGCCCGGAGCCTCGCCGAAGACTTCGCGCGTCTTGCGCCCCGCGGGACGCGAGTCGATGAACGGGCGCAGGTCCTGGATCGAGCGCAGCATCCAGAGGTTGGAAAGAATCGTCAGATCGGCGGCGTTGGGCTGCTCGTTTCCGATCACGCCGGCGGCGATGTACTCGTCGATCTCGTCAACCAACGTCGGGAGGATTTCGAGGTCCGCGCGCACCTGGTCATCGCTCGCGTTGTTGATCTTTCGCTCGGCCCAGATCACTGCCGGCCCGGCCGGCCTGGCGAGCGCGTCGGGCAGCGGCAGGTTGGAGTCGAAGCTCAGCATTGCCGCCGGCTTCGCGGCGAGCGCGATCCAGATGATGCGACGTGCGAGGTCCTGGATCTCGCCGACGCCCCAGGCTTCTGCCGCGAGCACACGCTCGCGCGCTCCGGCCTCGGCGGGATAAAAGGCCGGCTCCGGTTGGAGGGATTCGAGTGCGCGCAGGCACTTGAGGGTCGTCTGAGCCTTTTCATTGCCGTTGGGACCACCGATGATCTTCATCGCGGGAACGGTTCGCGAGCCAAAAAGCAAGGTGGCGACCAGAGCCTGAGTCGGTGGCGCGAGGTCCACGACCTTGTGCTCGATGCCCTTCAGTTCTGCGCCACGGATGACGGCCTGGCAGGGGTGTGATGCGGGGACGCGATAAATCTTCAGCTTCATGGGGTTCCCTCCTCCGGAACGGGCCGATCATCGCAGAATCATTGTTCTGACGGGGCGCTACCGATTAGTCTGCGCAGATGCTCCTGGCAGTGGACATCGGCAACACCCAGACTCACCTCGGCGCGTTTCAGAACCGCAGCCTGCTCGAGCACTGGCGACTGACGACCGAGCGCGACGTCACGGCAGACGAACTCGCGTCGATCTACACCAATCTCCTGGCGCTGCGCAAGCTCAGCTTCGACGACATCGACGACGTGATCATCAGCAGCACGGTGCCCAAGATCGTGCCCGAGTACGTCGAGATGACAGAGCGCTACCTGGGCGAGCAGAGCCTCGTCGTCGGCCCCGGCCTGAAGACCGGTATGCCGATTCGCGTCGAGAATCCGCGTGAGCTGGGTGCTGACCGTCTGGTCAACGCCGTTGCCGCCTACGACCGTCTGGGCGGCCCGTGTGTGGTGGTGGACTTCGGCACTGCGATCACCTTCGATGCGATCAGCCCCGCCGGCGAATACCTCGGCGGGATCATCGCGCCCGGCGTCGAGATCTCGCTCAACGCCCTGACCGAGCGCGCGGCGAAGCTGCCGCAGGTCGAACTGACCGAGCCCGAACGCCTGATCGGCCGCACGACGCTCGAAGCGATCCAGGCCGGCGTGATCTACGGGTTCGCCGCGCAGATCGACGGAATCGTCGAGCGTCTGCGCGATGAGCTCGGCGACGAGTTGCAGGTGATCGCGACCGGCGGCCTCTCCAGCCACATCGTCCCGTTCTGCGATTCGGTCGAGCTGACCGATGACATGCTGACGCTCACCGGTCTGCGGCTGATCTACGAGCGCAACGCCGGCTAGAAGCGCCGGCTAGAACCGCGCGCCGAACTGATTCACGAAGATCACGAACGGGCCTGCGGAACCGGCGTAGTCGCCGCCGACGCCGCCGCCTGACCAGTGCGCGGCGACCGCCTGGTCGCGATAGGCCCGGGTCAGGATGTTCTTGCGATGCGGGGGAGAGTTCATCCAGAGCTTCACGATCTTGCGTGGCGTGGCGATCGGGGCGCTGGCCCAGGCGATGTTCTCGCCGATCGTGTATCCGCCTGCGCCCTCGGCGTAGCCGAAGCGCAGGATCCGTTCAGAGAACTCGGGCCCTCCGGGTCGCGAGTGCTCGAAGTACTCGTTGTCGAGCATGTCCTGTGCCTGCCAGGCGGAGGCCTCCTGCAACGGCGAGTTCACCTTGAGGATTTTCAGTCCGTGCCTGGTGCGCTCGCGGTTGACCAGGCAACGCGTCGCCCGCTGCATCCGCATCATCTGGTCGGCCCGCTTGGGCACGAGCGTCGCGTCCCTGCACGACTTCGATCCCGCGGCGCCCGCGGGGGCGGGGAGCAGCAGCGACGCTACGACCAGCGCGAGGACCAGTTGTGGTGCCGACTTCACCTTTGATGAATCGGTCAGATCGCCACTACCCTGAAGAAACATGTCCGTACTCAACGAATCCTGGTCGCTCGGCGGCGTCGATGTTGAAAATCGCGTCCTGCTTGCTCCGCTGGCAGGAATCGGTAACTGGTTCGTGCGCCTGCAGGCCAAGCGTTACGGGGCCGGTCTGACGGTCTCGGAAATGATCTCGAGCCACGGCCTCGCCTACGGAGACAAGCGTACGCGCAATGAGTTTCTACGGCTCCACCCGGACGAGGGTCCGACCAGCGTCCAGCTCTTCGGTGCCGACCCGGCGATCATGCGCGAGGCCGCGGCGATGGTTGCCGACGCCGGCGCTGACCTGATCGACCTGAACATGGGCTGCCCGGTCAAGAAGGTCTGCCGCACCGGTGCGGGTTCGGCACTGCTCAAGGACCCGCAGCTCGCAGTTGATGTGGCGCGCGCCGCCTCCGAGGGCAGCGGCCTGCCCGTGACCGTGAAACTGCGCCCGGGGATCACCCCCGGCGAGCGGACCGGGGTGGTCGTGGCAGAACGCCTCGCCGCCGAGGGCGTCGTGGCGGGGATCGCGTTTCACCCGCGCCACGCCAGCCAGCAGCACAAGGGTCTCCCGGACTACGAGCTCGCGCGCGAAGTCGTCGATTCGCTTGACGTGCCCGTGATGATCAGCGGCGGCCTGATCAGCGAGGAGAAGGCCCACAAGGTGATCGAAGTCACCGGAGCCGAGGCGATTCTGCTCGCCCGCGGAGCGCTCGGCAACCCGTGGCTGTTCGAGCGTGTGCTCGGCGAGCGTGAGGGTCTGCCGTCGCAGGAGGAGGTCATCACGGAGTGGCTCTGGGTGATCGATCAGTCGGCCGATCACTTCGAGTCCGACGAACGCGCGGCGCGCTACCTGCGCAAATTTCACCCCTGGTATCTGGACCGTTTCAAGGAGATCGATCCCGGGACATTCACGCGCAGCCGTCTCAACGAGATCAACCGGGACCTGCAGAAGACCGATTCGCTCGATGCCGCACGCACGGTCGTCGGTGCGATCACCGTTCCCGCCGCTGCCTGAACCTGCGAGCGCGATTGCGCTGACCGGGTACTTGCTAAGCGGCTGCGGTCAATCTGTATACTCGCGCGCTCTGATGGCCAAAGAATCAATCGTCACTGCAGAAGGCTACGAGAAGCTCAAGTCCGAGATCGAAGATCTTTCTGGACGTGGTCGGCGTGAAATCGCTGAGCGCATCAAGGAAGCCCGCGACTTCGGCGACATCGCTGAAAACGCCGAGTACGACGCCGCAAAGAACGATCAGGCGATGCTCGAAGGCCGCATCGCAACGCTCGAAGAGCGCGTTCGCAACGCTGTGATCGTCGATGAGGCGCACCTCGACACCCACATCGTCTCGGTCGGTACCACGGTGCACCTGAAGGATCAGAAGACCACGAAGTCGGTCAAGTACAAGATCGTCGGATCCTCAGAGGCAGACCCGCTCGGCGGCAAGCTCTCCAGCGAATCCCCGATCGGCAAGGCCCTGCTCGGCCACAAGCGCAACGACATCGTAAAAGTGCCGGTCCCGCGCGGTCCTCAGCGTCAGCTCAAGATCACCAAGATCGAGGCATAATGGTGGGCGCCGATGGGCGCTTCCGAAAAACTCGCTGAAATGCTTGTCCCGCTGGGACAGTCGCTGCTGCCCCCGGGCGAGGAGTTGCGCGGCGCGCTGGCGGCCACGGAGGCGAAGACCTTCGGCGGCGGTGTGCGCGGCGTCTTCGTGACCGACATGCGGATGATCGTTCAGCCGGTCGATCGCAAATGGCAGGCCAAGGGCGAGCCGCGCTCGATCACGCCGCAGGACGTGGAGTCCTTCCGGGTCAGCGGACTCGGCGACGGTTGGATCACTGCGATCTCGACAGTCGCCGGCGAGGGTTTCGAACTACGCATGAAGCTGAACGACGGAACGAAGCTCAAGCTGATGGCGATGTCTGGCGACGGGCGGCTGCTCGGAGCGCTCGGCGGCGGCGCGACTCAGAACACGGGCTCTGAAGCGCTACTCAACTGGCTCAGCGAGCTTGACCAGAGCCAGAATGCAGCGCCGGGCGTATAGGCGCCAGATCTTCGAGAGCACCCAGACGATCGGCGTGCCGCCGCGCTTGGGGAACCACACGTAGGTCCAGCGCACGTGGGTGCCGTCGCTCATCGCCTCGAACTTGAACTCGCCTTCTGCGCGGTCGACGAGCTTGCCGAGCGGACCGCTGAACGGCCCGACTGTGTAGGTGAACAGCTGCGGGCTGTCTGCGGCTTTGATGATCTCGCCGGTGTGCGAGCCGTCGGCCAGATCGATCTTGCGCGTCTGTCCGGCAGCGTCCCAGTCGCCGGTCTGCTCACGCACGCCGACGACCGCGGGGATCGCCGGTTTCAGGCCGGTGAAGACTGTGGTCAGGTCGACCGGGACGATCACGTCCCACGCGCGCTGCTGATCGGCGCTGGTCCACTCCTCGACCGCCACTCTGAATCCCCCGCTCGGCACCGGCCCAGACTACCTCCTCGGTAGTCTCCCGTCTCGCAATGTCCGAAGCACCCGAGTCGCAGAACGAACACGAACTGATCGCCGAGCGCAAGGCGAAGCTTGCGCGCCTCCGCGAAGCCGGCATCGAGCCGTTCCCGCACGAATTCAAGGGCGTGGTTCCCAGCGAGGAGGTCCGCGAGAACCACCCGGGCCTCGAACCCGGCACCGAGACCAACGTGACTTACCGCGTCGCCGGTCGCCTGTCGGGCCGTCGCGGCCACGGCAAGGCCGCGTTCCTGGACGTGGTCGACCGCAGCGGCAAGATGCAGGTGCACGCCCGCGCAGACCTGCTGGGCGAGGAGTCCTTTGAGCAGCTTGTGTCGCTCGACCTCGGCGACCTGGTCGGAATCGACGGCGAGGCTTTCGTCACCAGGCGCGGAGAACTCTCGCTGGCCGCAACGGGGTGGACGCTGCTGGCGAAGTCGCTGCGCCCGCCGCCGGACAAGCACCACGGCCTGGCCGACGTCGAGACTCGCTACCGCCACCGCGAACTGGATCTGATCGCAAACGAAGAGGCGCGTGAGCTGTTCATCCTGCGTTCGCGCGTGATCTCGCTGGTTCGTCGTTGGTATGACGACCGCGGATTCCTCGAGGTCGAGACGCCGGTGCTGCAGCCGATCTATGGAGGCGCGCTGGCCCGCCCGTTCACGACTCACCACAATCAGCTCGACCGCGAGTTCTTCCTGCGCATCGCCACGGAGCTGTACCTCAAGCGCCTGATCGTCGGCGGCCTTGAAAAGGTCTACGAGCTGGGCAAGGACTTCCGCAACGAGGGCATCAGCCACAAGCACAACCCCGAGTTCACGATGCTCGAGACCTACGAGGCCTACGCGGACTACAGCAAGGTGATGGACGACGTCGAAACGCTCGTCTCCTGGCTCGCCAAGGAAGTCGGGTACGAGGGCGAGCTGAAGTTCGAGGCGCCGTGGCCGCGGATTCCGCTGGCCGAGGCGATCAAGCAGCAGACCGGGATCGACATCCTTGAGAAGCGCGAACGCGAGTCGCTTGCGCAGGAGATGGTCGACAAGGGCTTTCACCACGAACTGCCTGACGACTCCTGGCCTCAGCTGGTCGACGAACTGCTGTCAAAGCACGTCGAGCCCAAGCTGGAGCACCCGACCTTCATCATCGACTATCCCGTCGAGCTCTCGCCGTTCGCGAAGGAGCACCGCTCAACGCCCGGCCTCACAGAGCGCTTCGAAGTCTTTGCCGAGGGAATGGAGTTCGGCAACGCCTTCTCGGAGCTGAACGATCCGCAGGTGCAGCGCGAGCGCTTTGAAGAGCAGGCCCGGCTCGCCGCCGCGGGCGATGAAGAGACCCAGCCGTTTGATGAAGCCTTCCTCCAGGCTCTGGAGCACGGAATGCCGCCCACCGGCGGTCTTGGGATCGGCATCGACCGTCTGGTGATGCTGCTCAGTGGGCGGCGCGGGATCCGTGAGGTTGTGCTGTTTCCGGCAATGCGCGACTAGTTACGCGACTGCCTCGTCGAGCTGCTCGAGCGGGACCGCCCAGCCCTTGCACTCGCTGTATGGCGATCTGTCGCGACCAGTCGGCAGGCCGCTGCAGCGCGTGATGGCACCTTCGCAGATCGAGCAGCAGCTGAAGTACGAACTCGTCGTCCCGATCACCGCGGAGCGCAACATCGCGATCGCCTCGGCCAACCTGCACAAGGACCACCTCTGCCACCGGTTCGAGATTCACGGCGACGACGGCGGGATCTCCAACTCGACCTGCGCGGCCTTTGGCATGGAGCGGGTCGTGCTCGCGCTGATCGCGCACCACGGGCTCGACTTCGACGGCTGGCCGCCGTCGGTTGTCGACGCGCTGTCATAGAAGATCGCAAGGGCTGTTGAGTTTGCGGCGACAACGCAGTTGGGTTTGGGCGCGGCGCGTGCCTCGATTTTCCAAAGGGTCCGTACCTATGTCCCTACCGTTGGAATTCGTAACGCCTTTTCAAGCCATTCTTCTTCCTTAACACCGCCGCCCCCGGCGCTGCTTTGGAAAATCGAACGCTCCCGCCCGCGCCACGGCCTCAACTCGCGCAATGTGCGACAAAACCCTCGGAATTTGTGACAAATGGACCAGCTTTCGCCGTCGTCGCCGGTGTTAACCTTTCATCCAGAACCGGCAAGCTGTCTTTCGGCCAGATTAAGTCCACCAGGTATCTCTGGTGAACAACCCCAAACAGGCCGATACCAATAGCCATTGAGCCGTCGCGAGAGGTCCGGCGCGAGACTCGGCAACAGGCACTAGGAGCTACGTATGTTTGAACGGTTCACCGAGCGCGCCCGTCAGGTTGTTGTACTGGCCCAGGAAGAGGCGCGGACCCTGAAGCACAACTACATCGGCACTGAGCACATCCTGCTCGGACTGCTGCGCGAGGAAGAGGGCCTGGCCGCCCGTGTCCTCGAGTCACTTGACATCACCGTCGAGCGGGTGCGCGCCCAGGTCGTGCGCATCGTCGGTTCCGGTGAAGAGGTCACCTCCGGTCAGATCCCGTTCACCCCGCGTGCCAAGAAGGTTCTCGAGCTCGCCCTGCGCGAAGCCCTGAGCCTCGGCCACAACTACATCGGAACCGAGCACATCCTGCTCGGACTTGTCCGCGAGAACGAGGGCGTGGCTGCACGCATCCTGCTCGACTTCGACGCCGACTCCGAGAAGATCCGCAACGAAGTCGTCCGCATGCTCTCCGGCCCGGGTGGTCGTCGCAGCGGCAGCTCCGGCAGCGGAAGCTCTGGATCGGGCGCAGCCGGGTCGGCCGAGGGCAAGAAGAACTCCAAGCTGCTCGATCAGTTCGGTCGCAACCTGACCAAGCTGGCCCAGGACGGCAAGCTGGATCCGGTCGTCGGTCGTGAACAAGAAATTGAGCGCCTGCTCCAGATTCTCAGCCGACGCACCAAGAACAACCCGGTCCTCGTCGGCGAGCCCGGCGTCGGCAAGACCGCCGTGGTCGAAGGTCTGGCCACCAAGATCAGCAACGGTGAGGTCCACGAGCTCCTGCGCGACAAGCAGATCTACACGCTTGACCTCGCGGCACTGGTCGCGGGCAGCAAGTACCGCGGTGAGTTCGAGGAGCGCCTCAAGAAGGTGATGAAGGAGATCATCCAGCGCGGCGACATCATCCTCTTCATCGACGAGCTGCACAACCTCGTCGGCGCCGGCGCCGCCGAGGGCGCAATCGACGCCGCCTCAATCCTCAAGCCGGCACTCGCCCGTGGCGAGCTGCAGACGATCGGTGCGACAACGCTTGACGAGTACCGCAAGTACCTCGAGCGCGACAGCGCCCTCGAGCGTCGCTTCCAGAAGATCGTGGTCGAGCCGCCGTCAATCGACGAGACCGTCCAGATCCTCCGGGGACTGCGCGACCGCTACGAGGTCCACCACAAGGTCACGATCAGCGACGAGGCTCTGAAGGCTGCTGCTGATCTTTCGGACCGTTACATCTCAGACCGCTTCCTGCCGGACAAGGCGATCGACCTGATCGACGAGGCCGCCAGCCGCATGCGCATCAAGTCGATGACCGCGCCGCCGGTCTATCGCGAACTCGAAGAAGAGATCGAGCAGGTGCGCCGTGACAAAGAGGCCGCGATCGAGAACCAGGACTTCGAGAAGGCCGCCAGCATGCGCGACCAGGAGCGCAAGATCACCAACAAGAAGCGTGAGCTCGAAGAGCAGTGGGAATCCGGCGAGACCGGTGACCGCCCCGTGATCGGCGAGGAAGAGATCGCAGATGTCGTGTCGATGTGGACCGGCATCCCGCTCTTCAAGCTGACCGAGGGCGAGACCGCAAAGCTCATGCGCATGGAAGAAGAGATGCACAAGCGCGTGATCGGCCAGGAGGCCGCGGTCACAGCGGTCTCGAAGGCCATCCGCCGCAGCCGCGCCGGACTGAAGGACATGACGCGCCCGACCGGTTCGTTCATCTTCCTCGGACCGTCAGGCGTCGGTAAAACTGAACTCGCCCGCACGCTCGCCGACTTCCTGTTCGGAGACCCGGACATGATGGTCCGCATCGACATGTCCGAGTACATGGAGAAGCACAGCGTCAGCCGTCTGGTCGGTTCGCCCCCCGGTTACGTCGGCTACGACGAGGGCGGCCAGCTCACCGAGGCCGTGCGCCGCAAGCCGTACTCCGTGCTGCTGCTCGACGAGATCGAGAAGGCCCACCCCGACGTCTTCAACATTCTGTTGCAGATCCTCGAGGACGGTCGCCTGACCGACTCACAGGGCCGCACCGTTGACTTCCGCCACGCGATCATCATCATGACGAGCAACATCGGCGCGGCCGAGATCGCCAAGGACGCAAGCTACGGCTTCAGCCTCGGCGAAGAGAACGCCGGCCTGTCGTACGCGGACATGAAGACCGGCATCATGGGCGAGCTGAAGAAGGTCTTCCGTCCCGAGATGATCAACCGCATCGACGAGATCGTCGTCTTCCACAAGCTCTCCCGCGACGAGATCAAGGAGATCGTCGATCTGATGATCGCCCGCGTCCGCACGAGCATGAAAGAGATGGAGCTGCAGCTCGAGCTGTCCGAGGGCATGAAGGAACTGCTCGTGGACAAGGGCTGGGACCCGTCGATGGGAGCAAGGCCTCTGCGCCGCGCGATTCAGCGCTACGTCGAGGACCCGGTCTCCGACAAGGTTCTGTCCGAGAAGATCGAGCCCGGTTCGACGGTGATCGTCGATCGTCTGCCCGAGGAGATCAAAGGCGGACCGGACGACGGCCTCGAGGTCGAGATCAAGATCGTCAAGCCGAAGAAGCCGCGTGCCAAGAAGAAGGCGCCGGTTGCTGTCGGTGCTGAGTCTGAGACTGCCGACGCTGAGGCTGCGCCCGAAGAGCTGAAGAGCTCGACAGACGATGTCCCTGAGACGCCGACTGAGAGTGACGAGGAGGCTGAGGAGTAGATCCTCAGCCCTTCTCGGCTCGCTGACCGTTGGCAACGACGTGAAGATCGGACCGAACGCGATGCTCGTCGAGGATGCGCCCGATGGGTCGACTGTGATCTCTGCCGCGCGCACGAAGGTCATCTCTTTGTCGGCCGAAGGGCAAGCCTGATTGCACGCGCGGTTTTCCATCCGCATACGAACGTATGTTCTCATGGATGGCAAGCACCAGGACACCAGATTCGATCTTCGTCTGCAACGAATGCGGAACCGTCGAGCGCAAGTGGCACGGACAGTGCCCCGGCTGCGCCCAGTGGAACACGCTCGTTGAAGAAGCCGCGCCCACGCCATCGGTGGGCAAGGGCGCAAGGCGGGGGATTGGAGGCGCTCGCGAGAGCGCGGACACCAGTGAGACCCGGGCCTTCAATGGTTCAGGACTCGCCGCCGTGCCCGCGCCGAAGGCTCGCAGCCCGCGCGCGCCGATCGTCGAACCGGTGATCCTTTCCGAGGTCCGCGCCGCGCGGATCAGGCGGATCGCAACCGGGATCGGCGAGTTTGACCGTGTTCTTGGTGGCAGTGATGCCGTCGGGCCTGGTCTTGTGCCTGGTTCGCTCGTCCTGCTCGGCGGCGCGCCCGGAATCGGGAAGTCAACGCTGGTCGGCGCCGCGCTGGGCAACCTGGTTGCCAACGGCACTTCCGTTCTGTACGTCTCGGGCGAAGAATCGCCGGAGCAGATCCGCGTGCGCCACGAGCGACTGGGTTCTGCGGCAATGGGCGTTCCCGTGGTCGCCGAGACCGATCTTGATTCCGTGATCGCGACGATCGAGGCGCAGTCGCCAAAGCCGGAAGTCTGCGTGATCGACTCGGTCCAGACGCTTTACTGTGCGGACCTCTCTGGCGCGCCCGGAAGCGTCGGCCAGGTCCGCGAGGTGGCGGCGCGACTGATGCAGGTCGCCAAGTCCCGCGACATCGCGATGCTGCTGGTCGGCCACGTCACCAAGGAAGGCTCGCTCGCAGGGCCGCGCGTGCTCGAGCACCTTGTCGACTGCGTGCTGGTTTTTGAAGGAGAACGCGACCGCACGTTTCGCATGCTCCGCGCAGACAAGAATCGCTTCGGTTCCACGAACGAGGTCGGCGTCTTCGAGATGGAAGAGCACGGGCTGGTCGAGGTGCTCGACGCCTCGGCTCGCTTCGTCGGCGACGCCACCAACAATCCCGGTTCGGTGATCTTCGCCGCCATGGAAGGCACGCGCCCAATGCTGATCGAGATCCAGGCGCTGGTTTCGCGCGCAGAAACCGATCCGCCGCGACGGGTCGTCAACGGTATCGATCGCAACAGACTTTCTCTGATCCTCGCCGTGCTTGGGAGGCACGCGGGACTGAGCTTGAGCGGACACGACGTGTTCGTGAACGTGGTGGGCGGCGTGCGCATCGAGGAGCCGGGCGCTGACCTGGCCGTTGCGCTCGCCGTCGCATCCGCCGCCCGGAACGCGGTACTGGCGAACGACTCCAAGCCGCTCGTGTGTTTCGGGGAGATCGGCCTCACTGGAGAGCTTCGGCCGGTGCCTCAGGCCGACAGGCGCGTCGCAGAGGCCGTGAAGTTCGGTTTGTCGCACACGATCTTCCCGGCGCCCAAGGGCGATGCGTCGGGAGCGCACAGCGTCAGCGAAGCCCTGGCCCGGGCGTTCGGCTCCTAGCTGGCCCGCCGGCGCGAGTCGCTGATCGAGTTTGCGGCGAGGGAAGCGGGCCGGTTGCTAGGCGGGAACGCCGGGCTGGGGCGCGACGGACTCGGGCTCGTAGCCGTAGCCATACCCGTAGCCGTATCCGTAGCCCTTCTCGTTTCCGCCGCCGCCGACCACAACCACGCCGAGCGTGCGTGCCTGCGAGGCGGACAGCATGCGGTTGATCTCCTTGGCCATGCCTGAGCGCAGAACGCCGCGGCGGCCGACCACAACGATGCCGTCAACAAGCTTGGCAAGCGTCATCGGGTCACCGACGCGAAGCATCGGCGAGGTGTCGATCAGGACGAGGTCAAAGCTTTCCTTGACGTTGTCGATGATCGAGGCCAAGGCCTGCGTGCTGACGAACTCGCCCGGGTCGGGTGGGATCGCGCCGCAGGGCAGCAGCCAGAGTCCGCCCTCGGGGGCGCCGTTCGACGTGGTGCCGGTCGTGTCGCCAAGGCGCAGGCGAATCAGCGCCTGCTGCATCGTCGCGCTGCCGACGGCGATGTTCGTGATGCCGGGACGCGGCAGCAGGTCGAATTTCCGCTCGAGCGAGGGGCGGCGCAGGTCGAGGTCGACGAGGCAGACGTTCTTGCCAGAACGCGCGCAGGCGACGGCGAGGTTTGCGACGGTGGTCGACTTGCCCTCGTCCTCGACGGCGCTGGTGAACAGCACCACATGGGCATCGTTACTGAGCGAGGCGAACTCGAGGTTGCTGCGCAGCAACCGGTAGGCCTCGGTGTCGGGCGAGTTGGGATCCGAAAGCATCAGTGGCAGCGTGGTGTCGCGGCGCTTCTTCTCGAGCGGCACGCGGACCAGCAGAGGAGCGCCGATCGCGTCGGCGATCTCCTCGGCGGTACGCAGTCGGGTGTCGAGCGCGTCCAGAGCAAAGGCCAGCGCAACGCCCAGCATCAGTCCAAGAATCAGCCCCAGCACCGTGTTGCGCGCAGGCGTCGGCTTGACCTGCTCGGCCATGTTCTCGGTGCGGACCACGAAAGAGTTCGAGGTCTGCAGCGCCTGCAGCGTGCGCAGCTGCTCGCGCTTCTCGATCAGCGTGGCGCGCAGGGCGCCGCTTGCGGGTTCGCCGTCGGTGTCGGTGTCGAGCTGCCTCGTAACCTCGCTGAGCGCGCGGGCGATCGAAGCCGTGTCGAGCTTGGTGCGGAGGATCGTGTACTGCTCGGCGTATTCGTTCACCAGCTGCTTGGCGCGCAATTGATCCTCATCGCTGATCTTGATCACGAGGATGTCGCTGTTCTGCGAGCTCGAGACGTCGGTCGCCTGCGTCAGCTGCGCCGAAGTCATGTCGGTGATGTCCAGCGCCTTCAGAGTGTTGGTCGCGACGATCGGCAGCGCGGCGATCTCTGCCTGCGTCTGCGCCACGCGGTCGGCGTCGTTTGACTGCACCGACTGATCGGGCGTGTTGGTCAGGCTGTTGGCGAGGTTCTTCTGGCTGAGCAGAACGTCGGCCTGGCCCTGGTAGGCCGGAGCCTGCAGCAGCGAGAAAGCGAGCGCCGCCAGTGGTACGAGCAGCGCGCAGAGGATCACAATGCCGCGCCGGCGGCGGATAACCGCAAGCGCTTCGCGCAGCGTCGTGCCGCTCTGTTGTTGGTCCTGTGGGTTCAAGGGGATAAAGCTAGTCGGGTCGCCCCCGTGACTCAACCTACGGTAGGTATTGTCATTCATCGCCCGGCTTGGACAACAGGATAGTCCCTTGCACCCTGAATCACACCTTGATTGACCTGCATATCCACCTCTTGCCCGGTATCGACGACGGCCCAGCCGACGTCGCGGGCGCTGTGGAACTCGCGCGCGCCTGTGTTGCCGACGGCATTCAGACGGTTGCCGCGACGCCGCACGTCAACGAGAACTATCCGACCTCCCCCGAACGCATGCGCCAAGGAGTGGCGCAAACCCGCGCTGCGCTTGAAGAAGCCGGCGTGCCGCTGAAGGTCTACGGCGGAGCCGAAGTGGCGATCGACCAGATCGATCGGTTGACCGATGACGACCTGCGTGCCCTGACCCTCGGGCCGACCGATGGCTTCATTCTGCTCGAGACCCCGTACGCCGCATGGCCGATGGATCTCGACAACCAGCTTGGGCGGCTCGCGACGCTCGGCATCCGCGGGATCCTCGCGCACCCCGAGCGCAGCGCTGGCGTGCAGGCACCTGGCGGGATCGAGAAGCTTGAGCTCGCTGCGAACCGCGGGCTCTACATGCAGGTCACCGCCGGGTCGCTCAGCGGACGCTTTGGCCGCACCGCGAAGGCGACCGCCACGGAGCTGATTGACCGCGAGCTCGTGACGGTGATTTCGAGCGATTCCCACAACGTCGATCGCCGCCCGCCGCGCATGGGCGAGGCGGCCGGTGAGGTCGGCGACCTCGAGCTTGCCAGATGGCTCACGACAGACGCCCCGCTCGCGATCGTGAGCGGGGAAAGATTGCCGCCAAGGCCACCGGCGCCCCAGAAGAAGCGCCGGCTCTTCGGCCGTGGCTGAGCCGCTCAGGAGCAGGTCTTGAATTTCGCCGTGACGAACTCCGATTCGCCGGTCGTGAACCTGACCCAGAACTTCACTCGGTACTTCTTGCCCTTCCTGAGCTTCTTCACCTGGACGCGGAACGAGTACGGCGCCTTGAGTTTGGCGAACTTCTTGCCTGGCGACCAAGCCGTGACGCGCGAGACGATCCCACCAGAGATCACCGGCCTGACACGAAACGACTTCTTCTTGCAGGCCTTGCTGATCTTGATCGAGACAGTCTTCGGCACGACGGGCGCCGGCGGAGGCACCGCTCCAGAGCCGCCGCAGTTGCTCTCGTAGTACGGCTCGGCGTACGGGTTGTCGCACGCCGCGTTGCTGGTCTGCGCGCCGAAAGCGAGCGCCAGGAGGATGACCGAGGTCATCGCAATCAAGCAGGCGCGGAATGAAAGGTGATTGCCGGATGACGTCATGGTCAATACATTTCCTTTATTGAACTCCCAAGTAGCCAAAACTGTACCAAGCTTCTTAGTTATCAAAAAAGTCGCGCGCGTTCATCGAGGGGCTGCGTTCCTTGCCCTGCTGGGCCAGATACGTGGCGTACTTCGTGCCCCTGACCTTGATGCGCTTCTGGAAGACGCCGCCCTTTGACGGGACGATCGTGGTCAGCTGCGTTTTGAAGTTGCCATTGCGCTTGACTTTGATCGAGATCTTTCGACTGGAACCGACCGGCGACTTGCCCCAGATCAGCAGTTTGCGCCCCTTCTGGCGAACGAAGAACGGGAAGCGCAGCGCGTAGTAGGTCGGCTTGGCCCGGCCGCCGGAGTAGAACAGGCCCCCGCCCTTGATGATCGCACCGGAGTCGTCTGAGAGCGCGAACCAGGTGATCTGCGTGACGCCGGCGTGCCAGAGCAGATACAGCGAGATCGCAGCGCGCTTTGCCGCGACATCCGGTGGATCGCCGACGGACTTGTTCGGCGGATTGGTGAACCAGGCGAACTCGGTGACCCAGAGCTTCTTGCCACCGGGGCTGACGCTGTGACTGGTCTGCGCGGCGCTGAGCATCTGCGCGAGGTCGTTGACGTCGGCCACGAACATGTTGCCGACCACTGCTGCCCGCTGGGTGGGCTTGGCGCGCAGTGAATACGGGTGCAGGCTCAGCACATCGAACTTGGCAGGCATCGGACAGTTCGGGTCCTTGTTGAACCAGCCGTTGCTCGGCTTGAGGCAGAGGAGCTGCTCCGCGAAATCCTTCGGGAAGGCTGCGGGCGTGGAGGACTTGACCGGAGCGAGGCCGGCCGTGACAATCGTCGCGCCCGGCTGCACGGCCTTGACCTCGTCGAACATCGAGTTGAGCAGGCCGCGATAGAGCTCAGGCGAGGTGGGGGCGAGGAAGAGCGGGAGGTTGGGTTCGTTCCAAGCCTGGAAGACCGAGACCCTCGGCAGGATCCCGCCACTGGTTGCGTCTGAGTAGGTCCCGGCGTAACGCACTGCTGCCGCGTGTGCGAAGTTGCCGAACTCGACTGCGCTGGGCTTCCAGGCGCCGCCGCCGGCGTAGGCGCTGGCTGGGGGCTTTCCGTCCTGGGCCCACTTGGGTGCGTTCAGGAGAGTGAGGAAAGGCGTGAAGCCGGCAGAGACCGCGCGCTTGATCTGCCCGTCGATGCCGGACCACTTGTAGAGCGGGTCGGCCGGGTTGCGCGGATCAAAGCCGGCGGGCCTGGTCGAACCGTTTGGCGCAACCGCGTTCCAGTCAGCGACCACGCGGATGTAGCTCGCTCCGACCTCGCGGGAGCGGGTGAGCGCCAGGGTTGAGGTCTTGGCGTCGCGCAGGTCGCTGTCGTCGACACCGATGGCCAGACCGGGCAACCCGGGCGCAGGCCTTTTCTTCGTCTTTGCCGCGCTCGAGGTCGCAACAATCCCAGCAAGCGCGCAGAGCAGCAGCGCCGCTGTCAGCGCGGCAACGATGCCAACGCTGCGACGCTGGGCGGGCACGGCGCTAAACGCCGCGGCGCGCGACGACGTGGCGCACGGTGCGCAGCATGATTTTCGCGTCCGACCACCAGGTCCAGTTGGCCACGTACAGGTAGTCGATCCGCATCATCTCATCCAGCGGCATGCTGACCGGACCGTGCAACTGCCACGCACCGGTGATGCCCGGCGTGATGCTGCTGCGGCGTCGGTACCAGCCAGTGACAGCGATGTCTTCACGCGGAACCAGCGGACGCGGTCCGACGAGCGACATGTCGCCGCGGAGCACGTTCAGAAGTTGGGGGAGTTCGTCGATCGAAGTGGCGCGGAGCAGCTTGCCAACACGCGTGACGCGCGGGTCGTCTTCGATCTTGAAGAGGCCCTGCGCCTCGTTCAGGTGGCCGAGCGCGAGCTTCTCACGGTCGGCCCCGTCACGCATCGTACGGAACTTGAAGATCTCGAAGTCGTCACCGCGGCGGCCAATCCTGATCTGACGGAAGAACACCGGGCCGCGGGAGTCGAGCTTGATCGCAACCGCTGCGGCGATCATCACCGGGGATGCGAGCAGGAGCATCAGCGAGGCGCCGGCGATGTCCGTGGCGCGCTTGAGCAAGACCGAAGAAGCGGTCATGCGGTAATCGCGAACGCCCATCAGCTGCTCGCCACCAACCTCGTCGCTCTCGACAGCAAAGCCGACTGCGTCGAGCAGGCGCGGAAGCAGGCTGATCTTCACGCCAATGCTCTTGACGGCGCGAACCACCTCGCTGACCTCGTCGGGGTTCCTGTTGCCCGGGATCACGACGAGACGATCGATCTGGTAGGTCGCGACCAGGCGACGCAGGTCATGCACTTCGCCCAGCACCTTCGAGTGACCGTCGGGAAGTTCATGGAAAGCGATCGGCACGCGACCGACGATCTCGGCGCGGATCTGGGGCGAAACCTCGAGCTTGCGACGCAGGTGGTCGCAGTCGTCGCTGCCGCTCACAACGAGGATTCGCTCGGCCGGCGAAACCATGCGAGCAACAAAGCGGGCGAAAACGCGACCGGCGAAGAGCAAGATCGTCATCGCCGCGATCAAGAAGACCAGTTGCTTGGCGCCGATTCCCGAGGTTCCGAGGACGGCCAGGTCGCGGGCGATGAACGCAATCACCGTCATCATCATCGCCAGAGTGAAGAGCTTCGGCACTTCATCAAGCGTGGAGTGGTTCAACACATGAGCGTCGCGGTCGTAGAGGCCGGCGAGCTTGCCGAGCGGCACAACAAACAGCACGGCGGCAAACATCGCCCAGTAGACCTGAGCCGTTTGCGTGAACGCCGCGGTGGCAACCAGGGCCAGAATCGCGCTGAGCAAATCGCTCGCGCCCAAAAGCCGGCGAAAGTTTGAATCACGGTGATTCGCGGCCTGCGAGATCTCGTTCGACTCGGCAATCGCGTTGGGCGGGTCGAGCATGAACAGCTCGCCCGTGAAGTCCTCAAGCGTTCTTGCCTGCTGGCCACGCACCACTTCGTCCGTTGTTCGAAGTTCTTGATGCGACATGGGGGTGAGTCTCATCTCTGTAACGGCAGGTTGATCCATTGCCTTTACCTCACTACTTGCACGTCTTGAAGGTAGCCTTGAGGTAGAACTTGTCGCCGCTCGAGAAGATCACGAAGAGCTTAACGTTGAACCTCTTGCCCTTCTTGAGCTTATTGGCGTTGACGGTGTAGGTGAAGGGTCCCCCGCGGAGAGTCCTGATCTTTTTCCTGGCCGCCCAGACTGTGGACCAGAGGACGACGCCATCACGGAAGATCGGGCGCACCTTGAACCTGGCCTTGTGGCACTTCTTGCCCAGGTTCAGCGCCGCGAACGGGCGCTTTCCGCCAGAGGCGCCGAGGCTGCCGTAGCCGTAATAGCAATCGGAAGAGTCGTAGTAGTACGGGTTGCCGGCGCAGGGGTCGTAGTACGGGTTGCCGGCGCTCGAGGAAGTTGCAGTGCCTACCGACAGGGCAAGGGCGATAATCAATACTGCAATCGCCCCAATAGTCGGTATGCGTGGCCGGGGTGCGTTTAGGTTCGTCATGAACCTGTTCCTCTCGTATTGGCTCTTCCAGAACCCTGCCACGTTGTTCTGCCGAGATCGGGCTGGGTTCGTCGATTGCTTCGCAGTATAAGCACGAAAAAACCCGATCTGATCAGGTTTTTACAAGTTTGTACCCAGGTACAACTGTGCGTGCATGTACCTCTGATGAGTGGCGACTATCGGGCTTTCAGCGCTGCAAACATCCCCGAAC
>JBPPNF010000027.1:0-17747 GCA_051306435.1 Solirubrobacterales bacterium | reverse complement strand
TCATCGGCGGCCTGTGGGTGGCCTTCGGCGACCTCTCACTCGAGAACCTCGAGGACAACTCGAACTTCGTCGTCGTCGCCTCGGCCGTGAACCAGGTCCTCTTCATAGCGACCCGCCTCCAGGATCGCTCGGAGGCGGTGGCGCTGACGCCTGGCGTTGGTACTACGCGCTCCTCGCCTTCTTCGGCGGACTTGTCGTCTCGCAGATCGCTGTACTGATCATCGGCGGCCTGTGGGTGGCCTTCGGCGACCTCTCACTCGAGAACCTCGAGGACAACTCGAACTTCGTCGTCGTCGCCTCGGCCGTGAACCAGGTCCTCTTCATAGCGACCGCCGTGTTCGTGGCGCGCATGTCCGGCTCGTTCGCCTGGCGAGACCTCGGACTGGTCCGAGCGCCGTTCTGGAGATCGGTCTGGATGATGGCCGCGGTGATGGGCAGCTATCTCTTGATCCTCGCTGCCTACAACCAGCTCGTGAAGCTGGCGCCGGATGACGCGCCCGAGAAGCTCGGCGCCAACGCCGGCGATCTGAAGATGCTCTTCTTCGCGCTGCTGGTCGCGGTGCTCGCGCCGATCGCCGAGGAGATCTTCTTCCGCGGGATGATCTTCCGCGCGCTGAGGAACGGTCTTGGCCTGTGGCTCGCCGCGATCGTCTCGGGCCTGCTCTTCGGCGCGTTGCACATCGACGCAACCACGAGTGAGCGCCTGCTCCAGGTCATTCCGCTTGCGGTTCTCGGGGTCTCGTTCGCACTGCTCTATGCGTGGACCGGCACGCTCTACTCCACGATCGCACTGCACGCGACCAACAACGCGATCGCCGTGGCCGCTTACGCCGAGAAGCACAACTCCGATTTCGGGCTCGTTCTTGCGGTGGTGCTGTGGGTGCTGATGATGCTCGGCTGCGCCTTCGGCCACCGCCTGACCGATCGCAGATCGGACTCAACAACCGGCGACATTTCGGGGACCGGCGGCGGCCCTGTCGAATATGCTCTTCCGCGATGAACCCCGGTATGCGCACGTATGGACTGACCATTTCAGGGGCCGCGCTGCTCGCGATCCTCGCGCTCGCCGCCCCGGCGTTCGCCGAGCCGACCGGACCGACGGCCGGCCCCTCTGAGCCGACCGGCTCGGCGGCGGCGAAGAAGAAGTCCGCCACCAGGAGCGCCAGGCTCCCGGCGATCAGGCTGACGGCCGACGGTGCCTACCGCTACAAGGGCCGCGGTTACGTCCTGCCGCGCACCCGCCTGGTCATCCGCGGCCGCGTGAAGGCTGACATCGCCGACCAGAAGATCAAGATTGAGGTCTTCAGGCGCGGCAAGGTCGTCAGGAGCCGCAGCGTCGAGATCGACGAAGCCGGCAGCGCCTCCAAGTTTCACATGTCCTGGCGCACCGGCAAGAAGGGTCGCTACACCGTCAAGGTCGAGCTGACCGATGCGCAGAAGGCGCTCGTCGATGACGGCAAGGGCACGGGCGTCGCGGTCGTGCGCACCAACATCCGCTCGGGCAGCGGCGGCGTCGCGGTTCGGCTCTTCCAGAACAGACTGCGCAGCCTGCACTACGTCGCGCCGCTGAACGGTCGCTTCGACGCGGCAACCGGCCGCGCGTTCATCGCCTTCCGCAAGGTCAACGGCATGTCACGCGTGGCCACGGCCGGCTCCAGCGTCGCGCGCAAACTCGCCGCGGGCAAGGGCGGCTTCCGTCTGCGCCACCCGGGCGCCGGGCGCCACATCGAGGTCAGCATCCGCAAGCAGATCATGGTCATGGCCGACAAGGGCAAGGTCACCCGGATCTACCACGTGTCCACCGGCGCTCCGGCCACCCCGACGATCCGCGGCACCTACCGCGTCTACCGCAAGGATCCGAGCACCAACGCCAAGGGCATGGTCAAGAGCAGCTACTTCATCCGCGGCTACGCGATTCACGGTTTCGCATCGGTGCCGATCTACAACGCCAGTCACGGCTGCGTCCGCGTGCCGGTGCCGAACTCTTCCTCGATCTTCCGCTGGGTGCGCATGGGCACCCGCGTCGACACCTACTACTAGAGGTCATGGCCAAAACCCCGCGGCATTCTGCTGGCCTGAAACGCTGCGCATCTTGCGGAGTGCGATCCTCGCAATAGCGCCGCTATTGCTGCGGTCGCCCTCCACGACCTGCTCGGTTTCAGACTCAGCAGAACGCTCCCGAGGTTTTGGCCATGACCTCTAGCTACTGGCGCGAGCCGGCGGTGTATCCGCCTTGCGGATCCTGCCGGGTGGCGGGTCCGGTCCGCGCGCCGCCCATCTCGATCCAGCTGGCCAGCAGCCTGAGGCCGAGCAGGAAGACGAGCATGCCGAAGAAGAATGCCGCTCCGCGCATCGTCCAGGGGTGGCTGTCGCCGAACTTCTTGCCGATCGACTCGCCAGGTGAAGTCAGCGTGTCGTTGGCCTTGTCGAGGTTCACTCGCAGCTTGCTGTTCTCATCTGAAGTCACGCGGCCGTGCGTGTCGCGCATCATCGCGACCTGCTGACTGCCACCCGCCGCAACCTGCGTCTGATTCTTCGATGCCGAGCCGAGTTCATCCCAGACGAACAGGCCAAAACTGACAGCGACGATCGCCGTGAGAAGTATCGAAGCAACTCTGATCAGACCGGAGACATTCACGTCCCGTCCAACTTTCTGTGAACGCCGATGCGGATTTCGGCTGAGTATCGATTGGCGGTTGCTCCATCGCGGCGGAGTCCCGCAGGTGGCCTACGGCACACCCTGCATCGAGTTTCGACCAGAGTGGCCGAAGCCTTGAGCGAAATGGGGCCACGGCCTTAGCTCGCATGTCCACTGGCATTCCGCTCCAGGACTAGGATTCACACTCTTTGGCATTTGTGTCTACGATGCCCTTCCGTGGCTGACGCACGCGACACTTTGATCGCCGAACTTCGCGAGCATGCGCTCGTTGTCGGCGAAGTCGTACTGACCAGCGGCAAAACCGCGCAATACTACGTCGATGCCAAGCGCGCGATTCTTCAGCGCGCCGGGTTCATGGCCCTGGGCGAGCTGGTCGCTGGGTTCGCCGACGAGGTCGGCGCGACCGCCGTGGGCGGAATGACGATGGGCGCAGACCCGGTCGCCTGCTCTGCGCTTGCCGCCGGATCAGACGCGAAGGCGTTCTTCGTGCGCAAGGAACGCAAGGAGCACGGCCTCGAGCGCTGGGTCGAGGGCCCGCTGCTCGAGCCGGGCGCGCGCTGCCTGATCGTGGAAGACGTCGTCACCACCGGTGGCTCGACGCTCCAGGCGATCGACCGCGTGAAGGATGAAGGATTTGAGATCGTCGGTGTGTGCTCTGTGCTCGACCGACTTGCTGGAGGCGGAGAAGCGATCGAAGCCGCCGCTGGAGCGCCCTACAGGCCCTTCACAACTATCGATGATGTGCATCCCGACCGGCCTGACCGATAAACAGGCAGTCGGGACCCGGGATTAGCTGTACCGAGTATCTGGGTTGCCAGATTGGCTTCGGATGAGCCGCTTCAAATCAAAAAAAGAACTCCGACTTGTGATGGATCAAGTCATCGCGACTCTCGCTGACGACACCGAGGTTGGCCCGCAGCTGCGCGCACTCGGTACGCCGGTCGAGATCACCTACAAGGATTTCGACATCACCGTCAACATCCGCGCAGGCGAAGAGGGCGAGTCAAATCTGGTCTGGGTCTGGTCCAAGCGCGTCAAATGGGATCCGACAACGCGCATCGAGGTCAACTCCGATGTCGCCAACCAGTTCATGCAGGGCAAGCTCCAGGTGGCCAGGGCGCTGGCGCTTCGTAAGGTCAAGGTGAGGGGCAGCCTGACGGCCGGCCTGCGAATCGTCGCGATCTCCGGTCCCGCGTTCGATCACTACCGCGAACGCGTCGAGAACGATTATCCTCACCTTGTGGTTTGAGCGCGTGCTGTAGCGCGCGCGGTCGGCCAACGCCTGGGCCTACCGCGGAGTGGACAAAACAGTACGATGATTCATTCTCTGTACCGACATTCTTTGCAGGAGGTTCCCTTGCACACTCGTACGTTTCTGCTCGCCCTCGTCGCGAGCCTCTCGGCACTGGCTCTGACCGCCGCCTTCGCGGGTGCCGCCAAGGCGCCGACCTACCACGTGTACAAGAAGTGCTCGACCAAAATCGACTGCACCGCAGCCGCCTACCTGAACGCCAAGCAGACCCGCGCGATCACGGTGACGGTGTCGAAGCGCTGTTCTGACAAGTCGCTTCTCGGCATCTCATTCAGCGGAAGCGCAAAGGTCTCAAGCAAGGGCAAGTTCACCGTCGAGACTGTCAGCAACAACTGGGACGTGACCAACCAGGTGACCGTCAAGGGCAACGGCAAGATCAAGGGCAAGGTCAAGAAGAAGGACAAGGTCACGCTTGAGTGGTCGATCGACAAGGCTCCTGCGGCATGCCCGAAGTCGGGAACCCTGACGCCGAAGTACAAGGGCACCCAGACGGGCGGCTGAGCTTTCTGGTCGACCAGCGGCCCCCGGGGTTAGGCTTTTGAGGCTTGCCCCGATAGCTCAGATGGATAGAGCGCTTCCCTCCTAAGGAAGAGGCCGCTGGTTCGACTCCAGCTCGGGGCATCCGTGCATCGCGCAATGACTCCTGACCCTTGGCCGAGATCACTCGTGCCCGTCCTCGTCGTTCTCGTGCTCGCCCTGTGCGCGATCGCGCCGCCGACCGGCGAGGCGGTGAAGGTGAAGAAGAACTACTACTACCGCCAGTGCCCGAAGAAGAGTTTTTGTTTCGGCGCGGCCGCCAACTCCACGCACTCGCGGCTGATCGGCTTCCAGTTGCACGTGGGCTGCGCCGCCGCCGGCCAGTCGATCGACGTGCTCAACGTGCCCAAGGACGTGGTGATCTCGAGCAGGACAGGACGCTTCAAGTTCAAGAAGATCGTCGAGTCGTTTCGACACACGCCAGAGGGTGACGAGCTTGTGTTCGGAGAGATCACAATAAAGGGCACCGTCAAGCGCCGCAAGTACATCAGGGGCAGCTGGACGATCGACTACGTCGCCGACGACTGCACCAACCGGCAGAACGGCGAGTTCAAACTGACCTACAGGTTCGTGAGTTACGACATCTGATCAGACGTATTCGATGGTCAGCCCCACCACCGCGATCACGATCGTCGTCCAGATGATTGCGCTGGTTGTGAGTTTGCGGTCGAGGCCGTAGTTGTTTGCGAGCAGCAGGTTGTTGAGGCCGGTCGGCATCATCGCCTGGAGCACGTAGGCCTTCGGGATCTTCGTGATCCATTGGTCGACCGCGAGCAGCAGCAGTGGCAGGAAGCTCAGCTTCAGCAGACTTGCGACCGCGACCGGCTTTGTCAGCCTCGGCGGAAAGTTCAGCTTGTCGAGCTCGCTCTCGTGGCGCACTACGATCCCCACCGCGAAGAATCCGGCGGGCAGGATCGCGTAGACCAGCAGATGCGTGATGTCGCGCGCCCACTGCGGCGACAGCGACTCCGGCGCAAGCAGCGCGAGCACCGCCGTGTACAGCAGCGGATTCTTCGTGAAGTAGGACTTGAAGCGCTCCTTGGGCGTGTCGGCATGCGTCCCGTACGCCGCGCCGATCGAGAAGGCGATGAACACCAGTGACGGCAGCATCACGACGATGTCGTAGATGATCGCTGAGTCGAGCGCGCCGGTGCCGAGTGAGACGCTCGAGAACGCGTAGCCGAGGTAGGCAGTGTTGCCCATCACGGCGCAACAGACGAAGGCGCCGACCTGTGGCCTCGACAGGTCGAGTCGCTCGGCGATCGCGAAGGCCACCGCGACCAGCAGCAGGTTGCCGATCCAGGCGATCGCCAGCGCCTTGCCGGCCTCGATCGTGAACTCGAAGTGCGCGAGGTTGAAAAACAGCACCGGCGGGATGATCACCCACAGCACGATGTCCATCAGGCGCTTGGCGAAGTGCTCGGAAGTGTCGGGCCTGCGGTGTGCGTAGAAGGCACCGAGCGAGCCCGAGACCACCATCGTCACGACGATCCAGATCACGCAAGTGCCTCGCGAAACTGCTCCGCCGCGTCCTCCGGTGCGACTGGATTGATCCCGACCCCCGTGCCCAGCTCGAAGCCTGCGGGTTGCCCGAGCCGCGGCGCGATCTCGATGCGCCAGCTGTAGCCCTGCGCGCCGCTCGGCGCGGTGCGGATCCAGATGTTCAGCGGCGGGGCCGCGCCCTCGCCGAAGTCGATGGCGCCGGCCATTGCACTCAGCGCGGTGTGCAGCATCGCCGCACCGCGCGAGGGGCTCTGCTCGAAGTGTGGTTCCGGCTTGCGTGGGATCACGGCCAGGCGGTAGGGCGTCGCCGACGCGAACGGAGCGATCAGCGCGGCCGACCCGTCGATCGCCACCAGCCGCTGACCGCCGCGAATCTCCTCGACGAGCAGATCCTCGAGCAGCGTTCGGCCCTGGGTGTGCTCGTAGTAGGCGCGCATCCGTTCGCGCTCGCGGGCGATCGGGGGCGGCACGAACGGCAGCGCGAAAAGCTGGGCGTGGGTGTGCGGCAGAGTGGCGCCGGCTTCGATCCGCTCGTTGACGCAGAGGTGTACGTACTGCGCAGGGGTGCCATCTTGCGCGCCGATTCGCGCGGCCCAGCCGGCGGTCGCCGCCTCCAGCTCGTCCAGCGAGAGCTCAGCAAGCGATTGCACCGCGCGCGGCGAGTTGACGATCACCTCGTGCATCCCGGCGGCTGGTGCATCGGCAAGCAGCTGCGGCATCCCGCGCGTGACGCCGAGGGGATCCTTGAGACCGCTCTCCGGCATCTCTTCGGGGTATCCCTGATCGAGCGCGGGGTACTTGTTCGGCACCGCGCGCACGCGCCAACCCGGGGTGTCCGGCGCCGAGCCGCCCGGCCGGTCTGCCCAGAGCTCCGGCGGGGTCAGCTGCTCGTTGCCTTCGGCGAAGGGATCATCGCTGCCCAGCTCCTGGGGCGGCGAAACGGGCGGCCAGGCGTGCGGCCTGCCGGCTCTTTCAGTTGCGACCATCGTGCGAAGGCCGCTCATCGGATCGATGCGCGCCTCGGGCAAAAGCAAGGCCCCTAGGCGTGCTGAGCTACGTCGGCGATGCCGCGCGGGCCGGGGCCTACGTACTTGGCGCTCGGGCGGATCAGCCGGCCCGTGATCTTCTGCTCGAGGATGTGCGCCGACCAGCCGGCCGTGCGGGCGCAGGCGAACAGCGGGGTGAAGAGGTTCGGCGGGACTTCCGCGAAGTCGAGCACGACGGCCGACCAGAACTCGACGTTCGTGGCGAGCACGCGGTCGGGCTTGCGTGCGTGGAGCTCTGCGAGCGCCGCTTTCTCGAGTGCCTCGGCGACGAAATAGCGCGGGGCGTTCAGTTCTTTGGCGGTGCGCCGCAGGACGCGGGCGCGCGGGTCTTCTGCGCGGTAGACGCGGTGGCCGAAGCCCATCAGGCGCTGACCGCTGTCGAGCGCATCCTTGACCCACTGCTCGGCGTTGCCCGATTCCTCGACGCCGTCGAGCATGTCGAGCACGCGCGAGGGCGCGCCTCCGTGCAGCGGTCCGCTGAGTGCGCCGACGGCTCCGGAGAGCGCGGCAGCGACGTCGGCGCCGGTCGAAGCGATCACGCGCGCCGTGAAAGTTGAAGCGTTCATGCCGTGCTCGGCTGCGCTGATCCAGTAGGCGTCGATCGCCTTGACGTGGCCCGGGTCTGCCTCGCCGCGCCAACGCGTGAGGAATCGCTCAGAGATGGAACTGCAGTTGTCGATCTCGCTCTGCGGCACCGGCGGGTGGCCGATTCCGCGTGCCGACTGCGCGACGTGGCTGAGCGCCATCACGCTGCTGCGGGCGAGCTCTGCGCGCACCTGCTCGGGCTCGATGTCGAGGATCTCTTCGAATCCCCACTCGGTTGCGAGCGTCGCGAGCGATGCCTGCAGGTCAACCCGGGCGTTGCCGGTGCGGATCGAAAGCGCGTGTTGTTCGGCCGGCGGAAGGCCGGGCTCGTAGACGCCGTCCACGAGCAGCCCCCAGACGCGCTCGAACGGAACTGCGCCGACGAGGTCCTCAATGTCGACACCGCGGTAACGCAGTGCGCCGCCTTCGCGGTCGGGCTCGGCGATCTCGGAGGCGAAGGCGACGACGCCCTCGAGTCCGTCCTGGACCTCCGGGTGCTCAGACATGTCGATCGGGGGATTCATCTTCGCTGGAAATATGGCAGATCAGTTGCTCGGGCCGGCTGCGAGTGGGCCGGCGTACCGCACGATGTCTGCCTCGAGCTCTGCGGCTGATTCGTAGGGGCCTGACTCTGCGTGCACGAGCTTGCCGCCGGCGTCGTAGATGTTCGTGATCGGGGCGTATTTCGGAGGCGGCAGCTGCTTTGAGATCTTCATGTCGGGATCGCTGTAACTCGGGTACGGAACCGGAAACTTGCGCAGGAACTCCGCGGCCTTGGTCTCTGAGTCGAAGACGTTCACGCCCAAGAACGCGACCTGGCCGCCGAGCTTCTTCGCGGTCTGCTGAAACTCCGGGAACTCGGCGACGCACGGACCGCACCAGTGCGCCCACTTGTTCACGACGATCGGTAGGCCGCGCAGTTCTTTCATTCGCGCGTCGAAGGCCTCGGCCTCACCGGGGAGCAACTGGTTGGCCTGCTCGGATATCGCCACCAGACGAGGATCGGAGCCGCTCACGTCCGGCATGACTTCGCTCAAAGTGGGCCGCTCAGGCGCGCTGTCGTCACCGCAGCCGGTGGCGCCCAGAGCGAGCAGGAGTAGGCAAATGGCCAGAATCGATCGGCGAGGCATGGCGCGAACGCTATAATCCTGCTTGTTACTTCGCCTCCGATAAGGCAATCCGAACCGCAGACGTTCACTTTCGGATAACCGCGGCGGCAACGGTTCTTACCTTCTCGCGCTCGAGCAGTTTCACGCTCTTTCGCCCGGCACGGTCTCACCACCGAGCGCGTTCCTGCGGAACTGCCGCCCTCGCATTTTTTGCATCCACGAATGACTGACACACTCAATGACTGACAAGGTTGTCGCCCCCACGCCCGAGGATCTCGAGCGCGTCGCCGAGTTCATCCGCGAACCGGTGATCCTCAACGGCGACGACCCGAAGATCGTCCTCGCTGCGGGCACGATCCGCCGCCGCGCGTACGACGACGCGCTCGCCGAGCTCGCCTCCGGCGCAGAGGAAGTCTCCCGTGACTGGGCGCGCAAGTACGCGCTCGCGCTGGGTCTTGAGCGTGAGATCTCCGTCTCTGAGCCGAAGCTCGTCGACGGCACGACCCTGAACGCCCACCAGGTCGATGTGCTCTCGGGAACGCTCGCGGCGCTGATGAGTGACGAAGAGACGCTTGCCGGCGGCCCGTACGCCGAAGGCGGCGAGTTCGACGAAGAAGATTTCGAGGACGACGTCGAGGACAGCGCTCAGGACGAGGCCGACGACATCGACGCCGACATCGACTGGGACGTCTTCGAAGATGAAGAGGAGGACGAGAAGGAGGACACCTCCGAGTACGTCCTCACCGGCGAGCACAAGGTCGGCAGCCACGTCTCGGCTGACGCCGCCGCCTACGACGCCGAAGAGCAGTTCCCCGAGCAGCCCGAAGACCCTTACGCCTCACGCCGCTTCTGGTTTGAGCACGCGACCGGCGCCGGCAAGTCGGTCGCCGCGCTTGGATTTGTCGAGGCCTGCCGCACCGGCGGCGTGCTGATCCTCACCCACCGCCGCAACCTTGTGGACCAGTTCATCGGCGAGCTCGTCGACCGTGGCTACAAGGATCGTCTCTCTCCGCCGATGCTCGGCGACGACGGCCACATGAACGGCCCCGTGACGGTCGAGACCTACCAGTGGTACGTGCGCCACGCCGGAAACATCTCCGACGTCTACACAATCGTGATCTGCGACGAGGCCCACACTGCGCTCGGCGAGAAGACCTCGGCCGCGATCCGCAAGTGGAAAGAGCCGTACTTCATCGGCATGACCGCGACCGGCGCGCTGATCGCCCGTCACGTCACCGACCTCTTCCCGACCCAGACTTCCCGATTTGATCTTGCCCAGGCGGCGCGCCGCGGAGTGATCGCGCCGCTGCGTTGCGTGCGCATTCCGCCCGGCCCGGGGGTGCGAACGATCGCCAACGTGCCGCTGCGAAAGGGCGAGGTCGACCAGGACTTCGATCAGGAGGAGCTGGCCGCTCTGCTGGACCAGGCACCGTTCAACCTTGCGATCGCAGACCTCTACCGAGCGCGTTTCAAGGACATGCCCGGCGTCGTCTACGCAGCTGGCGTCAAGCATGCCTACAACGTCGCCGCGGCCTTTCGCGAGTTCGGAATCAAGGCCAAAGGCGTATCCGGCGAGACGCCCAAGCGCGAGCTCGCTGAGACCCTTGCCGCGTACGAGCGCGGCGAGATCGACGTTCTTGTCAACGCGCAGCTCCTGGCCGAAGGCTGGAACTCACCGCGGGCGACCGTCTGCATGCACCTCGCTCCGACAGCTTCGAAGCGCATCTACCAGCAGCGCGTCGGCCGCGTGACCCGTCGCCACCCGGGCAAAGAGGCCGGCATCGTTGTCGACTTCGTACACCCGGCGACCACGCACGATGATCCCGTTGTCACGCTGCACTCTCTGCTTGTCCGCGATGTCTACCGTGGCGGCGCGATCGTCGTCGGCCCGGTGCGCCGCGGTCGCGGACGTCGCCTGCGCGTTGAGCGCCGCGTCCTGCCGGTCACCCCGGATCCCGAGCGCCGCGCGCAGATCTTCGAGCGCGAGCTCTGGAGAATCTCTGTGAGCAACCTCGACTGGGGCGAGCAGCGCGTCTGGGCCGCGCTCGCAGGCGCCAAGGCCAATGCCAACAACTGGCGCCGTGCCCGCGCGATGATCCAGCACGACCGCACCGGCGAGCTTCGCCGCCACCTCTTCGTCACCGCGCTCGAGCGCAACAAGCACCGCGCCGTTCGCCTGCGCGCGCTGCAGGATCTCGCCAACTCGAAGGACCCAGAGGCGTATGACCTGGCGATCGAGATCATCGGTGGCTGGCAGAAGGACGAACGCCGCGAGGCGACCAAACTGATGCTCAAGGCAATCGCCGACAAGAACGTCGGCTCGCGTGAGCAGTCACAGGCCTGGATCTGGATCCTCGCCAGCTACACACGTGAGCTTCACGAGCAGTACGCGGTGCAGCGCTGGCCCGAGACCAAGCGCCTGCTCGGACTGCTGGTCAACTCCTCAGGACCTGCCCACGGCCGCAACGCGCGCCGGATCGTGCAGGAGACGCGCAAGCAGGATCTGCGCCTCGCCTCGGCAATTCTTGCCGCGGCAGTAGCCCACTCACCGGAGGCCGAAGAGGCCCTGCGCGGTGGACGCAATCGGCTGGCGCGCAAGCCCGCAGCGCTCGCGCGCGAGCTTGGCCGCAACTTCCCGAAGGCGCGCGGCCGTAAAGGCCGTCGTCGTCGCGATGAGAGCGGCGGCAAGAAGGGCGGCAAGAAGCGCCAGAGGAACGGCGCGGCGAAGACTGAAGGCACGAATGATGTTGTGGACGCCGTGGCCGTCGAGGGCCAGGCGACGCCCAGGACGCGCAAGATCCGCGACGGAGATCGCGGCCAGCAGAACGGCGAGGGCGCGGCCAAGAAGAAGCGCCGCCCACGCAAGCGACCGCAGAGCGACTCCGCGGAGAAGACCGGTTCCGAGAACGGCGCCAACAAGTCCGAGGGCGAAGCCCAGGACAAGCCGACGGTGCCGGTGCTCGGCAGCTTCGAAGAACTTACCCGCGGCGAGTAGCCGTACTGCAGTCTCGCTTTCGCGGGATCTGAACTCCTCCCCGTCCCCGACCCGAAGCGTTCAACGCGCCAGTCCGCAGCCAAAAATCTTCCACACTCGATCCTTGCGGGATCGAGTGTGGAACAAATCGCGCTGTCGACAGCGATATGACTCTGCACGCGAGCTCGGTGGCAGGGTCAATCACCGGTCAGGAATGCGAAGTCAGGTGGACCTCGCCGGCGCCCAGGATGCTCAGTCCTCCGCCGCAGCGTCGCACCAACAGGTTGCCTTCGTCGTCGATTCCGTTGGCGACGCCCTCTCCGTCGGCCCAGGAGATGTCGCGGCCGCGTAGAGCATCTCGGGCGCTCCAGGCTGCGATCAAATCTTTTGTCGGCGCGCTGACCCAGTGCTCCAGTCGGGCCAGCAGCGGCGCCAGCGCGTCGGTTCCCGCGTCAAGTGAAAGCGTGGCGGCCGTCTGCTGCAGCTCTTCCGGCATCTCTTCGATCCGCACCCGCGTGTTCAATCCGATCCCGACAACGACCCACGACTTCTCCGGGTCGGGATCCGGGCGGCCTTCCACGAGAATCCCGCTGACCTTGCGCTTGTCGATCCACACGTCGTTGGGCCACTTGATCTGCGCCCGTACGTCGGCCAGCGCTTCGCAGGTCTCGGCCACCGCCAGCGCCGCAGCCAGCGGCGCGTACCGGTGGTGTTGCTCGGCCGGCCGCAGGATCACGCTCATCAGCAAGGCGCTTCCGGCAGGCGCAATCCAGCTACGGCCGTGCCGGCCACGACCAGCCGTCTGCTCGGTGGCGGTGAACGTGGTCCCGTGCACTGCGCCGGCGATCGCCTTCTGCTTGGCGATCGCGTTGGTCGAATCGACGACATCCAGGTGGATGTGTGGCTGCCCGAGCGACCTGCTCACGGCCGCAGAATCCTGACAACTTTGCCCGGCTCCAGGCGTAGCGCCGCCGCGGCATCGCCGCCGCCGATCGAGACGCTCAGAGCACCCGTGGAATCCACGATCAAGAGCGGTTCGCCGTTCTCGGAATCGGCATAGGTGCGCGCGTAGATCGCCTGGCGGCGCATGTCGTCGGTGTCGATCTCGACCAGGGCGCCGAACTCGATCGATCCGAGGTCGGTCACGGTCGCGGCCAGACGCGCGTTGCCATACTGGTCCACGGCGAGCACGGCCGTGGTCAGGTCACCATCGATCGTCGATGCCTGCGGCAGCTCCTGTGCAACAAGATCGTCGTGCTCGATCGCAACCCCGCTCTCGACGATCGGCGCGCCGACGGCGATCCGCGCGGCCACCGGCGCGAAGATGTCCCGCCCGTGAAAGGTGTCCGAAACCGGCTCGATCCGCCACGGTGATTGCGAGATCTCGAACGCCGCCCGCGCGCCGCCGCGCGCTTCGACTGCCGCCGTCAAGAGACCGTTGTCCGGCCCGACAAAGACCATCCCGTCGACTGACTCGACAACGATCGCCCGCCGATCGGAGCCGACGCCCGGATCCACGACGCCCACAACAACTGCGTCATCGGGCAGAAACGGCACCGAGTCGGCCAGAGCCAGCGCTCCCGCACGGATGTCCTCGCGCGGAAGCCCGTGCGTCAGGTCGATGATCCGGATCGCCGGATCCTCCCGCAGAATCACGCCATGGCAGATGCCCACGAAGGGATCGCGGTGCCCGAAGTCAGTAAGGAGTGCAACCGGTCGCATCGCCACGCCCGCAACCTAACAGCGAACAGCGTTGCCGCCGGTCACGCGAGCTTCAGCAGCGCTTCGAGCAGTCCGTCGATGTCGCTGCGCTCGGCCTCGGCAGTCGGCTCGAGGCCGTGTTCGCGCAGGGCGTCTGACGTGGTCGGCCCGATCGAGACGAGCGCGCAGCCGTGCAGCGGCTCGGGGCCACCGAGCGCCTGCATCAAGGAGTGGACGGCAGATCCGCTCGCGAAGGTGACGAATTCGGAATCTGCCACGTCGGAGATCTGCGCCGCAGAGAGTCCCTCGACAACGGTGTCGTAGACCGCGACCTGGTGCACCTCAGCGCCGCGATCTCGCAGGCCGTCACCAAGCACCGGGCGCGGATCAGAGGCCAGCGGCAGAAGGATCCGGCGGCCAGAAACGTCCACACTGTTCAGCGCATCGAGCAGCCCCTCGGCCGTCTGGCGCTGCGGCACGCGGTCGGCGACGATCCCGTGCGCGGCCAGCGCATCCCTGGTCGCGCCGCCGACGACGGCGACCGATGCGCCGAACAGCGCCCGCGCGTCCTTGCCCGCGCGCTCCAGGGCGGCGAAGAATGCGTCCACGCCGTTCGCGCTGGTGAAGGCGATGATCTCGAAACTCTCGACCTCGGCGACGGCGGCTTCGACGGCCGCGTCCGAGCGCTCGCGCGAGGCGATCGCCGGGGCCTGCACGACCTTCGCGCCAAGCCCCTCCAGCCGCGCGGCGAACTTGCTCGCCTGCGCGCGGGCGCGGGTCACGGCGATCTGCCTGCCGAACAGCGGGCGTTGCTCAAACCACGCTATGCGCTCGCGCTCGCTGACGACATCGCCGATCACGGTCAGAGCCGGCGGTTTGATCGCGGCTTCAACCGCAAGTTCTGGAAGATCGACCAGTCGCCCGGTGACGGTGCGCTGCTCGGTGGTCGTGCCCTGCTGGATCACGGCAGCCGGTTCATCGGCGCTGCGTCCGGCCTCAATCAGTTGCTCGCTGATCTGCGGCAGATTTTTCACGCCCATGTAGAAGACGAGCGTGCCGGGAAACGATGCAAGCGCAGACCAGTCGATCGCGGTCTCGGGCCTGGTCGGGTCCTCGTGGCCGGTGATGAAGGCGACCGCCGCCGCGTGATCGCGGTGCGTCACGGGGATGCCTGCGTAGGCCGAAGCCGCAACCCCGGCGGTCACGCCGGGGACAATCTCAAAGGGGATCCCAAGCTCTGCGAGCGAGGCCGCCTCTTCGCCGCCGCGGCCGAACACGAATGGGTCGCCGCCCTTCAGCCGCACGACCGACCTGCCCTCCTGCGCGAGCTCGATCATCCGCGCCTCGATGCCGCCCTGCTTGACCGAGTCGCCGCTCGACCCCTTGCCGGCGTACTCGAGGATCGCGTCACCCCGCGCGCCGTCAAGGGCGGTCGTCGGAATCAGTCGGTCGTAGAGGACGGCGTCTGCCGAAGCGATCAGCTCCAGCGCGCGGGCGGTCATCAGTCCGGGGTCACCCGGTCCAGCGCCAACTAAAAAGACTTTTCCCGGGTCCGGCATGCAGAGGACGAGCCTACGCGGCCATCTCTTCGGCCCGCGCGAGGATGTCGTCCCCGCCGGCGCCGCGCAGACGCTGCGCCAAGAGGTGCCCGAGCAGGTGCGCCTCGCTGGCAAGCCCGGAGACTTGATCCTCCACGAACGCCGTCCCGTCAGGCAGTCCGAGCCAGCCACGAACAGTGATCTTGTCCTTGCCGTTGTCGGCCGCCTCTGGCTCGACAACCGCATTCACGCCGAGCGGGGTGTTGCAGCTTGCGACCAGGCCCGAAGCGGCCGCGCGCTCGGCGATCAGCTCGCGCTGAGACGCGCCATGTGAGAGCGGCCCGACAATGCCGGTGGTGGTCAGGTCGATGTCGCGCACCTGCAGCGCAAGGCAGCCCTGCCCAGGCGCCGGGACGAGATCCAGCGGACCCTGCACGACGCCCTCGCCCACGCCAAGACGTGCGAGCCCGGCGGCGGCCAGCACGATCGCGTCATAGTCGCCGTCGGTCAGGCGCCCGATGCGGGTGTCGATGTTTCCGCGCAGCGGCTCGATCTTCAGGTCGGCGCGCGCGGCCAGCAGCTGCGCGGCGCGGCGCAGCGAGCTTGTGCCGACGGTCGCGCCTTCGCGCAGATCGCTCAAAGATTCAGCTCCGAGCAGCGTGTCGCTCGGATCGACCCGCTCGGGCACGGCCACGATCAGCAGCCCGGGAACGTCCTCGCCGGGCACGTCTTTGGCGGAGTGCACGGCAAGATCAACCTCGTGCGAGCGCAGCTGCTCCTCGATCGAAGAGACGTAGCGCGACTTGTCCATGATCGTCGAATCGGCGCTTTCAACCACCACCGACTCGATCGTCAGATCGGGATCGAGTTCGCGCAGCGCGTCGATCACGTGGCCGGTCTGGGCCAGCGCCAGTTTGCTGCCCCGTGTGCCTACTCGCAGCATCTGCGGGTTGCCTTCCTAGCTTTGTGCGCGGTCGCGTGAGCTGCGCTGGTCGTCCAGCGAGTGCACTTCAGCGAACGTGCCGAGATCGTCATCGACATCGACGTTAGAGGGCGCACCGGCATCCAATGCGAAGAGATCGCGCAGTGCCTGGATGTAGAGGTACGCGTCGTCCTCGCCGGAGGACTTCTTCAACTTCAAGGTGGGCTCGTGCAGGATGCGCGAAACGATTGCGCCGGCCATCGCCTCAACGCGCGCGCGGTCGGCGTCGGTGAGATCCTCAAACTTGCCGGCGTTCTCGGTGACGACCTGCTCGGCGATCGATTCGGCGCGCTTGCGCAGCTCGGAGATCGTCGGGATAACTTCGAGGGTTACCATCCAGCGCTCGAACTTCTCGACTTCGTGGGCGACGATGATCTCGGCCTTGGCGGCCTCGCTGCGGCGCACCGAGAGGTTGCGGTCGACGTCGGTCTGAAGGTCATCCATGTCAAAGAGGGTGATGCCGGGCAGCTCGCCGACCTCGTGCGCGATGTCGCGCGGCACGGCGATGTCGATCATCAGCAGCGGGCGTCCGTGGCGCAGATCCATGACGGTCCGCATCTCGTCGGGCTGGATCAAGGCGTGCGGCGATCCGGTCGAGCTCAGCACGATGTCTGCGCTGATCAGCTCGTCGGGCAGCTTCTCGAAACGGACGGCCTTGCCGCCGATCACTTCGGCGACACCGATCGCGCGGTCGTAATGACGGTTTGCGACGAAGACGGTCTCGACCCCGGCGTCGCTCAGCGCGCGGGCGGTGAGCTCGCCGTTGCCACCGGCGCCGATCACGATCGACTTCTTGTTGTCAAGGTCGCCGAGCGTCTCGCGGGCAAGCTCCACGGCAGCGCTGGAGACGCTGACCTTCAGCGCGCCGATCCAGGTCTCGGTCTGGACGCGCTTGCCGGCCGCGATCGCATGGCCGAAGAGGCGGTTGGTGATCGGCCCGGTCGTGCCCTCTTCGAGCGCGAGTTCGTAGGCGCGCTTCACCTGCCCGAGGACTTCTGTCTCGCCGACGATCATCGAGTCGAGTCCGCCGCAGACGCGCATCAGCTGGGCGACCATGTCGCTGCTGTGGAAGGTGTAAAGCAGTTCGACCAGCTCGGTCGGGCGGATCTCTGCGCGCTTGGCGAGCTTGCTCAGGGCGAGCGATTCGGCGGCGACCGAGTCTGCCGCGACGAGGTAGAGCTCGGTGCGGTTGCATGTGCTGATCGCGACGGCTTCGTGCACTTCGTCGGTGGCGATCAGGTCGTGCATCAGCTGCTTCGCCTGCCCGGTCGAGAGCGCAAGACGTTCGCGCAGGGCAACCGGCGCGGTCTTGTGGGAAATACCTATTGAAAGAAGCTCTGGCATAAGGAGGATGCGACGTGGAATCGCCTGCTCTGAAGATAGTGGGGTTGGGTTACTTCTGCACGATGGTGAAGGACTTCTTGACGGCCACTGATGTGTTTCCGCGCGCATCGGTACCCGTAATCGAGAAGCGGTACTTACCGGGCTTGAGCTTGGTGTTGCCGATCCGGCCACTGAAGGCGACCTTGTTCGCGCCCGCAAGCTGGAGCCGCGTGAGCGTCTTGACGGTCGCGTAGCGCGTGCACTTCTTTGCCTTCTTCAGCTTTGCGGTCGGCTTCACGCAGGACCTGCCGCTCTTGCGCCCGGCGACGGCCTTCTGCACCGCGATGCTGGCGGTGGCGTTCTCGGAGAGCGTGTAGCTGAGGGTTGTGCCGGTCTTGGCGGGCTTCTTTTTCGTCTTGGCGACGAGGACGGTTTTCTTGGTGCCGACCTTGAACTTGGTGTTGGTGAGTTTGAGGTT
>JBPPNF010000026.1:0-29355 GCA_051306435.1 Solirubrobacterales bacterium | reverse complement strand
GCAACCGATTTGAGACTGGCCAGAATGCGCCGATAACATGTCGCGTTCCACGCCCTCTTAGCTCAGTTGGTAGAGCACTTCCATGGTAAGGAAGGGGTCTCCGGTTCGAGTCCGGAAGAGGGCTTAGGTTTTATGCGGGTTTTCTGCCGGCGAACCTCTTAGGAAGGGGTCCAGAGGCGAACATTGGCGAACATCCGCCCCAGACCCCTTTCTCATGACTGCTCGTTTTCTGGTTGCGTTTCAGCCTGTTTCCGAGCCTCATCGATCAGCTCGTTAGCCGACCGCCGGTCCTCCTCGTCGAGGTCCGCCATGACGTGGGCGTAGGTCGAGAGGGTCATCGTCGGAGCGTGCCCGAGTTGACTAGCGACGTCGACCACTGACTTACCCTCGCGGATCAAGAGACTCGCGAAGCTGTGGCGCAGGTCGTAGGGGCGGAGGTCATCTCGGCCGGCAGCTTTCGCCGACTCCTTGAAGGCCTTCCGCGTCCATGACTTGTACGCCTCTCGAAGCCAAGGGCCATCGCCGTTCGTCCTGCTGGCGAAGACGAGGTTGCTCGGATGCGGCGGTGCTTCTTGACGCCAGCTGTCGAGGTCGACCCTCAAGGCCGGCAGGATTCGCACAGAGCGGATCGCACCGGTCTTCGTTGGCTTAATCTCGCTGTAGGCGAGCGCTTGCTCGACCAACAGCGTCTTGTTGCGGACATGGTCCCAGCGAAGTGCAAGCGCCTCACCTGGCCGAAGCCCGGCGTAGGCGAGAACTACGACGAGCGTCGCGTCCCGCAGCTTGCCTTCTCTGAGCATGTGTGCCCGCATGAGCTCGACCTCGCGGGGTGAAACAGGCCGCACCGCCTTAAGCCGCTTACCCGAAGGCTTGCGGACCTCGCGAACGGGGTTGACCTGTATCTCGCCCCAGACGACCGCCTTCTGAAGGCACGTTTGCAGAGTCTGCATAGCCTTCTTGATCGTCGGGCTGCTGCGTCCGCTTCGCGAGAGATCGGCCTGCCACTCCTCAATCACTCGAGGAGTGATCTGGCGCAGCTGCATCTCGCCGAGGAACGGCAGTATGTGGTTGTTCCAGCAGTTCGAGTAGTTGACGATGGTTGCGGTTGCGAGCTTCACACTCACCGTGTTCCACCACGTCTCACCGAACTCATAGAGCAACGTTTTGCCGGCGTCGATCTTCGCCATCTCTCCAGTGAGTCTCTTCATGTGGAGGGAGCCGTCGAACGCGTCGGCCTGCTTCTTGTTGGCGAACGTCTGCTGGCGGTTCTGTCCCGCTACGCGGTACCGAACCTGCCAACTGATGTCGCCGTTTGCTTTCACTTTTTTGTGAACGCTCATGGTGCGTCTCCTATTTCAGGATTCCGCGCCTGGGTGTCTGTCCTTGAGCATACGGCCCGCTATTCGCGGTCCGCGGCGGACCTAGTGGTTGCGTGATCACGAAGCCGCTACTTGCGGGTTCGGCCGCTACTGCGCTCTCGTCAATCCACGCGTCGAGCCATTCGCGGCGGATTCGGTAGCACTTGCTCTCACCGATGCAGGAGTGCGTGAGACGCCTCGCATTGATCGCTCGGTAGATCGTCTTCGGCGAGACGCCGGCATATTCGGCGGCTTGCGTGACGTTCAGGATCTGAGCCGCCGGGCCCTCGATGGCGGGATCGCCCCAAACCGCTTGGCGGATTCTCTCCTCCGCATGCGCCGAGAACTGCGTGGCCTCGGTCGAGTGAGCGTTCGGATCGTTGTTGTCATCCCTGACGTTCATTTCATTCATTCCTCCTACTTGGCCACCGCTGGTAGACGGGGCGCTGGGGTGGCCTCGATTGGCCCTCTACTCCCTAAGAGGGATTAACGGGCCCCGCTGTCATCAGGTTCGAAAAAGAAAGTTCCACGAACACGTTCGTAAATCCGTCGTCCGAGGCAAAAGCTGCGGTCGAAAGTCAAGGTGCGGCAAAGCAAAATCCGTCGCCAGCAAGGAAGTGAAATGACGAAGTTCAACCGAAAACTGAAGGACCAGATTGCATTTGCACTAGTTCGCCAAGGTCGGCGACTTGGTGGCTTCGACAATCTGGAGAACTACGAGCCAGGGATGCGAGTGCCGAAACGCGACTCGCGGTTCCGAGTGAGGACAACACTCACAGTTGTCTTCACCCACCACGCGATCCGTCGCTATGGAGAACGGACTGGACGTGAGCTTGACTTCGATCTCCAGATGAAAGAGATCAGGCAGGTCTGGCCACACGCGGTGATTTCGCCACGGGCGCCCAAGTGGTACTACGCGACCGGCGGCAACGATGATCGAAGCGTGCTCTACGCCCAGGTGGCCGATATGTTGATTCCGCTCTGTCCGTACACGGATGCGGATAAGACTTTGCTCGCAACCACGGTGCTCTCGCCCCTCGGGGAGCGCGGAGTTGGACGAGTTACTCGTCGAACTATTCCGAGGTTGAAGAACTCGAGGTAGATGAGTTGGAAGGCCCAAGCCTGACTCAAGACACATACGAAACTCAAATGTGTTTCAAATAGTGTATGTTCAGAACTGCCGAAGGCAAGCAATCTCGAAGGAGCAGAACATGAACTCGATTTATCTCTCAAACCTGATGAACGTGACGCCAACCTATTCGTCAGAGAACCTGGAGTGGTCGTGACCGGCGCGGGTAAGGATGTTCAGAGTCTCCTAACGGAATCGAAGGATTCGATCGCAACGATTCTTGAAAGCGCGGAGCGCGAACTTGAATCGTTGGAGGCTCGTCGTCGAGAACTTCAAACAACGATTACCGGCGCTCGGATGATGCTCGGTTCCGATGATGCTTCGGGGTCGGAGCGGTTGACTCTTCACGCCGCGATCGAGAAGGTGATTCGCGAGAGCGACGAGGAGTGGCTGACGGTCCGCGAAATCGCAAACGAGATTAATGAACGCGCTCTCTATTCAAAGCGTGACGGTTCCGCGGTCGAGACGAACCAAATTCACGCGCGAGTTAAGAACTACGCCGGAATTTTCAGGCGCAACGACGAGGACCGATCGCTCGTCGGGTTACTCGACGACTGAGCTCCGCTCGCGCGGTGGGCAAACGATTTCGTCGCTGAGCTTCGGCGTCACCCCAACTGGACGAATGCGCGCGCGACAACAAGTAGATCTCGGTACTTGCCTTGCGAGGCAAGCTCGGCCGGGGCGTCGTCGTTGAGCATCGGATTCATGCCGACGAACCAGGCGCGAATGGTGTGTTTGTCATCCACTTGCGCCAGCAGTTTGTAGACGTGGGCAAGGTGCCGTAGGGCATCTTGATTCTTTCCGCGTGGCTGCCGATCACCGGTTGCCCAATCGCTAAAAGTCTGGGGTCGAACATTGAGCATGTAGGCGGCGAGCTTCTGCCCGAGCGCGCTTTGCAGCTCTGCCGCTAAGTCAGTGGGCGTGGCTTCTATCGACTCGCGGTACGCCTTGAAGGCCGCCGCTGCGCGAATCGTCTCGGGTCTTGAAGCCTCTGCATCCACGTCCCGAAGTCTACCTCAACCGTGGCATTAATCGCAGCACTAATCGTAGGTCCAATCTGACGGACCGAATCGGCCATTTTCCGGCCCAGTTGGGACGCTGGTGTCCGACGTCACTTAACTGGAGCGGAAACGTCATCTGAATGAGACGTTTGGCGTACCCGGGCAGGCCCGGCATTCTCAAAGGCAGTCTTCCTTGTTGATCCCGAAACAGTCCTGTTGGGACCCGGAATCTTCCCGGTACCCCCCGCGCACTGGCTTGTCTTCAAGCACGTTGATCGTGAGGCAGAGACGTCCGATCAACACCTCATCGTCGTCGTGTTCGTTCGCGCAGGCGAGCATCTGGCTACCTGCTCCGTAGAGCGCGACGTCGCCACTGAATTTGGAATCCTCGATACCGCTCGTGTAGGTTTTGAAAATCTTGACGACAGCATCCCTGCTGTTTAGATCCCCTGCTCGCCTGTCGGCCCAGACGATCAGCAGAAGTGGCACGAGAGCCCAGACTGTTGCCCAGACCATGGTCTGTTTCGCGGCTTTGGCTGTCACTTTTTTCTCCGCGACGGTCAGCGCACCGAAAAGCACGGCCGGCACCAGAGGCAACGCCAAAATCGCCGCTTTGGCGACCCTCACATCATCGTCTAGCGACCCAGGTGCAAACGCGTAGCTGTCCTCGACCCCGCGAAAGTAGATGATGCCCCCGATCAGGACAAGGAGCGCGCTTATGACGGACGCGTACACCATTCGCATCTCGGCCGCCTCAGGCGCTTGCTTCTCGGCCATCTCCGAAGTCGCTTGCTCGGGCATCGCTCGCTGACGCTAACGGGCGTCTCGGCCGATCAGCTAGGGCGCTGCCCAGAAGCACCCACAGGCCAGATGCCTTCCAAATCCCGTTGCCGCTTTCTCACCCACGCGAGAAGAGTCAGGAAGCTCGAAATCGAGTAGATTCGTGCCCTGGGCAGAAGCGCGTACGGAAGGTAGGTCCGATGGCCAGCTGTTTCTGCGGATGCGGGACGAAGGTGAAGTTCAGACTGCGAGCGATCAACACCCGGGGCGCTCGGATTACAGAACTAGCAGGACGTGTAGGCGGACTCCTCGACGCCTACGAGGGATCCGACGCTGAACTCGACCTCCAGAACCTTTTCGCATTCCAGGACGAGGGGATGCTTTACATGATGAACTTGGTGACTTTCATTCATCTCTCCCAGGAGCCGCCGCCGGCATTGAATGAAATTTCTAAGGACTGGATTACCCGTGAACGAAACCTTTTCCTCGACGTGCGAGACCCCGCAGCTCGGATGATGCAGACGAGCTACGCCGCTGCGAAAGCTCAGGGCGTAACTGACCCTGACGCAGCCTCTCGCAAGATGGAAAGTGGCGAGTTCGACATGTTCGCGGCACTTATTCCGGCTGAAGACTTCAGGGGTGCCTACGAAGCACTCGTCGCCCTCGCGACCGAAAACCAGCTGATGGAAACCTGCACGCCGTACCGCTATCCATCCACCCCTGGACCCGCGCGCTGAACCTCGTGGCCGCACTGCCTATCCGGGCCGGTATCCCGACAGGTTCACAATGAGAATTTCAGTTCTTTTGGTCCCCGGCCATACGCCGAATCACCACCGGTAGGTCCTCTTCGGCGACCGTGCTGTCGACGTACTTCATGGCCCATTTCTGATCCGATGGGGTGCAATTCTCCTGGCGAACCAGCTCGTCCCGTTTGTTTAGTACGGCGATTTCACCGCCTGCGCCAGCTGCGCACCGTTTGAAGAAGAACGTTATCCATTCCTCATCTGACTCTCCGGGCCTGCACATCACCACATACTCGTATTCGAAGAGCTCACGCGCTTTCTCGCATTGTGAGTTCGGCACCCGCACAACTTCCTTCACACCGAACATTGGTCCTATCGAGCAACCCGAAAGGATCAGCGCCGCCGAAGCGCCGAGAATCAAGAAGAAAACTTGAGCGCGGTGTGCAATGACGGGAGTCTTGGGACCCTTCATCCTCACTCGTCAATGCCCAATTCGCCTGGCATCGCTTCCTGAAGCACATGCACGAAGTAGCCGAACTTCCACGTCCGAATGACGTCGTCCTTCTTGACGCCAGCCGGTAGCGGCGGAGCGCCGCCCTCGCCTGACCCGATCTGGCCGAGAAAACACTTGGCGACTCCGTTCCTCACGGTCGCGCTGAGACCAAGAATCTGGTTGCTCGGGCAGACGTCCTCATCGGTCGGCCAAAGCGGATCTATTGCCGCCATCGATTCAGCCATCTTTGAGCAGACATCCAACGGTGTCTCCACCCGTGTGCGAAATTGCTCGATTGCTTCGCGCAGCCCCGGGTCATATTGCGGCAGCTCAGCCTCGACTACATACGGGACCTCAACCCTTCGTGCGAAGAAGCCCAAACGCGCCACCGAATTGCCGAGCGTCAACGCTTCCTGAGATACAGCATCAGCCGTAGTGCCGGAGATCATCATGTACCCGACCGACAGCGCGATCCGAGCGTCACCAGGAATTTCCGACCGCTGCTCCTCGGCGACCGCCTCCGCGAGTTCATCTACAAGGTCCAAATCAGGAGGTGACACCGCTGGCCTAGCTGGTGTTTGGGCCTCACGTACCGGCCCCAAATCCGCCGCCTGCTTCCTTCCAAAGAAACCCACCAGTCGTTGCTCCTCATATTCGCCGCTGTTTCCCGACCACGATATCTCTTTCGCGAAGATGGCGCCAATCGGCACAGGAAATTAAACCGCGACGAAATAAACGATCGCCACGGGACGAACGCCCCCTAGGTCCGCGTCACAAACAACTGTTGCTGACCACACGGCGGATTCTTGTTTTGATGACGTTTCACTCTTATCCGAGTGACGTTTCACATTCTCAATTTCGTGACGTCCGACAGCTGGCGCGTCGATTCAGTGCCGAGCTTTAGGCGGCTATGCACCCCGACCGGGGATGCACAGGGCGCCAACTCACGCCTTCGGCTCCGAATCTGATCTCGGTGAATCGAGACCGTCTCGATTCGCAACGGCCTGCATGGAATGCCGACCGCGTGGCCGAAAGCGGATCCGCGCGGGACAGTGAGTGAACTGATCCGAACTGAGTAGATCGAAGAACGAACGTCGATACGACGATCAGCGATCAACGGAACACAGATACACGGAATCGGAACGCAAACCGCGTAGGTGAGGGTTTAACCACAGCAAAAAGCCAAAACGCAACTACACACGGATGCACCCTCCGGCAGACGGGTTGAAATTTCTTTCAGAAAGCTGATGACGGGAGAACTGAAATATCCCTCTTAGTGGTCAGAACGATGGTTTCTCCTGGACGAGTAACAGCGCAGTCGATCGACTACTACAAGGACAAGGTCGCTTCCGGCGCCGAGGAATACTTCTCCGGTCGCGGCGAGGCCGAGGGCACTTGGCTTGGAAGCGGCGCGCTGAAACTCGGCCTCAGAGAGGCGAAGGTTTCGCAGAAGAACTTTGAGATAGTTTTCAGCGGGAAGAGTCCAAAGACTCTCGAGTATCTCGCTTCGCACTTCTCGAATAAGAAAGTGCTCGCCGTAGACATGACCTTCTCGGCACCAAAGTCTGTCTCGGTACTTTGGGCGCTTTCGCCGGCCAAAGTTCGTGCCGAAATTGAAGCCGCGCACGAGGCCGCGGTCGAACATGGATTCGCCTACTTGGAAAGCGAATGCGCGTGGGGCCGGCAAGGCAAAGGAGGCGTTCGCAAGGTTCCGGGTCAGGGGCTAACTGCCGCCGCCTATCGCCACCGTACTTCGCGCGCGGCCGACCCGCAGTTACACACCCATGTGCTCGTTGCGAACTTCGTCGAGTTCGAGGACGGACGTTACGGCTCTCTTGACACCGCGAAGTTCTGGCACCACGCCCCGACGCTAACGGCGATCTACCAACGCGAGCTGAGGAAGGGGCTAACTAGTCGCCTGGGTGTTGATTGGGAGGCGACAAACCACGGTCTGGCGGACATCAAGGGCTTCCCGTCCGAGCTCAAACACCTCTTCTCAAAACGGCACCAACAGATCGTTCAGGCGGCCGGCGAATTCGGCCGCGACAACCCCTGGTCGAGGCAGCTCCAAACGCTCCTCACGCGGCGCACGAAGAACGTCGTAAAACACAAAATGTTCGACGATTGGAAGGTCGAAGCCGAGGCGGCAGGCTTCACCCCATCAGACGTGCTCGAACTGTGCAACCAGGCACAGATCACTAAAACCTCCGCCCCTGAAATCGCTGCGGCGATCGACAAGCTCGCACGCGACGAAGTGCTGACGAGCTCGTCCGCTCACTTTGGCCGGCGACACGTGCTTGCGCTTTTCGCCGCGAAACTTCCGATCGATCTGAGCGACGATGAGATCACGCGACTTGCTGATGATTTCATCGACCAGCGACTCGTCACGCTTTCCCCGAACCGCGACTCGGCTGCAAGCCATTTGACGACGCATCAAAAGGCGGGGGATACGCCGCTCACAACGCCTGAGATGTTCGTGATCGAACGGCGCGCGATCGCCTTGGTGCAGGCCGGCGTCGCCAGATCAAATGTGCGGCTGACCGATCAGGAGATTCAGGACGGCTTGGCTCGCCACGCGCCTCCGAGCCTGGGTGCAGATCAGCGCGCCATGATCGAGCACATCCTGTCGTCGGGTAACGCCGTCGACTGCGTAGTCGGCGACGCGGGCACGGGCAAGACGTTCTCATTTGAGATCGCGCACAAGATCCTCGCGTGGCATGGATTCAAAATGGGCGGCGGCGCACTCGCTGCGGTTGCGGCGCAAGAGCTCTCCAAGAAGGCGAACATGGACTCTTCGACGATCGCCTCTTTGCTCTGGCGAATTGATAATCCGACACCCAAGTTCATCAAGAACCTCCCAGACATTCTCGTGATCGACGAGGCGGCGATGGTCGGCACGAAGTCTGCCGGCAAGCTCATCGACTTTTGCCACGAACGCAAAATCAAGTTGATCTTCGTCGGCGACGCGAAACAAATCCCAGCGATCGAGGCTGGTGGCATCTTCTCGTTGATCGATGGCGAGATCGGATCGGCGCGGCTTTACGAGAACTACCGCCAACGGGCAAATGCCGCGCACGTTGAGCTCGTGAATGAATGGCGCGACGGCCACGCCGGCGTCGCCCTTCGACTCTCGGCGCAACTCGGGCAACTGAACATTGCGAGCAACGAGTCCGAAATGCTCGAACAGATGATGTCTGACTGGGCGAGCGATCCGCGCCGAGCAGAGGCCGTGATGATCGCTGTTCGCCACGTAGAAGTCCGCGCGCTGAACAAAGCCGCGCAACGAGCTCGCCTGAAATCGGGCGAGATCTCTGACGACCACATCACTACCGATCTCTACAGCTTCCACGTCGGAGACCGCGTCCGGTGCAAGGCCCGCGACGGAGATCGCAACGTGCACAACGGAACCGACGGGATTGTGGTGGGAATCAACAGGCTTCGCAAGACCGTGTCGATCGAAACCGCTGACGGGAAGCGCGTGTCACTCGATTGTGAGTTCGTCGCAGACCCCGAGAAGTTCCAACTCGGATACGCGCTAACCGCGGCGTCGGTCCAAGGTGCGACCTTTCGAAACGCTTACGTCGCACTCTCGGCGAACATGAACCGCGAAGTTGCATACACAGCAAACAGCCGCGCGACCAATGCGACGTACATCTACGCCACCACCGACAATCCGTTTGAGAGCCACGCCGGCTTTGAACCCGACAAGGTCACCGAGCAGCTGGAGTATCTGATTCGCGCGCTCGAGCGTTCAGGCGCGCAGCTCGCGGCGAGTGCCTTGGGCGAGGAAGACGACTACGGCAACTACAGCACCGAGGAAATCCAAGAGGCGATCGACGAGCATCACGAGCTCATGACGCGCAACGTTGTCGCTCAATACGACGCGGCGCTCGAGAAGTCGCCCGTCGATGAACTCACCGAATACATGTTCACCGACCCGTCAATCGTTCGCGATTGGGCGACCGAACATCCGGAGCTTTCACGCACGTTTGAGAGCCTCCTGCTCGAGCTCTCCAGGCGCGTGCGGCACGACGCGGCACTCGCAAGTGTCGATCCACCCGCCTGGGCGATCGCTGAACTTGGGCCTGTCCCTCAATCACCGATCAGCCGCACCTACTGGCGCGAGGGCTACAAGCACGTTGCCCGCCATCGTGTGCGTTTTGGGTTGACCGAGAGCGAGCGTGCCTACGGAGATGGGCCCCGGTCGCTGGTCGAGAAGCGAAGTACGTTGCTTGCCAAGGGGCAGGTGAACGATGCGAAGTCCGCGATTCGGGACGCAGGAGTCAAGATTCGGGGCGCCGCGCTCTAACTCGGTTTGTTCGCTTTATCGCGCGGCGACGCCGCGCGACGCTCGTTGTGTGTTTTGAACATTCCAAACGGGAGAAACACATGACCGAGCCGACATTAAGCTCACCAAACTATTTCGACTTTGGCCGCGCTGAGATTTGCCAGGACGCGTTTATTGCTTGGCTTGCGAGTTGGGCGGATCGACGGTTCGAGCATCGAAATCCTGAGCTTCACGCTCTGGGGTGCGAGTTCGTTGCGACGCTCGCCCGGTTGTCTGGGAAAGTCGCTCCGCTTCCCGCGGAGATTCGCGTCGAGTGTCAGCGGGAGTGGCTGGACGTAGTGATCGAGGTCGGCGACGAGATGTTGATCATCGTCGAAGACAAGGTCGCTGGAGTTGGAAGAAAGCGGCAGCTCGACAAGCACGCGTTTAGGGCATACGGGTGGAAGAATCGTCGGAGTGAGGCGTGGCGTGAAATCTGCATGGTTTACGTGAAGACTTATCGCGGTGCCCCGCCTGGGGTTCTTGAGAATCCGCTTTGGTCGGTGATTGATCGCGAGGCGCTGCTGGGATTGCTTCCCCCCGACCATCCGAGTGACCTGGTGCGCGAGTTTCGCGAACGGCTCGAAGTCATTGATCTTGAGTCTCGCGACTCGTTTGCGGTGCCTGTTCGGAGCTGGTCAAAGGAACGAGGGTGGGACCGATTTGAAAGCTTCGTCGAGAACGAACTCGAAAAGCTAGGAGCTACCGATGAATGGCGCGAGCTTCAGCGCGAGAACACTCCTCATCTTTGGGTCTGGCCCCGTCGTGGGCTGCGCGTTTGCATCTGGCCCCGCGGAGATCTCTATTTCGACTCTGCTCGTCGCGAGCTAGTGAGCCGCGCTCGCCCGGCCCCTGATCGCGCGCTCGGAATATTGCCCTTCGCCTTCGACGCTCGCACAACGCGAACCTGCGTTGGACTGGCCCAATCCAAATCATCGGAATGCGGCGTCGCGGTGGACAACTTGGGAGTGATCGATCAGGAAACAGTGAAGAGCGATATTCAGCAACTTGTAGACCTTTTGAGAGAACCGTTGCTCTCTTCTCGGCACCAATGTCGGAGCTGATCTCGAATCCACTTCCCGGCCTCGTATTCGGCGTAACGGCTTGAATCGCGTGTTTTCGGCTTGAACGTGGGGGAGCTGGGGGTCCGATGTCGACGCGCGGAAGTGAGGCTGATTGCGCGGCTATTATGCTCGAATAATGAGTATCTCGCACCACTGCAATGTCGCGCTTCTGGTTGACGGTCCGCACAAAGGCCGCCGTGAGCCGATCGCAATCGATCAGATGCAACTCAAGCTTCTTTCGAGCCAGACTGGGAGTGTCGACCAGACGTCGGTGCCGCAATGGGATCAGTATGGCTACAAGGCGCGGTCATTGACTGAGAATGGGGTCGCAGAGTTCGCTTACGAAGATCTGAGTGTTGAGGGACCGACTTGACCTCGTTTCCGAGCGGGCTTCTCACCCAAAGCGGTGACGCTTAGAGCCGCGCTCTTTGCGCCTCACGCGAATCGACCAAATCGCCGCTGATTCCGTGCGTCGGCAAGGATTTTGTGTCACGAGCTAGCGCGGAAACGTTATCCAGGCGGATTGGCGTGCAGAGTTTCGAACGTCGCCAGTACCCAGTCTCCGACAGCCAACCCCTGAGTGTCAATCGACTCGAATCCAAGGAGATCTGCTGGGTACTTCACGCTCATCGCGCGGAGCAGACCATCGTCTTCAAATCTTTCAATCCCCTCGGCCGCCATTTGGATAAACCACTCATCCGACGGGATCGCCGCCTTTCTTCCGAACGTGGCGCCGGAGAAGAACGCGAGGGAGGTTCGATCAGGGTTCAATCCGGTGTCAGCTCGGAAATTGAACTCAAACCACACGTCTTCACCCCAGGGCGAGGTCCCGGAACCCCCAGGGGAGAACAAGTGCCATTTGCCCGGTCCGTAGGACGTCGCCGCGTAACCGCCGAGGTTCTGCGCGAGCGGCCCCCACTCGGTGGCTCTCCCGATCGCGACACGGTGCAACTCTTCTATCGATTCGTTGGACTGCGGGTAGAGCGCCGCGAACATCAGCGCCTCGACATCGATTGGTTTTGCGGACATAAGCCCCTCCTCGTTTAGATAGCTCAAGTACTCGCGTAAAAACCACGCGTTCTCAGCTGTTCGATTGGATCGATCAAATTTCCGAAGAGCTTCGGCAAGCCGGTGCCATTGAACCACCCGAACCGCGGTCCCATCCGAAAGCTCAGCGCGATCGCCGAAATCACGGCCCGCAAGGACGACGAGGGAACTTGGCTTGAGAGCTCGTCGGGACATTGCGTCCGAGTAGAAATCGAGTTGCGCTCCAGACTCCGGCGAGCCGTGTTTCACCTCCACCAGTAGGTCGAACTCAAGCAGATGTTCGTCGGCGCTGGAATAGAAGCTCAAAACCAGATCGACAAATCCGTGACCGGTCTCATTCGATACATACACCTGGGTGGCGACTCGAGCTCGAGCGTCACTGTCTATCCACCACGGAAGTTCGTTTTCGAGAAGAGCTCGAGCAAACTGAAATTCAAGCCCTGGAACACGTTCCAAGACGGCGGCGGTGATTTCCGTGAGCCGGTTCTCGCGAGGGTCATGGCGATCGGACGGCGTGTACCGCGTCACTCGCGAGAAAAGGCTGGCCATTGATAAAGACTAAAGCCCGGGGGTGGGGTCGTAAAAGGGGAGAGTTTCGTGTGGCCTCCGTTGGACTCGAAGAGATCAGCACGGCGCCTACGCGTGATCGCGACCAAGGGCTGCCTATCAAGTTCCGGCTGCCCCGACCGGCTGAATTAGTGCTTCTGGATCGCGCCCAAAGTCGTAGTCGACCTTGATGGCGTGGAAATGCGCTCTGCCGAAGCGGATCTTCCATCCTTCCGACTCCCACTGGAGGTCTTCGATCCTGTCCGTTCCCTTTGTCTCGCGGACAATGTAATGCTCGTGATCGCCCGAAGGTGACCTGTAGACGAACGCCCAGTCCGGGTTATACGCACCGAGTGGAGTGTCAATTTTGAACCAATGTGGGAGCTTGAGGAATAGCGGTACGGCGTCATGCTGTTCGAGCGCGCTTGCCATCTCGACCTCTACAGCCGAATCGCAGATGATTTTGTCAACGACACTCTTTTCTACCTCGACGACGAACTCCGGATTGACATAGGTTTCGGTTTGGCCTTGGTTGACCCAGAGCGCTGCGTGCCAGTGCTCGCTTCCGTTTGTCGAGTAGACAATCCCTGCCGCCGCCTGCTCGTACAAAGCCTGGTTCATGCTGTGCTCGACCTGATCAATGAAGATTGACGGGTTCACTCGCACCTGCTCGAGGTCTTTGATCTCCAGCAGGGTCCGAACGATTGTCGCGCGTGAAAGCGGTACCCGGCTCATCAATTCGCCGACGACGTCCGGCATGCGTCGCGCTCCTTCAAGCGAGACCTCGCCGCGGTCACGAGTATCGCCGGCGGCCACTCCGTCGTCGTCTATTTCGGCGTGGGTTTTCGAGACCCGGAATGTGATCGGCTCAAGCGGCTCCATCTTGTTAATCCGCCGCACCGCTTCGTCTACGACCGAGTCACTTGAGAAACGAAGCTGGTAGGTCGTGCGCGGCGAGACGGCCGCCCAGAGCGCCTTGAAATAGGGATCTTCGAGCACGTCTGATTTGAGCTGGATCTTGACCTTGTCGCGCTTCTTGTCCACAATTCGGTCGTTGAACCGCACACCTGTCTCGTCCTCGATCTCATTCTGCAGCCCCTCAGCGAACTTCGAGAACGACTCCAGTGCAATCACGGTCAGCATGTTGATTTCGGGCACGTGGCAGCGCTCGCCATTCTCCATCACTGGTAGGCGCAGTCCGCGACCGATCTGCTGGCGTTTTCGCATTTCCGATTTGCCGTCCTGCAGGCTGCAGATCGTGAAGACGTTCGGATTGTCCCACCCTTCAACGAGAGCAGAGTGACTAAAGATGAAGCGCAGCGGTTCTTCAAAGCTCAGTAGCTTCTCCTTGTTGCGCATGATCCGCTCAAACGCTGTCTCGGAATCCTTCGTCTCGCGTCCGAACTGAGTGTCCTTCGGCATCCCTTTGCTGTCAACTGCGAAGTAGCCGTCGTGAACGTTCGCAAGCGGTGGCATGTCCAGCACTCTGTACTTTCCGTCCTTGCGGATCGCCTCATACTCGTCCTCGAACCAAATACGAAACTTCCCCTCGGCCGGGTGATAGTTAGCAACGCGGTCGATGAAGAAAAGCGTCAGCGGTTTGATCCTCGCCGGAATTGATCCGCGACTCCTCTGGATTGCAAGTTGCAGCTCCTTCTCGAAATGGCTTTTCACCGCCTCCCGGATCATTAGGCGTTGTTGCTGCTCGGTTGCGTCATCAGTCGAATCGCCCTCCGCCACGGTCGTCCCGTTCCCGAACTCGACGAAGCCGGGCCGTCCGTCCTGTGGGGCATGGATCTCCTCGACCACCCACCCTTTGTAAACCTTGCGGTTGCCGCTTAGTTTGTAAAGGTCATCGTCCTTGTGCAGCTTCACCTCTTTCAGCTGCGTGCCTTGCTTTGTTGATTTGTAGATCTTCGCGGTCGCCCCCACGCCGGCTGCCGTCGCATTGATCTTTTTCAGGTCAACGTGCGCCTCATTGAGGTCGTCGTCTTTCTCTATGGAGAGCACGGCGATCTTCTTGACGAGCTTGAGGTCGTAGGCGTCCACCGGAGTTAGGCGGTAAACGAGATGCTTCAAATTCTTGTGAGTCGCCGAGTATCGAAGTTTGAGCAACGGGTTGAGCGAGCGGATTGCCTCCTGGCGGATCGGTGTCTCCATATTCTGCGGTTCGTCCATGACCACGACTGGCCGGCACGCCTTCAAATAATCGATCGGCGCATATCCGTCGAGTCGATCCGGATCGGCCTTGTTGATCACGTTGGTGTCTTTCGTGAACGAGTCAATGTTGATCACCATGATCTGAAGGTGCGCCGACGTCGCGAAAGTGTGAACACGGTTGGGGTGGTTCGAGTCCCAAACGTAGGAATCGAACTGGAGACCGTCATAGATCTCGCGGATATGGTCGTTCAGAAGCCGCAGGCTCGAGAGCACGCCCTCGCGAATTGCGACGCTCGGCACGACAATCACGAATTTCGCGAAACCGTACTTCTGGTGGAGCTCCGCGATCGTCCTCAGATAAACGTACGTCTTGCCCGTACCGGTCTCCATCTCAACGCTGAAGTCTCGGTTGTGGTCGGATAGTGAGAGGTCGGTCCGGAGGTTTTTCGGGATCGCTGGCACCCTCTCACCCTCGCCATTGAGCAGCTCCCGGCCCTGCACACGGCGCAGATTCTTCTCAAGCGTCGACTCGTCGAGTGAGAGGTAGTTCCCGAAAACGAGATCCTGGAATCCTTCCAGGGTGTCGGCCGTCACGAGCTGCGAGGCGCCGAATCCTTGCTCGGCCGCTTCCTGTCCATCGAAAAGGTCAACTACTGCGTCGATTGCGTCGCGCTGAAACCCTTGGTTCGCATCAAACTTGATGTCGATAGCCATGTTTAGACCGTCTTCAACGTGATGCCCCTATTGCGAGCGTTTGTCACGGCATTCGCTTTCAACGCATCCTTGCCGGAGAAGCCGTCCTCCATCAGGATGAGGACGCGTGGCACAAGGTCGAGGGCACGGTCGATTAGCGCCTCGTCGAGCTCATTCGTGAGCCCCACGGCGACGCCGTCAACCTCGACGAGCTCATCGCGACGCGTGAACGGCGCGTCGAGCGGAACCCCATCGCTGAGGAGTACCTGTGTTGCGATGGCCTCCCAGTTCGGTTTGTCGCTCTTCAGTGTCGTCGCCCCGAGGTCAAAAATCGTCCCCTCGCTCGGGCCTTCACGGAAATTGCTCGGCGCGAGTCTCAGTGTTCGAAGTCCCATCTCCGCCGCGGCGGGGACGGTCTCTGCGACCTTCTTCAGGCGGGCCAGCGTTATGTCCGCGACCGTCGCAAAGCCAGCATTGAATGCGTCTGATCTTTCGTCAGTCGGCTCAGGGATGTTGACCGAGATCGTGCGCCGCTTCCCGCCGTCGGCCTCGTTTTGAAGCGCGACGGCATGTGCGGTCGAGCCGGAGCCAGCGAAGAAGTCCAGGACCAAGTCCCCGTCGCTTGTGCATGCAGCGACTAATTGGCGCACCAATCCGACCGGCTTTGGATTCTCGAACGGAACTCCGAGATCTGAAAGCAGCTGGTCGTCGCTTCCCCCGAATGGAATGACCGACGACAATCCGATCGTCATATTCTCGCGGAGTAAATACTTTCGCTGAGGCTGAGTTGTCTCGTCGTCCCCGAACAAGATTTGGTCTGCGTCTAAGAGACGCTGCATTGTCTGCGGCGGATTCCGCCAGCCGCGCTCTGGCACCGGACATTTCTGGCCGGTCGTCGGGTGTACGAGGGGGATGAAGTATTCGTCTGGCGCGCGCTTCTTGTTCGGCCACGCCATCGAAACGGGCCGGTAGACATCGCCGTTGTCGTCGATCAACTTGTATGCCAGCTCACCTCCTGAAAATGGCTGCGTTCGAAGCCAGTCTGCGAACTGTTTGCGCGCTATCGGCGGCGTAATCTCGGCTGAGAGGTGATCGAGCGTGCCTGCATCTACACCGTGCCGTTTCAAGACGTCTTCCAGATCGGCCGGGATCTGTTTTGTCCCGATCGCCCCCCAAATGAGCGATGCCATTCGAAGAATTTCTTCGCCCGCAGCTTTGGGCCGTGTGAAGCCCCCGCTGGTAACGAAAGTCTCACTCGACCGCGCGTAGGCAAGGATGAACTCATGCTGATTCGAGACTTTGGTCGCGTCGCCTTTTGGGTTCCTTTTGTCCCAGATGATTTCACCGAGGTTGTTCTCGGGTCCAAAAATCTCATCGAGCATCAATGAGAGGCGCGCCATCTCGTTTTCGTCGATGTGCACGAGGATGATTCCGTCCTGAGCCAGGAGGTTTCGCGCCAGCATTAATCTCGGGTACATCATCGACAACCACTTGCTATGGCGTCGCCCCGAGGTGTCGGCGTCTGTCGAAGTCCTCTTGCCTTCCTGATCGAGCTGCCCCGTGTATTCCAAATACCCACGGAGTCCGTCTTGGAAGTCGTCGTTGTAGACGAAGTCGCCGCCCGTGTTGTACGGCGGGTCGATGTAAATCAACTTGACCTTGTCGTTGTAGGCCTTCTGGAGAAGCTTGAGGGCCTCGAGGTTGTCGCCCTCGATGAACACGTTTTTAGCATTGTCGAAGTCGATTGAGTTCTCGACGTCCGGGACAAGTGCGGCTCGGCTCTGCGTTAGAAGTGAGCGCACTGCTTCACGCTTGCCCGCCCACTGCAGCCCGAAGCGCTCGCGGCCTTCAGGCTGCGCAGCCACCTTCAAGTCGATGAGTTCACCGATCTTCGCCGCGTCAAGCACGCCGTCCTCAGTCGTGCCGGGGAAGAGCTCCTCCAGTGCAGCGCGCATATCGCCTGCGAGATCGGGCGTTTCGAGATTGACCTTTTCGGGTTCGTCGCTCATAGATCCGGTGAGGCTACTCACTTCTCTTACCATGGCGGGATGCCCGCTCATGGATCCGACGACATCCCAAAGCTCGAAGGCGAGGCCGCCGATGCAGTGACGCATCGCGGCAGTCATATCCAGATCATCGCTGCGGCTGGTTCTGGGAAGACCGAGGTGGTCTCTCAGCGCATCGCCTCGCTGCTCGCCGGCGGTGAGCCCCCGGAGTCAATCGTGGCCTTCACATTCACTGAGAAGGCGGCTGCTGAACTCAAGGAACGGATCCGTCGAAGGGTCGCGGCGCTGATGGGGGAGGGTGCGATGGATCAGCTCAGCCGCCTCTACGTCGGGACGATCCACGGGTTCGCCTTCCAGCTCCTCCAGCAATATGTGCCGCGATTCGAGACATATTCGCCGCTCGACGCCCATCAGTTGACGGCCTTCCTAGCTCGCGAAGCGCCGCGTCTGAAGCTCAAGAGCTTCGGCTCGAGGAACCGCCTCTACAACGGGATAGCGACCTTCAAGGACTCTGTTGATGTGATCGAGAACGAGCTGATAGATCTGTCGGCGGTGCCGGATGGCGAGTTCAAGGACTCGTTGATCGCTTACTACGAGTTGCTCGACGCGTACCGCCTGATGTCGTTCGGAACGATGATCACCGAGTCTGTGCACGCGCTGGAAGATCCGGAAGTTCGCTCGGCCGTCGGTGCGATCAAGCATCTGATTGTCGATGAGTATCAGGACGTGAACCCCGCGCAGGAGCGACTGATCGGACTACTTGCAAAGCCAAACGGGTCCGCGGACATCGTCGTGGTCGGTGATGACGACCAGGCGATTTACCAATGGCGTGGTTCGAACGTCCAGAACATCGTGGGGTTCAAAGCGCGGTACGAGGGAGTGGAGCAGTTTCGTCTTCTTCGGAATCGCCGTTCACGCCCCGGCATCGTTGCGCTTGCGAATGAGTTCGCGGGCACAATTGCGGGACGAATCGATAAGGAGATGGAACCGGATCGCCAAGAGGTCGGTCCCGCGATCTCAATTGCAATCGGGCATGATGACCTCGCGACCGAGGCGCAGGCAGTTGCGTTCGAAATACAGACACTTCATGATCGCGGCGTCAGGTATCGAGACATCGCAATCCTGGTGCGCGGAAAGTCTTCGTTTCGACCGGTGATGGATGCTCTCGAGCAACTCCGGATCCCTGTGCAGCCCGGCGGACGGGGTGGCCTCTTCGAGCAACCTGAGGCCGCCGTATTCGGTCAGACATTCGCATGGCTGGTCGATGTCAGTTGGGCCGAGGATCAATATGACAACAATCGTCAGCCCGTCACGCTACGGCAGCTCCTTCACGACTACGCGACGATCTTCGAACTCGATGACTCCGAGATTGACGACCTCCGATCTCGCCTCATGGATTGGCAGTCCAAGGTTCGGAGCGAGGAGGTTGACTGGGACATCAGCCTCGTCGCGGAGTTCTACGAACTAGCCAAACTCCTCAGGATCAGAGATTGGGATCTAACGGACAGCTTTGCCCGCAACCGGCTGGGCACCGTTGCCCGGTTCACTCACGTTCTCGCGGATTTTGAACGAGTTAACCGACGATCACGCGTTGACCCGAGTAAGCAGGGAGGACTTACGGCGGGCCTGCCAGGTAACCGATGGTTCTATACGAACTTTGCCACCCTGGTCGTGAATTACGCGCTGGGCGGCTACGAGGATTTCGAAGGCGAGGAGGATCTACTTGGCGATGCCGTTGCGCTCGGGACAGTGCATGGTGCTAAGGGTCTGGAGTGGCCGATCGTGTTCCTACCGGCGCTAACTGCAAAGCGGTTTCCGTCAAGTCGAAATGGCACCGCGAGACAGTGGCTGATCCCGCGCGAGCTGTTCGATCCGGCGCGGTACGAGGGGACGGACGAGGACGAGCGTCGACTCTTCTACGTGGCGCTAACTCGTGCTCGGGACTGGATCTCGCTTTCTTCCCACGCACGCGTAATAACGAACCGGGCTGACCCTTCGCCCTACATACTCGAAGCGCAGGCCATCGCGACAAGTGGCGGACTGCCAGAAAGTCCCGAGCCCTCAGGCGCCGAAGCTCCCGACCTGGCTGTGACGTACAGCGAGTTGGCTTCATACATTGACTGTCCGCAGAGCTATTTGTTACGTGATGATCTTGGCTTCATGCCGCCATTGCAAACGGAGATCGGCTACGGAAACGCGGTCCACCATGTGATGCGCGTGATCGCCAATAAGGCAATGGCGACGGGTGAATTGCCGACGCCTCGTGAGATCAACAAGCTGCTCAACTCGGACTTCTTCCTTCCTTTTGCCAACCAAGCGGCTCACGACGAGATGCGTGAGAAGGCGCGACAGCTCGTTTTTAAATATGTGAGCGATTATCACGAGGATCTACGGCGCACCTGGGCGACGGAGCGCCCCTTCGAGCTTTCGCTCGCTGGTGTAGTGGTGAGCGGACGCGCTGACGTGATCTACGACGAGCGCGATGGCGAGATCGAGAACTTGGCAATAGTCGACTACAAGACGGCAATTGGCGAGGAGATTTCTGCGCTCCAGCTTCAGGTCTACGCCGACGCCGGCCGACGAGAAGGGCTTGTGGTCGGGGCCGCGTTCGTTCACGACCTGAGTGATGCATTGCGTCATCCGGTTGACGTCTCACCCGAGGCAATTGAGGTCGCAGAACGCGTCGTCGTCGAGGCAGCCCAGGCGTTGAAGGCGCGCGACTTTACACCGAAGCCTGCGCCCGCCAAATGCAAGATGTGTGACGTCAAGGCCGTATGCGCCGCGGCTCAGCTCAGTTGAGTGGCTTCACGGCGGCAGTCGCTTCAAGTTGGCTCCAGAATCTCAGATGAGCGTCGTGTCCTCGACCTAAAGCGTCCGGCCGGCCTGGTGCTTGATGAGCGCCGGGTACGAAGTTGCGGAGCGTTTCACCGATGTGATCGCGTGTGAGCACGATCAATCCTGCGGTGTGACGCGATGCCATAACGCATAGACGACCGGTATCGAGGTCAAATGCGCTTGGCTCAGTCACTCCTGAGAGGGGGTGAACTGCGATCATGACCGGGCGTTCGAGCCCTTGCCAGCGCTCTGGTGTGTCAACTCGAAGCCGGTCACCCCATTCGCCGAGTGCCGCTGAAAGCGCAGCGTTCATGACGCGGTGACTGCTTGTTACCCCGATCTCAGCTGGCTCGAGGGCGCGATCGCCGTCTTCGGATCGAATTCTTGCCCCGGATTCGAGTAGTTCCCGAACTACTCGGGCTGCGGCGGCCGCGATATGTTCGTCTACCTCGATTGGCGGGCCGTGATCCGGCGTGGGGATTGTTAGGGCGAGCGGCTGCCCAATGCTGAGGGCTTCGGCCCAATCGTGGCCGAATGGCAAGTCGAGCCCGCGGGCTCCCGGGGCGACGTACGCCGCGAAATCAAAGTCGTAGAACGGCCTAACGAAATCGACGGCTTCGTGTGGAAGACGGCGACAAGCCGGTAGCGAGCCGACGAATCGAGTCTCAACGAAGGTCGGATCGTCGAGCGCCACTTCCGGTGCCGCTTCGTGTGGCGCGCGCGGTGAGGTTTCCCAACGTCGCACGTCGATAGTCACGACCGGCGGGATCTGTCCTGGGTCACCGATTAACAGGAACCGACCACTGACCGTGGCGCACTGCATGATGTCGGCCCAGCTCATCTGCCAGGCCTCGTCTACCGCGAGGAGGTCGTAGTGGGATGGAAGGTCTGTCAGCGACCACTTAGCTGTCGTAGCGACGGTGATTCCTGGCATCGCGGGAAGTTCATTTTTGTCAGTCACCCACTCGACCGTGGAAGGGATATCCGTGGTTGGTGAGAGTCCGTTGCTTGAGAACCGGGCAACGCGAACCTCGTTGTGTCCGGCTCCCAGGCGCCTGCAGATGTCGTCTGCTTGGCTGTTGGTCTGCGCCGCAACCGCGATCCGTGTTCCACCAGCTGCGAGTCGCGACAAGACCTCTACCAGTGAGTACGTCTTTCCGGAGCCCGGCGGTGCTTTGACGATGGCAAGCTCACCGCCGTCCAGTAGGTATTTGGTGAGCTCGTCGCGTACGACCGCGTACTCGGCATCTAGCTTGGCGATGCTCATACATCCACCCCGTCTTCAAGTTGCGAGATGTCGTCGTAAACGAGGTCGGTCGAGCCGTCGTCCCCGACGATCTCGATTGGCTGCGAAGCCTTTCCGTGTGTCAACCACGCTCCTGGCCCCTTCGCGGCTGACCAAACGCGCCAGCTTCTCCTCGCCGTGAGAGTGGCCGCATCGGACTGAACGAATCTGACGTCCACCCCTTCCCAAGATTCGTCGGTCGGCCTCGCGTCGAGCGGGCCGGAGAGTGCCCGCGTCTTTCTGCCCGTCCACTCAATAGTCAAGAGGAGCTCCCCCGGCCCTGCTTTGACTTCGACGATCGTCGCCTCGTGGCCACGAGACCCGTACGGGGCTATGCGCCCGTTTTCGCGAAGCCGGTGCGGCTGTGACGGATCGAGGCGCAATACCCAGCGGGGCGTGGTGGTCTTGCCAACGCCTATGTCACTGACGCTGAGCACTCGACCCTCAAAGGCCCGTCCGTCCGCGAGTGCTTCGGCGAAGAGGCCCGGGTCGTCGTGGATCAGGTGACCGACGAAAGCTTCGTCCGCGGCCGCGTGGACGAGATATCTCGAGGCAGCAGATGAGCCGTGAAAATCTGTCTCCGGGTGTGCGACAAATGCTGGCCCCTGGCTCGGATCGCTCAGCCGGAGCTCGATGCGCTGATGCTGACTCCAGAACTCCTTGTGTGCCTCCTTAACCAATTGTGCGACGCCTACGTTGATCAGCCGATCGTCGCGGGAAAGCAGGTTGTACGCCTGCTCAGTCAAGCTCCATCGGCGGGTGAGTTCACCGTCAAGAATCGCTTCAATCCCAAGCGCATGATCGCTTCCGTCAGTATTTTCTCGACGGGCACGCTGCCAGCCCTCGACGAGGTCGCTTAGGTCGTCGCGTTCGAGCGCGGGATCCATCGTGGGGGAGACCGTGAGCGCTTCGGCTGAGCTCGCATCCTCGATGCGCCTGTCGCGATCGCCGTCCATCGCGAGCCACGCCAACTGAAAGCCAAGGTGCGCAGTGCGAGCGTCTTGGGCCGGAAACACAAAGGAGTCACTAAGTAGCCCGCTCGCGCTGACCACGTGCTGGTTTCCGGTGCGAGCCGTGTCGCGGAACATCCAGCCGGCCACACGCCCGAGCGCCTGAAGGATCTCCTGGTTGGCACCGCCGAATTTTGTCTGTGAATACGTGTAACTGAGTTGATGAAGCATCGCAACGTGCTGCCCGTTTGGCAGCCAGACCTGGCGCAGATCCTCTACTTCAGGCTTTTCGGGTGCCGGATTAAAGGTCCAGTTGTGGACGCGCAGGTGCTCAAGAAGGTCTTCAGCGAACGCAGCGCATAGCTCGGATACGTCGTCGCGGATGCGGCCATCTGGAACAGAGCGAATGGTTGGCTGGGACCCCGCAGTTCCCCAGGCGATACCCCACGGGCGTGACTCCCCGGCCATCCTGACGAACGACACCAGCATCGCCTGCTCGGGCGGGGCGATCGCATGGTGGATCGTCTCGTAGCGCGGCAAGGGCTTGCCGTCATCCCAGGCACGGAGTTTCTGGGCGACCGTCCGAACCGTGGTCATTCGCCTGTCAGCTCTCGCTGGAGGTCGGCTTCGCGATCGTCTGCAGGAGTTTCCCCGGAAATCAGTTCGAGCGCGCGGGAGATCGTCGTGGCGCCCAGGAGCCGCTTCACATCGCCACCGAGGATGATCGAGTCGTCGGCCTCGGATGCCCGCTTGTGGCATCGTGGGGCGAGGTCGCAAAATGAGAGACAATTCTCGGAGTAGTCGACGGGCGAATCTAGGACTCGTTGGACGAGTGCTGGATTGTCCGCAGAAAAGTCTTCGGCGCGAACGATCGATTCGGCAACGAGTTCAAGCCGTTCGAACCCTCGGGCGGCTCTGATCGCCTGGTATCGCAAATCTTCGCCGGATCGGATGGAGGGCGAATTTGAACCCGGCCAGGTGAAGATCAGAATGCCGTCTGTCGCCAAGTCGATCTCGTCCCCGATATTTAAATGCTCGAGGGACAACTCGAGCGCGTGGCGGTAAATGCCTGCCTGCGCGCGTGCGGATGCGAGTTGATGCGGATCCGTGTGTCCGCCACGATCCGGAAAGACCTTGACCTCGCCAACCGTCACGCGGGGGAGCTCCCCTTGGTTGTGGGTGACCGTCACGACGTCGATGATCAGCAGCGCCTCCGGGAGGATTACTCCCTTCGGAATTCTGATCATGGGGGCGGCAACTATCGCCTCGGCGCCACTCGGGTTACTCGCAATTCGGTGTAGCCATTCTTCGGTCTCGTCGAGCGCCTGATCGACAGATGTCACGCGCGTCCCGCCGTTCATTTTCAAGCGCAAGTCGAGAAAGCCGATCGAGCCATCGGGGAGAACTTGCTTTTTCTCCAAGCCAGCGCGCACCTTCGCGGCCTCATCAAAGAACAGGCCGGCCTCGAACCGGTTGCCTCGGGCCAACGCAAAAGGCGACTGACCGAAGCTCGCGTCGATTCCGATTGACTCCGCGGCCTTGTCAAGGCGGACGTTGTGTACGGCGGAGAGAGTGTTTGCCTCACAGGTTGGATTCTTCGCCCACTGCTCGAACCTCGCGCGAGTGTTCCGGCGAGCTTCTTGGCGTATTTCGTCGACTTCGGCCATTTGTCAACTGTGGCTATCGCCGTGCTTGGGCAACCTGGCGCGCCACTCCGGTCAGGTTGAATCTGAATCGAGCCATGTCCTCCGTAACGTCGAACTCCTGGGCAATCTCCTCGGGGCTTGCACCGCGCCTTGCGGCCGCAAGTAACAGCGGACGGGGTAGAAGAAGCGTTCCGCCAAACGCCGTGGCTTCTTCTTCCTCCGCCGGCATGCAGGTGCGAAATGGCATTCCGTTTAGTTCACGTACTTCTGACAGCTCGTGACCAAGCATGATGTGAGCCAGTTCATGGGCAATGTCGCTATTGCGACGACCTTGCGTGCGAAGAGGGTTCTCGACGATGATTTTGCGATCACGCACCAGGAACGTCGCCGCAGAGAATGCAAACGTCTGAAGATTCTCAAGTTCAGCTAGAACCTCGATATCCACAAGCGTTTCCGCGCTGACAACCGGAATCTCCAGGTGGGTCGCCAGGGCATGCGGATCTAATCCGGCGGTCGTAGCCAGGCCGAGTTCATCGCGTACACGCTTGGCTTCACGCTCGGCGTTTGCTTTGAAGCCACGCTTAAGAGTCACAGCTCGCCGCGGTCGACCTTGCCCTCGAGTGCGGTCTGCATCGAGGTGAGCATCTGGGTCAGACGCTCGCCCACCCCAGGCCGCAGCACGGTCGCAGCTCGCAGGTGACACGCGACAACCGGTGTCGGCTCTACCTCTCGTGCGAGTGCCTCGTACATGTTTCGCATCACTTCGGCGATCTTCGCCGAAGCTTCCGGCGCAAGGCGCGGGTCAGACGAAAGGTGACTTATTGCGGCGTCAACCCCGTCCGACTCTCGTGCCGCAGCATTGATGAAGAATCGATCTGGCGGCTCCCCGAGCCACGCGCAGAGATTCAAAAACGAGGTCAGATCTGGCTGGGCGCCCGCCTCGACCCGGGAGAAGGTGCTGAAGCTCACTCCAGCGTCGGCAGCAGCTCTCCGAAGTGAGGTGTCGCCACGACGTTCGCGGAGCATTCGCGCGAACTCTTCTGAATCCAAATTCTCTGCCGGACGAGAAGAACTGGTTTCCGACGGCTTGGTCACGAGGCCGAGCTTCGTGTTATCTCAAACATCACTAGATCGTAACGATCGCCGATGAAGTTGTCCGAACATCCTGTCATTGTATCTTTACTGCAACACAACGCGGCCGGTTCGGCCGGAAGGACGGTTCAGATGACAGCCAAGAAACCACACCACGTAGTTATCACGATCGACGGAGTGAAGTTCACGCTCAACGAGAATGAAACGACGGCCTCCGAGCTCATTCGGCTCGCTGGCCTTGACCCCAACAGGTACGACCTGGCAGAGGTAGGTCCGAAGGGCACGTCCCACCGCCTGGCCGACGCCGAGGTCGTACACCTCAAGAACGGCGAGGCGTTCGTCACCGTCCGCCAGTCGGCACCGGTGGCATAGAGCGATGGCTGAGATCCGAGTCGGTGTGAGTGGTTTCGTCGCAGACCTGCGTGATGCGGGCATCGCCGCGCGTGAGCTTGCGACTGGCGTTGAGTACTCGGTCTCGGTGGCACTTGGCCCCCTGGCGGGCTTCGAGGTACGCGCGGCTGTTGCGACTTCAGAGCTCGCCGGGTGGCCAGCTGTGCCGCCGCACTGGATCCACTTGCCTGGCGACATCCAGTTCCCGGCAACGAATTCTCAGCCAAGTGAGGTCGTGGATGGTTGGGTCAAGCACTCGCGTGACCTGCAGGACTGGGCCCCCGGTGGGCGACCCGGCCAAGAATGGATTGCCCATGTCCAGGCGATACTCGAGGAGGCATTGGCCAATGCGGCGTAGATCTGTGGCGATGACGCACGAGACCGAGGAGCATCTCCGGCAACACCTTTTGCGGAGCGACGGGCAGGAAGACGTGTGCTTCGCGACTTACGCATTGTCCAGTGGGGATGACCGCGACACGTGCCTTCTACGGGACGTCGTTCTTCCCGGGCCGACAGATCGCAAGGTGCATGGCAACGCCACGATCTTCAGCGAGTACGCGATCCGCGCGGCGAACGATGCCGCGGCGCGCGGGCTTGGTCTAGCGCTGCTTCATTCGCATCCAGGCGGAAGGGGTTGGCAGTCGCTGAGTACGGATGACCACATGACCGAGCAGGACTACGCGCGCTTGGCGATGGCAGCGACAGGCCTGCCCCTCCTTGGCATGACGCTCGCTGGAGGTGACGGGCGCTGGTCTGCGCGGCTTTGGCCCGATGGTGTTCCTGTTTTCGCCGAGGCCATCCGAGTCGTCGGACCGAAACTGACCATTTCGCGGTGTCCTGATCTGCGACCGTCGGAGATTGCGCTCCCGCCTAGCTCCCGAACTCTCGCGGCGTGGGGCCCCGAGGTTCAAAAAGACGTTGCCGGACTACGAGTTCTAGTGGTGGGACTGGGGAGCGTCGGGCTGCGTGTTGCCGAGTGCGTTGCCGCCACAGGGGTGCATCACATCGGTCTGATGGACTTCGATGTCGTGAAGCGAGAAAACCGGGACCGCATGATCGGAACGACCTGGGTCGACGCACTCCTCCACCGCGCCAAACGAAAAGTAGCCCGACGTCTCACCCGCCGCGCATGCATTTCCCGCAAACAGCGCGTGGTGGACTACGAGTTGTCGATTTCGACGGCAGAAGGCACTTCCGCCGCTTTGGACTACGACGTGATTTTTTCTTGCGTCGATCGCCCACTTCCTCGCGCAGTTTTAAACGCGATCGCCTACGCCGACCTGATTCCGGTGATTGATGGCGGGATAGCGATCGACAGGTTCGAGGCCGGCGAGATGCGAAGCGCCACCTGGCGCGCGCAGACAGCCACGCCCGGCCGACCCTGTTTGCAGTGCAGCAAGCAGATCACTGCCAACGAGGTGTCTAACGACCAGGCCGGGACCTATGACGACCCGGGTTACGTCCGCGCTGGAGAATCCGAGAGCGGCGTGAGCCCAAACGTCGCGACGTTGTCAGCGGGGGTTATCGGCGCCGTTCTGGCTCATTTTGTGAGTCTCGTCGCCCATCCCGCCGGACCCGGGGTGCCGTACCCGCAACAATTCATGCTCCCCGGACATCAGGAAATTGAACTCATTTCTGAGACCGACCCGGGCTGCACGTACGAGCGCATGACGGCGTTCGGGGAGAGCCGGCTTCCTCTGTCGGCCCCGCTCGACGCGAGGGGCCGTAGATCCGCCTAAAGTCCCCGAAATGTTCTCGGCCAGATCACGGGTCCGACGCCTGGTGTGCCAATAGTCTCCTTCTACTGACGATCAATGCACTCGAAAAGTTGACTTAGTTGGTTATTACAGACCCCACAGGCCTTCCGATGTTCGACCGCTATCGCACGGTCTCCTCGAAGCGCATCACACCCACGGCAGTTCCAATGACGGCGCTCGAAGAGAAGAAGGACGTCGCGGCAATCGCCCGCGATTTCGTGTCGAGCGTGAAAAAATTCTCAAACTACAGAAACGAGCTGGGCGAACCGTTCGTTGGGGATCGGAAAGTGGCTGACTCCAAGAATTGGCCGCTCGCCCGTCAGCTCGGTGCGATGAAGAATCTGCGAGTGGCGGCCGATCACCGGCTCGACGACGCGATTCTGAGGCCGCCTGAAATAAGTGGCGTAGCACCGAGTGAGCTGAACGCGACGATCTGCGATTACGAAGTTGTATTTGCTCGTACCACTGACACGCGATCCCGAATTGGGTTTGAGGGCGCAGTGAACAACGCATCGTGTGACCTGTTGCTCCGCGCAAAGGGCGGTGTCCCCGTAGCCGGGGAGGTGAAGTCGTCTGGTGATTCGGATGCACTTTCGGCTCTGATCCAGGGGCTCACTTACGCGATGTTCATGTCTACAAAGGCGCAGCGATCAAGGTTGGCCGCGGTGTACAAACAGAAACGGTTCGCGACGTACGCTGACGAGCCACGACTCGATGTATACGTACTCGTTCAGCGGAACCCACGGTCCAAGGAACGCGAGCTACTGCTTGGGCGGGCAGCGCGGTACGGGGCTGCGCTCGTTGCGGATAAGCGCGTGAGCAAATACATTCGACGGATCGTTTGCCTTGACTTCGGCGAAGAACTTCAACTTGGCGAAGAGCAGTTGGAGACACAGGTCGTTTTCGCGTTTGAGCGGATTGCGCAGTGATCGCGCGGCGAGTGAAAATCGCTCAATTGCTATGTAGGCTGGCTTCCTGATGTCAGAACCTCCTGAAACGCAAGTGAATGATCTCGATTCTCTCCTCGACCGCGTCGCGGCGGGATCTCCGCATCGAGGAGAAATAGCCTCGCGCTTGGTGGACTGGGTGAGGGACAATTCGCGTCTGCGAACAGAGATCTGGACTACAGAATCGGGCGGATCCCTCCGCGTGTTCGCGAAAGGACAAGGTGGCTATGCGGTTTTCAAGCTCACCGCCGACGGCAAAATCGAGATCCTCTTCGACACGCTCAAGAATCAACCGGTGGAGACCTTCGGATGTTCGCTCGAAGAATTCCGAACCAGCTTGAACCAAATCCCTCAAGTCGAGATCGCGAAATCATCGCTTGAAACGTGGAAAACCATCCGTCTCGAAGCGGTGGGCCAAGCTGCCGAATTCGAACGATTCGCGGCGTCGATCGACTTGCTTGTGGCTTGAGCCGCGTTTAGGTGAGTAGTTCTTCGTCGTTGCGGCGAATCGCTTCGTCACGTGCCTTACGGACCCTCTCGAGGTCACGTTCATACGAACGACCGGCTCGGATCGAGTAGTCGATGCGGTTGCAGAGGCGATGCGCCAAGATCGCATTGTCGACGGATTCCTTGCCGCCGTCCATCTTGGACAATGGGAAGTGTTCATGAGTGGGCATCCAATCGCTCAGCTCGGGTGTGACCTTCTCGAAGTAGCCAGGTCCCCCAAGCTCCTCCGGGCAGAAGCACCTAGGCATGCTGCATACGAGTTGCGTGATGTAGCCCTGCTCTGCTGCTCGGATGAGGATTTTTTTTGCGGCAAGCTCTTCCAACTTGGCCGCCACCGCTCGGCCCTGCTCAGGATCCAACTCGACGTTCGACATGCGCGGACGATACATGCGCCACGCCGCGTCACGCGAACAAAACGCGAACTCCAGCAGTCAAATCGAGTCACATCGAGACAATCGTGACAAACTAAAACCGCATACCTAAGCCCTAAACCAGACTGAAGGAGACCCATCAGGCACCCAAGCGCCGATGGTAAGGAAGGGGTCTCCGGTTCGAGTCCGGAAGAGGGCTTTGACACCTCGCGCCGCGCCCACCCTGCC
>JBPPNF010000025.1:0-13997 GCA_051306435.1 Solirubrobacterales bacterium | reverse complement strand
AAACCTAAGCCCTCTTCCGGACTCGAACCGGAGACCCCTTCCTTACCATGGAAGTGCTCTACCAACTGAGCTAAGAGGGCGTGGAACGCGACATGTTATCGGCGCATTCTGGCCAGTCTCAAATCGGTTGCATCGTCCCGCCGCACACCGGGCAGACGAGCGTCCCCATCAGGATCTGCTCCTCCTCGCGCTCGCCGCAGTCCTCGCACTCGTACCAGGTGGAGTCTTCCGCGTCGATGAATCCAACGGCCACTGCCGCAGACTACGCCGCTCTTACCTCTTCAGTCGCTGGTCAACTCCGGCAACGGTCCTGATCCCCGAAGAAAGCGGCGGAAGGCCGGCCATCAAACGAGAAAGCGGGGCGGGCGCCCTGTGAACGCCCGCCCCGCTGTTTGCTCCCTCTCGTCTGATCAGTTCAGGTCTTGCTAGTGGCCCTTGCCGCCGCTCTTGCCGTGGCTCTGGCCGCTCTTGCCGTGGCTCTTGCTCTTCTTTGGCTTCTTCGTCTTGTACTTGAGGTCGCCGCAGAGCACTGCAGCGCCGGCCGCGTCGTTGACCCGGACGTAGTAGTCCTTGGTCTTGTCGAGCGCGAAGGTGCTGAGCTTGCCGTGGGTGTTGACCTTGCCGTTGCCCGCTGCATCCGTGACGATCGGCTTGATCACCGGCGGGTTCAGCGCTGCGTTGGTGGTGCTGGCGCAGCCTGTGCCGTCAACGTCCAGGTAGATGCTGGCGCTGTAGGTCGTGGCCGGGGTCAGCTTGCGCACCTTGACGTAGCCGTTGTAGCGCTTCTTGTTCTGCGTCCACTGGACTCTGCCGCTAGCGCCGGTGGCACCGGTCTCGCCGTAGGAGCCAGCCGTAGGCCCGGTCGGGCCGACCGGGGGCGTGACCGGCGCGAGTGTTGCGCGGAAGATCTGTGCGCGGGATGGGCCGTGATTGCTGTTCTTCGCGAATGACGGTGCCGCCATCACAGCGGCGATAACGACGAGCGAGGCAATCAGCGTCAGTGTCTTCTTCATAAGTTCCTTTTCCTTACTGCGACGTATGTCGCAAGAGCTTGCGGATCGGACCCCTGGGAGTTGGGGTCGCAAGGTTAATGACGATTATCTCAGGTCAGGGTGTCGCTCGATTGACAAAAGTCCATTCGTGCGGTCATGATACCGCGGACGTCGCGCGCGGTCCAGCTGCTCTTCGCGCGGTACGGCTCGCGGGATCATCAGCGAGGGCTTGCCACTCGGGGAGATCGCTGCGCGACTCGAAGATCGTGACGTCGAGTCATTCGGCTGATCTCGGACTCATGACTATTGAGGTTTACCCGGGTGGACAGAACGCCGATACTGAAGCAAGCGCGGAAAATGGGCCTTCTTACGGCGCGTTATATCCGCCAGACGTGCTCTACTAGTTGTAGAAGGATCGAGGGACGCACGGCAGATGGCCTCAGCAGCAACGAACAAGACCTCAATCGCGTTTCAGCAGCTCTCAAAGACGCTCGGCGCGAAGCCACCCAAGGCTCTGGATGAACTTCCGGCGCGCGACCTGCAGGACCTGAACAAGAAGGTCGAGGCTGCAATGCTCGAGCATGAAGAGGCAGTGATCCAGGCCGAGAACTCAATCGTCGATCAGGTCCCGCGCGCGCTGCGCGGCACGGTTCGCAGGATCCTCGGGGTGAAGTCATGAGCCCGCAGCTCCAGACCCACGCCGAGATCGTCAAGATCGCCCACCTTCTGCAGGTGCCGCCGAGCGAGGTCGAGTATCTCGCGGGCTGCGACCCCGAGACGCTGATCGAGTTCCGCCTTCGGCTCGTCGACATCTTTTACGGCGACGAATCATCAAATTTGAAGCGCTTCGCAAAGCTCGGCAACCTTCTGCCCACTTCCGTGATCGCGTCGCTCACAAAAGAAGCGGTCGGACCCGTGCTTGCCGCGCGCGTCGCCGGCTTTGTCGAACCCAAGCAGGCCGCGTCCGTCGTGGCCAAGCTGCCGACTGGATACGTTGTGGACATCGCGACCGCGATCGACCCCCGCCGCGTCGCCCCCGTGATCGGCCGACTCGACGACGCCACCGTCGAACGGCTCGCGCTCGAGCTGATCAAGCGCCGCGAATACGTGACGATGGGCCAGTTTGTCGGCTTTGCCACCGAGGAGATCCTGCGCAGTTCATTCAACTTTGCCTCAGATGAGGCGCTGCTGCGCACGGCGTTCGTCGCCGAGGAGAAGGATCGGATCTCAGTTGCGCTGAAACCGCAGTCCGACGAGCGCATCACATCGATCATCACGACCGCCGCCAAGGGCGACCTCTGGCCAGAGGCCATGGACCTGCTTTCCCAGCTTTCCGACGATCAGTACCTGCGCGTCATCAACATCACCGGCTCGGTTCCGCCGAAGACGCTCGACAAGATGGTCACCGCGACCACGCGTCACGAGTGTTGGCCGATCCTGGTGCCGGCGTTCGCGCAGATGGACGATCCCAACTACGGGGTCGCCGCGCTGCTGCGAGGCTCCGCCGACGACGTCCGCGCCTTCGGCCAGACGATCATCGACGACGAGGCCTGGGAAGACGCCGCCGAGCTGCTCGCAAAGCTCACCGACGAGAACCGCAGCGCCCTGCTCTCCCGCCTTCGCCGCCTCAAGCTGGCCGAAGCGTTTGAGCGCGTGGCCGTAGCCGCGTAGGCGGCGCAATGGCAAAATCTCAGCGCAGCAAACGCCGCAAATCACTCGCCGAGCGAGCCGAGGAAAAGCCCCTGACGGCCGAGCAACGCGCCGCGGTCGAAGAGAAGATGTGCGGCCAGAAGAAGCGCTTTGAGTTCAAGGGCGACGCCGAGCGCCTGGCCGCCGAGTACGGACTTGGTGTCTACAAGTGCATGATCTGCGGCGGCTGGCACTTCACGTCGAAGACGTGAAGCGAAGGCACTTCACGTCGAAGACGTGAAGCGAAGGCACTGCACGTCGAAGACGTGAAGCGAAGGCACTGCACGTCGAAGCCGCCGGTCAGCCTGATCAACCGCAGAGTCGCTATCTGACCTTGACCGACATGCTGCCCAGGTCGATCTTGGCCGAGGCCTTGTTCGTTCCCTTGGGCGTGCCGAACTTGTTCAGCAGGTTGGTGAGCTGCGAGTTGAAGGTGAGGTCGTTGGAGCTGAAGACGTACTTGTACTTCTTCGACTTCGACTTCTTCATCCTGCCGCCGCCGATGTTGAAGATTCTGTACTCACCCTTGGCGACGGTGACGCCCGGAACGTTGGAAGACCCGGAGACGTGCCCGATCAGAGAAGAACTCGTCTTGCCGACCGCGAGGCCGAGGCGGTTGATCTTCACCGTGGTCGTGCCGGCCTTCTTGCCGTTGGGGCCGCGCGTGTCGTACTCGATGGTGATCGTCTGCGACTTCTTGGCGTCGGCAGTCATCGCCTTGCTCGACTCGTAGACGTACGCGCCCTTCTTCAGCGAGAAGTTTCCGAGCACGTTGCCGCCGCCGCCGCTGGCGTTGTCGCTGATCTCGATGCCGTAGTCGTTGCTCAGCGTGGATTTGGCTGAGACGTTGAAGTTCAGCGTGCCGCCCTTGATCTTGTAGTACGTCGCGTGACCTGAAGCAGCGAGCGCGGGCGCGGCAAGGATCAGCGCGCAGATCGCGGCAACGGGAAACGGAAATGAACGGCGTGACATCAAGAATCTCTCCTGAGCTGGTTTAAGGCGTACACACCCTTATCGGGCGCTGCCGGGAAACCTCAACTACCGAAAAGAGACCTGAATGTCCTGCCGGCGACTGCCGTGTACGCGCGCGGAGATATACGCATGAGCATCCAGCCGGGGCTGACCTGCCAGGCCGGGCTCGGCTTGATCACCTGTTTGCGCAGGATCGCGTTGACCGCGTCTTTGGCGACGACGTCAGGAGACACGCCTCTGGTCTTGTAGAAATTCGTGAGCTTCTCGTGCCTGCCCTCGATCGATCCGCGCATCGTCGAGTCCTTGACGATCGCCGTGTTGATGACGCCCGGACAGAGCGCGGTGACGCGGATCCCGCTGGGCTTGAGCTCGGCGTCGAGCGCGAGGCTCATTCCGGTGACGCCGAACTTGGATGTGACGTACGGGGCCATGCCGGCGCTGGCGGTGAGGCCGGCCATCGAGGCGGTGTTGACGATGTGCGCGTTGCCGCCCTGCTCGATCATCTTCGGGACGAATGCATTGAGACCGTTGACCACGCCGAAGACGTTCACGCCGAGGACCTTCTGCCAGTCCTCGAGCGGAGTGTCTTTGATCTGGCCGGCGTGGCCGATGCCCGCGTTGTTGTGGAGGATGTCGACGCGGCCTTCGGTGTCGAAGATCTCGGTGGCGAGCGCTTCGAGCTGATCGGGCTGGGTGACGTCGATTGTGTGGCCGGTCGCCTTGCCGCCCGCATCGTTGATCGTGCCGGCGGTCTCGATCGCCGCGGCGCCGTTCAGATCGGCGACATGGACGCGCGCGCCGAGCTTGCCGAGAAGGATCGCCATGCTGCGGCCGATCCCCGATCCGGCGCCGGTGACCACGGCGACTTTTCCTTTGAACTGATCGGGCTCGGGCCTGGTCCTGAAGGGCATGGTGGCGACCGTATCAGCGACCGCTTCCACACCATTCCGGCCCTCCGGCAGGTCGCCGGCTGGACCACGTGGCTTCAGGCGATACGGCCTGGAGAGCGAATGGAAGGAGGTGGGACGATGGAGCTGGTGGCAATGTTGCTAGCGCTGATTTCGAGCTTACCGATTCAGAGGTCAGCTGGCAAGCAGCTCTCCGAGATTGTCGATCGCGCTGTGCGTGCCGATCACCGCGCCCGCATAGAACGACTCGTCAAACGGCGCCCTGGTGGACCAGGTCAGGAGCGTCTTGCCCTGCATCCCGAGGTCCTCGATCTCGATCGTGCCGGTGATGCCGCCGGTCGTCCTGAACTGGAGCTTGTTCGGCTCGTCGAGCACGACGTACTCGGCCTGCATCGGGTAGAGCTCGCCGTTCTCGTCGTTGTGCATCGTCAGGCTGAACTCGCCTCCGACGCGGACGTCGATCGTGACCTCTGCGCGCGGGATCGTCGTTCCCGCCGGGCCGAAGAACTTGTGCAGCTTGTCCGGGTCGGTGAATGCCGACCAGATCTGTTCAGGGGTCGCGTCGAAGACGCGGGTGACGACGAGTTGTTCTGGAATCTTCATGAGCTGTTGCCTTTCTCGGCTCTGAGGTGGTCGTCCAGGCGATCCAGGGTGTCGTCGAAGAAGCTGCTGTAACCCAGCAGCCAGTCGGCTGCGACTTTCAGCGGCGCGCCCTTGATCGTGGACGGACGGAGCTGCGCGCGGCGATCCTTCTGGACCAGCCCGGCGTGCTCCAGGACCTTCACGTGTTTGCTCACTGCCTGGAGCGAAAGGTCAAACGGCTCGGCCAGTTCCTTTATCGTCGCCTCGCCCTTGCTCAGCCGCGCGAGGATCGCGCGACGTGTCGGATCGGCGAGCGCCTGGAAAGTCGTGCTGAGTTGATCCGCCATGTATTCATCTTATCAGTTGATCAACTAATTGGTGGAATACGGTGAAACTTTCTCCGCCGGCTCTTTCGATCGCCGCGGCGGGGGTCTCGTGGGCGTATCCGAAGGCGGTCATTCCTGCGGCCACTGCGGCGGTCACGCCGATGTCCGTGTCCTCCACAACCGCTGTGTTCTTCGGATCCGCCCCGCGCGCGGCTGCGGCGTGAAGGAACAGATCTGGGAACGGCTTTCCGCGCGGGACCTCGTATGCCGTGAAGATCGCGTCGTCGTCGAAGAGCTCGCGCAGGCCTGTGAGCCCGAGCGTCTGCGCCGTCTTGAACGGCTTGCCCTGGGTGCCGACGCAGACGTCGATGCCGGCGGCCTTCACGGCTTCGACTGCTTCGCGCGCGCCGTCGATCGCCCTGAGTTCGTTGTCGAAAGCGATTGCGCGAGCGGCCTCGAATTCTTCAATCCAACCAGTTGGAAGCGGGCCGCCGAGGCGCTCTTCGGCGCGGGCGGTGACGTCACGGAGGATGCGGCCCTTGTAGAACTCCAGCGCCTGCTCCGGGCTCGTCGGCAGGCCGTATTGCGAAAGGGTCTCAGCGAGCACGCGATTGGCAATCGTCTCGCTGTCCACCAGCACTCCGTCGCAGTCAAAGATCACGAGCTCGAATCTGGGCATGCCGGGAGACTAAACTCCCGTGTCGCACGGTGGGATGTCCGAGTGGTTAAAGGAGACAGGCTGTAAACCTGTTGGCTCTGCCTACGTTGGTTCGAATCCAACTCCCACCACTTTGACCGTTGAAGCACAGCTCGGCGAGGGCGAAGCGCTCGTCTGGTCCGGTCGAAGCAGCGACAAGCTGCTGATCCGCTCCGACTACATCTTCGTGCTCAGCGGCGCGTTGCTCGGCGTGATCGCGCTCGGCGCATTCGTCGCGACGTTGATCGTGTTCTTCGGCGGGGACGCGGCGGCGGCGACGGTGGGCATGCCCTTCGCCATCGCCGTGGGCGCGGCCTCGCTCTACCTGATGTTCGGTCGACTGATCCGTCGCTACCGCCGCAGCAGACGAAAGAGCTACGCGATCACGAACCTGCGGGTGATCGAGCTGACGACTCGCGACGATCCTTCAGAGCCGCCCTTCGAGAAGATCGTCGAGCTTGCGGACGCGCCGACGACCAGCCTGCAGAATCACTTCGAAGGCCGCGGGACGATCCTGGTCGGATCGGTCAAGATCGAGAACATCAACGACGCGCCGGTCGTCTACGAGCTGCTGCAGGCCGAGCTGGCCAAGACCCACCGTTAGGGCTGGAGCTTGCGCCAGCTCCAGTTCTCTTCAAAGAACGTGTATTCGAGGCGCTTGTGCAGCCGGTCTGCGCCGCCCTGCCAGAACTCGAACCGTTCGGGCCGGATGCGGTAGCCGACCCAGCGGTCCGGCCGTTCGAGCCGCGCGCCGCGCGAGATCATGTCGTTGATCTGAGCGGTCAGCACGTTCTCGTCGAGCAGTTCCTTGCCCTGGACCGAGACGCTCGAGACGGCGCGGCTGGCGAGCGGGCGGTCGTTGAAGAGCGCGTCTGACTCGGCGGTGGTGAGCATCTCGGCGGCGCCGGAGATGTGCAGCTGCAGGCGCAGCTCCTGCCAGTAGAAGCTGGCCGAAGCGCGCGGGTTCGCGGCGATGTCGTGGCCCTTGCGGCTGCTGGTCTGGCTGACGAAGATCAGTCCCTGGTCGTCAAACCCCTTGAGCAGCACGAAGCGGCTCGACGGGTCGCCCTGACCGTCAGCGGTCGCGAGTGCGATCGTGCCCGGCTCGCGTACGCCGTGATCGATCGCGCGTGAGATCCACTCGGCCGCGAGGCTGAACGGGTCGGCCGGCGGGATCTGAAACTCGGGCAGGTCGAGGATCGTGGTGCTGGTCAGTGAAGGCAGTGAGACGCGTGAGACGTCCATCGACCGACCCGCCGTTCTCAACCGTTGCGCAGGGCGATGGCTTCAGGCAGCCGCTTGAGCTGCTTGAGCGAGCTGTGCTCGATCTGCCGCACGCGCTCGCGGGTGAGGCCGAGCTCCTGGGCGACCTCGTCGAGCGTTGCCGGCTTGCGGCCGTCGAGGCCGTAACGCATCTCGATGACTTTTCTGTCTCGATCCGACAGCATCGAGAGTGCGCGCCAGACCGTCTCGCGCTGGATCGACTCGGCGGCGGCCTCGTCGGGGGATTCGGCGGTCTTGTCCTCGACCAGGTCGATCAGTTCGGAGTCTTCCTGGTCGCCGACTGACTTTTCAAGCGACACCGGCTGCTGCGCGAAGCGCATCAGCTCGCGGACCTCGGCGGTCGGCCACTTCAGTTCGGAGGCGATCTCGTGCGGCGCCGGCTCGCGGCCGAGCTTCTGCACGAGCTGGCGCTCCATGTTGGTGATCGTGTTCAGGCGCTCGACCATGTGCACGGGAATACGAATCGTGCGGGCCTTGTCGGCGACGGCGCGGCTGACGGCCTGGCGGATCCACCAGGTCGCGTAGGTGCTGAACTTGTAGCCACGGCGGTAGTCGAACTTCTCGACTGCGCGGATCAGGCCGAGCGAGCCCTCCTGGATCAGGTCCAGCAGGGTGAGCCCGCGGCCGACGTGGTTCTTGGCGATCGAGACGACGAGGCGCAGGTTGGCCTCGACCATGTGCTGCTTTGCGGCGTCGTCTCCGCGCTCGATGCGTTTGGCGAGCTCTACTTCCTGCTCTGCGGTGAGCAGCTCGACGCGGCCGATCGATCGCAGATAGAGGCGCAGGCTGTCGACCGAGGCGTCGGTTGCAACTTCCTCGGTCGCGGCGGCGCGCGCGCTTCCGGCCTTCATGCGCGGCACAGAGGCCTTCTTCTCGGTCTCGGTCTCGGTCGGACCTTCGTTGACTGTTCCGACGAGGTCGATCCCCTGCTCGGTCAGGTCACTGCGAAGTTCCTGGATCTGCTCGGGCGTCAGCTCGGCGTCGATCTGGGCCTCGATCTCTTCGATCGCCACGAATCCGCGGTCGCGACCGGCGGTGATCAGGTCGTCGATGCCTTCGATCGATGACGTCGATTCTGCGGGATCGTCGGCAGAGCCGGCGAACTCTGGGACGTCTGGCGACTTTGCCGACACCTTGTCCTTTTTCGAATCCGTCATCGAGTCCCGTTCCGCACAGTGATTTACCTATCGGTTTCCGCCCCAGAAACCTTTCGCAAAGTAGCACTTGAAAGCAACGCGGAAACGGGCAACGAAAGGGTGCTGCAAAACGGCACATTTGCACTACTGTCGGCTTATGGCAACGACTTCAAGCACGCCGTTCGACAAGGCAACCCCGCGCCGCGACGTGCAATCGGGAAGGCCCCGCGTGACGGCGACGCTTTCCCGGGTTGGCGTGACCAACGTCGAGAAGATCGTCCGCATCGGCAGTGGCGGTGACCAGAACCTCTTTCACGCGAAGCTCGACTGCTTCGTTGACCTCGCGGCCGCCCAGAAGGGCGTCCACATGTCGCGCTTCGAAGAGGTCGTCAACGAGGCGATCGAAGAGGTTGTGCTCGGCGGCGCGGCATTCCGCGCCGAACTGCTCGCCGGCCGCCTCGCCGAGATCATCCGCGAGCGCCAGGGCGGCGCGCGCGCCGAGGTCTCGATCGAGGCGCGCTACCCCGAACACAAGCCGGCGCCGGTCAGCGGCGTCAACACCCAGGAGATCTACACGATGTTCGGCACGGCCGTGGCCTCTGCGCGCGGCACGCGCAAGCTGATCGGCGTGCAGGCCCAGGGCATGACCGCCTGCCCGTGCGCGCAGGATCTGGTCGCCGAGCGTTCGCACGCCAGGTTGACCGAACGCGGCTATGACGAGTCGCAGATCGCCGAGATCTTTGAAGCCGTGCCGGTGGCCACGCACAACCAGCGCGGCCTCGCCACGCTGCACGTCGGTTGCCCGGAAGACTGGGAGGGCACGATCGACGCCTCCCGCCTGCTGGAGATTGCCGAGAGCTCAATGAGCTCCGAGATCTACGAACTGATGAAGCGCTCGGACGAAGTCGAGGTGGTCGAGAAGGCCCATCGCAACCCGCGTTTTGTGGAGGACTGCGTGCGCGAGATGATTTCCGGCGTGGTCGCCGAGTTCGATGGACAGCTCGGACCAGAGGCCTTTGTCTTCGCCCGTCAGGAAAACCTCGAGACGATCCACCAGCACAACGTGGTCGCCGAGCGCTACGGGTTGATTGATGAAGTCGCCGCGGAGTTGCGCGGCCAAGCGGTTGAGACGCGCCACCTCACCTTGCGTGAGTGGCTCGACCCGCGTTGACAAGCTCGCTGGCACCGCCCCACGTGAGGTAGTCGCAGCTTCATCCGCGAAGTTCCCCCTGCTTGTGGCGCCGTCCAAGCATGTCCAATGCATGGCCGCCAAGATTGTACCTGGGTACAACAGAGGCGAAGTCTCTCACTTCTACAGTCGAAGTCACTCGGCCTTGCCCCCGCAACTGAGACTCGTGCGGGAACCAAAATACCCCTCTGTCTGCTCGGACGCCCCCACACAAAGAGGTCATATGAACCAGGAATCGCCCAACGACTTGGTCGCTGAATTCAACCGCGGTGTGCGGGAGAGAGTTCGGCAAGCTTCGTCGGCCCCGCACTACCCAATCGCTTGCCATCCAGAGATAGATCGTATTCGTGCGTCCGAAAGGACGGCTTCGCCCACGTTCTTGATCGGATCCAGCGGGGCGGAGATCAACGTCGAAAGTGACTTCACTCTAAACCCGCGGGTCAGTGTTGTCATCCCGGCGCGGAACGAGGCAAAAAACCTTCCAGTCGTCTTCGAGCGAATTCCGAAGGACGTGTACGAGATTGTGCTTGTCGACGGCAACTCGACCGACGGCACCGCCGATGTCGCCCGCTCCCTGCGCCACAACGTTCGCGTCATCGGTCAGGAGCGCCCGGGCAAAGGAAACGCTCTGATCTGCGGATTCGAGGCCTGCCGCGGAGACATCATCGTGATGATTGACGCTGACGGGTCGATGGACGCCGGCGAGATCCCCCGCTACGTCTCAGCGCTGATCTGCGGCGCAGAGTTCGTCAAAGGCTCACGCTACATGCAGGGCGGCGGCAGCTCGGACATCACGACGATCCGCAGCTGGGGCAACCTCACGCTCACAGCGATCGTCAACCGCCTCTTCGGAACGCGCTACTCCGACCTGTGTTACGGCTACAGCGCCTTCTGGAGCTGGACGCTTCCGCACCTCCAGCTCGACACCGACGGCTTCGAGATCGAAACCTTGATGAACATCCGCGCGAAGACGGCGGGGCTTGACATCACTGAGGTGGCGAGTTTTGAGTCTCCTCGTATCCATGGGGAGAGCAATTTGAATGCGTTTCGGGATGGGTTGCGGATCGCTCGGACGATTGTCTCCGAGCGGGTTGGGCGCAGGCCATCCCGCTCCGCCACCAGCGAGTTCCAGACGGCCACTCCGGCGCTTGATTGACGATTGGCGAGTCCGCGGCCTACGTCGAGTATGACTTCTCGCCCACCGAATTGAGTGCGCTCTGCGGATGCTCCTGCGGAACGGTCGCCGTCCGTCTTCATGCAGCGATCCTCGCGCTGAACGGCGGTGCACCCGCCTTCGCTATTTCGTACTTTTCGCCCAGGACGCCAGGCGTGATGGAGCTCGAAAATCTTGGAGTTTGCTGGGCGGACTGTGAAAGCGTGTCGGCTCGGGATCTGGGCTGGTGGTCCGGCGGCAGCTTGTCCGCAGACCGAAATACGGCGATTGCCCTTACGGAGTGACCGGATCGCCCGGCGCGCCCGCGCGCACGCTCGGGTGCCTGACGAACGAAATCACGTACGGCAGCACCCAAACTGCTGTGATCCCGCTTGCAATCGCCCACGACCAACCGACTCCGTCCACTCCATAGCGCTCACTCAGAGGAATCAACAGCGTGATCAGCAGTACAAGATTCAAAACCCCGGCTGTAATCAAGCGTGCGCCAGCCCCGCGCAATCTCGCCGCTGCACCAAAGAGGGCGATCGTCGCGTGAAAAACGCTCCCGAGTGCCAGAAGGCGTAGGACGGTCGTGCCGTTGTCCACGTACTCGCTCCCGAAGGGGTACAGCAGGAGCGGCGCGGCCAGGAAAATCGCTGCTGCCCCGGGAACGAGTACGGTCAGCATCCGCCGCACGGCCAGACGGGTCAGCGGCTGAACGCGGGGGATGTCGCGGGCGGCCTCGACAGTCAGCGATGAGGAAACCGCGTATAAGAGCCCATCGAACGCGATAACCAGCGTGAATGGCACGTAGAAGTATGCGGCGTCGGCGCTGCCCAGTAGTGCGACAACAAGTACCGGCAGCGACATGGTCATGATGTGTCCTGAGAGGCTGCCGAAGAAGTCTTGTAAGAGGTACGCCGTCAGCCCCTTCCAACCAAACGCCGACACCACGCCTGCGGCATTCTTCTGTGCCTCGGTGGCGGCCGGAAGCACCCGACGATTGATCAAGACCCCGATCACCGGAACGATCACCAGGATCGGCAGCATCCAAGCGAGGAAAACCCCAGTCGATGCGGCCACCACGCCGGTGAGCACAAGCAGTAGGATCTTCGCGACGCCGAAGAGTCCATTCTCAATCGGCACCCACACCACGCGGTCGAGCGCCACCAGGACGGCGTCTTCAAGAACGAAAAGTGACCAAAGCGCTGTGAAGATCACGAAGCTTGCAGAGAGCAGCCAACCTTCACGCAGGAAATCGAACTCGTGTGAAGCAATCGGGATGAGTAGGACAAACAGCAGTGCTCCCACTGCAGAGACAGAGAACGTCGTCGCATACGACTGAATGATCCGCGTCCCTATCGATGAGTTCAACTGCGGCAGAAAGCGGACCACCACGTTGTCGAGGTTCAGCAGGCAGATGCGCGACACAGCCACAGAGGCGACGATAAGCGCACTCGCGCGTCCGACCTCCTCCGGTGTGCACGTTCGAGCGACGATCGCCCAGAACAGGAAGCCGAGCGCGCCGGTGAGAAGGTTGCTGGCGATCAGGCTCGAGGATGTCCGGTGCATCGGCTCATCGAAGAAGTCGCGCACCCGCTGGATCGGGTCGGCGCTCAAGTTTCGCCCCTCGCGGCCTTGGCATATTCGGCCGTCAACTCCGAAGCGAGCACCGACGGGCTCATTGCTTCGCCCACCCAGCGCACCGCATCGTCGAGCTTCTCAGCGTCAGGGCCGGTCGCGAGAAATCCGCGCAGCTGCTCGGCGGCCGCATCGAAGTGAGGGTCCAGCACGAGGCTCCCCGCCGCAAGCCGCGTGGGCAGCATCTCCCCAAGCTCAGAGGAAACTCCAACTGGTGCCCGAGCGAGAGCGCCTCGCAGACGGAGATCGACAGCCCCTCCCAGCGACCCGGCTGCTGATAGATCGAGCAGGAGGCAGGCGCCGCGTACTTGTCCTCGCCGTAGGCCGACACGGCGAGGCGCATGTTCGCCCTGTCCATGGACGACGAACTCCATTTCTGGAACAAGCCTTGCGTCGCGTCGAAGCGGCGTTCGCAGATCACGATCCAGACGTACTTGCGGAAGCGATAGAGCTCCATCGCGCGAGCGCCGAGGGCAGAATGCGCTCGTGCCACGCACGGCACGGACGCGCGCCGCAGCATCCATCCGAGGACGACATGTGCTGGCCGAAACATGCTGCGGATATGGATGACGTCCGGTCTGTTCGTCCGCAGCTCGCTACGCATCGACCTGATCGCACTGAGTACGCCGGCGGCAGACCAGAGTCCGGCGTTGTGCGCCGCCGACGATCCAGGCTCGAACGCGGGGATCCATTTGAATCGCCCGTCGGCTGCGGCAAAGCCTTCGACAAGCTCTCGTGTCGCCGCTCTGGCCGGCACTGCGACCGAGATCGACTCGGCGATCGCAAAAGCTTGAGTGCGGTCGAGGCGTCGGTTGCAACTTCCTCGGTCGCGGCGGGATCGTCGGCAGAGCCGGAGAACTCAGGGACGTCTGGCGACTTTGCCGAAACCTTGTCCTTTTTCGAATCCGTCATCGGGTCCCGTTTCGCACAGTGATTTACCTATCGGTTTCCTCCCCACAAACCTTTCGCAAAATAGCACTTGAAAACAACGCGGAATCACGCAACGAAAGGGTGCTGCAAAACGGCACATTTGCACGAGAGTCGCCATATGGCAACCGCTTGAAGCACTCCCTTCGGCAAGACCGCGCCCAGCCGCGATGTGCAGAATTCCTTCCACGCGAAGCTCGACTGTTTCGTCGATCTCGCCGCGGCCCATAAGGGCGTGCACATGTCGCGGTTCGAAGAGGTCGTGCTCGGCGGCGCGGCATTCCGCGCCGAGGTGTCGATCGAGGCGCGCTTCCCCGAACACAAGCCGGCGCCGGTCAGCGGCGTCAGCACCCAGGAGATCTACACGATGTTCGGCGCGGCCGTGAGAATGAAATGGCCGACGTGATCGTCCGGACTGATTCGCTCCATCGCTCCCGTCGCAGTAATCCAGGTGTCCAGAGACAGCAGTCCGACGAACGCAAGGTCGATCCAGGGCTCGGC
>JBPPNF010000024.1:0-93431 GCA_051306435.1 Solirubrobacterales bacterium | reverse complement strand
TTGGACACGCGGCGCTGGGAAACCCGGGAAGACCTCCGCAACGCGATCGTCTACTGGATCGAGGTCAAATACAACCGAAGGCGTCGTCAGCGCGGGCTTGGCAAGCTCACACCTGTCGAGTTTGAAACAATCCATCAACCCGCTTACGCGGGTTGAACAAACACTAAACCTCGAGTGTCAACTTAACTCGGGGCAGACCCAATTGTTCCTAGCTACTCCTCCCCGCCGCGGCTCTCGCGCGACTGGGGGTGGTGGGTCTATGAGCCTGAAGGATGGGTGGTGGCTGACGCGCCCAAGATCGCAGCGATCGGCGCATCAGTTTTGTCCTTTGATGAATCGGGAGTGATGCCACGTGACTGAGCTAACAGAAGAACGTTCGAGAGGTGCTCTCCTCGCTGCGCGTGCCGCAGGGCAAGCGTCCGGTCTGTTCGACCGAATGTCACAAACACCAATAACTGTGTCCGTCGACAGTCTCCTCCCTGGTGCCGAACTCACAGCCCGCGTGATTGTGACGACGCTTCGCCGCCTCCCGTGCAAGCTTGAATTTGTCCTAGCCAGGACGAGCGAGGAACTCGCTAGAGAGCTCCAGGCAGAGGCATTCGCCATCGACCCGGACGGCGGCCTCAAGCTCGTCGATGTCCCGCGGGGCGATGGAATTCGAATACACGTCGGCACTCACTGTGACGCGCCAGCGATCCGAGTTGTCCCTGACAATCACGGAATGCGCATCGCCACGGACCCGCACGCTGCGCTGCGGCAGGAACGGTCGCCTAGCGGTCTCGGGTGCGTCACCGCAGCTGTCTTCGCGCTGTCTGAGGCATTCAAGGACCACGCTGACGTGAAAGAGTCACGCAGATCACGAGTTGGATTGGCGTCGTTCTGTCCCGTCACGCTCGCGGACGACCTCTCAATGGCGCCGCCGCTATCGAGTGGATGTGAGATTCGTGCGTGCTTAGTCGGCCTGGGTGCGATTGGCTCAGCTCACGTCCTGATCCTTCGAAATCTCGATGTGGCTGGAGAGTTAATACTTTGCGATCCTGAGCGATTTGAACTTCCGAATTTGGGCACCTACTCGTTCGGTACACGCGCCCTTGCTGAGTCGAAACCGCTCAAAGTTGACCTTGCCGAAGCGCTTCTTGACAAGTTCGCAATCACAAAGGTTCCGGGTCGTGCATCTGACCTAATCGCGAGCGTCAATGCTCGAAAAATAGAGCCGCCTCGGATTGTCTTGGCTGGGCTGGATTCCGCGGCATCCCGCTATGAGGTACAGCGGCTGTATCCCGATCATCTGATTGACGGTGGCACAGGCGATACGACTGTCACTTTGCATCACGCTCGGCATGGCTCGGCATGCATTCAATGTCTTGTTCCCGAGTTGCTGACCAAGCACAGTGCTGCCGAACGACTGTCGCTTGCGACGGGGATTCCACTTCGTCTGATCATCGACGGAGCTGCGGTCTTTACAGAGGAACACGTAATTGCTGCGCGCCCAGAGTTTCGTGAGGAACTTCGGGCTTACGTCGGAAAGCCGATTTGCAGCATGCCCGACGCCGGCAAGTTCAGTAACTCCGATGCGGCCGGGTTTGACCCTGCCGCGCCATTCGTTGCGCAGCTTGCAGCATGCCTGGACATCGGACGGCTGGTCGCCCTCAAGCTAGGAATGCCTGTCACGAGCAACTTGGTCCAAGCGGATCCTCTTTTGGGCCCCGGGTTCGTAGATATGCAGTCGCGCCCACAGCGGAGCGAATGCGTATGTCGAACTCGTGCGAAGGTCATTGATGAGCTGCGCGAAAGCTGGCGCAGCGATGCTGCGTAAATCTCCAGCGATTTCGGACGGACTCGATTAGGCAGCGGGCGGCCCTGCTGAAGCAGGTTCCAGGAAGTACGCGTTCGAGCGCTTGAGCAGCGCGGTGGAAAATGCCAGCGCCGCACGCGGGAGGGTTTCGACGCTGACGACGCTGTTGTTTTCATCGTCAGTGCGTCATCTCGTCGCCGTAGAGTCCTCGGGGTATGGACAGCAACGATCCCAAAATCGCAACCGACCCCCTGCTTCAGCGGATCCTCGGCGACATCGCGCAGGACGAAGTTGACGCTCAGCGGAAGCACTCTGAGATCGACCAAGCGAAGCTTGAGTCGATCCTCTATAAGCACGACCTCTTCGATGCAATTGAAGACAGCGGGCGCTCGAAGCGCCGCCTGGTGGCCTATCTCGCCGGTCAGTCCGCCGGCAGCGAAATCAATCTGACGGACGCCGCTCCGATCGGGAGCATCCTTGATGCGATTGGCGAGGTTCCCTATCTCGATCTCATGCTAAATAGCCCGGGTGGCTCGGGAGATGCTGCTGAAAAAATAATCGAAATGTGTCGCGAGCATTGCACCAAGGAATTCCGCGTCATAGTTCCAAATTACGCAAAGAGTGCTGCGACGATAATTACGCTCGGCGCTGACTCGATAGTGATGGGCTATTTGTCTGAACTCGGGCCGATCGATCCCCAATACATGATCTCAGTAGGCGGAGTTCAGCACTGGGTGTCGGGTCAGGATTTTGTGCATGCATATGAAGGTGCGCACGTCGCAATCCAGGAGGCCGTCGACGACGGAAAGTCGCCGCTTGGGTATCTCCACAGTCTGAGCGTGACGACGATGGAGCCAGCCTTCATCGAGCACTGCAGACGGGGGATCGAGTTCAGCCGCGATGTCGCAATCAAGCACCTCCCGAAGTATCAACTCCCCGCGAAGTATCGCGGTCAACGTAAGGGCCGCCGCCAACTCGAAGCATGCGCGGCTGAAGCCGCTGAGAATCTCTTGTCGGAGAACAGCCGGTTCAGCCACGGACGACTCATCGGCGCAAGCGAGGCGCGAGATGAGGTCGGATTGAATGTGAATGCCCTGGACCGAACAGATCCGGTTTGGGAGGCGTACTGGGAAATTTACGTTCGGGCCGAGCTCTACATGCAGGCGATGCGAACTCGGGTACCCGAGCCGGTGGCGAAACTTTTTTTTGACCGAAACGGCGCGATTACCGCGTATTGACGGCGAGGTAACGGTTCGTAGATCGAGGCCGAATCGGCTTTGTCTCCGGAGCTTCCCGAAGCTCACGTGCCAAATCGCGAAGCAGCTCGAAGTCCGCCTTTTGGATCTCGGCTTCCTTCTGCACGGTCTTTGAATCCGTTGTCCGACGAGTATTCAAGTGGCTCATTTCTATTCCCGTTCCGGATCCACACTCATTAGGGAATCCGTCGTGCGGTTCCAATTGTGCCGAACGATCGTGCGGATGATACCCGGTTCTTTTAGTTTTCGGGTGAAACGCACGTCTCCTTTAGTTACGTGGTCCAGGCCACTATCTCCGCGTAGCGAATGATTGCGAATTTCCAACTGTCGACTTCGCCGCTGTTCGATCCATGTGTTCTTCCCCTTGTCGCTGGATGCCGGGTGCTCCATGAAGCGGGCCCCTTCACAAATCAAAATGAACGAGCCCACAAAAGTGGCCCTTTGCGAACTTTGGTTCGATCCACCCCAGTCCAAACCAGTCCAACCAAGTCCAAGCCGAATCGCCCAAACCACCTGCAAAGAAGCCGATTCCCAGACCCTCCCGTGAACCCCCAAGGACATCCCAAGGCGCGCTCGTAATGAAGGGGTCCCCAGTTCGAATCTGGGCGTCGGCTTCTTCAGGAAGCCACTGCAGGTGCGGCTTCCACGCTCAGCGAAAGCGAAATCAGCCCGCCTTCCCAGCCAGCGCTGACGTTCAGGGCGGCTGAGCTTCCTCCCGACGACAATCCCGACAAGCCTGCCCCGCCGCAAAGTGCGGCACATGCACAAGCTCCTCGCTCTCGATGTCGTAGTCGATCGCGCGGCCCTTCGGCTCGCCGCAGATCTCGCAGTAAGGCAGTAAGTCAGCCCATCCGGCAGGTCCGGACGCTCGTCGGTGTGATTCGTAGTCATCGCGCTGCGTCCCTCGTCTGCTCTTGATGGTTATTTGGGTCCTAAGATTGTCAGGCCGCGGGCGGGAACGAACTTCTGATGGCGTGATAGACAGTCAGCAGTTGTCAGAAACTCGAAACGGGAGCGGCCTGAACAGCTGTGAATGACGTCGTCAACTGGTTGGGCGTTGCGATCTGCAGTTTTTATGTGTTTGCCGCGATGCTCTCAGGGGTCATCTGGCTCGTCGAGAAAGTCTGGAAGACGATCTCCCGGTGACGCCGGCGGCCGCAGGCTGCCATTTGACAAATATCGCCATGCTGTAAAGCAAACATACAGGCACAAACATCTGTATTTGTACTTGACAAATCACGACCATCCGTGTATGTTCAAGACAACAAGCACCCACCTGTCTCAACCACGGAGCCCAACAATGTCCGCCACCGCCCAACCCGCCCTCACCAGCGAAGAAACCTGGACCGACCCCAAGCGCTACGCCTGGCTGCTCGGCCTGTTCGTGCCGCTGGCCCCCTTCATCGCCTACGGCCTCGCAACCGCAACCGGCCTTGGCATCTTCTGGTTCACGGGCCTGATCATCTTCTTCGTCGTCTTCCCGATTCTGGATCTGGCGATCGGCAAGGACTCGTCGAACGCCCCGGACTCCGTGCTCGCCTATCTCGAAGAAGACAGGTACTACCGCTACGTCACCTACGCATTCATCCCGATTCAGTACGCCGGCCTGATCTTCGCCTGCTGGCAGTGGGCCTACGGCGGGCTGACCGTTTTTGAGTCGGTCGGCCTTGCGCTCACCGTCGGCACAGTCGGCGGCGTTGCGATCAACACCGGGCACGAGCTCGGTCACAAGCGCGAGAAGCTCGAGAAGTGGGCCAGCAAGATCGCCCTCGCGCAGACCCTCTACGGCCACTTCTTCATCGAGCACAACCGCGGCCACCACGTGCGCGTCTCGACCCCGGAAGACCCGGCGAGTTCGCGCATGGGCGAGAACTTCTACGAGTTCTGGCCGCGCACCGTCATGGGCTCGCTGACCAGCGCCTATGGGATCGAGAAGAAGCGCCTCAATCGACTCGGCATGCACACCTGGGACATCCGCAGCGATCTGGTGAACGCCTGGCTGATGAGCATCGTGCTCTTCGGCGCGCTGACCGCGGTGTTCGGCTGGGTCGTGCTTCCGTACCTGTTGATCCAGGCAGTCCTCGGATTCACGCTTCTTGAGGTGGTCAATTACCTTGAGCACTACGGACTCTTGCGCGAGAAGATCGACGGGAACCGCTACGAGCGCTGCCAGCCGCGCCACAGCTGGAACAGCAACGATGTTGCGAGCAACGTTTTCCTCTACCACCTGCAGCGCCACAGCGACCACCACGCCCATCCCACCCGCCGCTACCAGACGCTCCGCCACTTCGACGAAGCACCAGAACTCCCCAGCGGCTACACCTCGATGATCCTTGTCGCACTCATTCCCCCGCTCTGGCGCCATGTGATGGACCAGCGCCTGCTCGACCACTATGAAGGCGACATCAGCCGCGCGAACATCCTGCCGCGCAAGCGCGAGAAGATCCTGCGCAAGTACGCAGACGAGCGCCAGCCTCTGGCCGCATGACCCAGCCCTCGCGCTATCAGAACGCGGCCCGCGCTCTGCTGCGCGACACGCTGCTCGATGTCGCCGGGGAGCTGCTCGAAGAAGCGCCCTGGTCGGAGATCACGATGATCACGATCGCCTCGAAGGCCGGCGTCAGTCGCCAGACGCTTTACAAGGAGTTCGGCACGCGCGAGGAGTTCGCCCAGGCATATGTACTGCGCGAGGCCAACCGCTTCGTCGACTCAGTGGAGGCCGAACTCGAGCGCCTGCGCGGCAACCCCTCAGAGGCCGTGCGCGCGTGCTTCTCGCTCTTCCTCCAGGAGACCGAACACAACCCCGTGGTCACCAACCTCTCGCTGCGCGACGACGGCTCGGACGAACTCTTCACGCTCTTCACCACGCGCGGCGGACCGGTCGTGCGGATGGCCACCACGCGGGTCTCGGCGAAGATGGCCGAGATCTGGCCGAACATCACCCAGAAGCACGCCGAGGTTCTCGCTTCACTGCTCGTGCGCGTTGCGATCAGCCACGCGGGTCTCCCCGAGGGCAGCGCCAATGATGCGGCAGACGACGTGATCGAAGTGGTCGAGCCGTTCCTTCACGTTGCGCTGCCCGGCCAGACGCTCCCGCATTAGAACAGCAATGCCCCGGTCCGGCTGAGATCGGCGTGAGCAGCCAAGCTGTTGACAGAATCTGGCAACGAGTGCACAAAACGTGTAGTTTCGTGTAGATTCAACGCCATGGAAGCATCGCCAAAACGCATCAACGTGACGCTCGACGCGGAGCAGGCCGAAAAGCTCGCACGGATGGCCGAGCGCGCGCACCTTCAGGAGGGCACGCTGGCCAAGTCACTGCTCAGTGTCGCGATCGATTCAGCCAATCTTGATGCGAGGCACGTGCACCTGATCCTTGAGTCGATTCCGGGAGCCCTGGACAGGGCTCAAGCGGGACTCGCCCAGGCGCGGGACGGCAAGCTCGTGCCGATCGACGAAATCTAGTTTGCCGAGCGTCGCGTTCACAGAGCTGGCGCTCGCGCAACTTGAAGCCCTGATCGAACGCCACGAATTGCCCGACAGCACTCGTCCCCGAGTAGTCAAGTCGGTCCGTCACCTTGAAGAGTTTCCAGATTCTGGAACGCCGCTCTCTGGTGCGTGGGCGGGCTACAGGTTCGTTCTTGGTCCTTGGGACTGGATGCTGATCGTCTACTTCCGCCTCGATGAAGACCGAGTGGCGATAGTCGCTGTCGAGGATTCACGCACCGTCGCCGCGGCCACCAACCCGCGTTGAGATACTCAAATTACGCCCCTGATCTGGCATAGTGAAGCCATGGGCCAATCTTCGCGTCGCTGCTTCGGATCCCTCGCCCTCACGGGGCTGTTCGCGCTTGCCCTTCTGGCCGCTTCAGCCAACGCCCTCGACACCGGCCCCCACGGCGACATGACCGAGTCCGCCATGCGCGACGAGGGCTTCAACGTGAATGCCGCCACGATCGGCCGCTCCAACAACTGGTTCATGGACATGTACGGCACCTCCGGAAGCAACCCGTACTCCGGTCACGCGCCCGTGATCAACGAAATTCTCGGCGGCTCGCTCGGCCGCCGCGAGCACTGGAAGAAGCAGCTCACCGAAACTGCCCTCCACTCGCACTTCGATTCCACGATCCCCAACGCAAGCATCACGAAGGGCTCGACCGACGAGTGGGATCGCATCCGCAGCCAGGTCTACTGGCTGACCAAGGACATGAAGAGTCAGCAGGACCCACTCGGCCTGCTCACCGTGATCGGGATGTCGCTGCACATCGTCCAGGACTTCTACGCCCACACCAACTTCACCGAGCCCAAGGGCGTGGGACTGTTCGCCGCGCCCGGTTGGGACACGCTCAACTACGGACTCACTCCGACCTGGTGGGACATCCCCCGCGACACGCGCGACACGCAGGACATCTTCACCGGCACCACACCCGGCCACCGCGTTCACGGCTACTTCCGCGACCCCGCGAGCAAGGCGATGGCCAAGGACTGGCCGGGCGCGAATGCAGTAAGTCCGAACGTCTACACCAACACCTACATGGCGGGGTACTTCGCCTCGCGCCAGTGGGTGCAGGCGATCCGGATGTGGCTGGATGACGAAGCGCTCTGGGCCAAGGCGCAGCGCTACGCCAGATACGCCTCGTCGGCCAAGAAGGACGCCAAGGGCGGCTTCTACATGTCCACCTACACCGGCCACTGGCAGGGTCAGGGCGAGCCGTGGTCACCTGACAACGACGGCCACCGCGGCTACGGCGGCAGCCTCGTCGGCGCGCGGCAGATGACCAAGTGGTACTTCGAACATGTCGGCCGCACTCCGGTGCGCAAGAAGTTCGAGGCGCTGCTGCCGCTGATGTGGAGCATCCTCCGCGGCCGCGTCACCGATGAGCAGGCGCCGGTGCCGAGCTCGCTCGGCTACCAGTCCGCAACGCGCTTTGTCCGCTACCAGGTGCTCAACTACAAGAGCAACGATCTGACCGACCCCGGCCCCGACGACGCCGACAACTACTCCCGCGCGAAGATCGCCGGCCAGGAGTTCATCAGCCCGATCCTCCAGGCGCATGACCGCTTCAGCTTCGGCAGCCCGTACTACCCGTTCACCTTCATCAAGCCCGTGGCCAGGAGCGCGACCTTCGACTCGCCGGTGCGTGAGATCACGGTTCGCCTGAAGACGAGCAGCTCGCGGTACTCAGGCACGGACGACAACATCTACCTGCGCATCAGCAGGGACCAACGATTCCAACTCGACAAGCGCCTCTTCGACGACTTCGAGCGGGGCGACGACGACACCTACTCACTGCCGATCGACGCCGCGGCGCGGGCCGGCCTGAGCATCCGCGACATCCGGCTGCTGCGCATCGAGAAGTCGAGCGACGGCATCGCCGGCGGATACAAGCTCGGCGAGGTGACCGTTCGTGTCAACGGCGTCCAGGTCGGAAAGGCGACCGTGAACAAGTGGCTCGAGGACGATCACCGCACCTACACGATTCCGGGCTTCAAGGCCAACGGGCCGCGCGACGCGCAGGTGCCGGTCTGGATGGACCTGCGCGAGGACGACATCTTCTACGGCGGCGATGACCAGGGCGACGTCAACAGGTACGACGCCCGCAACGCCGTGGTCACCGCCTACCACCCGGGCTCGGTCGAGCAGAAGCTTTTGAAGGGCGGAAGCGCCCTCGGCGGCCGGCTCAACCAGGGCGGAGACAAAGCAGACATGACCTACAAGATCGAGACTTTCGACACGTCGATCCCGCAGCTGCCGCCGCCGCCGACCGCCCCGGACCTCATCTTCACGGCCTTCGACCTCAACGGCTTCACGGTGCAGAACATCGGCAACGCCGCCAGCGGGCCGTTCAACGTCCAGATCATCACCGGACTCCCAAGCATCGTCGACTATCCGATCGCCGGCCTTGCCCCGGGCGCAAGCGCCACCCAGGCCACCGGATTCAACTGTTACTACATGATCACCGGCACCGCCGACTCGGCCGCCCAGGTGATCGAGAGCAATGAGCTCAACAACGGCGCCAGCCCCCCTCCGCCGATCTGCTGAAGTTGAACTGGGCGACAGGATTTGAGGATTTGCGATGACGCGCTACATCACGGTTTTCGAGCACGACGCAGACGGCTGGAGCGCCTGTGTACCGGATCTGCCGGGCGAAGTCGCTGCGGCCTGATCAGCCGCGAACGCTCGCATGCAAAAACGCCAGCGCCCGCGCCGACGCGCGAAAGTCAGATTCCACGAGCGGCTTGGTGAGCGTGAGACCGTCGAGTCCCCTGACCCGACTGACCGCCACGTACCCCTGGCCACTGGCGAATGGTCGCCCCTCGGCAAAGTCGACCGTCGCCTGATCGTAAGTCTGCCCCTGCGCGCGATGCACGGTCATCGCAAACCCCAGGCGCAGCGGTAGCTGCAAGAATTCGCCGAGGTCTCGCAGCTCGATCCCGCCTGCTCCGACCACGTACTCATGCACCTGCCACTTGATCGGCTCGACCTCGAGCTCACCGTGCCTGGTGTCAACGACCACCTGGTCTTCGTCCACTTCAAGCACAACGCCGGTTGTCCCGTTGCTGACTCCAAGTTCCGGGTCGTTGCGCACGAACAGCACAGGGCAGCCGACCTTCAGGTCGATGCGGCGCTCGCACGGCGCATCCGGCGGAGCATCCGCGCCGTCCTTGCCGCGCCACTCGCGCACGAATGAGCGCGCCTTCCCGGGCAGCGCCGCAAGGCCGCGATCGTTGTGCTGCTTGACCGTCACGTTCCTGGTCGCGAGCACCGGCGTCGGCGCATCCGTGCTCGCGATGCCGGGGGCGATCCGCGCGTTCAGCAGCGCCAGATCCTGCGCATGAATCTTCCCGATCCGCGCGCGCTTCAAAGCCGCGATGAACTCTGCGTCGCTCTGGCGCAGAACCTCGGTCAGCGCGATCGTCGTGAACTCGGTTCGCTGGCAGACGTCGGCGTCGAAGAAGTACTCGCTGGCGTAGTGGTCGCTTATCGGCCCGCGTGAATCCGGCGTGACGACCGGCGGGAGCTGCAGCAGGTCGCCGACCATGATGATCTGCGTGTCGCCGAATGCGCGTGACTCTTCGCGCGCGAGCTGCAGCCGCTGATCGATTGCGTCGAGCATGTCGGCGCGCACCATCGACGCCTCATCGATCACGATCGCATCGACGCGCGCGAGCACCTTGTCGGTCTCGGCGTGGGGCCTCGGGCTGTAGTCGATGAAGTGCTGCTGGACGGGGAGATGAAAGAGCGAGTGAATCGTCACGCCGTCCACATGCGCCGCCGCGAGTCCTGTCGGAGCGCAGACGACGACGTTCTTGGCCGTGTTCTTGACGAACTCGCGCAGCACCAGCGACTTGCCGGTGCCGGCCTGGCCGCTGAGGAAGTAGTTGGCGTCGGTGGCCTCGAGGGTTTCGAGGATCTCGGCCTGGGCGTCGGTCGGGGCGGGGTCCATGCGGGAGCATTGTGGCGAGTCGCAAAGCAGTGCCAACTGCGCACGATGGCCGAGCCGCAAGCGTCGCCACCATCATCCGCGATCCCGATGAGCCACTCGACGCATTCCTGGCCCGCGTCGACGACCGTCTGCACCAGGAGAAGCAGCGCTCGAGGTCTCACCGCGAGTTCGAGCCTATGTTCGCCTGTCGCACGCATACCCGACAAGTGGGAGGGTGAGGTGTGTGCAGTCCGGACATTCCCCGGCTCGCCGCACTGGTTCTTGTACTTGGCGGGTTACTTCCCGCGCTGCTGGTCTCCGGCAACGCGCAAGCTGCGACGGTCGGAACGCTGACTCAACTGGCCACTCCCGCCGGTTGCGTCGTTGACGGCTCTGCGCCGATCGCCGGATGCACGAGTGGCCGCGCGATGCGCGGCATCGCCCCCTTCTTCGGCTCGCATGCGGTTGCCATCAGCCCTGACGGCAAGAACCTCTACGCCGCCGCCTTCAACAGCGATCGCGTGGTCGCCTTTGAGCGCAGCGCGCACACGGGCAAGCTCGTCGAGCGCACCGGCGCGACCGGTCGCGGAATGTTGAAGCCGACCTCAGTCGCGGTCAGTCGCGACGGCAGAAGCGTCTACGTCGCCTCGATCGTCGCCAGCTCGATCGCGGTCTTCGATCGCAACACAAAGACCGGCTCGTTGAAACAGAAAAGCGGGTCGGCCGGGTGCGTCTCGAAGACCGCCGAGTTCGGTTGCGCCGTCGGGCGCGCGATGGAGGGGGTGGACGTGGTCGTGGTCAGTCCCGGCGGCGGCAACGTCTACGCCGGATCGTTCATCAGCAACGCGATCGTCAGTTTTGACCGCAGCGCCAGCGGGGCGATCAGGCAGAAGTCAGGCGGTGCCGGCTGCACAGTCGACACAGCAACCGGCGGATGCCGGACCGGCCGCGCGCTCAAGGGTGCAGAGGGCATGACCGTCAGCCCGGACGGCAGGGACATCTACGTCGGTGCGGCGGTCGGGAATGCCGTCGCGGTCTTCCACAGGAGCAGCTCGACCGGTGAACTCTCGCAACCGTCGGGCACGGCCGGCTGCGTCGCCCACCAGGGAGCTGACGGCTGCGCATCGGGCGACGGACTCGTGGGCGCGGACTCGATGCAGGTCAGTCCCGACAACAAGAATCTCTACGTCGCCTCGGGCGTCGGATCGTCGGTGGCGATCTTCAAACGCAACACGAAATCTGGCCGGCTCTCGCAGCTGGCGGGAGTTGCCGGCTGCTTCACCGATCGTAAGCGTGATCTGGGGCGCTGCAACACGGGGATCGAGATCGATCAACCCGAGGGGATCGCGGTCAGCCCCGACGGCAACACGGTCTACGTCGGATCGTTCGCCAGCAGCTCGATCACGGTCTTCGATCGCACAGCGTTCAGCGGCACGATCACCCAGCGCGTCGGTGCCAACGGTTGCATCGTAAACGTCGCGACCAGCGGCTGCACAACCGGGCTCGCGCTCGGCAACGCCAACGCGCTGGTCGTCAGCCGCGACGGCGCCAACGTTTACGCCGGCTCGTTCGCCAGCAACGCTGTCAACGCGTTCGCCCGCGCCCAGCCGCCGACCGGCCACACATCGGTCAGCATCCCGAGCCGCATCGGCGTGACCTCGACTGCTGACGTGGATGTGAAGGTCTCCTGCGCCGGCTCGAAACTCAAGCGCTGCCCGGGCGGACTGACCCTGCGGGCGCTGTCGACGACGATCGGGCGCGGAGCCTTCAACATTCCCGGAGGCCAGCACAGCAATGTGACCGTCGCGCTCTCCTACGCGGCCCGCCAGTATCTGCGCACGAACATCTCGCTTCCCGCCACGGCGACCCTTCGCGTCGTCCAGCCCTCGGGCGAGCTCAGAACCACGCGTCAGAACATCGTCCTCTTCGTGAGCGGACTCGGATAGTCATGACCAGAAAACAGCAACGCGCGTTCACCCGGGCCGGACTGCTCAAGCGCTTCGGCGCGGCGGTGCCGGCGATCTACGCCGCTCAGTACAAGGGCGCGATCGAGGGGATCGCTCGGGCGGCCGCCAGCAAAAGCCCGGCCGGAATGAACGTCGTCCTCTTCATCACGGATCAGAACCGCGCCGTTCAGCATTTCCCGCGCGGATGGTCCCAGAAGAACCTGCCCGGCATGACACAGCTGAAGCGCAACGGCATCGAGTTTCAGAACGCCTTCACCAACAGTTGCATGTGCTCACCGGCGCGCTCGACGATGGCGACCGGCTACTTCCCGGCACAGACCGGCGTGAAGTACACGCTCGAAGAGGACATGCCGGCGGACCAGTATCCGCAGGTCGAGACGCCGGTCGACTTCAAGAACTTCGCCTCGGTGATGATGGCCGCCGGATACAACGTCACCTGGAAGGGCAAGTTCCACCTGAACAAACCGGCCGGCGCGCTCTGGGTGCCCAACGACGTCGGCAAGTACGGCTTCGCCCACTGGAACCCCAAGGACGCAGGCGCGAATCAGGATCCGCCCGAAGCTGGCGGCGGCAGCTACAACAACGACGGCCGCTTCATGAACGAGCGCGGCGCGGTCGATCAGGGCCACCAGGGGGTGCTGCAGTACCTCGACGAGCAGGCCAGAAAAGAAGAGCCTTTCTTCTTGGTCGTCTCACTGGTCAATCCGCACGACGTGCTGATGTATCCCAAGAGCCTCGATCAGGCCGGCTACGACGACTCGTGGCTGGCGGGCGACATCAAGCTCCCAGAAACGGTCAACGAGGACCTTTCGACAAAGCCCACTGTGCAGGGGCTGTTCGTGAAGCTCTTCGATCTTGGGAGCGGCGTGCTCAAGGACGACCAGCAGAAGCTCGACTACATCAATTTCTACGCCAACCTGATGAAGTCATCAGACGCGCACCTGGTAAATCTGCTTGACCGGCTCAAGCGCAACAATCTGCTCGACGACACACTCGTGATCGCCACGGCGGACCACGGCGAGATGGGCCTCGCCCACGGCGGCCTGCGCCAGAAGAACTTCAACTTCTACGAAGAGTCAATGCGCATCCCTCTGGTCTATTCAAACCCCAGCCTCTTCCCCACGGCACGCAAGTCCAAGGCACTGGTCTCGCACGTCGATCTGTTGCCGACGCTAGCGAGCCTCTTCAAGGCCCCGCGCGCTGCGCGCGCGAAGTGGCAGGGCGTCGACTACTCGAGCAAGATCCTGAACCCGGCGGCCAAAGCCCCGCAGGACTACATCCTCTTCACCTATGACGACTTCCAGTCGGGCCAGAAGAACGGTCCGTACCTTCCGCCGCCCAATCACATCGTCAGTATCCGCGAGACGCGCTGGAAGCTCGCCGAGTACTACGACGTCGACGGCAAAGTGGCGAGCGAGTGGGAGATGTACGACCTCGCAAGCGATCCGCTCGAACGGATCAACCTGGCGTTCCCGGGCTACCAGCGCACGCCCGAGCAGGAGAGCCAGTACCAGCGCCTGCAGAAGAAGCTCGCGCGGGCGCGCACGCAGCGACTGAAACCGCTCCCGAACACACCGGTGCCGCAGACCACGAGCTGATCCGACGAGGGCTGCTCGACGGCCAGATCGCTGCCGCTCGGGTCGCCTCGAACCCCGTAGTATCGGGTACGCGGTCGCGTCCCCATGGATATGAACAAGAAACAGCTGCCAACGGCAGCACCCGAAACGCTTCTGAGTGCGCTCGCTGAGATTGCGTCGATGGCGATCGCGTTCATCGACAAGTCCTACTGCTTCGTTTACGTCAACGACGCGGCGGCGCGACAGGTCGGAATGTCCAAGGAATATTTGGAAGGCCTGCCCGCCTCCGCGGCCGTGCCCGTATTCTGGCCGGAACTCAAAACAATCCTCGACCGGGTGCTCGATGGCGAGACGATTCTGAACCTGGATGTCGACCTGACCGAGTCGTCCGAGGAGCGGCGCGAATGGTTGGGCAGCTTCTATCCGTTCAGGCAGGACGGCGAAGTGATCGCTGTCGCGTGCACCAGCGTCGATGTGACCGAGCTTCGCGACATCGAACGAGAGCTGCAGGTGCGCAACGATCTCTTCGCGATGCTCGCGCGTACCCACGCGGCAGTGATCCACAGCGCAACCAAGGAAGAGCTGTTCAAAGAGATCTGCGAGATCGCCTGCACGACTGGCAACTTCCGCTTCGCCTGGGTCGGCGAGCCCGTGGACGGTGTGATGACTGTGGTCGCGTCGGCTGGAAACGAAGCGGGCTACATCGAGGCGCTCGAATCGGAGGAGCTGACGATCACCGTCGATCCTGACGATCCCCGATCCCACGGCCCGACCGGACAGGCCTATCTGCACGGCGAGATCTCGGTCGTCAACGACTTTCTCGAATCGTCGGCCACTGAGCTCTGGAGTCGGGCCGCCGACGAAGTTGGATTCCGCGGTAGTGCAGCGATTCCGATTCGTCAGCACGGTCGGGTGGTAGCCGTGCTCAGCCTCTACGCCGAACGCGAGGGCTTCTTCACCGAAGATCTGGTCGAAACGCTCGCGGAAGTGACGCCAAGCCTTTCGCTCGCCATGGAGCGCTTTGAGCTTGAGCGCCGGCGCGACGAGAACGAAGCCGCGCTGAAGTTGCGTGACCGTGCGCTGACTGCGGCAACGCAGGGAGTGGTCATCACCGACGCGCGGTCCGGAGACAACCCGGTCATCTATGTCACTCCAGCATTCGAAGATCTGACCGGGTACACGAGCGAAGAGATGGTCGGCCGGAACTGCCGGATTCTGCAGGGCGAGGCAACTGACCCGGTGGCGGTGCGGAAGATCCATGATGCTGTCGAAGCGGGGGCGGCGTGCGAGGTTGAGCTGGTCAACTACCGCAAGGACGGCTCCTCGTTCTGGAACCTGCTGACGATCTACCCGATCTTCGACGATGGGCGTGGGCTCACCAACTTCGTCAGCGTCCAGACCGATGTCACCGAGCGCCGCATCCTCCAGAACCAGAGGCGCCAGGCGCAGAAGATGGAAGCAGTCGGCCAGCTCGCGGGCGGCGTGGCCCATGACTTCAACAACGTTCTCACGGCAATCCGCGCCTCTGCCGACCTGGCGTACTCCGAGGTCGAGTCCGAATCGGTCAAAAACGACCTCAAGCAGATTGACAAGGCAGCCGAGCACGCGGCGCATCTCACGCGGCAGCTTCTTGCGTTCAGCCGCCAACAAGTTCTGCAGCCACTGCCGACTGACCTCAACCAGGTTTTGGCTGAGACGATCGACCTCGTGACGAGGCTGATCGGTGACAACATCGAAATCGAACGGGACCTCAGTCCTGACATCGAGGCGGCGCTCGTCGACCAGGCGCAGTTGCAACAGGTGATCATCAATCTGGCGATCAATGCGCGCGATGCGATGCCCGACGGCGGCACGATCACGGTTCGGACCACATCCTGCGAGCTCGACGAGAGTTACGTCACCAATCGACTGGTGCCTGCGGCCGGACAGTTCGTCCTGATCGAGATTGCTGACAGCGGGGTCGGAATGGATGAGGCGAGCCGGTCGAAAGTCTTTGAGCCGTTCTACACCACCAAGTCCGAGGGAACCGGGCTCGGGCTGGCGACCGTCTACGGAATCGTCCGGCAGTCCGGCGGGCACATTGCTGTTGAAAGCGAGCCGAACGCCAGCACGAAGTTCAGCATCTACCTCCCCACGACCGAAAGAGCGATCGAGCCGGCGCGACCAGGGGCGAAGGTCGGCTCGCTCGATGGCACCGAGACGATTCTTCACGTCGAAGACTCCGAGATGCTCCGACCGCTGATCATCAGAGCACTCGGGCGTCGCGGCTACAAGGTCCTGAGCGCCGCGAGTGCTGAGGAAGCGATCGAGATGGCCAAGAACGAGACCGGCGGGATCGACCTCATGCTGACGGACATCGTCATGCCTGGACTCAACGGACGTGAGCTCGCCGAGATCCTGGTCAAGAAGTATCCCGAGATGCGCGTGCTGTTCACCTCCGGCTACCCGGCCGACATGGTGATCAGGGAAGGGATCGCCGAGGGCGGGATCAACTTCATCGAGAAGCCGTTCATCGCCAAGGATCTGCTTCCGCTGATCCGTTCAATCCTCGATGATTCGAGTCGAGTGGACGAAACCCATAAAGCTCGAGCGCCTGCCGCCCGACAAGGATGAAATGCGCGCAACCCGGTTCGTCCTGCTCGTTGCTCTCTCGCTCTCGGCCCCAGCGGTATTGGCCACAAGTGCGTTCGCACTGACCCAGCCCAAGCAGCTCCACAGAAAGAACGGAGTCCTCAAAGCCAACTTCACCGCTTCCCCCGGCAGCGCGATGATCAACGGCAGGCGCATGCATGGCGCCTTCACCTACAACGATCAGTACATCGGCCCGACGCTGAACGTCAAGCCCGGCGACACGATCGACCTGCGCATCACCAACAAGCTCGCCGAAGAGACCAACCTCCACTTCCACGGCCTGCACGTCTCGCCGGCCGGCATCGCAGACAACGTCCTGCGCCGCTTCGTGCCCGGCAAGACCTACCACGTCGTCGTCAAGATCCCGCACGACCACGCCAACGGTCTCTACTGGTATCACCCGCACCTCCACGGTCAGGTCAACGATCAGGTCTTCCGCGGGATGGCGGGAATGATTTCGATCAAGGGCGGCAGCGAAGAAGTCAAGTCGCTGCGCAAGTTCCGCGACCGGCAGATCGGCCTCAGCCTCGCGCAGTTCACTCCGGACGGCAGTTCGCTGATCAACCCCGACGATCAGAACGACCCGACCGCGACCACGCTCGTCAACGGCAGGACCGACCAGCAGATCGACATGCGCCCGGGCGACGTCGAGCTCTGGCGGATCGCCAACATGAGCAACGAGGGTTTCATCAAGGTGCAGCTCGAGGGGCACGAGATGTGGATCGTCGGCGAGGACGGCAACCCGACGCGGGTCGCGATCAGGTCAAAGAAGATCGTGATCCCGCCGGGCTCGCGATTCGAGGTGCTCGTGCGCGCGAAGACCAAGGGCAGGTTCAAGCTCAGGCAACTCCCCTACAACGAGGGCTTCACCAGCTTCCCGGCGCAGGATCTGCTGACGCTGAACGTCTCCGGCGGCGAGGCCCCGGCCAAGCGTATCCCGCGCAGGCTCAATGACTTCAAGGACCTCTCGGACGCGAAGGTCGCGACCCGGCGCACCTGGAGGCTGTCGTTCGGGCCGAACAACGCGCCGCAGTTTGAAGCGCTGATCAACGGCAAGCAGTTCAGCCCGGACCGCGTCGACACCGTCGCAAAGATCGGCGGGGTCGAGGAGTGGACCTTCATCAACGAGACCACCGAGATGCACCCGCTGCACCTGCACACCAACGACTTCCAGGTCGTCGCGGTCAACGGCAGGCGCCGCAAGCCGCAGGCACCGATCGACAACTACATCGTTCCCCCGAGCGGCAGCCTGACGATCCGCTTCAAGCCGATCACATACACCGGCACCGCCGTATTCCACTGCCACATCCTTTTCCACGAGGACAGCGGCATGATGGCGACGATCAAGTTCGTGAAGAACAAGCCGTCGGCGTCGATCGTGCGAACGGCGAATCAGGCGTCGGTGCTCGACGAGGCAGTCGCGGGGCAGCGGGTCTTTGACGCCGGGTCGGTCGAACCGATCGGCGGACACGTAGGAATGGGCGATCACGCCCGGCATGGCCACGCCGTCCCGATCGGCTACGGCGACGGCGGCGATCCGAACAACGCCGGCGTGAACTCCTGGCTGTTCTGCAAGCTCGACTAGCTTCACCCGCGTGAACGAGACCCCGCCACCCTGCCCCGCCTGCGCCAGCGAGTACACCTACGAGCTGAACGGCCAACAGGTCTGCTCGATGTGCGCGCACGAGTGGACGCCCGGCGCGGCCGCCGCTGAAGAAGCCGCCCCGGTGATCAAGGACTCAGCCGGCCAGGTGCTCACCGACGGCGACACCGTCACTGTCATAAAAGAACTCAAGGTCAAGGGCGCGAGCTCAATCAAGCGCGGCACCAAGGTGCGCAACATCCGTCTGGTCAACGGCGTGGGCGATCACGACATCGACTGCAAGGTCGACGGCTTCGGCCCGATGCAGCTGAAGTCGAGCGTCGTGAAGAAGGCTTAGGTCAGCCAGATCGCCCCGTCGCGAATCTCGACGGGGTAGACCTTCAGCGCCCGCGCGCCGAGCGTCGCCTTCACCGGACCGGCGATCGCTTTGAAACCGCCCTGCGGTCCGAGCGTCATCTTTCCGGTCTTCACGTCGTACAGAGCATGGTGCGACGGGCAGCGAAGCTGGCCGTCCTCAACGTCGCCCTTGCCGAGCGAGGCGAACAGGTGCCGACACTTGTTGGAAACCGCGAACGGCTCGTCGCCACTCATTCCGACAGCGAGCGTTCCGTGCGGGGTGTCGTCAACGACTGCGACCTGCGAGTCGCCGAGCTCGTCGAGCGTGATCAGCTGAATTGTCTCTTCCGATGATGATTCCATCGGCCGAGTATTCCACATCGCCCTACTTGTAGGTGGCGCGCGAAAGCTTGATCGCTTCGAGCGCGTAGTCGAGTCCGAGAATCAACTCGCCGTCGTCGTCCCAGGCTTCCCTGCCGATCAGCGTGAGGGTCTGGTCGCCGAGGATGCCGATCGGATCGATCGTGCGGATGTGCGAGAGCGAATCGCCCAGGATCGCGCGCGCCGTCGCCACCCAGAACGCCGACCTTCGGCAGCTGCCCGGGAGCTTCCCGCACGCCTGCGCGAGGTGGAACATTCCGGCGGCAGTGATCACGCCGGCAGAGACATCCAGGGGAGCGCCTCCGATCGCGTCGTAATCCCACAGCGGAACCTTGTGACGGGGAAGGTGGTCGACCACGTACTGCGCGTTGCGCTCGGCAATCTGGAGGTACTTCTTGCTGCGGAACTGCAGCCCGGCATCGGCAAAGCCGTAGATGCTCCAGGCCTGACCGCGTGACCACGTGGAATCCCGGGCAAGCCCCTGGTGAGTGTGCTTCACGAGCCTCGGTGCCTTCGCCCTGCGCGGGTAACTCGCCGACTGGAAGGTCGAGCCGTCGGCGCGCTGGAGGTTCTTCGCCACCCAGTCGGCGTGCTTCTTGGCGAGGTTGTTGTATTTCGGGTTACCGGTCTGCTCGCTCGCCCAGTAGAGCAGCGGCAGGTTCATCATGCTGTCAACGATCGTCTCCGCTCCGCCGGGCCTGCAGTCCGAACAGGTCCTGGCTCCGAGCGGGATGATCCCCTGACCGGTGGTGCGCGCCATCTTCGTCAGCGAGTACGCGGCAAGCAGTCCGCTGTTTCTGAAACGCGCGCAGTCGTCGCTGACGGTCGATCTGCACAGGCGCTTGAACGCGGCGACTGAACTCTCGCCGTACATGAACCCGAGGTCATGGGTCCTGGTCTGCTCAAAGCCGAAATGGTCAGTCGTCGCCGCGCGGGCACGGGCGATCGATGCCGGGGTTGAGTTGAGGTCCACATCGCGCCACAGAGCGCCTGCCCAGAAGCCGCTCGTCCAGCCTTCCGCAAAGCGCAACTCGCCGTCGAGCCCGGTGCCGATCGGGTACTTGCCGGGCGGAGTCCGCGACGCGATCACCTGCAGCCGGTCGTGAAGCTTGCTCGCCTCGGCGGCAAACGCGCTCGGGCCGGAGGCTGCCGCCGCGGCCTGGTCAGCGCGAAGTGCGGCGCCAGAGGCGAGCGCGGTCAGGACGACCGCTGCAAGGGCCAGCGCCCGCGAAGTGATTGGGGGAAGTTTTGCTGCCATCGGCGTCTGGCAGTTGCGCTGCCTGTAGTTACAACAGCGACCGTTACTGCGAAGTTTCGATTCTAGGTGCGCCGCTCGCAGGATCAGCGGCGGAAGGCCAGGAATCGCAGTGGTCACTCAGAGAGCCGACCATTCCGATCGGGATTAGGGGTATTATGAGGTCAAGCCTCTATTTACCCCAGGAGATTCAAAGATGTCACTGACAATCGGGTCTGACGCGCCGAACTTCGACGCCGAGACCACCCAAGGCACCATCAACTTCCACGACTGGATCGGCGACGGCTGGGCCGTGCTGTTCTCGCACCCGCGCGACTTCACGCCGGTCTGCACCACCGAGCTCGGCTACCTCGCGAGCATCGAGCCCGAGTTCACCAAACGTGGCGTGAAGGTGATCGGCATCTCGACCGACCCCGTCGACAATCACGAGCAGTGGGCCGACGACATCGAGGAGACGCAGGGTTCACGCCCGCAGTATCCGATCATCGGTGACACCGACCACTCGATCGCAAACGCCTACGGCATGCTCGAGCTGATCGATTCAGACCCGACGCTGCGCTCACCGGCTCAGAACGCCGCGCTTCGCAACGTCTTCGTCATCGGCCCGGACAAGAAGATCAAGCTGATCCTGATCTACCCGATGACGACCGGCCGCAACTTCGACGAGATCCTCCGCGTGATCGACTCGCTGCAGCTGACCGCCAAGGAAGCCGTCGCAACGCCGGCGCAGTGGCAGAAGGGCGACGACGTGATCATCGCCGGATCGGTCACCGACGAAGCAGCCAAGGAGAAGTACCCCGACGGCTGGGAGTCACCCAAGCCGTACATCCGCATCGTGCCCGACCCCTCCAAGCAGCCAGCCTAGGCCGGAAGCCAGATCCGAGCTCGCAAAGCGCCGCGCCCCGAAAGGAGCGCGGCGCTTCTGTTGTCGCAGTTGCTGCTGCTGCTGCTGCTGCACACCTTTGGTGAGCGATGGAACTTCGCGGCGAAAAAGGGCTTAGGTATCGGGTTCTCTGCTGCACACCTGTGGTGAGCAGCAAGTTCGCGGACGCTGCACACCACAGGTGTGCAGCGTCACTTCGCTCAACCAAGCGGTTCTCCGCCGCCGAAATCCTGCTGCGCACCTCTGGTGAGCAGCAGCGCTGCGCATGCCAGGCCTCACACGCTCGATGCTCCCGGCTTCAGGACGAGAGCGTGGAATAGAGACGCCTTGAACAAGGCGTGGGCCGATCCTGCTCAGGGGACTGGCTTGGTCCGCCTGTCGGCGTGGTTAAATGCTTCCACCAGAGAGAGGAGGTGGTCCGACTGAATCAATTGTTTTGCGGGACGCTGGAGGTGCGGGAACTCTGAACGGTGGTGCGAGCCACTCAGAGGAATCCAAACCTTGCACCGGTGGGGGGAAGCGGTCGGGTGTGTCCCACCGACCACGCTGCTCACTCTCACTGCACGTCGCACAGGTAATCGGAAGGGCCGTCCAACTCGGGCGGCCCTTCCTCTTTAATCGCGTGTAAAGTGCGGACATGTCTCCGCTCAATGATTCCGGCATCTCCGCCGTCGCCAAGCTCGCCGCCGAAAAGCTCCCGACCGACCGCCTCCCCGATGACGGAACAGACGCCGAGCTCACGCGTCAGCTGATCACCGCCGAGCTCTACCTCGACAGCGATCCGATGCGCAACCTGGCAACCTTCGTGACCACGTGGATGGAGCCGGACGCGCAGCGCCTGATCGTCGAGAACCTGCACCGCAATTTCATCGACCACGCCGAGTACCCGCAGACGGCAGAGATCGAGCAGCGCTGCATCCGCATCCTCGCTGACCTCTTCAACGCCCCGGGCGAGACGACCGGCGCGCGCACCCAGGGATCCTCCGAGGCGATCATGCTCGGCGCCCTGAACCTGAAGTGGAAATGGAAACAGCGCCGCGAGGCCGACGGCAAGCCCACGGACAAGCCGAACCTCGTCTTCGGCGGCGACGTGCACGTCGTCTGGGACAAGTTCTGCCGCTACTTCGACGTCGAGCCGCGCATCGTGCCGCTGGCCGACGGCAAGTACACGATCAACGCCGACGACGTCAAACCGTTCCTCGACGAGAACACGATCGGCGTCGCCGCGGTGGTCGGCACCACGTTCACCGGCCACGCCGACGACGTCGCCGGCATCAACGCGATGCTCGTCGAGCTGAAGAACTCCGGCGGGCCGGACATCCCGATCCACGTCGACGGCGCGAGCGGCGCATTCGTGTGGCCGTTCCTCTACCCGCAGGAGGAGTGGGACTTCCGCCTTGAGCAGGTCCGCTCGATCAACGCATCGGGCCACAAGTTCGGGCTTGTCTACCCGGGCATCGGCTGGGTGATCTTCCGCGAGAAGTCCGACCTCTGCGAGGACCTCGTCTTCATGGAGAACTACCTCGGCAAGGAGGACGCGACCTTCACGCTGAACTTCTCGACCGGCTCATCGATGCTGCTGGCGCAGTACTACCAGTTCGTCCGCCTCGGACGCAGTGGCTACGAGGCCGTCATGAAGCTGATGCAGGCCAACGCGACCGAGCTCGCCACGCGCATCGAGGCCACGGGCAAGTTCGACCTGATCGACGAGGGGATGCCGCAGCTGCCGCTCGTGGCCTTCAAGCTCAACGCCGACTACGGTTACGACGAGTACGACATCGCCGGCTCGCTCTCGGCGCGCAGAGGCTGGATGGTTCCCGCCTACACGCTGCCTCCGAACGCCGAGGATGTCGTCGTGCTGCGCGCTCTGGTCAAGGAAACCTTCACCTACACGATGGTCGAAACGCTCGCCGCAGACATCGAAGAAGCCTGCGAAACGCTGGCCGTCACCGGCGGTCTGCACGAGCTTCAGCGCAAACATCTGGTGAAGACCAACCCCGGGGTCTGAGCTTCGCCTCGCGCGCTTGTAGATTCTGTCTATGAGCGAGTCGCGTACCGAGATCTTGATTGCCGGAAGCGGACCGGGCGCGCTCGAAGCGACCCTCGCCCTCTCGGGCAGCGAGCACCTCGACGCGCACATCTCGCTGATCTCGCCGCAACTGGAGTTCCACTACCGGCCGAACATGGTGATGGAGCCCTTCGGGATCTCCGAGACCGCGAAGTTCGCCGTAGCCGACGTGATCCGCCACCCCGACGTGACCCAGTGGGACGGCACGATCGAGCGGGTCGATCCCGCAGCCGGCAAGGCGTACTCACCGGAAGCGGATGAGTTCAGCTTCGACGCGCTGGTCGTCGCCACGGGCACCGAGTCGCACGTAGACCTGTCGCCCCCGACGGTCACCTTCGGCACCCCCGGATCGCTGGAGAAGTTGACCGAGATCGTCGGCGAGATCGAACACGGCAATGTGCGCAGCGTGACCTTCGCAGCACCCGAGGGCCAGACGTGGTGGCTGCCGCTCTACGAGTTCGCGCTGATGTCGGCCGACCGCGCCGAGCATCAGGGCGGCCAGCAGATCTCGATCTCGGTCGTCACGCCCGAGCGCTCGCCGCTGGCGATCTTCGGTCCCGAGAACAGCGCGACCGTGGCCGAGCTCTGCGCCGAGCTCGGTGTGAGCGTCCATCTGGGCAAGACGGTTCTGTCGTACGACGGGCGCGGAGCGCACCTCAGCGACGGCACCGAGGTGGCGTCCGACCGGCTCTTCGCGATGCCGCGCCTGACCGGTCACGTTCCGCAAGGCGTCCCGGCGCGGCCCGACGGTTTTGTCCCAGTGGATGACCTCCAGCGAGTCGTCGGCACCGAGAACGTCTTCGCCGTCGGCGACGTCACGGACTTCCGCGTCAAGCAGGGCGGCCTTGCCAGTTCGCAGGCGGATCTTGCGATCGCCGCGATCGAGCATCGGCTGGGCACCGGCCCCGCGCCCACACCTTCAACCCGCGAGATCGACGCGCTGATGCTGACCGCCGACCGGCGCGTCGCGATGCGCGCGAAGATCGGCCCGCACTCGAGTGAGTCGATTGCGATCGAGCAGCCGACCGGCGCGGTCCAGAAGATCTACAGCCGCCTGCTGGCCGATCGCCTGCGCTCGATCAGTCCGCTCTGAGGAGTGGGACAGCGATATGGCGGACGATCACAAGAACGGCAACGGAAAGCACCCAGCAGCAGTCATCGACATCGGCTCGAACACCACTCGACTTCTGGTGGCTGAGAAAAGCGGCGACGGCTTCCGTCAGCTGCTCAGCCAGCGCTCGTTCACGCGACTGGGCCGCGGCCTGAAAGACGACGGCTCAATCCCGCAGAAGAAGATCGACGAACTCGCCCGCACGATCAGCACGCAGGTCAAACTCGCGAAGGTGCTCGGCTCCGACGGCGTCTACGCCATGGCCACCGCCGCCACGCGCGATGCGACCAACGGCGAGGAGCTGCTCGATTCAGTTGAAGATCAGAGCGGCGTGCGGATCGACGTGCTCGACGAGAGCGAAGAGGCGCGGCTCGCCTTTCTGGGCGCGACCCACTCGATGCCGCAGGATCAGACCGGGTCGATCGCGGTCGTGGACGTCGGCGGCGGATCGACCGAGGTCGCGGTCGGAACGCTCCAGGACGGCGTGAAGTGGGCGACGTCCTTCCGGATCGGATCGGGGATGATCACCGACCAGTACATCCACAGTGACCCGCCAAGCGTCGACGACCTCGCCGCGGCGCGTCAGGCGATCGCGGCGATGTTCGACGAGTTTCCCTTCCCGACTGTCGATCAGGCGATCGCGATCGGTGGCAGCGCGTCCTCGTTGCGCCGGATGGTCGGGGGCGTGCTCGAGCACGAGACGATGGAGCGGGCGATCCGCCTGATCACCCGAAATGACGCCTCCGAGGTGGCCGAGGAGTTCGCTCTCGACCCCGAGCGCGTCCAGGTGCTGCCGGCTGGAGTGATGATTCTTGAGGACATCGGTGACCGCCTCGAGCGCCCGCTGCGGATCGGCAAGGGCGGACTACGCGAAGGAAAGCTGCTGGAATTGCTTACATGACAGATCCCAACCCCACCCAGTCCCCGCTGCACAGCGTCGTCCAGCGCGACGCTTTTGAATCGACGCCGGTCCCGAGCGCGCGCTCGACCGCCGAGTCCGCCGCCCGCGAGCTACAGGCCGACGAGGTCGACCTACGCGACCGGCAGTACTTCTTCAACCGCGAACTCTCGTGGATGGAGTTCAACGACCGGGTGTTGCAGCTGGCCGAGCAGCAGGATATTCCGCTGCTCGAGCGCGTGAAGTTCACGGCGATCTTCTCTTCCAACCTTGACGAGTTCATCATGATCCGTCTGGCCGGCATGCACGACCTGATCGACGCCGGCATCGAGAAGCGCGGCCCGGACGGGCGCACGCCCGATGAGACCGTCGACGGGGTGGGTGAGCGCGCCCGCGATCAGATCGCCCGCCAGTCAAAGATTCTGCGCGAGGAGCTGATCCCGCAGCTTGCCGAGAACGGCATCCGCATCTGTCATGTCGAGGATCTCAGCGCCGCGCAGCGCGAGGAACTCTCACGCATCTTCCAGGCGCAGATCTATCCGGTGCTCACCCCGCTGGCAGTCGGACCGGGACGACCGTTCCCCTACATCTCAAACCTTTCGCTGAGCCTTGCGGTGCTGCTGCGCGATCCGCAGCTCGACCAGACCACCTTCGCGCGCGTCAAGGTTCCGAAGGAGATCCTCCCGCGCTTCGTGGCGATCGAGGACTTCCTGATCCCGCTCGAAGAAGTGATCGCGGACAACCTCGAAGCGCTCTTCCCGGGCACAGAGGTCGTGGCGTGCGCGCCGTTCCGCGTCACCCGCGACGCCGACTTCACCGTGTCCGATGAGGCCGACGACCTGCTGCGCGCCGTCGAGGACGAACTGCGCCGCCGCCGCTTCGGCGAGGTCGTGCGCGTAGAGGTCGGCAGAGGGATCTCACGGGCGCTGCGCGAAGAACTCGTCGAATCGCTGGAGATCGAGGAGCGCGATCTTTACGAGATCGACGGACTGCTTGACCTTGTGGACCTCTGGGAGATCGTCAAGCTCCCCGGTCACGCCGAGCTGCGCGACACCAAGTGGTCACCGATCGTGCCCTCACGCCTTCGCGACGCCGACGGCGAGCAGATCCCGATCCTCGCCGCGATGCGCGAGGGCGACTTTCTGGTGCATCACCCGTATGAATCCTTCAGCGCCACCGTCGAACGCTTCGTCACCGAGGCCGTGAACGACCCCGACGTCCTGGCGATCAAACTCACCGTGTACCGCACGAGTGACGACTCGCCGCTGGTGCCGGCGCTGATCCGCGCCTCTGAGCGCGGCAAGCAGGCAGTTGCGCTGGTTGAGCTGAAGGCAAGATTCGACGAACGCGCAAACATCCAGTGGGCGCGCGAGCTTGAGCAGTCGGGCGTGCACGTCGTGTACGGACCGCCGGCGCTGAAGACCCACACCAAGTGCCTGCTGGTCGTGCGTCGCGAGGGCAACGGCGTGCGCAACTACGTGCACATCGGAACGGGCAACTACCACTCGGCCACAGCGCGGCTCTACACCGACTTCGGCCTCTTCACGACCGATCCCGCGATCGGCGCCGACGTGACTGACATGTTCAACTTCCTGACCGGCTTCGCCCGCCCGAACGAGATGCGCAAGGTGCTGATCGCGCCCAGCCAGATGCGCTCGGGCATTCTCGACCAGATCGACAGGACGATCGCCGCCCACCGGGCCGGCGTACCCTCGAAGATCCGCATGAAGATGAACTCGCTCGTGGACGTCGCCTGCATCGAGGCGCTCTACCAGGCCTCGCGCGCCGGAGTACTGATCGAGCTGAACGTGCGCGGGATCTGCTGCCTTCGCCCGGGCGTTCCCGGCGTGTCCGAGAACATCCGCGTGAACTCAGTCGTCGGTCGCTTTCTCGAGCACTCGCGGATCTACGGCTTCATCCGCGGCGACGAGCGCACCGCGCTGATCGGATCCGCCGACCTGATGCGCCGCAACCTCGACAACCGCGTCGAGCTGGTCACGCCGGTCGAGGACGAAGTTCTGAAGGACGCACTGTTCGACACGCTCGACCGCTGCTTCGCAGACAACTCAAACGCGTGGGAGCTCGAGACCAGCGGTGACTGGCAGCGCCTCTCGCCGCCGAGCCCCGAGGAGCGTCGCAACGTGCAGGACGAACTGATGGAGATCTACCGCGCATACGACGCGGCCTTCGGCGGTTAGGAGCCGGAACGAATCCGCCGAATGATCAGATACGCGACTGCCACGAAGATCGGCAGCCGCAGAAGCTCGGACTCTGGATCGAACGCGTTCGTCAGCCTGGCGACCAGAGGGAAAAACGGGAATGACGAGACTCGAACTCGCGACCTCCGCCTTGACAGGGCGGCGCTCTAACCAACTGAGCTACATCCCCAGGAGTCGCGTAATTGTGACACACGGTGAGCCGCGGACTCGACCGGGGAAGCGTGATGGGCACGGCAAGATTCGAACTTGCGACTTCCTCCTTGTAAGGGAGGCACTCTAACCAGCTGAGTTACGCGCCCTGGAGAGGACAAAAGGTTAGCTGTCCAGACGTCTGCTGCAGTCGGGGGACAAAACGCCCGATAACTGAAAGGCATGAAAAAGATCGTGTCCGCCCTGTTTGTATTAGCCGCCTGCACGCTCCTGCCGGCTGGCACCGCCATGGCCAAGGGCGACGACCAGGGCCAGGACAAGGGCAGGGATCAGGGCAAGGAGCCGGCCGGTGAGTACATCGAGACGCTCCTCTCAAATGAACGCGACACCTCGCGTTGGGCGTTCGTGAGCGAACCGGTCAGTGCATTCAGCGACCCCGGTGAACGCGGGCGCAGACTGCACAGGCTCCAGCGCAAGACACCGGACAGGACGAGCGAGCTTGTGCTCACTCTGCGCGAGCGGGTCTACGCCGACGGCACCGTCTGGACCGAGGTGCGTCTGCCGATCCGCAGTCAGCGCACCGGATGGGTACTGCGCGCGGCGCTCGGTGCCTATCGCGTCGTGCACTCGCGCATAGAGATCGACCGCGTTGCGCGCACGGCGAAGCTCTTCAAGAACGAGCAGCTGGTGTGGTCAGCGTCCGTTGCGGTCGGCCGCAAGGGCCACGAGACGCCGGCCGGAAACTTCTACATCCGCAACCGGCTGGCCAGTACGGATGCGCGCGGGCGCTTCGGGCCCTACGCGCTCGGCCTCTCGGCCCAGTCGAAATCAAAGACCGACTGGCCCGGCGGCAAAACGGTCGGCATCCACGGAACGGACAAACCGAAGAGCGTCCCGGGCACCACGCGCGACGCCTGCATCCGCGTCACCAACACGAAGATCCGCGAACTCTTCAAAGTCGCCCCGCCGGGCACGCCGGTGAAGATCCGCTAGCTACTCGCGACTGACGATGAAGAAGTAGATCAGCTGGCCGAGGGCGGCCACGAAGCCGGCGACGTAGGTCAGCGATGCTGCGCGCAGGACTGCGCGGGCGCCGTCGATCTCGCCGGCGGCGAGCAGGTTGGTGTCTTCGAGTGCCACGAGCGCGCGGTGCGAAGCGTCGAACTCGACCGGCAGGGTGACCATCTGGAAGAGCACAACCGCAGAGAACAGCACCAGGCCGATCGTCACAAGTCCAGACTGCTGCAGAAGAAAACCGGCGAAGACCGGCAGCATCCAGACGCTTGATCCGATGTTCGCGGCGGGCACGAGGGTCTGGCGGACGGTCATCGGCCAGTAGCCGTGGGCGTCCTGGATCGCGTGGCCGGCTTCATGCGCGGCGACGCCGATCGCGGCGACGCTGCGCGCCTGGCCGACGTCGGCAGAAAGGTTCAATGTCTTGTGGCGCGGGTCGTAGTGGTCGGTCAGGTGACCCTCGATCGGGTTGATCGTGAGACCGGGAAGACCCGAGTAGCGCAGCACTGCGGCGGCCGCGTCGGCGCCGCTCATGCCGTTGGCGGCGGAGACCTCGCTGTACTTCTTGAAGGTGCGCTTGACGCTCAACTGCGCGAGCAGACCGAAGATCAGCGGGACGCCGGCGAGGACAAGCCAGAGGGTCAGGTTGTTCATGTCCCAAGGGTATGAGAGCGCCCTTCAGAATGCGCCAAAACAGCGTGTAGAACGGGTTAAGCCTGAAGAATCTCTGAGAGCGATTCGACCTGCTGCTCGATGCCGCCACAGACCAGTTCGCAGAGATCGAAGACCACCGGATCAGAGATCCGGTAGCGCGTCTGATTGCCCACCTTTGAGCGCTCGAGCATGCTGGCCTGGTGGAGGATGGCAAGGTGCTTGGAGACGTTCTGCTGCGAGGCACCGGTGGCCTCCTGCAGTTCGCCGACAGAAGCTTCGCCGTCACGAAGGTTGTTGAGCAGGCGAACCCGCATCGGCTCGCCGAGCACGCGGAAGCGCTCGGCCACCAGCTCGATCAGCGGGTCGCTCAGCTCTCTTGGATGCGTTGTTTTCGGGGCCATCTGCTCGATCGTATTCCGGTCGGTGGACTGCATTGGCACAAGTCTAACAGATATACAACTACAAAGTTGTATAGTGTTGTTTCATGAACTTGTCCCCAGACACAAAAAGGAACGATCAAGTGAGCTCAACCGAGAAGACATGGAACAACAGCTGGCCGCTCGAGCGGATCCTCTTCGCGATCGCAGGGGTGGTGATCCTCGTCTCCGTCCTTCTGGCAGTGACGGTCTCGACCTGGTTCCTGCTGCTGACCGCGTTCGTCGGCGTCAACCAACTGCTCTACGCGAGCGTCGGCTTCTGCGGCGCTTCGCTGATCCTCAGTCACTTCACCAAGGCGCGGCCGGCATGTGCGGCGGGTGCATCGCAATGACGTCGGTCGACTCCAGCCAGCAGTACGGCCCGATCGGTCGCCTCGGCGCCTACATGGCCGACCACTTCCGCGCGGTGATGATCGCGTGGGTTGTCGTGATTCTTGTGCTCGGGTTCTTCGCGCCGCGCGTTGAGCACGCGCTCTCGGGCGCCGGATGGGAAGCGTCCGGCTCTGAGTCGGTCGCTGCGCGCGAGGTCGTCGATCGCGACTTCGGCGGCTTTGGCGGCTACGGCCTGATGGTCGTCGTCAGCTCCGAGACGCAGAACGCTTCTGCTCCGGAGTTCAAGTCGACCGTCGCCGAGGTGACAAAGCAACTGAACGCTGATCCCGCCGTGACCACGGTCGCCGCGCCGCGCGCCGGCATGACGATCGCCAAGGACGGGAAGACCGTCGTCGTCCAGGCCGGCGCCGCCGAGGACAGCAATGAGATGGTGGTCGCCGCCGACCGCCTGAAGGAATCGATCGGTGCAGCCGGCGAGGGCGATGTGAACGCATACCTCACGGGCGCCCCGGGAATGTGGTCGGACTTCAACGTCGCAAACCGCGACGCGATGTTGAAATCCGAACTGATCTCGTGGCCGGTCACGATGATCATCTTGCTCTTCGCGTTCGGCTCGCTGGTTGCGGCCGGCCTGCCACTGATGCTGACGATAATCTCGCTCGTCGCAGCGGCCGGGTCGCTGTATCTGGCCACGAAGCTGACGCCGGTCTCGACCTGGGCGATGAACTTCGCGTTGATGTTCGCGCTTGCGCTGGGCATCGACTACGCGCTGTTCATAGTGCACCGCTTCCGCGGCGCGCTCTTCGGCTCGGAGATGACTCCGCGCGAGGCGACCGCCGCCACGATGGACACTGCGGGCAAGGCAGTGCTGTTCTCTGGCGCGACGGTGCTGATCTCGCTGTCTGCGGTGATGCTCGTGCCGAGCCCCGCATTCCGCTCGATGAGCCTCGGAATCATGCTCGCGGTGGCGTCCATCCTCCTCGCGACGATGACGCTGCTGCCCGCCGTTCTCGCGCGTCTTGGAAGGCGGGTCGACAAGCTCGCGCTTCCGTGGGCGCACAGCGGCGAGCACCGCTCGCCGAAGTTCGCCGCCTGGGCCGAGCGCCTCTGGCGTCACCCGTGGGCATTCGGCGGGGCCGCGCTGGCGATCCTCGTCGCGCTGACCATTCCGGTGTTCAGCCTGAACGCTGCGATGCCGTCGATCAAGGTCGTGCCCGAGGAGGACCAGTCGCGAATCGGATATGAGAAGGTCTCAAAGGCGCTCGGACCGGGCGCTGCCGGGACGATGCAGGTGGTTGCCCCCAACGCCGCTGCCGCAGAGACTGCCGTGGTGCTGAAGTCCGACAAGGGCATCGCCGGCGTCGCGACCGCGGGCAGCAACGGCGGCTACACGATGTACAACGTGGTGCCGGCGGCAGACCCGTCGTCGCCGACGATCGGACCGACAGTCGACCGACTGCGCTCCGAGCTGCCGAGCGGCGCGATGATCGGCGGCGTCGTCGCCGAGAACCACGATCTCGAGACTGCCCTCGCCGAGAAGACCGGGCTGGTCATCGGAGTGGTGCTCGTGCTCGGCTTCCTGCTGCTTCTGGTGGCGCTTCAGGCTCCGCTTGTCGCGGCGGCCGGAGTGCTGACCAATCTGCTCGCGGCCGGCGCCGCCTTCGGCGTGGCCAAGTGGATCTTCCAGGACGGCGCGCTGCAGAGCGTGCTGGGCTTCGAGTCCCAGGGCTTCCTTGACGCCTGGGGACCGGTGTTCTTCTTCGCGATGATGTTCGCGATCTCGATGGACTACACCGTGTTTCTGCTGTCGAGTGCCAAGGAGCACTGGGACCGGTCGCACGACGCGCACGAGGCGATGGTCGGAGGAGTGGCCCACTCGGGCCGCGTGATCTTCGCCGCCGGCGCGGTGATGGTCGCCGTGTTCTTCACGTTCGCGCTGTCCGGTCCGCTGCCGCCGAAGGAGATGGGCGTGATCCTCGGGATCGCAGTCCTGCTGGACACGATGCTGATCCGCCTGCTGCTGATGCCGGTGCTGCTGCGGATCATGGGCCCGTGGGCCTGGTACCTGCCGCGCTTTGCCGATCGGCTGCTGCCGAACGTGCGCTTCGGGCACGGATAGTCAGTTGTGGGAAGCGAATGCAGTCGGGTCATCCCCCGACTGCATTCGCCAGCCCTCCGTACTGGAAACTGTTTGCGTTTGGGCGATGATGCTTCGCGCCGGTTTGAACCCGAGACTCGCGCCCAGGGAAGGCACAAGCGGCCTCCTCGGGCCGAACGGGGCCGCTGCTCATATAGATGGATAGACAGACTGTCTATCTATCTGGTATGGTGGCACCATGAATCCGACCGCCACAGCTCCAGACCTCTCCAGCATCGACCTCTCCGACCACGCGCTCTGGCGCGAGGATCCCCCCTACGAGATCTTCGCCCAGCTGCGCGCCGAGCGCCCGATGCACTTCTCGCCGATCTCCCAGTTCCCCGAGGAGGCCGGCTTCTGGTCGGTCGTCCGCCACGAAGACCTGCGCACAGTCAGCATGGACTTCGAGACGTTCTCATCTGAGAGCGGCGGGATCATGCTGCTCGACGACATCGGCGTGCCACTCGATCTGATGCGCATGCAGCCGATCGCGATGGACCCGCCCAAGCACGACCGCATGAAGGCGCTCTTCCAGCAGGCCTTCACCCCCAGGCGTATCGCCGCGCACACCGAGGTGATCCGCGCGATCACGAATCACGCGATAGACGGCGTGGCCAAACGCGGCGAGTGTGATCTGGTCACGGACGTCGGCGCGCACGTGACATCACGGGTGATCGGCTCGCTGCTCGGCACCCCCGAAGAAGACGACTTGCAGCTGGTCGAATGGTCGAACATCCTGCTCGGCTTCGAAGACCCGGACTACCGCCCGGACTTCGATGACGTCACGAAGGTGATCGCTCAAGCCTTCGAGTACGTCCTGCCATTGATCGCCGCGCGCCGCGAGAACCCGACCGGCGATCTCACATCGGCACTCGCAGCAGCGGAAGTCGACGGCGACAAGTTGACCGACGTCGAGATGGTCGCCACCTTCGGCCTGCTGATGGCCGCGGGCAACGACAGCACGCGCACCGTCTACGGCCAGAGCATGCTGGCTCTTATGGAGAACCCGGACCAGCGCCAACTGCTGATCGACGACCCCGACCTGATCGACGACGCCGTCGAAGAGTGCCTGCGCTGCTTCCCCGCGTTCAGCTACATGCGCCGCACTGCGACGCGCGACGTCGAAATGCACGGCCAGCAGATCAAGGCAGGCGACAAGCTCGCGCTCTGGTACGTGTCGGGCAATCGCGACGAGACCGTGTTCGAGGACGCCGAGCGGTTTGACGTCACGCGCCCGCGCGTCCAGCACCAGGCCTTCGGCGCCGGCGGGCGCCACTTCTGCCTCGGCGCGGCGCTCGCGCGGCTCGAGCTGAAGGTCATGCTCGAGCAGACGCTTCTGCGCCTGCCCGACATGGAACTCGACGGCAAGGCGGTGCGCGCGCAGTCGCTGTTCCTCAACCAGCACAAGTCGATCCCGGTGCGATTCACTCCCGAGAGCTGATGAACGATGCGGCCGTTGGAAAAGTCGATGGCCGGATGCGCCGTGCCGAGACCGAGCAGCGGATTCTTGACGGGACGATCGAGCTGCTCGATGCTGGCGCGTCGCTGGCCGGGCTGAGCGTCAACCGGATTGTCGAGGCATCGGGCGTCTCGCGCGCGACGTTCTATCTGCACTTCGCCGACAAGCGCGCGCTGGTGCAGCGACTGGGCGAGACCGAGCTCGTCTCGTTTCAGCGCATCACTGAGTCATTCCGGTCCGATCCGAATGCCGGCCGCGAAGACCTGGCCGCCGCCGCCGATCAGCTGGTCGCCCTGTGGCGCGACCACGCCGGTGTCCTTTCAAGCCTGATCGAATTGGCCGAGTACGACGCAGATTCCCGCGAGACGTGGCAGGCGGTTGTGCACGCGATCGCCGAGTCAATCGCGCCTGCTCTACGAGAGCGCCGCCCGGATCTTGACGAGCCGATGATCCTCACGCTTTCAGAGATGCTCTCCTGGACCGGCGAGCGCTGTCTGCACCAGATGGTCGGTCGAGACGCGACCGACGCTCAGGCCCGCCGCGCCGCAGCGGGGCTGACCGAAGCCGTCTGGCGCATCGTCGCGCCTGCAACTTCGTTGCCACGCTGACCGCCTGCGCAGGCTCGCCGCGCGGCGCAGAGAAATCTCTTTTCAGACATCGGACGCGCGGTGTCCGAGCAGCCCGCGCAACTCCCCCCGAGTCCAATTGCAGTAAAGAAAGGGCGCCCCCTGGGAGGGCGCCTTTTCTTGTTTCGCCTGAACTTCTGAGACAGGGGAAGTAGCCCGACGGGGAGTCGAACCCCGGTTTTCGGCTTGAAAAGCCGACGTCCTAACCATTAGACGATCGGGCCGTGACTGGTGGGCAGATTACCAGCGGTGTGGTTCGCGGCCATGTCGCCGGTCTCGTCGCTCGGGACCTGGCCCTTCGCGTAGAACTCGATGTAACAGAACTCTGCCTCAGAGCTGTCGTGCGCGCGGCACTCCGGGATCGTAACGGCGGGCCGACCTGAATGGATACCCTCCTGCCCGATGGCAAAAGACTGCTCACTCGCGCCGCGCATCGGCACCTTCCTGCTTTTCCTCGGATCGGGCGTCATGCACTTCACCCACGAGAAGTTCTACACGGCAATCGTGCCGAGGAGCCTGCCCAACCCGAAGGCGCTCGTTCAGATCTCCGGCGTCGCAGAGATCGCCGGCGCCGTCGGCGTCGTCATCCCCGGTACGCGCAAGCTCGCCGGCAAAGGCCTGATCGCCCTTCTGATCGCTGTATTCCCGGCGAACATCCAGATGGCCGTCAACGCCGAGCGCTACAAGCAGTTCCCGGCCTGGGCACTCTGGGCCCGCCTGCCGCTGCAGTTCGCCGCGATCGCGCTTGTATGGCGCGGCACGCACCGCAGCGCCGATTAGCGCACTACCCAAAACCGGTTCAAGGAATCTCCTGAGCCGCCGACACAATTTGTATGGATTGGCGTCTTCCAATCGATCAGCAGAAGCCCGTCGCACCGTCTGCGGCTGAGCACGCTGACCGCCGCGCCACCAGCTTCATCGACTCGGATGAGTACCGCCGTGCAGATCGCAACCCCGATCTGATCGAGCTTGCGATTCAGGCTCGCGCCTATCGCGAGAGCCTGCGCCGCGAAGGCCGCAAGCTCTAGCCGAACGTGAACGCGTAGCCGCTGATCCCGGGTGCGGGGCGCAGCGTCAGAGTGTGCGTTTCGATCCTGACCGTGTCGACCAGGCGGTAGAGCCGCTGGTTGCTGATCGTCGCGACGCCGTTCTTGACGTCGTCTCCGGCGTCGGCCGCGCTGACCGGCCTGCCGTCAAGCAGCACCTGCATCCTGCGCGGCTTGTCGCCCTTCGACCCGAGCACCAGGAATGTTCGGCGCGACTCGGTGCGGAAGTCGAGGAAGGCATCGCGGCCCGCCGTCGAGCTCTGCTGGTCGACCTTCCACTTGCCGCCGAGGCGATACGTGGAGGGCACGAGATCGATCTTCCGAATGCCGTAGTTGGTGTTGGCCGGAGAAGGCGTGACGCCCTCGTAGCGGTCGGCGCGCGCTGCGCCGAGGTAGGTCTCGGGCGTGATCTTGAAGCTGCTTGCCTTCTCGGCCTTCACGTTGTCGGACGTGTCGGACCCGAGCCCGCGCACGCCCTTCCCGCGCAGGAGCGAACGGATCGCTTCTTCAGTCCTCAGGTAGTCGCCCTCGCCGTAGTGGATGTAGCGAATGTTCCCCTTGGCGTCGACGAGATAGTTCGCCGGCCAGTACTGATTGCGGAATGCGTCCCAGGTCTTGAAGTCGTTGTCCTGAGCGACCGCGTACTTCAGACCGTTCTGGTTGATCGCGCCCTGGACGTTCTTCGCCGACTTCTCAAAGGCGAACTCCGGCGTGTGCACGCCGACGATCTCGAAGCCCTTGTCCTCGTACTTGGCGTACCAGGCCTTCAGGTAGGGAAAGGTGCGGATGCAGTTGATGCAGGTGTAGGTCCAGAAGTCCACGAGGTAGACCTTGCCGCGCAGACCAGATTTGGTCAGCGGCCTGTTTCCCGGCGTGTTGAACCAGCGCTGGTTGCCGACGAAGTCCGGTGCGGGGGCGACCTGGGGCAGCATCTGACCCGGCTTCGCGTAGGTCGAGTCGTAGGCCGCGACGCGATCGCCGCGCAGGGCGGTCAGCTTCTCCTTGGAAGCCTTCGATTCCTCGAGCCCCTCGGTCGGATTGACGAGGAACGACGGCAGATCGCTCGCGATCGCGGTCTGGAAACGGGTGTCGAGATTGGCGGACATCGCAATCGCGACAAACACCATCAGCACGCCCATCGCGTACTGGAAGACTTGTCCGCGCTTGGCCAGCGGCCGGATCAGCTTGCGACCGCCGAGCATCAGCGCGTAGAAGGTGAGCGCGGATCCGAGTCCGTAGGCCAGCGCAACGGCAAGCCGCCCGCTGGAGAAATCTTGTGAGGCAGAGACGGTGATCACGCCGGCGAGGATCGGCCCGGCGCACGGCGCGTAGACCAGTCCGAGTCCGGAGCCGATCAGCACGCCCGACCAGAACCCGTCCTTCGTGCCGTCGCCCTGAGTTGCGGTCGAGACCTTGTCGGCACTGCGCGCGGTGACGCGGCTGATGAATCCCTCAAGCCTCGCCGAGACGCTCGGCACGAGCAGGCTCAGCCCGAAGACCAGCAGCACGCTGATCGCGAAGTAGCGCAGGATGCTGTCGGGAAGACCCAGCGCCGAGATCACGTAGACGAGCAGAACCGTCGCGAACGTGAAGCTGATCGCGAGTCCCGTGGCGATCCCGACCGGGCGCTTCCTGCCGCCGGTGGCACCCGCCGCAAAAACGACGGGCAGCACCGGCAGCGCGCACGGAGATATCGCGGTTGCCGCGCCGGCGATGAATCCGAATAGAACGAGAAGCAACATTTACGACTTCGGCATCAGGACACCGTCGATGATGTGGGTCACACCGTTCGACGATTTCACGTCTGCCTGGGTGACCGTGACCGTACTGCCGCTCTCGTCCTTGATCACGACCGTGTCGCCTTCAAGTTCGGGCGTCAGCATTCCGCCTTCGACTGTAGTCAGCGTCTCGCCGTCTTCTGCGAGCTTTGTGATCTGCGTGGCGTCGTATGAGCCGGGGACCACGTGGTAGGTGAGGATGGTCGCGAGCTGCTTCTTGTTCTCGTCCATCATCAGGCTGTCGGTCGTCTCCTTGGGCAGCTTGGCGAACGCGTCGTTGTCGGGTGCGAAGATCGTGAAGGGTCCCTCGCCCTGGAGCGTTTCGGCCAGGTCGGCCTGGGTGACCAGGGCGACCAGGGTGGTCACGTTGCTGGCGTCAGAGGCGTTGGCGACGATGTCGCGGTCGGGCGTCATCATCGCGCCGCCGACCTCCACGCCTTCGCTTTCGCTGCTCATAGCCGTGTTCGAGGCGGTGTCGCTCGAGGCCGTAGAGGTTTCGTCGTCGCTGCCGCATCCACCGGCGGCCAGTGCTGACAGGCCGAGGACGAGCATCATCATGACGGCAAGCAGCGGCCTACGCGTGATTGAGCGCATTGGAGAACCTTTCGTATTTCCGGCGCCTTGGGCGGGGCCCGGCCGGGAGGTATGTGGGGTGGTTTTGCGGGCGCGGATTGTGCGGAGTGCGCCCGTCGTTGCATCTACGGGGAGGCTCGCGCCGCGGATCACCGATCGACCAAAAACGAGAAGACGGCCCCGGCGGGGGAGGGGGAAACCTCTTGGCCGGAACCGTCTTCCACACCGTGGTCTGCCGCGATCGGTCCATCGCTCAAAGGCCTCTCGCCACGGTCCACCTCGCTCGCTCGTGCTGGTGCACCGGATCCACTGTGCTTACACATACATATAAGCGCGCTTTGATTAAGCGCGTTTGTACGTTTCCTGAGAGTTCACTGAGAGTTGAGCGTGGGCGATTGCGACGCGCTGGCGCGGTCAACCTGGGGATCAGGCTTCTTCCGCGCAGGCCGAGAGATTGAGTTGTGGATGCGAGAGTCGAGAACCGAGTGCCATTGCCGCAGGCGAGGAGTACGGACGATCGGCCCGGCTGAGTGTCGCGAGTAGAGAGTGGGTCCTCAGGGACTCGAACCCTGTCCGTCAGGTTAAAAGCCTGATGCTCTACCTGTTGAGCTAAGGACCCGGGGGAATCCTAGATCAGGATCGGAGCTACTCAGCCGCGAATGACTGCCGGCTCATCGGAGCTCGCGTCCAGCAGCCGGAATTGAATCTTCAGGCCGAGCGCCGAAGCCATGCGCTCGACAGTTGACAGACGAGCGTCGGCAGCAGAAGATTCGAGTCGAGCCAGCGAAGACTGTGAGGTCCCCATGGTCGCGGCAACTTGAGTTTGAGAAAGTTCCAGAGATTGCCGGACCTCTGCGAGCTCACGGAGCAGCGCCCTGCGGGCCTGGGCTTGTTCGACCATCGAGGGGAACTCGGGGTTGCGAGTGGTGCGCTCTGCGACCACTTCTTCGAGGAAGTCACGGGGTTGGCTCATCGGACTGTCTTTCTTTCTGCGGGCGGCTTATTTAGCCAAGACGCGATTACACAAACAAGATGTCGAACTTGAGATACGGACGCTTCAGGCCGGCGTGGGTTCAGCCGCGACTGTTCCAATCACGGAGACGCTTCGTTGCCAGCGCGATCGTCGTCGGCCCTCACCTCCCAGATCTCACCATCGAGATGCCGCGCTTCGGAATTCCCGAACTCCGCCACCGGTCTTTTCCCGCCGGCGTCTCGTAGTCGCGCCATCGACGCTTGCCGTCACGAGTTTGGTTGCTGGACTGCTTTTTGCTCATCACACCAGATCGACTGCGAGCATCGCAAGACGAACGGACGTTCGATTTTCGGCACTATTCAGTTAGAGTCGCCGCTGATGAGCCTCGCCAACACCCAGTCCGTAGAAATCAAAGCCAGCCCCGAGCGCGTCTGGCAGGTGATCACTGACTTCTCCGAGTTTCCCGCGTGGAACCCGATGACCCCCGGGATGGTCGGCGAGCTCAAGGAGGGCGCGAAGCTGAAGGGCAAGCTCGGGCTCGGTCCCGCGACCGTTCCGTTCTTTCCGACACTGATCACCGTCGAGCCGAACGTCGAGTTGCGCTGGAAGGGCGGCGTACCCGGCGCGTTCATCGCCGACCACCGCTTCATCATCGAGCAGCTCGACGAGTCAACGACCGTGTTGCGTCACCACGAAGTCTTCACCGGGGCCTTCAAACCCTTCGGGCCCTTCACCAAGGTGCCCGACCGGCTTCACGCCAGCTTCAACTCTGCGCTCAAGCGTCGCGCGGAGTCAACGGCTGGGCGCTAGCTGGGCTGCGCGAGGCGGGCGGTTTGCTCGCCTTCTCGATCCTGTCTTCGCTTGCGCCCTGCTCGTCGGTGAGCGGAGTGCTGATGCGCTGGATGCCCCAGGCCAGCAGGCCCAGCAGCAGCATCGCGATCGAGAACATCAGGAAGTAGCCAAGGTAGGGCAGCCAGCCGCCGTCGAACTTCGCCTCGCGCTGGAGGATCACGCGGTCGGGCCGAAGCGGACGGGTGACCTGCGGCGATGCGGGAACCTCGGCGGCGGGGATCGCCTCGTCGAGCGGCTCAAACACCGGGACGCCCATCAGCGATGAGCCCCTGTGGAACCGCAGCATTGACTTCCATTTGCCGTTCGCCGGGATCGGCTCGGTCGTCACGTACGTGCCAGGGCCGATCCGCTTCAGATCGGTGACGACGAAGCCCGGACCCTGCCAGGCGATCGACTTCGCCCACTTCTGGTCAGTGTCGTAGTACGTCGTGTTGAGCTTGGCCGTCGTGTTGACCCACTTGCCGGATTCACCGGCCGGCGTGGCGGCCGCTGTGTTCGTGAGTTGGGCTTCGAGGCCCTTCGGCGAGTACTGGTTCAGGCCGTAACCGACCATCGCTATGAGCACGAACAGGCTCGCAAGCGGCGCGTAGCGCAGCGCGCCGGTCGGGCGCGGGCGCAGCATCAGCGAGTTCGCCATCCAGGCACCGATGAAGGCGCCGACGATCGCGGCGATGAAGCCGACGATCACGCCCTCGGGCATCAGCGCGGCGGTCCACGGGTAGATCCCCCAGACGTTGCTCCAGGCCCACTCGGTCGCAAGGCCAAGCGTTCCGATCGCGGCACCGGCGGCAAGCGCGAAGTGCATCGGCTTTGTGTAGACCTTCGAGCCCATCGCGAGCGCGACCAGCTCGACGGCGATCGCGCAGCCGATGAAGATCGGGAAGTTTGCGGTCGGGCGGCCGAAGACGTCAGAGACGAGCAGCGTCAGCAGGCCGCGCACGAGCAGGTAGAAGAGCACGGCGTAGATCGCGCCGCCACGGCCCGCAGTCGAGCGCGCGTAGACAAGCGCGACGCCGCCGGCGAACATCACCATCAGCGGGTGGAAGACCTGTTGGAACTGCGCGATCCCGAAGTCGAACTCGCCCATGTAGATGCAGAGCGCGACGAGCAGGCCGCCGGCAGCCATCGCGCGGCGGCCGGTGAGGATGAACTTCTCGCGCCCCGTCAGCTCGCGGTCACCGCGCGTGCGGTCGGCTGCGAAGCCGCCCTCGACCAGCAGCACTGACGCGCCGATCAGGCACAGGCCGGCGCCGGTCAGCATCAGCAGGTGCGTCGGCCCCCAGAGCGTGACGTCCTGGCCGAACATGCGGTGCCAGAAGTCGTCGAGCGGGAAGCCGGCAAGGCCGAACGCGGCCGAGATTGATATCAGGATTCCGCCGACCGGGGCGTACCAGCCCTCGGCCAGGCGCACGGACCACGGACTCGGTTTGGTGCCGGGTTTGGGCATCGTCAGCGCGAGCACCCCGGCAGAGAAACAGCCGAGCAGGCCGACAAGGATGAAGTAGTGCGAGGGGTTTGCCAGCGGGCCTTCATCTCGACCGTTGGAAATGTGCAGCGAGACGTCCCAGTAGAGGCCGAACACGGCGCAGAGCAATGAGGTGGTCAGAACAACGAGCGGAAGCGCTGCCCAGGCCGGAAGGCTCAACTGCTTGCCGGCGAAGTCGCCGGCGGTCTGAAGCCAGGTGATCTTTCCGGCGCGGTGGCCGAGGGCCAGAAGGACGACGCCACCGAAGGCGAGTCCGCCCATGACCGTGGCGAGGATTATTTCCTTCAGCGCGGCGCCTCCGGCTGGCGGGGCTGCTTCAGCTGCTGCAAGGATTGTGGGGAGGAGTTCGAATGTCATCTGGCTATGTTACATGAAATCATGTTTCATGCAAGTCTGTCTTGAATGTAGGATTCCGTTCCATGGCCGAAACCAAAGACCAACTGACGATCGACGAGCTCGCGCAGCAGACCGGAATGACGGTGCGAAACATCCGCGCTCATCAGTCGCGCGGACTGCTTCCCGCTCCCGACGTACAGGGACGTATCGGCTATTACGGCGATCGCCACAAGGCCCGGCTCGAACTTATTCAGCAACTCCAGGCAGGCGGCTTCAACCTGACCGCGATCCAGCGTCTGGTTGAGCGCGCCGAGGAGACCGGCGACAACATCGGCGATCTGCGCAACCTCGTGCTGACGCCTTTCGCCGAAGAGCCATCCGAAGTGATGACGCTCCAGGAGATCGCCGAGCAGATCGGCGAGATCGACTCACGCATGGTCAAGCAGTCGATCGACCTTGGTTTTGTGATTCCGCTGGGCGACGAGCGCTTCGAGGTGGTCAGCCCGACTCTGCTGCGCGCCGGCACCAGCGCGCTTGAGCTGGGCGTGCCCGTTGACACCCTCTTCGACGTCTTCAAGAAAGTCAACGACCACACCCGGGCGATCGCCGAGGTCTTCACCCAGATGGTCGACACCGGCGTCGTGCGCCCGCAGGAAAAGGCCGGTCTTCCGCCGGAGAGTTTCCCGAAGGTCGTCGAGGCGATCGAAGGCCTGCGCCCGCTGGCGACCGAGACTGTGATGGCCTCGTTCCGCGTGAACATGGACATCGCCGCCGAGGAGGCATTCGGCAAGATCCTCCAGCGCATCGCCAAGGAAGACCTCAAGCTCAACGGCCACAAGCGGTCAGAGCGCGAGTCCAAAGAGCCGAGGGAGAAGAAGTCCTCCGGCCGCCGCTCGCGCAGCCGCTGACCCGCGGAGTTCCGGTTCATCGGTGGGGCAGCGCAGGTGGCCACCGTCGTGGCTGCGATCGCGCCCGCCGAACCGTCAGAAGACGCCGGCGAAGAGTTCGATCTGCAGTAATTCACTCGCGCTATGCGTGCCAGTCGGTTAACTTCTCCATACGCGGCACCCGGCACTCGGCCACGACCGCGCGTTCAGGGAGTGAACCAGGTGTCCGACATTCGGCAATCAGCCATGTCTGGTCAACGCGTTGCCGTATGGCTTGCGGCGCTGCTTGCTGCCCTTGTCAGCGGCGCATTGATGGCGACCAGCGCGAGCGCCGGCACCTACAGCGTCTACACGTGTGAGGGCCCGTCGGGCGAGAACCTCCCCAACGAAGCCTGGGTTCCGTACCTCTCCAACCCGGCTCACATCGGGCCGTTCAGCCTTGGCCCTGAGTGCTCTGAGTACTCAGTCATCGCTGCCAGCGGCCTCGGGTTGCTGGCGGGCGAGAGCGCCGGCCTGCGCTTCAACGCGCCGCTCGGTACAACGATCTCGGGCTACTCGGTGCGCCGATCGGCGGGCGTGGTGTTTGCCCCGAGCGGCGCCCACCCGGCGCTCAGCGCCGGACTCCGCCGCACGGTGAACTCCGTCAACACCTACTGGGGCGAGTGCGAGGCAGTCACGTCCGACTGTTCGATCGCGAAGAGCGGAACCCAGTCGGCGGGCCTGAACGCGAGCAGCCTTCAGCTGGGCCTTGAGTGCGCACAGACTTCAACGGACTGCGCATCGGGCGGCTTCACGACCCTGCGAACGCGCCTGTTTGACTCGCGCGTCGATCTGAAGGATCTGACCGCGCCTGTGCTTGCCCTTGCCGGCGGCACGCTCCTGGGGGCGAGCGGACTGTCCGGATCGCACTCGCTGGCCGTATCGGCGACCGACGTTGGTGGCGGTGTTCGCAAAGTCGCGCTGAGCGTCGACGGTGCGCCGGTCTCGAGCGCCGACAGCGGCGGCTCGTGCAGAACGCCGTTCACAAAGGTCGTGCCCTGCCCGCTCTCCAGATCCGAGAGCTTCTCGCTCAACCTCGGTTCGTTCTCCGCAGGCGGTCACTCGGCGGTGGTCTCAGCGACGGACGCGGCTGGGAACGTGGGCACGCTTGCGCCGATCGCATTCACAGTCAGCGGCGTCGCTGCCAACGGCACGCCGTCGGTCGAGTTCCCGACGCTCGCGACGCGCAAGTCGATGATCTCAGTCAGGTCCACCCGCAAGGTCTCCGTTGCGGGGGTGCTGAAGACGACCACCGGCCGCGCGATCGGCGGCGCGACTCTCGAGGTGACCGCGACCAGCATCGGCGCGGCGACAGAGACTTCCACTCGTCTTGGCTCGGTCAGGACCGGCGCGGACGGCGGGTTTTCATTCAAGGTGAAGCCGAACGGCGCTCTGCGGATCACTTTCACATTCCGGCCGTCTTCTGGAGCGCAGACCACGGCCTCGGCATCGACCACCGTCCGGCAGGCGATCGCGCTGAGCGCGCGGCGATCGAAGGCCCAGCTTCGTCGCGGATCGACCCTGACGATCGCGGGCCGCCTGTCTGGTGCGGGCCGTGCTGCAGCCGCAGTGCCGGTCGAGATCGACGTCAAGAACGGCAGGCGTTGGAGCAGAGTCGCGGCGGTGCAGACCGGCACGTCAGGCAGCTACAAGTGGCAGTACCGCTTCAAGAGGGTGACTCGCCTGACGCTGTTCACGTTCCGCGCCGTCGTGCGAAAGAAGCAGGGCTGGCCGTGGCCGAGCAGTGCCAGTGCCCCGGTGCAGGTCTTGGTGCGCGGATGAGCGCGGAAGTCCAGAACCCGGCCGACCGCACGATCGGCGACGAGTATGCGAAGTACCGCAACGGCGTCTCGCGCGCGGCGTACAACAGGCTCGCGAGCGCCGGCATCGACTTCGCGGCGCGCGACGTCGACACCTTCTACAACCGTGCCTGGCACGGCGTCTTCTCGATGCGCTGGGCGCGGCGTGAGGTCGGGGATCTCGAGCAGTTGCTGATTGATTCGACCTGCAGGCAGGCCGTCGATGAGCATCGCGTGCTTCATCCCGAGACGCGCTTGGACATCGAAGTGCTCGAGGCGGTCGGGAAGGCCGAGCCGATCGAAGCGATGCCGGACCAGCAGAGAATCCAGCGCGAGTTCTCCGCGCGCATGCGCGCGACGCTGAACCAGAGAGAGCTGCAGGCGGTGACGCTCTGCCAGGTCTATGGCTTCAAGGCCTTCGAGGCGGCGGATGTGGTGGGAGCAGGAGCATTCCGAATCGCCGATCTCCTGGGCGACGTGATCGAAGAACTCGAGACGGCGCTTGAGCCGATCGAGCAAGGCGAGCCGTGCGAAGAGTTTGCGCCACTTGTCAATCAGTACGCGCTGGGCGTGCTCGATCCACGCTCTGATGAGTACCGCAGGGCGTCCGCCCATGTCGCGGACTGCCCCGGTTGCACGCGGCACGCGATCGGCGCGCGCTGCCTGACGGCGATCACCAGTCCCACGGGCACGATGCTTCGAGCGATCACTGGCAGCATCAGCCTTGGAGCTGCGCCGGTGACCAACGCGGCGCGCCGTGCGCCGAGCCCGCTCAAGGCCAGGTCTTCACGAGCGGCCGACGCGCGGACCGCTGGGAGCAGGCGCCGGATGGCCAAGCTCGCCGGCGCGGTTGCGGCGGTGATCCTGGTCGGATTCGTTCTGACGGGGCAGTTCGGGGGCGGCGAAGAAGCTGCCGTGAACACCGTTCAGAGTCCTGACACGGCGGCAGCCGAACGCGCCGAGCAGCGCGCCGCCGACGCCGACGCCGACGCCGAGGCAGAGGGCAAAGCGAAGGCTGCCAAGGAGCGTCGGGCAGAGCGACGGCGGAAAGCTCGCGCGCGATCGCGTGCGAGGGCTCGTGCGCGCGCTCGTGCTCGCGCCCGTGTAGCGGCGGCTCGCCGCGCCGCGCGCACGAACGCCGTGACCACAGCGCCGCCAGTCCAGCAGCAGATCCCCGCGGCCGTCCCGCAACAGGCCCCGGCCACCCCGGCCCCAAAGCCGTCGACGCCCAAGCCAAGCACCGACCCGAGCCAGGAATTCGACGTTCCGTAGGTCTTAGTGACGGAAATGACGACGGCCAACGCGGCGAAGCCGCAAATTGACACAGCGGAGAGTTACTTCGTCAGTGACGGAAATGACGACGGCCCACAGCGGAGAGTTACTTCGTCAGTGACGGAAATGACGACGGCCAGTGAAGACCATCGCGATGCCGGCGTCATCGCAGGTCTGGACAACTTCAGAGTCGCGCTTGGATCCGCCCGGCTGGATGATCGCTGTGACACCGGCCTTGATCGCGTACTCAGGGCCATCGGCAAACGGGAAGAATGCGTCGCCGGCCAGCACCGCGCCGGTCAGATCGGTGTGGGCCTTCTTGACTGCAAGCTTCACTGAGTCCACGCGGCTCATCTGACCGGCACCGATGCCCAGCGTCGCCAGGTCGTTGCCGATCACGATCGCGTTGCTCTTCACGTGTTTGCAGACTCGCCAGGTGAACAGCATGTCGCCCCACTGCTTCTCGGAGGGGTGAACCCGGGTGACGACCTGCATGGCCTCGCGCGGGTCGATGTCGACGTCGCGGTCCTGCAGGAGCAGGCCGCCGCGCACGCCGCGCAGGTCAGGGTCTGAGACCGGCCAGAAGCGCCGCTCGTTGTTGACCAGCACGCGCAGGTTCTCTTTGGCGGAGAAGATCTCCAGCGCCTCGGCCGTGTAGCTCGGGGCGAAGACCAGCTCGACGAAGTTCTCGACCATCTTCGCGGCGAGCGATCCGTCGACTTCGCGGTTGTAGATGTAGATCCCGCCGAAGGCCGAGAGCGGGTCGGTGTGCAGTGCCTTGAGATAAGCGTCCTCGAGCGTCGCGCTGATCGCGATGCCGCACGGGTTGTTGTGCTTGAGGATCACGCAGGTCGGGAGCTCGAACTCTTCGATCAGGCGGCGGCCGGCGTCGAGATCGAGAAGGTTGTTGTAGGAGAGGTCCTTGCCCTGCTCCTGCCCGACCATGCTCAGCAGGTCGGTGCGGTTGCCGACTTCGGCGTAGTAGGCGGCGCGCTGGTGCGGGTTTTCGCCGTAGGGCAGGTCGATCTGCTTCTCGTAGACGCGCACGAACTGGTCGGGCACGTTGCCGGTGCGCTCGTTGAACCACTGGCTGATCGCTGCTTCGTACTGCGCCGTGTAGTTGAAGGCGTCGACTGCAAGCGACTCACGCGTCTCGAGGCTGAGCGTGCAGTCGTCCGCGCTGAGCTCGTCGAGCACCGCGTCGTAGCTCTCGGGGCTGACGACGATGCCGGTGAAGGCGAAGTTCTTCGCGCTGGCGCGGACCATCGTGGGGCCGCCGATGTCGATCTGCTCGAGCACCTCGGCGTCGGAGACGCCGCGGCGGTTGGAGTAGCGCTGGAAGGGATAGAGGTTGACGACGACAAGGTCGATCGAGCCCATGCCGTTCTCGTTGAGCTGGGCGATGTGCTCTTCGTCGTCGAGCTTGCCCAGCAGCCCTGCGTGGACCGTCGGGTGGAGCGTCTTCACGCGCCCGCCGAGGATCTCAGGAGAGCCGGTGTAGTCGGAGATGCCGGTGACCTTGACGCCGTTCTCTTCGAGCTCTTTCTTCGTGCCGCCGGTCGAGATGATCCAGATGCCGAGATCCTCGAGGCTCTTGGCGAAGTCGACGATCCCGCGCTTGTCGGAAACGCTGATCAGGGCGCTGCGGATGCGCACGGCGCCGGGCTGGGTCACTTCAACATTGGTGGGGTTCTGCGTCTCCTCGGGCATGGGGGCAGAATACGCGAAACGGCTGCAGCGGATGAGCCGATCTGAGGCCGTATCACTGCCGACTCGCGGCCGGAGCGCGACCTCGGTCTGAATTCTCGCGCTCGAACTCGTCAAACAGCGCGAACAACCCGACTGACTCCCATATGCGATTGCGCTTTCCCGCGGTCCGCTCATTCAGGACGCCGGACCGCTCCAGTGAGTTCAGCGCGCGTCGACAGGCTTCGTCGCTGGCACCGGTGATCTCCATCGCGCTGCCGAGGCTGAGGATCGGATGCTCCGGAAGTGTCTGGATCAGCTTTCGCGCTGCCGAGCCGGCCCGCGGTCTGCCAGCGAGCTCCAGCCAATCCCCCTGTAGCTCGCGGATGGACTTCGCGAGAACCGAAGCGGCCGCCGCGGCATCGGTAGCGGCGAGCGCGAAGAACTCGAACCAGTCGTCTGCGTAGCCGAGTCGGTAGTTGGTCAAACCTTGGACATAGCGGGAAGACCGGTTGGCGAGGAACAGGCTGATCGGCGGGATCGCTTGGGCAATCGTCCCTCGCCGCCTCAGAAGCATCGGAATCAGCGCTCGGCCGGCGCGACCGTTTCCATCCATGAACGGGTGGATCGTCTCGAACTGGGCGTGGGCGATCGCCGCCTGCAGCACGGGCGGAAGATCTGTCCGGTTGCAGAAGGCCGCGAGGTCCACGAGCAGTTCTTCCAAGGCGCCGGCCGGCGGCGGGATGAACTCGGCACCAGCCGGTGAGGACGCACTGCCGCCGATCCAGTTCTGTGTTGTGCGGATCCGCCCGGCGAGCTTCTCATCGGCTGTGCCTGCGAACAGCAACTTGTGGATCGAGACGAACGTCCTCAATGTGAACGCTTCCGGTCTGGCAGCGAGGTCCAGGGCTGCTGCCACCGCAGCGACGTTCCCGAGCACGGTCTGGGCGTTCTGGTCGCGCATCTCCGAGACGGCCGCCCTCGCAAGCCTGCGGCTGGAGATCAGGTAGCCCTCGATACGGGAAGATGCGACCGACTCTGATCGCAGCAGCTGTCGCGCGATCCCGTCGAGTCCGAGCTGATCCCGCTGCGACTCGAGCTTCGCGCACTCGTGTTCCGCCGTGCTCAGCTGCGACGCCAGCTGGGCGTCGAGCAGGTAGTCGCGGTTGGCGATCGGTTCCGGTAGGTAGGCACGAATCGTGATCGGCTTCCGCGCGGCCTTCGTGCTCAGAACGTGCGCCTCGGCCGACCACGTCGCGCTCACGAATCGGTGTTTCGTATTGTTGGCTGACGAACTCACTTATCCAAGTTTATCGAATAACCTTGGATAAGACTTGAGTCCAGCCAACCTTACGGGTCGAGCTCCCTGGACGCAGCGAGCTGCGCAATCACCTCCGGAAGCAGCCGGTGCTCGATCACGTGGATCCGCTCGGAAAGCTGATCGGCCGACTCGCCGGGAACGATCCCGACCAGTTCCTGTGCGATCACTTCGCCGGTGTCGACGCCCTCGTCGACGTAGTGAACGGTCACGCCCGTCTGGCTCTCGCCGGCTTCCAGCGCCTGCTCGATCGCGCGCAGGCCCGGGTACTTGGGCAGCAGCGACGGGTGGATGTTGATGATGCGGCCGAAGAAGGCGCCGATGAACTCCTCGGAGAGGATCGCCATGTAGCCGGCGAGCACCACCAGGTCGGTACCGACATCACGGAGGTGCGAGGCGATCGCCCGGTCGCGCGCTGCGCGATCCTCAAAATCCGCAACGGCGAAGATCGCCATCGGCACGCCGGCCTCCAGCGCCCGCTCGAGCGCCTTCGCGCCGGGCTTGTCGCTGACGACGCAGACGACCTCGACGCCGTGCTTCTTGTGCACGACGTCGAGGATCGCCTGAAGGTTTGAGCCCTCGCCCGAGGCGAGAACCGAAACGCGCATCACTTCGTCATCAGCGAAATTCACGCGCGTAACGCTAGATGCTCAGGTCGATGAGAACGTGCTCGCGACACTGATCATCGCGTTCCCGTAGGGCTTTGCGGCGTCGAAGTCGTCGAGGTCTCAGAAGCACCCGAAGTGAAAGATCTCCACAGGATCAGCTCTGACGGTCAGGCCGCCGCCGATCTTCTCGGCGATGGTTGCAGCGGAGTCGGCGACACTCAATGCCGTCTAAGGAAGGCGAATCTACATGCGAGACGCGGATGGGCGCCCTCAGGAGTTGATCGGGTCAAGCGCGGCGACGGGCTCGCGAGCACCGTTGCCGTTCGCACCAGTCACCTGTGGCAGCGGCGAGAGCTCTTCGAGCGCGAATTTGCCCGTCGCGCGATCGGTGTCGGCCAGCGGGTACTCACCGGTGAAGCAGGCATCGCAGTGCTCGCCGCGCTCGCCGCGGATCGCCTCATAAACGCCTTCGAGCGAGATGTAGGCGAGCGAGTCGGCGCCCAGTTCCTTGGCGATCTCGTCGACTTCTTTGCCGTAGGCGATCATGTTCTCGTTGGTCGACATGTCGATGCCGTAGTGGCAGCTGTGGCGGATCGGCGGCGCGCTGATCCTCACGTGAATCTCTTTTGCGCCGGCCTCGCGCAGCATGCCGATGATCTGACGCGTCGTGTTGCCGCGGACGATCGAGTCGTCGACGATGATCAGGCGCTGGCCCGAGACGATCTCCGGCAGCGGCGTGAACTTCATGCGCAGACCGAGTTTGCGCAGCTCCTGGCCGGGCTGGATGAAGGTGCGGCCGACGTAACGGTTCTTGATCAGGCCGTCGTCCATCGGGATGCCGCTCGCTCGGGAAAGGCCCTTTGCGGCCGGGTTGCCGGAGTCCGGAACGGCGACGACCATGTCGGCTTCGACCGGCGCCTCGCGCCAGAGGATCTCGCCCATGCGGCCACGTGACTGCTGGACGAGCTGACCCTCAAGGTGGGTGTCGGGGCGGGCGAAGTAGATGTGCTCAAAAACGCAGAAGGCCTTGCGCTCGCCGGGCACGACCATCGTCACTTCCATGCCGCCCTCGGTCAGGGCGATCATCTCGCCGGGCTCGACCTCACGGAGGAACTTCGCGCCGATGATGTCAAACGCGCTGCTCTCGCTGGCGAAGCAGTAGCGGTCGCCGCCGTCCGGGGTCGGGATCTGACCGAGCGCCAGCGGGCGCAGGCCGTTCGGGTCGCGGAAGCCGACGACCATCTCCTTGTTGCAGATGACGGTCGAGAACGCTCCGGCGAGGCGCGGCATGATCTCGGCCACCGCGTCGGCGATCGTCTCGGCGGTCGAGTTGGCGACGAGCGCGGCGATGATCTCGCTGTCGCTGGTCGAGCGGAAGGTGATGCCCTGTTCGCGCAGCTCGGCGTGGAGCTCGACGGCGTTGATCAGGTTGCCGTTGTGGGCCAGCGCGATCATGTGGTGGTCGGCGCGGTAGATCGGTTGGGTGTTCTCCCAGCCGGAAGAACCGGTCGTTGAGTAGCGCACGTGACCGACCGACATGTTGCCCGTCAGGCCGCGCAGCTTCTCTTCGTCGAAGACCTGGCTGACGAGGCCGGTGTCGCGCAGCGTGATGATGTGCGTGCCGTCGGAAGATGCGATGCCGGCGGATTCCTGACCGCGGTGCTGCAGCGCGTAGAGCGCGAAGTAGGTCAGGCGGGCGACGTCGAGTTCGGGTGCGTAGATTCCGAACACGCCACATTCGTCGCGTGGACCATCTCGATCCTCAAAAAAGTCCGTAGGGGTCAAGAGTTGACTCGTTCCGCCAGCGCCGTCCCGTGGATGCGCTGAATCTCGCTCGCCGGTAGTGAGACTCCACTCAAGGTACCAGTGGGTTCGGAGATCGACAACAGTTGTCCACCGGTTGTACCGAGCGCCAAAAACCCGACGCTTGCAGCGGAATTGGAAAGTGCCAGCAGGTCCTCGCGCGTGCCTGCGACGACGATGCCTCCGGGCCCCTCGCCAAACAGCGCTGTTCGCGCATGCTGGTGCGGCTCGGCGTCGGGGTGAGCGCGCTTGACGCGCTCGACCAACGGCGTGAGATCGATCGTCGCGCCGACGCCGCCGAGCGAGCATTCCGCGAGCGTTGTGGCCAGTCCACCCTCGGAGATGTCGCGTGCGACCTTGACCGTTCCGGCGCGAACTGCGTCGCGGACGATCCTCAGGGATTCGGCGTGTTTGGCGAGGTCAAGGTCTGGCAGGCGGGTCGGCAGCTCATCGCCGATCAGCTTTGCGAGCTCCGATGCTGCGAGTGTCGGCTCGAACGGCCCGATCAGGCCGACGAAGAGTTCCTCTTCACCAAAGGTGTTTGTGGCGACGACCGCAGGGTCGGGAACTCCACCGACGATTCCCACGACAGGCGTGGGATAGATCGGGCCGTCGGAGCTCTGGTTGTAGAGCGAGACGTTGCCGCCGACGACCGGCAGATCGAGCGCGCGACAGGCGTCGCGCATGCCCTTGACAGATTCGGTCAGCTGCCAGGCGATGTGCGGCTTCTCGGGGTTGCCGAAGTTCAGGCAGTTGGTCAGGCCGAGTGGCTCGCCGCCGACGCAGGCGATGTTTGCGGCGCATTCGAGCACGTTGCCGATCGTTCCGCGGTACGGGTCTGCGGCGACCTTGCGGCCCGAGCCGTCGATGCTGACGGCGATGCTCGGCCCGGCGATCGGCGCGCCATCTTCGTTCTGCTTCCAGAGGTGCAGGACCGCGGCCTCTGCCTGCTCGGGGCGCTTGGTCGTGCGCGAGCCGACGATGCAGTCGTAGCGCTCGAAGTAGTGGCGACGGCTGGAGATGTTGTCGCTGGCCAGCAGCGCGGTGAGCATGTCCTGCGCGCTGGCGTCGAACGCGGCCCGCGCGGCGCGCGCGGCGTCAGAATCGACCGACGGCGCGGGGTAGATCTGCTCGGTCGGCGCTTCGGGCGCAAGCGTGTAGACCGGACAGTCGTCGACGAGCGCGGGGACCGGCATGTCGCCGACGAGCTCGCCGTTCTCATAGATCTTCATCTGGCGCGTGTCTGTCACCTCGCCGATCACGGCGTGGTGGAGGTCCCACTTCTCGCAGACGCCGAGCACCTGGTCGAGCAGCTCCGGGGTGACCACGCAGAGCATGCGTTCCTGCGACTCGCTGACCATGATCTCGAAGGGCTCCATGCCCTGCTCGCGCAGCGGCACGCGGTCGACGTGGATGTCGAGGCCGACCTCGCCCTTGCTCGCCATCTCGGAAGAAGCGCTGGTGAGGCCCGCGGCGCCAAGGTCCTGAAGCGACGCAAGCAGATCCTTGCCGAGCAGTTCAAGGCAGCACTCGACGAGCTTTGACTCCTCGAACGGATCGCCGACCTGGACAGTCGGGCGCTTCGAATCGTCGTCGTCGCCGAGCTCGGCGCTGGCCAGCACCGAAGCGCCGCCGATTCCGTCGCGGCCGGTCGAGGCACCGAAGAGCACGAGGTGGTTGCCCACGCCCGCAGCAGCGCTCTTGATCAGCTGGTCGACCGGGGCAAGCCCGAGCGCCATCGCGTTCACGAGGCAGTTCTGTTCGTACGGACCCTCGAAGTAGATCTCGCCGCCGATCGTCGGCACGCCGATCGAGTTGCCGTAGTGGCCGATGCCGGCGACGGCGCGGTCGGCGAGGAAGCGGGAGCGCCGGCTCGAGAGCTCGCCGAAACGCAGCGAGTCGAGCACCGCGATCGGGCGCGCTCCGACGGCGAAGATGTCGCGCAGAATCCCGCCGACTCCGGTGGCGGCGCCCTGAAAGGGCTCGACGGCAGAGGGGTGGTTGTGCGACTCGACCTTGAAGGCGATCGCCAGTCCATCTCCAACAGTGACGGCGCCGGCGTTCTCGCCCGGGCCCATCAAGAGATGCGGCCCCTCAACAGGCAACTGCCCGAGGATCTTCTTGCTGTGCTTGTAGGAGCAGTGCTCGGACCACATCAGCGAGAACATCGCGAGCTCGGTGGCGTTGGGCTCGCGGCCCATCTTCTCGACGATCAGATCGAACTCGGATTCGGTGAGCCCCAAGGCGATATGCGGTGCTTGCGCGGTGGTCATGTCGCGTCTCCAGTGGCGAGCGCCATCGGAGCGGCGCTGGCGAGCGACGCAAAGAGTTTGAGTCCGTCATCGGATCCGGTCAGCGGATCGACCGCGTGCTCGGGGTGCGGCATCAGTCCGAAGACGTTGCGCTGCTCGTTGCAGACGCCGGCGATGTCGTTGACCGAGCCGTTGAAGTTGTGGCCTTCGGCGTAACGCAGCAGCACCTGGCCCTCGGCTTCCATCGCGTTGAGCATCTCGGTCGGCGCGAAGTAGCGGCCGGTCGTGTGTTTGGCGGGAATGCTCAGGCGTTCGGTCGGCGCGCATTCGTGGGTGAAGGGCGTCTCGACGTTCTCGACGATCAGATCGACCTGGCGGCAGGTGAACGCAAGGTTCACGTTCGGCAGCAGCGCGCCCGGAAGCAGGCCAGCTTCGGTCAGCACCTGGAAGCCGTTGCAGATGCCTAGCACGAGGCCGCCTTCTGCCGCGTGCTCGGCGACGGCCTGCATGACCGGACTGAACGGCGGGATCGCACCGACGCGCAGGTAATCGCCGTACGAGAAACCGCCGGGGATGACGACGACGTCAACGCCCTTCAGATCTTTGTCCTTGTGCCAGAGCAGCTCGGCTTCGCCGACGCGCGCGCAGGCGAGCAGGGTGTCGGTCTCGTCGCAGGAGCCCGGGAACTGGGGGATCCCAAACTTCGTCATCAGGCCGTGCTGATCGGGCTTTGGACGATCTCGTAGTCCTCGATCAACGGATTGGCGAGCAGCTTCTCGCACATCGACTCGAGCTGCGAGTCGTCCTCGATCTCAAGTTCGACCAGTCGACCGACATGTACGTGGCTGACGCCGGAGAATCCCAGCGCGGGAAGTGCGTTCTCGACCGCTTCGCCCTGAGGGTCGAGGATGCCTTCTTTGGGACGGATCAGGACGGTGGCTTTGACGGCCAAGGTGTGGCTCCTTCCGAGGGCCGAGTTGGGGCCTGAGCGTATCGAGAGTCCGGGCGGCGTTTTCTCGCTTTCCATGCAGGTTTTGGGGGTGTTTGAAGACATCCCGCAAATTGCGAAAAATGGCTTCGTGTACTTGCCATTAGGCTTAACTCATGAGACTTCCACCGGTGCTTGTTGGAATGGTCACTGCGATTGCCCTTGGCGCGGCTGCGCCTGCCGCGATGGCGGGAGATTTCTGCGTCGGCGTGAGCCTCCCGCGCTGCCCCGTGGCAACCTTCGATCTCAGCATCTCGGGGATCTACAGCGCCGAAGTTGCCGCGGACGACGATCCCGGCCCAGACACGGTCGTGATCGCACCGCACGTCTTCGATCTGATCGAGCCGACGAGCTTCTTTCCGGCCGCGGACACCGCGATCGTCGGAGCAGGGGTGGGTCAGACGGTCTTCCAGGGTGCTTATCCAGTCCAGGATCTGCTGACGATCAGCGGCGAGCCCGGATCCACAGCGAGCGGATTCTCGGTCGTAGTGAACGACGATGCCCCGGGCGGATCGGGCCTCTCGGTCATGCGCTCCACGGTCAGCAACTTCACGATCGAGAAGGGCGGGGACGACCCCAGCAACCCGGTCGGATTCCGCGGCCTCGAGCTCGGCAACGGCGGCACGGCCCACGACGCGACGATCACGATCGGGACGTATGCCGGGGTCGGCATCATCGCCAACTACAAGTCTGCGACTGCGTATGACATCGAAGTCAAGACTTCAACGGACGTCAATTCGGGAACGGGGATCTCCGCCGAAAGCAGCGAATCCGGCACAGAACTCAACTTTCACCACATGAAGATCAAGGGATTTGCCAGCGGCGTTTCTGTGGCCGACAAGAAGCTCACGCTGACCGATTCGCTGATCGACCTGGGTTCCGGGACCAACACCCTGGGCGTCAGCGCGAGCGCCTACGACAGCAAGGCGATCGAACTGAATGTGGAGCGCGTGACGATCGTGGGCACGGGGGCTGAGCAGACGGGATTCAGTCTCTACGCCGGCGACGCGCCCGCCAGCCTCGACGCTGACATCTACGACATCGTCGCCTACGTGCCGGATCCGGGTGATGACACGTTCAGCGCGATCGACTGCTGGGGCGGGACGGGCGTCCCGCAGCCAGCCAACCTCGATCTCGGCTTTTTCGCGACGATTGGTGGGCTATGGTCGGTTCTTCCCGGCTGCGAGTGGAACTTCGACAGCGGCAAGTTCACTGAGCTCTATCTGGTTGATCCCGAGTTCCGCGACGCCGGGGCTGGCGACTACCGCCTGCTACGCAGCTCACCGCTGATCGACAAGGGCGGGACAGCCGACACACTCGCTGCTTCCGCCACGGACCTCGCGGGCGGCAAGCGCGCCGTCGACGGCGACGGCGGCGGCACGGTCAAGACCGACCTTGGCGCCTTCGAGTACCAGCGCGCCGCGCCGCAGCTTTCGATCGCGGCTTCGGCAACTTCTGTTCTGCCGGGAGCGCCGATCACGTTCACCGCGACAGCGAGCGACCCCGAGGGTGAGGACTTCACTCTCGCCTGGAACTTCGATGACGGCGCGAGCGCGGGCAACGTGAACTCCGTGACCCACGCGTTCACGACTGTCGGCCCCCACGCCGCAACCTTGACCGCCACCGACGATGCCAACGCCACGTCAGTGGTCGCTCTCGAGATCGTCGTGACTCCTATCCCTGAGGCGGCGGCAACCGCACGCATCACCTCGAAGGCGAAGAAGTCCTTCAAGCTCGGCAAGAAGGGCTTCTCGGTGGCGAAGAAGGGCCAGCCAAGTTTCAGCGTCAAGTTCACCGACGCCGCGAAGGCGAAGTTCACTCTTCAGTCGATCGGCAAGAACAAGAAGCTCAAGGCCGTCAAGGGCAGCCAGACGCTCAGCGTCACGAACGCCACGACGAAGTACTTCTTCGGCGGCAAGAAGTTGAAGGCCGGGAAGTACCGCGTGACGATCACTCCGCTCTCGCCCGCCGGCGTCGCTGGCAAGCCGGTGACGACCGACATAACGCTGAAGTAAGTGCTTTAGTTTTCGGGACGAAACTCCAGTTTGTCTCACGGGTTCTCTGTTCCGCGCGGCGGAGATACCCCGGGGCGATACAAACGCTGCGGCCGGAACACGCCCTGGGGGGAGTCGTTCTGGCCGCGCGCGTTCGCGCCTTTGTCTGGATCGCTGGGGAGCGATTATGCGTGGACGGGCTCCGGCTCGGGCTCGACCACAGGCGCTGGCGCGGGGATGCGCTTGTGCGCCAACTCTTCGGTGGGGGCAATCTCCGCGTTCTGCGTGACCTTGCCGAACAGCAGCCCGGCTCAAACCCAGCATCACCCGCCTTCGTCCGGGCCCGGTTGCGGGTGCGAACGAGCGGCAGAAGGCTGCCGGAGATTTCTCCGCCGCCGAGTGAGACCTTTTCGCGTCAGCGGTGTTCTAATTCACCGATGAGCCGCGAACGCGACACAGACACGCTTACCCCAACTCGGTCCACGCACCGTGACCTCGGCCCCGACGCGCCGACTGTCAAGAACTCTTTCACCGGTGACGACGCCGAGACCCATCGCCTCGACCCTCGTGCCTACGCGCCGCTCCGGGTCTGCCCGCAGTGCTCGCTGGCCTGGGAAGTGACAGGAGAGTGGTGTCCGTCGTGCGGAACCGCCTTTGACAAGTCGGCGCAGCCCACGCGCGTGCAGCCTGCCGCAGCCTTGCCGTCCGCGACGCGCACGCGCAAGCAGCCGCCGCTGAACCGTTCAGCTCGCCGTCGCGGCATCACGCACCCGCCGGTCCAGGCGCAGCCGCAGGCGCCACGCCGCGCTCAGCAGGTGCCGGCACAAAACTCCTCATCGGGATTCAAGACCTTCGCCACGGTGCTCGTCTTCGCCGCGGCGATCTCGGTCGCATTTTTGATCGGCCAGTCGACCCGCGCGTCCAGCGAGCAGGTCGATCAGCGCGTCAGCGAGGCCGTCCAGACGGCCAAGCAGAGCGCGGCGAGCAGCTACGAGCGCGCATTCGACAAGATGCAGGCCCAGGCCGCCGCGGCAATCGAGACCGCGCGCGAAAAGGGCGTCGCCGAAGGCAAAGCCAATGCCCGGGCCCAGATCGACGCCCAACAGGAACAGGGCCAGAGCATCTTCGACAACGTCACCGCCTGCGTGCTCCAGGGCGACTGCTGATCCCCCACTCGCACCCCGCCGCCCCTAACGCCACGCTGCCGCCAAGTTGCTGCCAAGTTGCTGCACACCTTTGGTGAGCAGCAGTGTTTTGGATGCGAAGGACCCCTTGGTTGAGCGAAGTTGTGCTGCACACCTCTGGTGTGCAGCAATGAACCCCTTGGGCCGTAAGTCAGACGATGATCGACGCGCCGAAGCGACGGCGCGTCGATCATCGATGCTGCTCACCAGAGGTGTGCAGCAGCCCGCCGCATACCTAAGCCATCTTTCTCCACGATTCTCCGCCGCTCACCAGAGGTGTGCAGCAGGGCTGCGTGTGGGTGCCGATTTGGGCTGGTTACCGCCCGAGCAGTTTCCAGTCTTCGGGGGCGAATGGGTTGGAGACTGCGGCCAGCGTCGGCCGGGCAACTTCGATCACCCAGGTGTAGTCGGCCACCGTCTCGCGCACGACATCGACGGCAACCGATCCCGATCCGATGATCAGCTCGGCCACCGCGTCGAGCAGGTGCTCCTGTTCGAGTTCGTGCAGCGAGCGGCCCTCGGCCGGCACGGCCTTGAGCGCAACTGGACTGCCGTCCAGAGAGAACGCGCCGTTGCGTGAGACGTATGCGTAGACGGCGTCGGGCATCGGCGCGTCGAGATCGGCAGAGAACGGCGCGCCGTCGATCCGCGCGACCGCGTAGTTGAACTCGGTCCGGGTCAGCGCGGTGAACTGCGTCGCGGTGACCATCAGCAGACCGGCGCGGACGCTGGTGGCCGGAGCCGGAATGATCGTCGCCGGGAGCGCGCCGTACAAAGCGATGTGCGCCGAGGCGACAACATCGAAGCCGGCGAGCGCGCCCGCCAGAACCAGTACGTCGCGCTCGTCCTCATCGAGCACCGCAAGCTTTCGCGCGAGCACACCCGGTGCGCCGTTCGATCCAAAAGCGATCAGCGGATAGCGGCGCTCAGCACCAAGATCCAGCTCGGCGAGCTCCGCGCTCGAGCCGAGCAGTCGCACCGATCCGTCCTCCATGAAGAACGACTCGACCGGGCGTTCCCACGGGTAGCCGATCGCGCGATCGAAATCCTCTGGCTCAAACGATCTGCCGCCGAGCCGCGAGCCGAGTCGTCGCGCGAGCGCCGCGAAGACCTCTTCCTCCATCGCAAGCCGCCCGGCGAGACTGTGATCGAGAATCGGCGGCCAGAGAGTCATGCGCCGAGCGCCTCAGGCGACAGAGCCGACGCTGTCGAGCCAACTGGAGAACGCCTTGCCTGAGAGGCGTTCGTAGGCCTCGATGTAGCGCTGCTGAGTCTGCTCGACGATGTGCGGCGGGATCTCCGGCGCCGGCGGCGACTTGTCCCACCCGGTCGAGCGCGCCCAGTCGCGCACGAACTGCTTGTCGAACGAAGCCTGGGCGCGGCCGGGCTCATATGCATCTGCCGGCCAGTAGCGCGACGAGTCCGGCGTCAGAACCTCGTCGCCGAGCGTGATCGTGCCGTTCGCCGGATCGATCCCGAACTCGAACTTGGTGTCAGCGAGGATGATGCCCTTGGTCGCCGCGTGCTTGCGCGCGTACTGATAGATCGCGATGCTCAGCCGCTTGACTTCGGCGAACCGCGCGACGTCGCCGCCGAGCGCCTCGATCGCGCCGGCCTCGTCGATGTTCTCGTCGTGATCACCGATTGCGGCTTTCGTGGCCGGAGTGAAGATCGGCTCCGGAAGCTCGGACGACTCCTCAAGACCTGCCGGCAGCGCAACGCCGCACACGGCGCCGGTCTCCTCGTAGTCAATCCAACCGGAACCTGCCAGGTACCCGCGCACGACGCACTCGATCGGAAGCATCTCGAGGCGGCGCACCTTCAGCGCCCGACCGCGCAGCGCCGGCGGCACGTCTTCGACGGTGCTGATCAGGTGGTTGTGCACGAGTCCGCCGAGCTGATCGAACCAGAAGACCGAGGTGCCGGTGAGCACCTGACCCTTGCCGGGGATCGGATTCGGGTGGATCGCGTCGTAGGTGCTGATCCGGTCGCTGGCGACCATCAGCAGATCGCCGCCGGGCAGTTCGTAGGTGTCGCGCACCTTCCCCTTCGACAACAGAGGCAGGTCGATCGCGGGAAGAGATTCAAGGTCGGCCATGCGCCGATGCTAATCCGGCGCGATCAGAAGCACTTGAGGTAGTGCACCGAGAGACCATCTGTCGACGCGTCGCTCGGACGCTCCCAGCCATGGTCGGTCTCTTCGATCACCACCACGTACCCGCGGCTGGCCCAGAGGTCGTGCAGGTAGGTGCCCATCTTCTCGACGTCTGACTTGATACTCGACTCCACGCGCGCCGGCGGGCGAGGAGCGCGACCACTTGCCCGCGGGCGGTCCCAGAAACTGCTCGCGAGCTTGAACTCGAAGATTGCATCGAACAAGAAGTCCTTGTCCTTCGCGGGCGAGAACGGGCTTGTACGTTGTGCCAGGCGGTCGCGGTCAACGATTGCAAGATCGATCCGTCGTGGACGCGCTCGGCTTGCCGGCTCGACGAGCCACTGACCGGGCGACACGTCGATGTGGATGTCGCGCCAGGCCACGCCCTGCTTGTTCAGGAAGCGCGCAAACTGCAGAACGGCATCGGCCTCGCTGAGGATCGAGGGACCGCGGTGACTGACCACCGAACCCTTCGCGTTGACCAGGTGTCCGTCCTTCCAAGGCGGCTGCTTGCGCAGCCAGCGCTCGGTGTCGGCCAGCGCCTTGGCGATCTGCTTCTCCAGCTGCTTGCTCGCCATGACGGGCATCTTAATGCGCTTTTGGATAAAGCTTGGTCACAAACAAATCGTCGTCAGCCGAGCTTGACGACTTTGAACTCGCGCTGCTTGCCATTGGGCAGGTTCACGGTCACCTTGTCGCCGGCGCTCTTGCCGATCACTGCTTCTGCGACGGGCGAGCTGTTTGAGAGCTTGCCGGCGGCCGCGTCCTGTTCGTAGGAAGCGACGATTGTGTAGGTGATCTCTTTGCCGCTGGTGCTGTCCAGAAGCGTGAAGGTGCTGCCGAAGCCGATCTCGGTCTCGTTGCCGGTGGCCTCGACGATCACGGCGTGCTGGCGCTGCTCGCGCAGCTGGAGGATTCGCGTCTCGAGAAACGACTGGTCGTTCTTTGCGGCGTGGTATTCAGCGTTCTCTTTGAGATCGCCGTCTTCACGCGCGACTGAAATCTTTGCGGCGATTTTTGGGCGCTCCACGGTCTCGAGAGCTTCGATCTCTGCTTCGAGCTCGTCGTAGGCGGCCTGGGACATCGGTACTTGATCGTTCATCGCCCAGAAGCTAACCGGTCGCGGAACGCTTACAGTCACGGCCAACATGGTGACCCTCAGCAAACGATTTGACCACGCCGTCAAGTTTGCGCGCAAAGCGCACAAGAAACAGGCTCGCAAAGGCACCGAGATTCCTTACATCTCGCACCTCCTGGGCGTGGCCTCGCTGGTGCTCGAAATGCAGGGCACAGAGGATCAGGCGATCGCCGCCCTGTTGCACGACGTCGTTGAGGATTGCGGCGGCGCGCCAATGGCGGCGCGGGTTCGCTCTGAGTTCGGCGACGACGTCGCGCGAATCGTGCTGGCCAACACGGACACCGACCAGAAGCCCAAACCGCCATGGCGCGCACGCAAGCAGCAGTACCTCGATTCGCTGCCCGTCAAGCAGCGCGATGAGCTGCTGATCTCGCTGGCCGACAAGCTCCACAACGCCCGCGCAACGCTGCTGGACTATCGACGGATCGGCGACGAGATCTGGCCCCGTTTCAAGGAAGACCGCGACGGTCAGCTCTGGTACTACAGCGAGCTGGTCCGCCACTTCACGGCTCGCGCCGACGATCTCGGGCCGGAGTGCGCGTCGAAGCTCGACGACTTCGTGCGCACGATCGACGAGCTCTCCGAAGGCTGACGGCGTGGCCGCGATGAAGCCCGTCACCCGGCTCAAGCGGGCCGACCCGGTCCTCGCCGCCCTGATCAAGCGCACCCCAGAGAAGCACCTCGACAACACCGACGCCGAGCGCCCCGACGATCACTACGGATCGCTGCTGCGTTCGATCACCGGCCAGCAGCTCTCGGTCAAGGCGGCGGCGAAGATCTACCAGCGGGTGCTCGACTTCTTCGACGGCGAGATCCCCACACCCGAGCAGATCCTCGCGGCCGATCCCGAAGCGCTGAAAGTCGCCGGCGGCCTCTCGCGGTCAAAGACGAACTACCTGCGATCGCTGGCCGAGCACGTCGTGAGCGGCGAACTTGAGCTGAAAAAGCTCGACGTCCTGCCCGACGATCAGGTGATCGCTGAGCTCGTCGCCGTGAAGGGCATCGGCGTATGGACGGCGCACATGTTCTTGATGTTCCACCTCAACCGAGAAGACGTGCTGCCGACCGGCGATCTCGGAATCCGCAAGGCGGTGATGATCGAGTACGACCTTGACGAGCTGCCGGGCCACGATCAACTCGTCGAGCTCGCCGAGTGCTGGCGCCCGTACAGAACGCTCGCCTGCCTGTACCTGTGGGCGTCGATCGACGCCACGCCTGACGCCTGACCGGCGACTACTGCTTCTCCAGCTTGGCGATGCGCCGGCCGAACTGTTCGAGCCGGTAGTCGCGCTCATCGAGCGCGCGTTCGATCAAGGCGCCGGCGGCGATTGCTGCCGGGATGGAGGCGGCGGTTTCGGCGGCGTCTCGCAGCGCGTCCTCCTGCACGATCGTGTCCTGATACTCGCCGAGTTCGTCCTGGATCTTCTCGAGCCTGCCGGTGAGGCGCTTGGCTCGCTTCTTGTCGCCGAGGTCGCCGAAGAACCCGAGGTTGTAGCGCAGCGCCTTTCCGCGCTTGCGGGCGTGGTGGACGGCCGCGGGGTCGGCGCTCTTCAGCGCGGCCCTGCTCAGTTCGTCGAAGCGCTTGCGATCGGCGGCGATCCGCGCGGCCGCGAGCTTGCCGATCGGTACGGCGGAGTCAGGTCGATCAGCTTCGTCGGCCGTGGGCAGCGAGCAAAGCGTCGCCTGCCAGTTGTCGATCAGCTCGGCGAAGCGCTTGGACTTCAAGCGGCGGCTCAGCCTGGTCTGAGCATCACAACGCTTGCGCACAAGTTCCGCGCGCAGCGCCGCAATCTCCTGAGCCAGCTCAGGCCGCTGCTCGGAAAGACTCTCCAGATCTTCGAGCAGCACGTCGAGGTCGCGCACCGGTCCGGTGATCGCCTGGAGCTCTTTGAACTCGGTCTTGAAACGAGTGAGTTCGCGGGGAGCGAACACGCCGGGCATCCCCTTCAGCACAGATCGCGTGCGCCGCACCGCGACGCGCAGGTCGTGCAGTGCCTCGGGGTCCTCGCCCGCCACAGCCCCGTCGACATTCGCGCGGATGATCGCCACCTGCTCGAGCAGGATCTCGGCCACGGCCTCGTCGCTTCGCCTCTTCCGCGGGTTCATCGCCGCAGGCTATCCGGGCGGGTTCAAGCGGCGCGCAAGAAGTCTGCGGCCGACCATCCGGTGGCGCCCATCGCGACCCAGTCCGTGAAGTCCTGATCGTTGCCGCGCAGATAGACCATTGCGTTGATCGAGCTGCAGCCCCCGAGTCCCTTGCCGCGCGGAAGGTAGATCTCGCGGCCCTGCTGGTTCTCTTCGGACTCCGAGCGGTAGGCCCAGTCGAACTTGCTCTCGAACGTCTCGGCAAAGGCCGCCGGAATCGTGATGTTCGGATGCTTGGCCCTGCCATCGGCCTCAAGCAGGAGGACTCTGCAGTTCGGGTCTTCGCTCAGGCGCGACGCGACGACGCAACCGACCGATCCCGCGCCGATGACGACATAGTCGAATTCCGTCTCAGCCCCCATGCTGAAGCCACGGTACCCGAAACTTGTGACACACGCCGCCTCCCGGGGTACGGTCAGAAGAACGTGATCGAGGTGACCGAAAAGGAGCGCAAGCTCACGCGCTCAGAGATCCTGCGCGGGACGCTTGGGCCGGTCATCGCGATCGTGGTGCTCGTCGCGATCCTCTGGCCTCACTTCGACGACATCGCCGAGGCGTGGAAGTTGATCTCGGTCAAGGCGTTCGTCGCGCTGGCCGTGCTGCACCTGATTGCACTGATTCTTCGCGCGGAGGCCTGGGGCCGCTGCGTCTCGGCGGCGGGTGCGCCGATCGAGAAGACGCTGCTGCACAGCTCGAGCTCGCTGCGTTTTCTGGCCGACACGGTCGTCCCCACATACATCGGAGCCTGGGTGAGGATCTGGCTGGTCAAGCGCTACGACGCGCCGCGGGCGAGCGACCCGGACGCAACGCCCACGCCGACAATCGGACAGATGTTCACGGCCGACGGCCTGATGCTGCTGGTCGAGGCCGTGATCACGATCGGCCTCGTGATCGCCGCCGTGCTCACCTCGTCGCTCGAGTGGTGGTGGGCGATCGTCTTCTCGGTGGCCGTCGGCCTGCTGCTGCTGATCGTCCGCTGGGTCTTTCGGCGCTACAAGGATCGTGAGTTCGCGCAGACTGCCCGTGTGCTGCAGAACTCCGGCGAGCGCTACCAACTGGCGGCGCTGCTCGCCGTCGTGCTGACGCTGCAACCGATCCGTTACTACATCGCGTTCGTGGCGCTCGGCCTGGATCCGAGTATGTCCGACGCCTTGCTCGCGTTCCTGCTGACCACGGTCTTCAACGCACTGCCGATCGGACCCGGACCGTCATCGATCGCGGCATCGGCCGCATTGTTTGCGAGCGAGGGAATCGACAAGACCGCCTCGGCGGGGCTGGTGCTGCTGGCCAGCGCAATCGTCGCGGCTGCGGTCTATTCGATCTACGGCGTGTTCGACCTGACGCGACGGTCGCGGGCAGCCGAGACCTCGGCCGAACTCTGAGCCTCGCCGATCAGTCGTGAGCGGCCGTCCACGCCGGCCGGCTCGTCGATCTGCAGATGTTCGAGCACCATGCTGAAAACGTCGGCGGTGCGCAGGGCGCCAGGTTCGAGCGGCGCGCTGATTGCGAGCGGCACGTTCATGTGCGCGGCGTAGAGCGCGCCGTGTGATGAGCGGTGCTCGGGCCGCTCGAAGCGCTCGCGCAGGTCAAAGCCGGGCGCGGCGCTGACGATCACGTCGCCACTGCGCGGCGAGCGGAAGATCTGGGCCAGTTGCAGCAGGCCGTCGGGGTAGTCGCTCGCGGCGGTGGCCGCGAGCGCTTCCTCATGGCCCATCTCCTGCGGCAGGGCGTCGTAGCCGAACGGGTCGCCGACGAGCGGGCGATAGCTCAGGCCGGTCGGCGTCTCGTTCAGGTGAGCGCGGCCCCGGCGGCTCTCGACGAAGATCGATCCGTCGGGTTCGCGCGCGGCGACGATGTCGACGGCCGGCTCGGCGAGCAGCCATTCGCTGAGCTCGGGCACGACGGTGTTGAGGTAGAGGTGCGCCATCGCGTTGCCGCTGACCGCGCAGATCGCGTCAGGCTTGATCCGCCACGCGTTCATCGAGTGGAAGGCGACCTTCAGGCCGAGCTCTTCTTCCATACGCGGCCCGAGGTCGAAGTGCCCCTGCACCGGTTCGTGGCCGTGGTCGCTGACCACCGCTACCAAAGTGTCTTTGTAGCGACCGAGCCGCTCGAGCTTGCGCGCCACTTCGCCGACCGTGCGGTCGACGCGGCGGTACGCCTCGTAGGCGCCCTTGCCGAACGGGTCGTCGTAGTGGCTGCTCCAGTCGATCCCGGGGATCACGACGATGCGGAAGGGGATCTCGTCGTCCAGTGACGCGGCCAGGACTTTTCGCGCCGCGTTGTCTGCAATCTCATAATCCTTCAGAAAGTGCGCCTTCATCCACAGGTAGTTCTTGCGCGTGGCCGCGAGGTTTCCGCCGCGGCCGAGCCCGCGCGTGATCGCGCCGAAGATGTTCTGCGAGCCGGGCGCCAGCTCAAAGATCGTCGGCGCGTCCTTGGCGATGTCGCGATCGACAAGCATCGACTCGGGACCGTTGTAGCTGCGAAAGCTCCACGGGCCGATCGGCGCCCGCTTCGGTTGCATGCGGTGATCGAACCAGCGATAGCCGGGAACGTCGGCGCTCCCGGCGAAGCGACCGGTCAGGAATGGCAGGTGCGCTGGGATCGTCGTGCTGGTGAAGGTGCTGGTCGCGGTGCGGTGGCCACCGCGGGCCACGACGTGACGGGCGATCTCCGGCAGTTCGCCCGCCGCAAGCATGCGCGCGAAGACGTCGGCGCGGGCACCGTCGGCAAGAACAACAATCGCCTGTCGCGCAGCACCGGACACCGCTCGATCCTAATGCCACCCCCGCTCTTTCGCTCACCTCTGGTGGGCGAAGAAGTTTCGGCGACGAAAATGGCTCAGGTATGCGGTGGTTGACCGCTCACCAGAGGTGAGCGAAACAAACCGCATGAACAAGCCGATCCCGGGGACGCGAATCCGCCGCTCACCAGAGGTGAGCGAAATGGTGGTGCTACTTGTTTGGGGTTACTGGTCCAACCGGGCAACGATCGCGCGCGCGTGCTTGGTGTACGCGGCGGGATCGAAGATTGCGTCGATGTCGACGTCGATGCCCTGGCGCGCAGTCTCGGCGGCGAGCAGATCGCGGAAGTTGACGCCGGTGTCCCAGGCTTCCTGGGCGCCCTGCTGGACGATCCGATAGGCGTCGTCGCGGGTGAGGCCCGCGTTCACCAGAGCAAGCAGCGCGCGCTGGCTGAAGAGCGCGCCGTGCGTGACTTCGAGGTTGCTGAGCATGCGGTCGGTGTGCACGGTCATGCCGTTCACGACCTTGATCGCGAGCGACTGCATGTAGTCGAGCAGGATCGTGGAGTCGGGAAGGATGATGCGCTCGACCGAGCTGTGCGTGATGTCGCGCTCGTGCCAGAGGGCGACGTTCTCGATAGCGGCGTTGGCGTTTCCGCGCAGCACGCGGGCAAGGCCGGTGATGCGTTCGTTGGTGATCGGGTTGCGCTTGTGCGGCATCGCGCTGCTGCCCTTCTGCGTGCCGCTGGCAAAGGGTTCTTCGACCTCGCGCACCTCGGTCTTCTGCAGCGCGCGGATTTCCGTTGAGAAGCGCTCAAGACCGGCACCTGCGATTGCGACGGCGCTCAAGAGTTCTGCGTGGCGGTCGCGCGCAACGACCTGCGTGGAGACTGGCTCGCGCTCCAGACCAAGCTTGGCGAGCACGGCCGCTTCGATGTCCGGACCGTTGGCGCTGTAGGTGCCGACCGCGCCGGACAGCGCGCCGACACGGCACTGCTCGAACGCGCGCTCAAGCCGCTCGAGGTTGCGGCGCGCCTCGAAGGCAAAGCTGGCGAGCTTCACGCCGAAGGTTGTCGGCTCGGCGTGAACCCCGTGGGTACGGCCGACGGCAGTCGCGTCTTCGAATTCTCTGGCCCGACGGGCGAGCGCATCCGCGTACTCACGCGCACCGGCGACGAGAATCTCGCCGGCCTTCGCGATCTGGATACCGAGCGCCGTGTCGAGCACGTCGCTGCTGGTCAGGCCGTAGTGGATCCAGCGTCCGGCCTCGCCGACATCGGCGCTGATCACGTCCACGAACGCCGCGACGTCGTGGTTGGTGATCTCCTCGCGCTCCTTCACGGCTGAGACCGTGAACTTCGCGTGGTCCTTGATCGCGACGAGATCCGCAGCGGGGATCACGTCGGCGTCAAAGAGCGCGTCACAGACTGCCAGCTCAACCTGCAGCCAGCTGTCGAACTTCGCCTGCTCGCTCCAGACTGCGCCGATCTCGGCCCTTGTGTAACGATCGATCACGGGGGGAATCCTATGCGGAGCGCCGAAGGGAGAGCGGATGGCCGTCCCGACCACCGCAAGGCGACTGCAGTTGTTCGTCGCCGACGACCCTGATCGCCTGGCTCGCCGCCGGGCCGTGGCCAACTTTCGCGACCGCTGACTGGTACCCGTACCGCTTCATCGACATCATCGAGCACGGCTACGGCAAGGTGGCGATCAACATCACATTCATCACGGTCGTTGCGATCGTGCTCGCGCTGATCCACGTACGTCCCGGTCGGTTCAGGCAAAAAGGATTCGAGCCGCCAGGATCGCCGCATTCTGCGCGCCGTTGATCGCCACGCAGGCAACCGGCACGCCGGCGGGCGCCTGAACGATCGAGAGCAATGAATCGAGCCCGCCGCTGACCGCGTTCTCTGAGCGGATCGGCACGCCGATCACCGGCAGATCGGTGTACGCGGCGATCGAACCGGGCAGCGCCGCAGCCATCCCGGCACCGGCGATGATCACCTTGATCCCGCGCGAGCGCGCGCCGCGGGCGTACTCGCGGACCTGCTCCGGGTCGCGGTGGGCGGAGACGACGGTCTCTTCGTATGAGATCCCGCGATCTTCGAGTTCCTTGGCGGCGGCGGACATGACCTCGGCGTCGCTCTCGGCGCCCATCACGATCGCGACGAGCGGGCCGTCGAGTACTTCGATCTCGTCGAGCTGGGTCTCTGGCTCTGGGATCAGCACGCCGGCTGCGCCGCCGGGCTCGTCTGCGCCGGCCGAGATGTCGCCGATCGACGCGCGGCCGACACTCGGGCGCGGGCGTACCGGCGGGTTGGAGCGCTGCGGTCTGAAGCGGCGGCGCGCCATCTAGAGCTCGACTCCCGCAGCGATGTCGGTGCGCTGCTGCTTGCCGTCAAAGTCGATCAGCGCGGCGCCGGCGTATGCGGCCTCGCGCGCTCGTGGCACGGAATCGCTCAGCGCGGTCACGTTGATCACGCGGCCACCGGCGGTGACGATCTCGCCGCCGGCGTTGCGCGCGGTTCCGGCGTGCGTCACTTCGACGGCGGTCGAGACGTCGTCAAGACCGTGGATCACATCGCCCTTGCTCGATCCTTCGGGGTATCCGGCGGACGCGAGCGTCAACGTGACCGAGCGCTGCTCACTGAACTCGATCGGTCTGCCGGCAAGACCGCCGGGCTCGATGCTCGCGAGCATCAGCTCCGTCAGGTCGCTGGTCAGTCGCGGCAGCAACGCCTGTGTCTCTGGATCGCCAAAGCGCGTGTTGTACTCGAGCACCTTCACTCCGTCGGCTGTGAGCATCAGTCCCGCGTAAAGGATTCCATGGAAGTCGGCGCCGCGACGCTTCATCTCGTCGATGATCGGCTGGTGGACCTGCGCCGAGATCTCATCGAGCTCTGAGTGCGGCAGATCCGGGACCGGCGAGAAGGCGCCCATGCCGCCGGTGTTGGGGCCTTCGTCGTTGTCGAAGATCCGCTTGTAGTCGCGGGCCGGCACGAGCGGGTAGGCGCGCTCGCCGTCGCAGATCGCGAGCAGCGAGACCTCGACCCCGTGGAGGAACTCTTCGAGAATCACGTCGGTCTCGCCGAAGCGCTGCTCGGTGAAGTACGCGTCGATCGCGGCCGCGGCCTCTGACCTGTCGGCGCAGATGATCACGCCCTTGCCCGCGGCCAGGCCGTCGCTCTTGAAGACGGCGGGGTAGTTCGAACGCTCGGCGGCGGCCAGCGCTGCTTCTTTGGAGCGCAGCACTTCGTAGCCGGCAGTTGGTACACCGGAGGCCACGAGGACCTCCTTGCAGAAGATCTTCGATCCTTCGAGCTGCGCGGCCGCACGGGTGGGACCGAAGGCTCTGATTCCGATCGCGACGAGCGCATCGACCAGCCCGTCGACGAGCGGCACTTCGGGTCCGACGGCGACAAGATCAACGGCCTCGGCCTGCGCCAGCGCGACCAGCGCGGGAACGTCCTCGCCGCCGACTTCCGGCACACAACGCGCGTCGCGCTCGATTCCGGGATTGCCGGGTGCGCAGAGCACCTCCAGCGGCGAATCGCTCGACCAGGTGCGGATCAGCGCGCGGACGATCGCGTGCTCGCGGCCGCCAGAACCAACGACCAGAACCTTCATCGGCTCAGAAGGACTCGATCAGCGTCTCGACCTCGACCGCCGGAACGATCTCATAGGTCGCGGTTCCGCGGGAACCGAGTTCGATCGCGGCGCGCGCGATCGCCTGCTCGTTCGGGGCGGTGACGATGCTGATGAAGTGGTGCGGGCCGAGCGATGCGTACTGCGCGACGACTTCGATCCCCAGCGGCTTGACCTCTTCGTTGACCTCGAGGATCCGCCTGGGATTTTCCTTGATCGTGCGCACACCTTCGGTGGTCAGTTTGCTGTACATGATGTAGGTCGGCATCGGGTCCCTCGCAGGTCAAAAGTTGATTTACGAGAATCTATCGCGCAAGTCGGCCTGCGCAACCTGTGCCGCCTGCAAGGGTTCCCTGTACAGAACGACGTTCTCAATAACCAATCTGGACCGATCCAAGAGGGGGTATGAATCCAGATGCAGTTCCAAGCTCAGACTCATCGTTCGCGCGCGCTCCTGTTCGCTGCGATCGCATCGGCATTCTTCGCGGTTCTGGCCGTCAGCGCGCAGCGCGCCTCGGCCGACATCGCCAATCCGCAGCTTTCGGCCGGTGCCTACAGCACCTGCTCAATCAACGCGAACAAGCGCCTTTACTGCTGGGGATCAAACAGCTCCACGCAGCTCGGCCAGGGCAGCAAGGCGAAGATCAGCTTCGGCACGCGCCCGTACCCGGTCAAGGGCCTGACGGCGCAGCCGATCGGCGTGTCGGTGGGCTACAGCTCGGCCTGCTCGTTGCTGGTGACCGGCGCGATCAACTGCTGGGGCAAGAACGCCAGCGGCTCGCTCGGCGTCAAGAACCAGGGCGGCTTCGCAAAGAGCGCTCAGGCGGCTGCCTCGCTGATCAGCCCGTGGGTTGCTCCATCAAACCAGTCGAGCGGTTCGCAGCACCAGTGCTTCCGCGACAACAACGCGACCGTCAAGTGCATCGGCACGAACACGTACGGCCAGCTCGGCAACGGATCGAGCGCCGCGTCGAATCTGCCGGTTCAGGTTGCTGTGATCACGGCAACCAATGCCGCCACGCGCGCAACGCAGGTCGTCTCCGGCGCAAACCACGCCTGCGCGCTGCTTGACAACAACAACGTCAAGTGCTGGGGAGTCAACAACTTCCGCCAGCTCGGAACGCCGACCAACACGGTGCCGTTCTCGAGCACGCCGGTCGATGTTCCCAACCTCACCAACAACCTCGACCAGCTCGCCTCGATGGCCGATCACACCTGCGGCGTCCACACCAACGGCGACGTCTCGTGCTGGGGGGCCAACAGCTACGGCCAGCTCGGCGACGGCACGGTCGCGCCCTTCAAGGGTGCGGTCGACGTGGTCAGCCTGGGCACAGAAGCCCGCCAGGTCAGCACCGGTGTTCAGCACACCTGCGCCCTGATCAAGGGCGGCGGAGTCAAGTGCTGGGGATCGAACCAGTTCGGTCAGCTCGGCGACAGCACGACCACCACGTCATCGCGGCCGGTCAGCGTGATCGGGCTCAGTCGCCCCGCGTCTGAGATCTCGGTCGGTGGCTACCACTCCTGCGCCCGACTGGACAACAACCAGATCTGGTGCTGGGGTGCCGGCTCGAAGGGCCAGCTCGGCAACGGCGCGACGGCAAATGCGCTCCAGCCGGTGAAGGTGAAGTCGCTCGGCGGCGTTCACTTCAGCTCGGTCGGCCTGTTCAAGACCTCTGGCCACGCGAACTTCCAGGCCACCTTCGTGGCCGAACCGCCGCGTTCGGGCAAGATCTCCGAGCAGTGCCGCACGAACGCGAACCTCACCGTGACGATCGTGCAGGACGGCGTGACCACCACGAAGAAGTTCAAGAAGTTGTTGAAGCCCAGCGGCTCGAGCAAGTGCACCGCGCGCTTCGAGCAGCGCTCGATCACGAAGAGCGTCGGCTCGGCCCAGGTCACGCTCAAGGGCAGCTACAACGGCACCGCAACGATGCCTGGCGCTTCCTTCACGCAGGCCTACGCCAACCCTTAGGCACAAAAGAACGGGACGGGATTCACCAGATCGCGGTAGTGTGAGATGTGATCTGGAGGATCCCACCCAGTCGGTTCGGATCTGGATGTCAGTATTGGATTGAGATCAGCGGTCTCGGCAAAAGCCCGCAACAGATTCCCCACATAGAAGGAGCCTGTGATGGAGCGCAACTCCGCACTCGGCTATCGCGTTGCTTTCCGCGGCGTGCTGGCTCTCTCATCACTGTTGGCCCTGCTCGCAGTCGTCGATCCCGGCGGCATTCGCGCAGCGTTTCTGTAGTAGCTGGATTCACTCCATGCTCCCGCCGTCAAGGCGGGGCATGGAGTTGATACCTCCGACCTGGGCAGGGGTCGGGCTTGCGGCCTTGGTCAGCACCAGTTCGCCGTCGGCGACGTCCACCTTCGCGGTGTCGCCCTCGACGAACTCACCCTCGAGCATCGCGATCGCCAGCTTGTCGATCAACCGCTTCTGGATCACGCGCTTGAGCGGACGCGCACCGTATGTCGGGTCGTAGCCGACGTCGGCGAGCAGCGTTTTGGCGTCGTCGGTGAGCTCCACCTCGATGCCGTGCTCACGCGCACGCCCGACCAGCAGATCAACCTGGATCTCGACGATCTTGGTCAGCTCATCCTTCGACAAACGACTGAAGATCACCGTGTCGTCAATGCGGTTGAGGAACTCCGGCTTGAAGGTGTCGCGCAGCGCGCCTTCCACCAGTTCGCGGACCTTGACCTCGGCCTCTTCAACTGACTTGCCGGCTTCACGAGCCTGCGCCTCGATGTCCACGATGTACTGCGATCCGACGTTCGAAGTCATGATCAGCACGGTGTTCTTGAAGTCGACTGTGCGACCCTGGCCGTCGGTCAGGCGACCGTCGTCGAGCACCTGAAGCAGTGCGTTGAAGACATCCGGGTGCGCCTTCTCGATCTCGTCGAGCAGGATCACCGAGTACGGACGACGGCGAACGGCTTCGGTCAACTGGCCGCCCTCTTCGTATCCGACGTAACCCGGGGGCGCACCGACGAGACGCGAAACAGTGTGCTTTTCCATGTACTCAGACATGTCGAGGCGAACCATCGCCTGTTCCGAATCAAACATGAACTCGGCCAGCGCGCGGGCGAGCTCGGTCTTACCGACGCCAGTCGGTCCGAGGAACAGGAAGCTGCCGATCGGGCGATCCGGGTCCTGCAGTCCGGCGCGCGATCGGCGCAGCGCATTTGCGACGGCGCTGATCGCTTCGTCCTGTCCGATCACGCGGTCGTGGAGGCGGTCCTCCATCTGCACGAGCTTGGAGATCTCACCCTCCATCATCCGCGTCACGGGGATGCCGGTCCACTTGGCGACGATCTCAGCGATGTCCTCCTCATCGACCTGGTCCTTGAAGAAGCGGGTGTTGCCCTGCTGCTCCTTGACCTTCTCTTCCTGTTCGGCGAGCCTGGTCTCGAGTTCGGGGATGCGGCCGTAGCGCAGCTCGGCGGCGCGCTCAAGATCGGCGTCGCGCTCCGCCTTCTCGATCTCGCCCTTGGCCTCGTCAAGCTCGCGGCGGATCACGCTGATCGCGTCGAAGGCGTCCTTCTCGAGCTGCCAGTGCGCGGTCATCGCGTTGGACTGCTCCTCGAGGTCGCCGAGCTCGGCCTGCAATGAATCAAGGCGCTTCTTCGAGGCGTCGTCGGTCTCCTTCTTCAATGCCTGCTGCTCGATCTGAAGCTGCTGGATGCGGCGGTCGATCTCGTCGATCTCGGTCGGCTTCGAATCCATCTCGATCGCCAGCCGCGAGGTCGCTTCGTCGATCAGGTCGATCGCCTTGTCGGGCAGGAAGCGGTCCGCGATGTAGCGGTGCGAGAGCGTCGCGGCCGCGATGATCGCGCCGTCCTGGATGTCGACACCGTGGTGGGCCTCGTACTTGCTCTTCAGTCCGCGCAGGATCGCGATCGTGTCCTCGACCGACGGCTCACCGACGTAGACCGGCTGGAAGCGTCGCTCGAGCGCGGCGTCCTTCTCGATGTGTTTGCGGTACTCGTCGAGCGTGGTTGCGCCGACTGCGCGCAGCTCTCCGCGGGCGAGCATCGGCTTCAGCAGGTTCGCGGCGTCAACCGCGCCTTCAGCCCCGCCGGCGCCGACGATCGTGTGCAGTTCGTCCATGAAGAGGATCACTGTGCCCTCGGCTTCCTGGACCTCTTTGAGCACGGCCTTCAGGCGGTCCTCGAACTCGCCGCGGTACTTCGCGCCGGCGATGATCGCGCCGATGTCCAGTGACACCACGCGGCGGTCCTTCAAGGACTCGGGAACGTCTTCAGAGATGATTCGCTGCGCGAGGCCCTCAGCGATCGCGGTCTTGCCCACACCGGGCTCGCCGATCAACACCGGGTTGTTCTTCGTGCGGCGACTGAGCACCTGGATCACGCGGCGGATCTCGTCGTCGCGACCGATCACCGGGTCGAGCTTTCCGGCGCGCGCGGCCTGGGTCAGGTCGATGCCGTACTTCTCGAGTGCCTGGTACTTCTCTTCCGGGTTCTGGTCGGTCACGCGGTGCGAGCCGCGGACCTGCTTCAGGGCGCTCACGATCGCGTCGTGGTCGGCACCGAAAGTCTTCAGTGCTTCGCCGGCGTTCTGGCCGGGGACGGAGCTCAGCGCGAGCAGCAGGTGCTCCACGCTGATGTACTCGTCAGAGAGATCGCGGGCCTCGTCCTCGGCCTTGCGCAGTACCGCGACCAGCTCGTTTGAAGGAGTCGGCTGCGCGCCGGCCGAGTCCTCGAGCGTCGGCAGATCGTCTACGTCGCGCACGACGCGGTCGACGACCGAGCCGCTGTCCGTGCCGAGCTTGTGCAGAACAGGCAGCACGATGCCGCCGTCCTGGTCAAGCAGCGCCAGCAGAAGGTGGGCGGGGGTGACCTGCGGATTGCGCCGCGACTCGGCTGTGCGCTGGGCGGCTTCGATTGCTTCTTGGGACTTGATGGTGAATCGGTCAGGCCGCATTCTCAGGCCTCCTTCTCGTTTTCTTCCAGCTTCTGGATGGGGATTCGGACTGGCTGGGGTGGTTGGTAGCGGACGATCTCTGCGCGACCGGCGCGGCGGACGCGATCGATCTCGGCGATCGCTTCGGCGCGGGTCTGTTCGAGCTGGCGCTCGAGCGAGACGATGCGCCGCGCCATGCGGGCGAGCTGCGCCTCCATGTCAAAGACGCGTTGGACTCCGGCGAGGTTCATCCCCTCGTCGGTGAGTTCTTGGATGCGGCGCAGCGTCTCGACGTTCTCGTCGCTGTAGAGCCGCGTGCCCTTCGGGGTGCGAGTGGGCTGGATCAGGCGCCGCTGCTCGTAGATGCGCAGCGTCTGCGGGTGCACGCCGGCAAGCGACGCAGCGACGGAGATCATGTAGAGCCCCTGCTTCTGCTCGCCCACGGTCGCCTACTTCCTGGCGCGCGCGAGCAGCTCTTCGCGCGGGTTGTTGGTGATCACCGTCGAGAGGTCGTCGACTGCGTCCTGCTGCGCTTTGGAAAGCTCGTTGATGTTCGGGATCTCGACTTCGATCCGGTAGCGCAGGTCGCCGCTTCCGCTGCCCTTGGCGTGGGCCGGGCCTTCGCCCTTCAGGCGGATAACTGTGCCCGGCCTGGTGCCTGCTGGCACCTTGATCTGCTTGATCCCGGAGAGCGTCGGGACCTCGATGGTCGCGCCGCGGATCGCCTCGGTGACGGTCACGGGCACCTTGACCTCGAGGTGATCGCCCTTGCGCGCGAAGACCGGAGAGTCGCTGACGTTGACCTTCACGAAGAGGTCGCCCGGAGCGCCGCCGTTCTCGCCGCCTTCGCCCTTGCCGGCGACGCGGATGCGCGCGCCGTCGCGGACGCCTGCGGGGATCTTGACGCGGTACTTCCTGGCCTTGATGACGCTGCCTTCGCCGCCGCAGGTCTTGCACGGCTTCTCGACGATCTGCCCCTTGCCCGCGCACTGCGAGCACGGCTGACTCATCGAGAACATTCCCTGGCCGACCGACTCGACGCCGCTGCCCTGGCAGCGGGGGCAGGTCTTCGGGCTGGTGCCCGGTGCCGCGCCGTCGCCGTGACAGGTTTCGCAGATCTCGCGACGCGGCACCGACACCGAGACCTCGGTGCCGTTGATCGACTGGTCGAATCCGATCGCAACGTTGGCTTCGAGATCACGGCCGCGCTCGACGCGCTGGCGTCCGCCTCCGCGACCCCCGAACATGCCGGTCACGCCGCCGAAGATGTCGCCGATGTTGTCGAACTTGACGCCGCCACCGCCGAACGGGTTCGCGCCGCCCCCGCCGGTGAACGGGATGTTGAAGCCGCCGCGGTCGAACTCCTTGCGCTTCTTCGCGTCGCCGACGACGTCGTAGGCCTCCTGGATCTCCTTGAACTTCTCTTCGGCCTTGGTGTTGCCGGCGTTCTGGTCCGGGTGCCACTTGCGCGCGAGCGAACGGTAAGCCTTCTTGATCTCGTCTTCGCTGGCGTTCTTCGCGACGCCCAGCACCTTGTATGGATCAGTCACCGGCATGCGCGCGCCCTATGCGGCCACCACGACGCTGGCCGGACGCACGACGACCTCGCCGAGCAGGAAGCCCTTCTGCACGACCTCGACGATCGTGCCGGCCGGCTGCGCCTCGGTGGCCGGAGCCTGCGAGATCGCCTGGTGGAAATTCGGGTCGAACTGCTCGCCAGTCGGATCCTGCTGGGTGAGGCCGAGCCGGTCAAGGACTGAGTGCAGGTCTGCGTGGACCAGCCGCACGCCCTCGGCGAATGCGTCGCCGTCGGTCGCGCCGCCGGCGACGGCGACTGCGCGGTCAAGGTTGTCGACCACGGGCAGCAGCTCGCGGATCACGCCAGCGACCGCGACTCCGCGGGTTTCGGCAACGCGCTTGTCGGCGCGCTTGCGGTAGTTCTCGAAGTCGGCCTTCGCGCGAAGTGCGAGGTCCTTGTACTCGTCGCGCTCGAGCACTGCCTGCGCGAGCTCGTCGAGCTCTTCCTCGATCACCTCGGCTTCAGAGATGGGAGCATCGCCCAGCTCCGAAGAGCCGGGCGATGTTGATCCCTGTGACCCGGAAACGGTCTCGGCGTCCGCCGGGTCTGATGTGGCGCGGCCAAGAGGAGCTCCGCTTCCTGCGGGCACTTCCCCAGAGCCGTCGGTTCCGTTCTGGATTATGTCATTTGAGTCGGTCATATGTGGCCTTGGTTACTTGACAGGACAAAAGCGCCGGTATTTGCGACTTTTTACTTGCCCTCGTCAACTACCTCCGCGTCGACGATTTCCTCTTCTGTCTCGCCGTGGGAGTCGCCACCGTCGGCCGAAGCGCCGTTCTCGGACGCCTCACGCTCTTCGGCGGCTGCCTTGTAGAGCTCCTCGGCAGCGTTGTTCATCGCCTCCGCCAGGGCTTCGGTCCTGGCCTTGATCTCTGCGACGTCCTCGCCCTGCGTGGCCTCGCGGATCTCCTTGACGCCGGCTTCGAGATCTTCCTTGACGGAGTCGCCGAGCTTGTCGCCGTTGTCCTTGACCTGCTTCTCGACCTGGTAGGCGAGGTTCTCGCCCTCGTTGCGCGCCTCGGCGAGATCCTTGGCCGCTGCGTCCTCGTCTGCGTGCGCAGCCGCGTCAGCGACCATCTTGCCGATCTCTTCGTCAGACAGACCGGAGCCGGACTTGATCTCGATCTTCTGCTCGGTGCCGGTGCCAAGGTCCTTGGCTGTGACGTTGAGGATGCCGTTGGCGTCGATGTCGAAGGCGACCTCGATCTGGGGGATTCCGCGCGGCGCCGGCGGGATGCCGGTCAGCTGGAACTTGCCCAGAGACTTGTTGCCACTGGCCATCTCGCGCTCGCCCTGGAGGACGTGGATCTCGACGCTCGGCTGGTTGTCGTCGGCCGTTGAGAAGACCTCGGACTTGCGCGTCGGGATCGTGGTGTTGCGCTCGATCAGCTTGGTCATCACGCCGCCTTTGGTCTCGATGCCCATCGTCAGCGGTGTGACGTCGAGCAGGAGGACGTCCTTGACGTCTCCGGCGAGCACGCCGGCCTGAATCGCTGCGCCGACTGCGACGACCTCGTCGGGGTTGACGCCCTGGTGGGGCTCCTTGCCCGTGAGCTCCTTGACCTTGTCGCGCACTGCGGGCATGCGGGTCATGCCGCCGACCAGCACGACGTGGTCGATCTTTGCGTCGCCGGCGTCTTCGAGCGCCTGGCGGACCGGGCCGACCGTACGGTCGATCAGGTCGCCCGTCAGCTCAGCGAGCTTGGAGCGCGTGAGGCGGACATCGAGGTGCTTGGGACCGGCGGCGTCGGCGGTGATGAACGGCAGGTTGATCTGCGTCTCCTGCGTGGTGGAGAGCTCGATCTTCGCCTTCTCGGCAGCCTCGTAGAGACGCTGGAGCGCCATCTTGTCGGCCGCGAGGTCGAGCGCGTTGTCCTTCTTGAACTCTGAGACGAGGTAGTCGACGATCGCCTTGTCGAAGTTGTCGCCGCCGAGGTGGTTGTCACCGGCGGTCGACTTGACTTCGAAGACGCCGTCAGCGATCTCCAGGACGGACACGTCGAAGGTTCCGCCTCCGAGGTCGAACACCAGAATCGTCTGGTCCGCTTCCTTGTCGAGTCCGTAGGCGAGCGCCGCCGCGGTCGGCTCGTTGATGATGCGCTTGACCTCGAGGCCGGCGATCTTGCCGGCGTCCTTTGTGGCCTGACGCTGGTCGTCGTTGAAGTAGGCGGGGACGGTGATGACCGCGCTGTCGACTGATTCACCGAGGTATGCCTCGGCGTCGGTCTTGAGCTTCTGCAGGAGCATCGCGGAGATCTCCGGCGGGGTCAGATGTTTGTCGCCGATGTCGACGCGGACGTCGCCGTTGTCACCGCGGACGACCTTGTACGGGACCATCGACTCTTCTTCCTTGACTTCGGCCTCTTTGCGGCCCATGAAGCGCTTGATCGAGAAGATCGTGTTTTCCGGGTTGGTCACGGCCTGGCGCTTGGCCAGGGTGCCGACGAGGCGTTCGCCGCTGGAGGCGAATGCGACCACTGACGGAGTGGTGCGGCCGCCTTCCGCGTTTTCGATCACCGTCGGCTCTCCACCCTCAAGCACGGCCATCGCCGAGTTGGTGGTTCCGAGGTCGATTCCGATTGTTTTAGCCATGTTGCTGAACTGCTCCCAGGGGTGGGGGATTTACAAGTAGTTGAGATCATTATAGGGCATCGGTGTAGAAAATCTAAGTGTCTTTGTTATAGATCTGTGAATCCGCCCGACTGGCCGATCGTTGATAAGGTTCGGCCCTGTCTTGCCGAAAACGGGTACATGACTCACTTCTCTCCGACGCCCCACGCGGTCGCGCAACGCCTCTTGCTCGCCGTGCTCACGGCCCTCACCGCGTTGCTCATGTTCCAGTCCTCCGCTTCCGCCAACGGTGGCGCGCTCACGCCGGAGATCGCCACGGGCGGCGCGCACACCTGCGCGCTGGCTGACAGCGGCAAGGTGAAGTGCTGGGGTGACAACTCTTCAGGTCAGTTGGGAGGCGGAGTGACGGCATTCCAGGGCGGCGGCGAGACGCCGAAGCCGGCGACGTTGTCCAGGGCGACGACCGTCGTCGCTTCCGCAGATGCAACCTGCGTGCTCAGTGAAGACAGCAGCATCTGGTGCTGGGGATCGAATGCATACGGCGAGCTCGGACTTGGCGCTGCCGACGCAGTGGCCCACCCGACGCCCGCGCAGATTCCGGGGAGCAAGGACTTCTCGATGCTCGCGGCCGGCGCAAATCACTTCTGCGCATCGACCTGGAACGGTGAGGTCAGCTGTTGGGGATCGAACGCACAGGGCCAGCTCGGCAACGGCTCGGTCGGCGGCCTGTCGGCAGTCCCCGTGAAGGTCGGCGGCGTGACGAAGCTCAAGTCACTCACTGCCGGCGCGAACTTCACCTGCGCAAACCGTGAGACGACGAAGGTCGCGTGCTGGGGAGCAGACGACAAGGGCCAGCTCGGCTCGGGCGCCGCGGGTGCATCGAGCGGCAGCGCCGTCGAGGTGCCGAACCTGAAGGACTCCTACTACCTGGTGGCCGGCGCAAATCACGTCTGTTCGCTGGGCTGGAGCGAGACGGCGCTGCGCTGTTGGGGCGACAACCTGCTCGGTCAGCTCGCGCAGGGGACGCTCGGCGAAACCGCGCCGCGCGGGGTAAGCAACGTGACCGGTCTTGCCGAGGTGAAGGTCCTTGGCGGCAACGCCAACTCCGGCTGCGCCACGGCGCACACCGTGACTGCTGCGACAAACTCAAAGGTGAGCAAGGACAGCGCGCTGCAGTGCTGGGGCGAGCTGACCGCGAGCGGATTGCCGCGCGTGGTGCCGCTCGCTGAAGTGGCGAGCCTCTCGCAGGGGTCGAGTTCCTCGAGCCAGTGCGCGATCGTCCGCGGCGGCAGCTCTTACTGCTGGGGAGCAGGCGGCGCACCGGGTCTTGTCGCCGGGCTGGATCTCGTGACAAAGCCGCAGTACCCGAACTGGGCCTACCTCGAGCCGACATCAAAGCTGCGCCTGAACAAGTCCGGCACGGCCTGGCGGATCCGTTCGCGCCTGAAGGTCGAGCCGTCGTCGTTCATCTTCCCGAAAGCCGCCTGCAAGGGCACGGTTGCGGCCGACGCCTTCTATTACAAGCGTGTCGCCAAGAAGTCAGCGCAGGCCGCCGGCGGGCCGGTCCACAAGCGCGTCGGTGTGCGCACCAGGAGCAGGCTGCGTCTGTCAGGCGACTACTGCAAGGCCGACTTCCTGCAGACGATCCCGCTCTCGAAGTTCGCCGGCAAGAAGCGCAAGCTCGTGATCAGCGCGACCGGCTTCGGCAACGCCGCGCAGAGCAAGTTCCAGACCGGCGACTACGAGCTGAAGAATCTGAACAAGAAGAAGAAGTAGGGCCGATCAGACCAGGCCGGCGGACGGGCAGAGCGTCCGCAGCGGGCAGGCCGGACAATCCGGTGCCCGCTTGTGGCAGGTGTTCCTGCCGTGCCGGATCAGGTTGACGTGTTCTTCGTGTGCGAGCTCGGGCGGAGTCCAGGCTGTGATTGCGTCGTGCATCTCTTCGAACGATGCCCTCTCGCGAAAGAGGCCGAGGCGGGTGCCGACCCGGCCCACATGGGTGTCGACGGGAATGTCCGGCAGGCCGTACGCGAAGAGCAGGACGCACGCGGCGGTCTTTCGCGCGACGCCCGGCAGCGTGCAGAGGTAGTCGCGTGAGACTTCGAGCGGCGAGTACATCATCCAGTCGAGGTCGATCTCGCGTGATCGCGTCCAGCGGCCGTCGGGGTTCGCGCCTTCGGGCAGCGAATCGGTTGCGACGCGGTCGAGGATCTGCTTCATCCGCTTTGACTTGACCACGCTGATCCCGCCAGGGGCGATCGCTGCCTCGATCTCTTCAACCGGCGCGGCGCGCACTGCCTCCCAGGTGTCCCAACGTTCTTCGACCCGCGTGTAGGCGACGTCGCGGTTGCGGTCGTTGGTGTTCTGGCTGAGCAGCGTGAGCACCAGTTCGCCGACGGGATCGTGGTGCGGCTTGGGCACGGGTATCCCGTAGTGGGCGCGCAATCTGCGGCGGATGGCGGCCAGGCGGCGCCTGTCCGGAAGTGCGATCGGCGTACGGGCCATCGCGCAAAACTATCCTCCGAGCGATGGAGCAGTCAACCCAGCCCACGTCCGACGTCACCGAACACCACGAGAAGATCGCGGGTATGGAGACTTTCTGGCGGTCGGTCGAACCGACGACGAGCGTGCCGACGCTGTACGTGCACGGCGTGCCGACGAACGCTGACGAGTGGGCGCCGTTCCTTGAAAAGACAGGCGGAATCGCACTCGACCTGCCCGGCTTCGGCCGCAGCGACAAGCCGATGCACTTCGACGGATCGATCGGTGCCTACAACGCGTTTCTTCAGGCCTTCATTGCGCAGCTCGGTTGGGGCCGCTTCAATCTCGTCGTCGAGGACTGGGGCGCGCTGGCACTGGTCACGGCTCAGGAGTTGCACGAGCGCGTGCATCGTGTCGTGATCATCAACTCGGTGCCGCTGCTCCCGGGATACCAATGGCACCGTCTCGCGCGGGCTTGGCGGACACCTCTAGTCGGCGAGTTGGCGATGGGATTGACCACGCGGTCGATCGCCAAATTCCTGACGCGCGAATCGCGGCCCGACCGCCAGCCGCTGCCCGACGCGATGATCGACTCGATCTGGGACCACTTCGACCAGGGCACGCAGCGCGCGATCCTCAAGCTCTATCGATCGGCGCCGCCGAAGATTCTCGAAGAGGCCGGCGAGCGCTTCAGCCAGCTGACGGCGCCGGCGCTCGTGATCTGGGGCGAGCAGGACCCGTACATTCCCACCCGCTTCGGCGCGTTCTACTCGGAGACGCTGCCCAACGCGCGGCTTGAACTCCTGCCGGATGCGGGCCACTGGCCGTGGCTCGACCGCCCGGACGTGATCGATATGACGGCGAACTTCCTCGTCGGTGTCGAATCAACGGCGTAGGCCCATGCTTGCTCGCACCAAGAACCTTTTGCGCGACAACGCCGGTCCGCTGCTCGTCGCGGTGGGCCTGAGCGCGCTGTATTTCATTCTCGACCTGCGTGGTGGCGACCTTGCCGCGCATCTCTACCGCGCAGAGCTGGTCAAGAACGACGGCTTCTTCGTCTGGAACTACAACTGGTACGGCGGCCACTACGTCGTCTCGTACGGCGTGATCTTCCCGACGCTCTCGGCGACGATCGGCGTGCGGCTGGCGGGTGCGCTCGCGTACCTGCTCGGCGTGTTCCTGTTCTCGATCCTCGCGCGCAAAGTCTTCTCGCCACGCGGCGGCAAAGCAGCCTCGTATGTCTTCGCCGTTGTCTTCAGTGCGACGCTGGTGATCGGGCAGCTCCCGTACGCGCTTGCTATTGCGATCGGCCTCGGCGCGTTGATCGCGGCAGCGCACGGCCGCAGCTGGATCGCCGCGCTCCTCGCGCTCAACTGCGCGCTGACCAGTCCGCTTGCCGCGCTGTTCATCTCATTCATCGCCTTCACTGTCTGGCTCGGCGGCCACCCGTGGGAGACCCTACGCACCGCGCGCCACGCGATCCGCGCGATCTGGAGATCGCCAAACCACGCCTACCTGGCGGTCGCGGTCGCGACTGTGCTGCCGGCGATGGTTGTGTCTTTCCTCTTCCCCGAAGGGGGATCGCAACCGTTCGTCGTCGGCTCCTACCTCGGCGCGATCGCGTTCACCGCGTTCTTCTGGGTGATGGTTCGCGATGAGCTCTCGGTCGACGCGCGGCGCATGCTCGGAACGGGCGTGGCGCTTTACGTCGTCTTCCTTACGGCCAACGAACTGATCCCGTCGCCGATCGGCGGCAATGCGATCCGCCTCGGAATGTTGCTCTTCCCGACCGCCGCCGCCGCAGCCCTCTGGCCGCGCTCGGGCAGGTACGCGCTCGCCGTGATTGTGCCGCTCCTCAGCTGGCAGGGAGCCACCGCGTTCTGGGCGGTTGTGACGACCGACGACACCGCCGAGCCGCACTACTTCGCCCCGGTCAATCGCTACCTCGACGCGCAGAACAATGCGCGTGATGAGAAGGTTGAAGTTGTCTTCACACGCAACCACTTCGAGGCGGCGTACGTTGCCAACCGCAGGCCGATCGCCCGCGGCTGGGAGCGCCAACTCGACACCAAGTACAACGCTTTGTTTTACGACGGCACGCTCAATCCACGCACGTATGCGCGCTGGCTGATTGACAACGACGTGCGCTGGGTCGCCCTGCCGCGTGAGGCCGTGCTCGATTACTCCGGGCGCGATGAGGCGGCGCTGATTCGCGGCGGGCTGCCGTATCTCGACCGCGCCGCCGAGTTCCGTGACTGGGAGATTTACAAGGTCACGCTGCCGGATTCTCCTGACACCGAGCCGAAGTTCCGGGACAACGATCCGACCAAGGGATTCTCGATCAAGCCTGAGCGCTGGGGCGTCACGAAGACGCGGATTCGCTGGCAACGTTTCTTGCGCCCGTCGTACGGCTGCCTGCGCGGTGATGAGAACGACTACCTCCAGGTCGTGCTGCCTTCGCTCGGAAGTAGGGACGCCGGGGAGGTATCTTCCGTCCCGCCCGTGGTCACGATCTCTTCGGACTTCTCGCTCGGTCGCCTGGTCGGCGGCGGTTACGTTTGCGCAGAAGGCTGGACGACCGACGAAAACGGCGATCCAATCCGCATCCCGGCAGCACAGGCCCCACCGATCTGATGAGCACTCCACCACGACCAATACTTTCCGACGCGGCGCGCAACCGCCTGATCGAGTCGCGCCTGACGCCGAACTTCATCTCGATGATCGGCCTGATCGGCAACCTGATCGCGGTCGGCTTCATCTTCAAGGGCTGGTGGATCGCATCTGGATTTGCGTTCGCGCTCGGCTCGGCGATGGACCTGCTCGACGGCAGGTACTCGCGCATGAGTGGCAAGGCCACGCTCTTCGGGGCGTTTCTTGACTCTTCTTTGGATCGCATCGAAGAGGGCGTCGTGCTCGCCGCGATCGCCTGGCAGTTCGCCGAACACGGCGACTCCACGGCCGCGACGGCCGTCGTGCTCGCCGTGACCGGATCGATCATGGTCTCGTATACGCGAGCCCGCGCCGAGGCGCTGGGAATCGAGTGCAAAGTCGGAATCGCTTCACGCGCCGTGCGCGTCGTGATCATCTCGGCCGGACTCTTCCTGGCTGACATCACGATCGACGGCCATGAGCTCGCGATTCTCAAGGGCGCGATCTACCTGCTTGCGGTGATGTCGCTGTTCACGATGCTCCAGCGCATTTTCCACGTGTACAAGCAGTCGAAGATCCTCGATGCGCAGAAGGCCGCCTCCGAGGCTTAAGCACTTTTCGCTGTAACCGAGGCGCCGATCCGGTGTCTCACGCTCTATCCTCGGCTGTTCGGCAGCGCGCCATTTTGATTGCGGCGCCGCGCCCCGGCGAATTACAGACACCATCCCCTCTGGAAGGAAGAACCTGCAGTGACACCTGCACCCAAAGTTTCGACCAATGGCTCCGGCCGTTACCAGTCAGACAAGGTCCGCGTCGCCATCATCGGCGTCGGCAACTGCGCCAGTGCATTCGTGCAGGGCGTCGAGTACTACAAGAACGCCAAGCGCGGCGAAGATGTCCCGGGCCTGATGCACGTCGACCTCGGCGGATACCACATCTCCGACATCGAGTTCTCGGCCGCTTTTGACATCAACGCCAAGAAGGTCGGCAAGGACCTCGGCGAGGCGATCTGGGCCGACCCGAACAACACCATGAAGTTCGCAAAAGTCCCGAAGAAGCTCGGCGTCGAGGTTCACCGCGGCATGACCCACGACGGACTCGGTAAGTACCTCAAGCAGCGCATCACGAAGGCACCGGGAGAGACGGCCGACATCCAGCAGATCCTCAGGGACACGAAGACCGACGTCGTCGTCTCATACCTGCCGGTCGGTTCCGAAGACGCCACCCGTTGGTACGTCGAGCAGATCCTCGAATCCGGTTGCGGTTTCGTCAACTGCATTCCGGTCTTCATCGCCTCGGAGCCGTACTGGGACAAGCGCTTCAAGAAGGCCGGACTTCCGATCGTCGGTGACGACATCAAGAGCCAGGTCGGCGCCACAATCGTCCACCGCCAGCTCGCCACCCTTTTCGGCAACCGCGGAGTCAAGATGGTCAAGACCTCGCAGCTGAACGTCGGCGGAAACATGGACTTCTACAACATGCTCGAGCGCGAGCGCCTCGAGTCGAAGAAGATCTCGAAGACGCAGGCCGTGACCAGCATCATGGACCACACGCTTCCGGCAGACGACGTCTACATCGGGCCGAGTGACTACGTGCCGTGGCTGACCGACCGCAAATGGGCGCACATCCGCGTTGAAGGCCAGGCCTTCGGCGACGTGCCACTGAACGTCGAGCTCAAGCTCGAGGTCTGGGACTCACCGAACTCGGCCGGCATCGTGATCGACGCCGTGCGTTGCTGCAAGCTCGCACTGAACAACGGAATCGGCGGCCAGCTCGACGGTCCGTCCTCGTACCTGATGAAGTCGCCGCAGAACCAGCGCCCCGACGCTCAGGCACAGATCGACACCGAGAAGTTCATCGCCAAGAACGCCGGCAAGCCGAAGTTGAACGCCACGCGTACTCCGGTGAAGCGCGCTTCTGCCGCGAAGCGCAAGGCTGCTCCGGCGACGCGTGCGAAGGCCGCTGCCGCCGCGAAGTCGAAGGCTCCGGCTGCGAAGAAGGCTCCGGCTGCGAAGAAGGCTCCGGCTGCGAAGAAGCCGGCCCCACGCAAGGCCGCCGCGAAGAAGTAGTTCCGCTCAACCAAGCGGTTTATTTGCCATCGGACTGTCCAGCGGACAGTCCGATGGCATTTAAGGGCCTTGAATTGGCTTCGGTGCGCAATTGTCACGCGATCGTCGCAAAGGTTTTCCAAAGCGGTCTTGAATCGTTGCGCGCGATCCGGTGTGATCGATCGCATGGCGATTCTCAACACTCGTCACCGCCGTAGTCGCCGCCCGTACCACGTCTTCAACCGGGGCCTGAACAAGCGCGCGGTCTTCATCGACGACGCCGACCGCCGCTACTTCCTTTACCTCGTCCGGCGCCATCTCGGCCAGAAACAGTCCAAAGACGCTCGCGGTCGCCCGCTCGTGCACCTCACCCCGCTGATCGCCGTCGTCGCCTACTGCCTGATGACCACCCACTTCCACCTGATCGTCTGGCAGCGCGACCCCAACGGCATCGCCGAGCTGATGAATCGCGTCCTCTCGGCGTACACGCGCTATTTCAACCAGCGCCACGGCAACACGGCGCCGCTCTTCGACGGCCCGGTGCGCGCAAAGCCGGTGAAGACTCGCGAGCACTTCCGATGGCTCGTCCGCTACGTCCACGACAACCACCCGTCCGGCCTGGGCTACGAGTTCTCCAGTCACAGGGCCTGGGCCGACCCTTCATTTCGACCCGGGTGGCTGGAGGTCGAACCGGCTCTGAAGCTCTTCGGTGACCTCAGCGACTACCACGCCTACCTCGACAAACGCGCCCGGCGAAAGGCTCTGGACCTCGAGCTCTTCTGACCGCCGCCTTTTCGTAGCCACAACCGCGAGCAACTTGAATATGGTTCCGAGTCGAACGGTCTCATTCGGCAACCACCCCCCAAGCAACGATCGGTTTCACGCCCATGAACGCTCCGGCAACCCCCGCCAGGCAAGAGAGCACGCTGGCCGCGCTCGCCCGTTGGATCTACCACCACCGCAAGCTCACGGTTCTGATCTGGCTGGGTGTCCTGATCGCGTCAATGCTCCTGTTCATGGCCTTCAAGGGCGACTGGAAGGAGAACTACCTGACCCCTGGCTCGGACAGCAAGGCGGCCTCAGAACTGATCGCCAACGAGTTCCCGGGGAACACCAGCCAGACGCTCGATGTCGTCTGGAAGTCATCCGCAGGTGCCTCGGCCGCCGAGACAAAGGCGCAGATCAACGAAGTACTGCAGAAGGTCGCCGCCGAGAAGGGCATCGGTGACGCGCCGCCGGTCGACACCGCTCGGATCTCCAAAGACGGTTCGATCGGCTTCATCAGTCTCCCGATGACGCAGCAATCGTGGGACTTCGAGCCGACGGACGGAGAGAAGTTCGTCAAGATCGCCGAGGAGTCGAGCGACGGCACGCTCGAGGTACAGATGATCGCCGGGTTCTTCGAGCCGGTTGGAACGCCGAACGGGCCGGCATTCATCGCGGCCCTGATCATCCTTCTGATTGCGTTCGGATCTGTGGTCGCCGCCGGTCTGCCGATTGTCACTGCGGTGGTCGGACTCGCCGTCGGTTCATTGCTGACGCTCGTGCTGGCGCGCTTCATCGACATCCCCACCTGGGCGCCGCAGGTCGCGGACCTCCTCGCGATCGGTGTCGGAATCGACTACGCGCTGCTCGTGCTCACCCGCTTCCGCGACTCGCTCGACGCCTCCGGCGACGTTGAAGGGTCGCTCGTCGAGGCCGTCGCAACTGCCGGCCGCAGCGTGATCGTCGCCGGATCGACCGTCGTGCTCGCCGTCATGGGCCTGTTCCTCGTCGGCGTTCAATACATGCGCGGCGTGGCCCTCTCGACCAGCCTTTCCATCCTCGTCGTGATGTTCACCGCGATCACATTGCTGCCGGCCTTGCTGGCGATGCTCGGGCCGCGCGTGAACAAGTGGAAGCTCCCAGGCGTCGCAACCGCCCACGAACGTCGCGAGCGCGAGAACGACCCCGACCACCTCCCGCTGGCCGCCCGCTGGAGCCGCCAGGTGCAGAAGCGCCCGTGGCAGCTGGCGATCATCACGACGCTCATCCTGGTCGCGCTCTCGATCCCGGCTCTCAACATGAACCTCGGGTTCCCTGATGCGTCAAACAACTCGCCCGACGACATCACCTACAAGGCCTACAGCCTGATCGAAGAGGGATTCGGCGCGGGCACGAACGGCCCGTTCATCATCGCGCTTGACCTGTCCAAGAGCGACGAGGACGATTCGTCCGACGCCTTTCAGGCTCTGACCACGAAGCTCGAATCAACCGACGGCGTCGTCACGGTCACCAAACCGGTGATCAGCGGATCCGGAGACGCGGCGATCATGACCGTGATCCCCGAGGGCGCGCCGCAGGCCCCCGAGACCGAGGATCTCGTGGCCGAGCTCCGCGACAACGTCCTGCCCGCGGCCGTCGCCGGGACCAGCGTGAGCACGCTGCTCGGCGGCCAGACGTCTTCCTACATCGACCAGAGCGCGTACCTCGCAGACCACCTGGTGGTCTTCATCACCGGCGTGGTCCTGCTCTCGCTGCTTGTCCTGCTGATCGCCTTCCGCGCTCCGCTGATCGCAATCAAGGCGGGCATCATGAACATGCTCAGCGTGGGCGCTGCATACGGCGTGATCACACTCGCGGCAGAGGGCGGAACCGTCGGCCAGTTGGTGGGGATCGATCAGGCGGTGCCGATCGCGCCGTTTGTGCCGGTGATCATGTTCTCGATCCTCTTCGGGCTCTCGATGGACTACGAGGTCTTCTTGATGGGCCGCGTCCGCGAGGAGTATCTGAAGGGTGCCGAGACCCACGACGCCGTGACGATCGGACTCGCCCGCACGGCGCGCGTGATCACCGCGGCCGCGGCGATCATGATCGCGGTCTTCATGTCATTCGCATTCAGTGGCCTGGTCTTCCTGAAACTGATGGGGATCGGAATGGCTGCGGCGGTGCTGCTTGACGTGACGCTCGTGCGACTGATCCTTGTGCCAGCGGTCCTACAGATACTCGGCGATGCCAACTGGTGGATCCCGAGTTGGCTGGACAAGATCCTCCCGCACTGGGAGCTGGAGCCCGGGGACCTGACCCCGGCGACCGAGCGGGCGTAGTTTCCCGCGCATGCCGTCTGAGGATGTCCAGGTGGAGTCGAACTAGTAGGTCATCGACGATTTCAGCGAGCCGTCGGACCGAAGTAGTCAAACAATCCCTGCGAGATCGGCGCATCGAACTTCAACGTCATGGTCACGACTGGAAGATTCTGACCGGACGCCCCGGGCATCGTCGTCTCAAGTGCGTCGTGCGCAGTGGCAGCTCCGAGGTAATAGTGATCGCTGCCGTCGGAGTCATCTTTTTGTACGAAGACGTGGAGTGCGACCGTGCCGTCGACGATGGGCTGGACATCGCGGCTTCTCAGATTGCGGTTGTTCTTTGAGAACCAACGCATGCTCGATCGGTCGAGCAATGCATCCTCATATGCCGTGCTTGCGTCGACGTCTTCGGCTTTGTGAAGTGTGACGAAGATCGCGCACACTCCCAGGGCAGCGTCGGTCTTGTAGCCGTATACCGTCGACGAAACGCTACGCGGCCACCCGACAATTCGGGATGCATCGCGCCGCGAATACTGCATCCCTGGCGTGAACGGGCGGTCGGACAAGTACTGCTTCGCGTTTAGTTCAAGTCCTGTCTTGAGCAAGTCGGCAACCGCTTCCGACAAATCCTGCGACGTCGTGAGTTCCTCATGAAAGGAGTGAGTGAGTCGGACGACGTCCTCCACTTGCTCGGCGATTCCCGATTCATACTTGGTTTCGTCCACCTGCGAATAGCCGCGGAGCACGAGGCTGTCGATTGCGGTGCGAACTTCGAGCTCGGTGGCTTCGAGGCCGCGTCTCGCGAATGACTCCGAGATCGTCGCGACCGAAACTGGCGCATCGCCGAGAAGCTGCTCAAGTAGCAGGCATTCGTGAACGCGCTTCGCGGCGAGCGCTTCGTTCGAGAGAAGCATCAGCGCCCGGCTCCCTCTGTCGGTGAGCGCGTTGTCCTCTCGGAGGAGCGATTTCACGAGCGCCGGATAGTGCTCCTTCCGTGTCGCGAGCAGCACGGGGTTCACCGATTCGAAGCGGTAGAAGTCCCAGAGCGTCGGGATGTCGCCGGTTCGATTCCTCATCGCAACCAGAGCGTTGCGTAGGTTGGCCATGCTGTCGAGCCGGTTTTCGGCGATCGATGCCAGGATCCGCTCGCGTGCGATCTCGTCAAAGCTGACACTGGAGAGGCCAGGAAGTGTCCCTCCGTCCACCGTCTCGTTCATCCGCTCGCGTAACGACTCACGATTGAGCGACTCGTCTCCGAACAATGCGATCGGGATCAAGAAGTTCTTGGCGTAGTTGCCGATCACGTCGATTACGACGAGGTGATCCTTGTCTTTCGCAAGACGCAACCCGCGGCCGAGTTGCTGCACGAACACGATCGGGGACTGCGTTTGTCGGAGCATCACGACTTGATTGACCGCGGGAATGTCGACTCCCTCGTTGAAGACGTCGACCGTGAGGATGTAATCAAGCGTTCCATCCTCGAGTTCGGCCACTCGCTGTTCACGCACTGCTACCGGATCTTCGCCGGTGAGCGCAACGGTGCGAAGTCGATGGCCGCGAAGCACACGTTCGTTTAGCGCTGCCGAGAGTGCGTGCGCTTCCGCCTTGCGACTGCAGAAGATCAGGCCTTTGGGTGCGACTCCGGCTTGCCCGTACTTGTCGAGCGCCACCAAGAGATGGTCCAAACGTTGTGGAGTGATCAGTAGTTGGAGTTCGGTTTCGGCCGTCGTGGTTGTGCCGTCTTCAAAAGTGACGTCGGTAATTCCGTAGTAGTGGAATGGCGCGAGCATTTCTGCCTCTAACGCGTGGTTGAGACGAATTTCGTACGGGACCACGTAGTTGAACAGTTCAAAGACGTTGAATCCATCGGTGCGCTCAGGCGTTGCAGTCATTCCAAGGAGAAAAGCCGGCGACAAGTGATCGATGGCTCGCCTGTACGTCTCCGCGCCGGCGCGATGCGCTTCGTCGACTATCACGTAGTCAAATGCGTCCGGGGAGATTTGCGCTAGCACTTTTGGCTGCGCGAGAGTTTGGATCGTGGCGAAGACAAATCGAGAGCTCGACTGCTTTCTATTTCCTGTGAGCTTGCCGAAATCGCTGGCGGGCCCACCGAGAGCTAGGCGGTACTCGTCAATCGTGCGGTCCAGTATCTGCTCGCGGTGGGCGATGAAAAGCATTCGCTCCGGGTTCACCGCGCGAACATCGAGTGCGGAGAGCATTGTCTTGCCGGTGCCAGTCGCGGACACTATTATCGCGCGTTCGGCGCCTTCAGCGCGGGCAAAGTCGATCGCATGTAGGGCGTCTTGTTGCATTGCGTTAGGAACGATCTCGCACGCGGCACCCGACTCGTCTGGGTCGGGGAGCGGTTGCGATATCCCACGCCCAGGTGCCGCCACGTAGGTCGCCGCGTACTGGTCAATCCACTCCTCAGTCAGCGGTTTGGAAGCCTCCACCTCTTCTCGAAGCAAGCTGTGAAACTGATCGGCTAGATCACTACCCGTCGCGGCGGATACGCGCAGGTTCCACTCGTGATTCCGCGAGAGGGCACTGCTTGTGAGGTTTGAACTTCCGATCACCGCGGTCATGCACTGGTCTTGATCGAAGATGTAGCCCTTCGGGTGGAAGGCCGACGCTGTATGGCGGCGCACGTCAACGCCGGTGTGTTCGCTTAGCTTCATGAGTTCCGCGAACGCCTCCGGTTGATTGAAACCGAGGAAGTCTGAGGTGATGATTCGGCCAGTTCCATCGAAGTCAAGCAAGTGCTGTTTGAGCTGGGCTATCGCTCCAGGGGAGATGAATGCAACCGAAAACGTGAAACTGTCGCTGCGGGCGAGCTCCTCTACGAGCGTGTGTTCGACGGTGCTGCCGTCTTGGTTCAGGACCAGGCGGGGGTTGAACTGACGAGGCCCGTTGACCTCATCGCCGACGTAGCCAAAGTGGACATCGTGGGCGAAGTTGAGTATCCAGTGATCGTGTGGTGACGTCACGCGAGTCCCCTGCGGATGATTTCAACCGTCGGTATGTCGGCCGGCGCCCAGTCGAAGCGATCCAGGTCTCCCGGCGCCGCCCACACGAACTGTTCGTGCTCGGTGATCTGCGGGACACCGCTTGAGAGGCGACAGTAGAAAGTTGTGAGATTGATGATGCCGAAGTCGTACTCGCAAGAAGTTGTTGTGATCTGATCATCGAGCGTCACATCGCAGTGGAGCTCTTCGCGAATCTCGCGTACTAGGGCTTCCGCCGGAGCTTCGTTCTCCTCAATTTTGCCGCCGGGGAATTCCCACATTCCTGCAAGCGACCCGCCCGGCCCGCGCTGCGCGCAAAGCACACGCCCATCGCTCACGATCACTGCCCCAACCACGTTGATCTCGCGCCCCATCGACCCTCCGTTGATTTTTGGGACGGTAGTCGTTTGAGTTGACGCGAGTCGTTCAAACGCTTGGCGGTCCACCATTCGGGGACTCTTCGGCGAGCACGTTCTCGGCGGTGGAAGCGACCCCGATGGCAACGCTCGGCGGCCGCAGACCACCACTCCCGTACCATCCCCCCCAATGCCCAAGTCCCAGCCCAAACTCCGAATCGCCCAGGTAACCCCCTACGCGATCGAGGACGAACGAGAAACCAACCGCTACGTCCTGGGTCTCTCCAAAGCCCTCCAGGCCCGCGGCCACGAAGTCGTGATCGTCGCCCCCAGCCACAGCCGCAAGCTCGTCAAGGAGTCCCGCGCCAAGATCAAGCAGGCCGCGAAAGACAAGTCCCTCGACAGCGTCTTCGACCAGCGCAAGTCCGGCGGCCCGAGCATCCTCGGCATCGGCGCAGCCCTCCCTTTCCCGCCGGCGAAGCTCGGCGGCACTGCGGCCGTCCCGGTCGACGTCGCCCGCACGCTCGAAGACCTCCTTCAGATCGAAGGCTTCGACTTCGTCCACGTACACGAACCCTTCGCGCCCAGCGCCTCCAGCGCCGCGCTGCGCATGAGCTTCACGCTCAACGTGGGCACCTTCCACCAGGCGACCGAGCGCACCCTCTCCACCCAGGTCGCCCGCAAGTTCGTCGAGCTCTTCTTCGGCCGGTTGGACAGCCGCACCGCGATCAACCACGTGACCAAGGACCTCGTCGGCAGCTACTTCGGCGGCGACTACTCCGTGATCGGACCCGGTGCCGAGGCGCCGCACGACCGGCCGCCCAAACAGCCCGGCGCCCCGATCGAGATCTTCCTCGACGGCGTTGAAGAGCGCGCCGCGCAAAGAATCCTCATCCGTGCCCTCAGAAAACTCCCGCGCGACCTCGAATGGCACGCCACCTTCCGCACGCCCGCTGACACCGCCGTCGCGCCGCCGAGCCTCTCCAACCGCATGCGTGGGCACACCACCTTTGTCTCTGCCGGCCAGTCAAGTGCCGCAGACTTGCTCGCCACCGCCGACATCGCGATCGCGGCATCAGCCGGCACCGCGCCCAGCCCCGGCTACGTCGCCCGCATCGTGGCCAGCGGCGCAGCCCCGCTGACCGCCGATCTCGCTCCCTACAAGGAAGCCCTCGACGACGGCGAGCTGGGCCTGATGTTCGAATCTGGCAACGCCACCGCGCTCTCAGATCAGCTCACGCGCATGATCACCGACGAAGAGCTGCTCGCCAGGATCCGCGCGAACGCCCGCCGCTTCGCAGAGACCAACACCTGGGACGCCGTCGCCACGCGCTTTGAATCGCTCTACTACGAGACGCGCGCGCGCCGCCACGACCTGATCCCCGCCAAGCAGCCCAAGCCGCACATCGCCGACCGCGTCGCCCGCCGCAAGCGCATCGACGTCGATCTGCACATGCACACAAACCACTCGCACGACTGCGCGACGCCAGTCGAAGTTCTGCTCGAAACCGCAGCGGTCCAGGGCCTCGGCGCGATCGCCGTCACCGACCACAACCTCGTCTCTGGCGCGCACGAAGCCGCGAAGCTTGCCGACGAGTACGGCGTCAAGGTGATTATCGGCGAGGAAGTCAAGACCAAGGATCAGGGCGAGGTGATCGGCCTCTTCATCGACGAGCTGATCCCCAAGGGCGTAACGCTGCAAGAAGCGATCGCAGACATCAAGCGGCAGGGCGGGCTTGTCTACGTGCCGCATCCATTTGACCGCATGCACTCGGTCCCCGATTACAAGCACCTGCTCGATGTGCTTGACGACATCGATCTGATCGAAGT
>JBPPNF010000023.1:0-6772 GCA_051306435.1 Solirubrobacterales bacterium | reverse complement strand
GGGGGAGGCTTCTAACCACCGCATGCTGCGTTGGCTGAAGACCGTCGTGGTGAGCGATTGCGGAAAAGGCGCACAAGATGCGTCAGGTGGGGATCAGGAAGACGGTGCGCAGACTCTTTCGGGAGTTCGCTGTAGAAGTGTCGTTATCTGAGTTTAGGTGACATCAAAACCAGGGCGTATCTGGAGCGTTCTGGGATCAGCCCGGCGGGTGCCCGCTGACTGGCCGGGTGGTGTCCGGCATGTAGGCGACGTGAGCCTGATCTGCTGCTCTCGCATGGAACGTGGGAAGACGTGTCCCGGTACTGCCGTCGTGGTTGTTGTGCGACGGCGAGAGGGAGTGTCCCTAGCGGGCTGAACCCGTGAGGGCGTGAGTACCGATCCGGGGCGCGTCGGCGGACCGGCTCGTAGTAGTGGTGAAGTCCCTGCTTGGCGCGGTGGGGGTGGAGCGAAGGGGCCGGGTCGTCTGTGGTTTGTCCGTTTGATCAACCGGTGTTCCCGGGAGGAATTGGTGGAGAAACTGAAGTCGTCAGGAAAGCCGTTCGATATTTCGAAGTGGGAGGTGTGGGAGGCCTTTCGGCAGGTGAAGGCGAATCGGGGTGCACCGGGTGTGGACAAGGTGACGCTCGAGGAGTTCGAGGCCGATCTGAAGAACAATCTGTATCGGATCTGGAATCGGATGAGTTCGGGTAGTTACTTTCCGCCCCCGGTGAAGGCGGTGGAGATACCGAAGTCGCATGGCGGTGGGGTCCGGGTGCTCGGCGTGCCTATTGTCGCGGACAGAGTTGCCCAAACGGTGGCGGCTCGTAGGTTGGAGGCGAAGGTCGAGCCGATCTTCCATCCGGATTCCTACGGGTACCGGCCCGCGCGGTCGGCTTTGGACGCGGTGGCGGTATGCCGACAACGCTGTTGGAAGAGGAACTGGGTCATCGATCTTGATGTCCAGGCCTTCTTCGACAGTGTGCGGTGGGACCTCATGGTCAAAGCGGTGGAGGCGCACACCACCGACCCGTGGGTGCTGTTGTATGTCAAGCGGTGGCTGGAAGCTCCGCTGGCGTTGGCCGACGGGACCTTGCAACAGCGAGACCGTGGGACCCCACAGGGGTCAGCGATCTCGCCCGTGTTGGCGAACCTGTTCATGCATTACGCGTTCGACGCCTGGATGGCACGGGAGTATCCGACTGTCTGGTTTGAGAGGTACGCCGACGACGCTGTGGTGCATTGCGTCACCGAACGCCAGGCGAACAGCCTGGTGGTGGCGATCAGGGACAGGATGGTCGAGGTCGGGCTGCGGTTGCACCCGGCCAAGACCAAGATCGTGTACTGCAAGGACGGGAAGCGGCGGCTCGATCATGAGCACACCGCGTTCACGTTCCTCGGGTACACCTTCCGTGCCCGCGCGGCGCGGAGCAAGAACGGGAAGGTTTTCAACTCGTTTCTGCCCGCGATCAGCAAGGACGCTTTGAACCGGCTCAGCGAGGAGGTCCGCCGTTGGCGGCTTCACAACTGGACCGGTCACACCATTGCCGAGGTAGCTGCGCGGATCAATCCGATCGTGCGCGGCTGGATGCAGTACTACGGGGCGTTCTACCGCACCGCACTGCGTCCGCTCCTGCAACGCATCAACGCCTACCTGATGCGTTGGCTCCGCAAGAAGTATCGACGGTTGCGGCCATTCAAGAAGGCCCTGGCGTGCTGGCAGCGCATCATCAGCCAGTATCCGCGAGGGTTCGCCCACTGGGCATGGGTGGCCACTCCCTGGTGATCAAGACGACAAGAGCCCGGTGACGGGAGACTGTCACGCCGGGATCCGTGGGAGCCGGGGGCTGAGATGCCCCCGGCTACCCGACAAGTAGGGACGGGCTGAGTGTTGAGATTCATGTCCTTGCGAGCTGGTAGGTCAGCGGGCGGCGGTCGCCGGGTAGGCGCGCTGGGGTGGCGTTGAGTTCCTCGGCAAGCAGGTGCAGGGCACGGGCGATCCGGGGGCTGTCAGGCCGGTCGAGGGTGATGGTGATCGCCGTGGGGGTGTAGTCGACCTGGCCGCCTTGGTGGAGCAGGTTGCGGGTGATGGCCCGGTACTCGTCGGGGTCGGTCAGGTAGGCGTTGAGGTGCTCGGCGAGCCACGCTTCGGCGTTGAACGCGAGGAGCCGTAGCACCATCTGCAGGCCGCGGCGTTCGATGTGTGGGCGGGCTCGCTTCGCGTTCGGGTCCAGGTCGGTAGCGAGCACCTTGGCCGGGATGGGGCGCAGCTTGGTCTTGGCTGCGGCGAGCGCGGTCTTGGCGTCGGCGATCTGCTGGTGCAGCTCGGGGAGGGCGGCGTTCATCTGCTTCGGTGTTGCGGGTCCGGCCAGCATCTGCGGCAGCGCCCGCTCGGCCGCGGCCAGCTCTGCCTGTGCGGCCGCCACGGTTTTGCGGGCGATGACCCGGGCCGGGTTCTTCACTTTCCGGGTGTCGGGGCCGATGTCCATCGCGTAGTCGGCGAGGGTGTCGATCCCGTTGTGTGCGGCCGCGTACTTGAACATGTTCTCGATCCGCCACCGGGCCCGCAGCCAGCACAACAGAGACGCACCGGTCGCGGTCGACTCGGAGGTCAGCACCTGGAGTACGGGTTCGCCCGCTTCGAACAAGGTGAGCTGGCGGGCCTGGCCGTAACCCTTGATCTGGACGGTCTCATCGGCCAGGACCACGGTGATCCGTTTGCCCTCACGCAGAGTCCAGGACCGGCGAGGTCTCGCGGTGGCCTCGACTAGGGGAGCACGCCGGTAGGTGACCCAGTCCGCCCCCGCCTGGCGGCACGCGGTGAACGCGACCGGGAACGCACCGCCCCGGTCGAAACCCAGCAGCACCGGCGCGTCGGGGCCGATCACGCGGCGTAGCTGGGTCAGCACCCCGGGCAGGGTGGAGGCCAGCCCGGTCGGTTCACCCGAGCCGAAGACCACCGCCCGGCCGCGGGCATCGACTAGGTGCGTGTCGTCGATGCCGGGTTGGGCGTGGCGGCGTTTGGTGTTCCAGCCCTTCCCGACTGGTCGGGCACCGGAGTAGGGCTTGAAGTGGTCATCGACGAAGTAGACCGGGTCACCGGCCGGGTCGTGCGCGAGCATCCCGGCGGCGAACGCCCGCTGCAGTCCCAACGGGTCGGATCCGTCGGCGAGCGCGGAGAGCCGGGCGCGCAGTGTGGCCAGCTCCGGGACCACCCTGCACCCGACCGCAGGCCCGGCCTCGGACCGGCGCAGGTGTTTGGTGCCCTCCACGGTGTCGACACCGAGCGCGAAACCCAGGGTCGCGGTGCTCAACACCGCCAGGTCGTCGTATCGGCGCGCCGGCCCACCGCTGACCGAGCCGAAGATGGCTTCCGCGCCGACTCGATCCAGATACGGGTAGAGCAGCATCGCCCCGGCGTAGCGACACCGATGCGTCCCGGACCCGATCCGGGCCGAACCGGGTGACGAACCAGTCCAGGGGGCCGGCGGCTCCGGCTCGGACGGCTCGGCACCGACTGGCTCGTCGGGCTCCCCAGACTCATCAGAGACCGACTCATCACAGACCGACGTCTCCGTGTCGGTGTCGGTGTCCTCGGGCTCGTCGGGGTCGGGGAGGACTTCTTGGGCCGGTGTCGGGCCCAGCCGGGAGAGGAGTTCGCTGATCACCGAGCGGGCCACCCCCAGCCGGTCAGCGATCGCCTGCTGGGTCCACCCCGACCCGGCCCACCCCCTGGCCTGGGTCACCTGCCGGGCCGAAAGCTTGGGTGGGCGGCCACGGCGACGCACCAGGCCGGCAGAACCCTGCGCGCGGGCCCGCCCCCGCAGCATCGAGACATAGGTCGCGGTCAACCCGAACAGCACGGCCACCTCATCGACGCGCTGGCCGGCGTCGGTCAACGCCACGATCGCCAGGTTCCGCATCCCGGTATCACCCTGGTGGTAGCGGTAGACCAGCCTCGGTCCGCGAGTCACCAGGACCTGTCCCTCACTGAGGTGCAGGCGCAACCCGACCTGCTCCGGCATCCCGTCCAGCACCGCCTGACCCATACCCAAACACTATCATATCTCAACGGATTCCCGACGTGATGTCGCGAAGAAAAAACCCTGGTCACAGGGCCAATCCGTCACCTACTTGAGGAGGTCTGAGGCTGCCGCTGCCAGGGCAACCCGCCGCAGCGCCACGGCCCCTACTACCAGTGGAGCCGCGCGCTCGCTGGCAAGACCGTGAGCCGCCGGCTCAACGAGGCCGAAGCCGAGCTCTACCAGAGCTGGATCGCCAACCGACGCCGACTTGAGCAGATAATCGCCCAGATGGAGGAGATCTCAGCGGCCGCAGGCGAACTCCTCCTGCATCAAGCGCGCCCCCCGCGACCACCCCGGTCAGCGAAGCGATGACCCAGACATGTGGGGGCCAAACGATCATCGAGAAGTGCGGAACGTCAGTACGAGGGGAAACCCACCTCAGTTTTGATGCCATCGTTGTTTTTCTCGATGCGTCAGCAGTGGTTCACACACGTTCGTCTTCTCGTCGCACACCTGACCCGGTAACGCCGGGCCTGTTCCCGCAACGCTCACCCCGACGGCTCTTGACCGACGCAGCTTCCGGTGGTTTGGGCTCCCCGCCTGCACGGCGAGCCCGGAGGGCCAAACCTCCATCACCGGCACAGCACAGGTTTGTGCTGGCGACCTCCTACATCACCACCACGCTCCTTTCATGGACACACGACCTGCTGAAACACGAACTCGCCGGGGCCCTGCGGGGTTATGCACGTGATCCTTCGGCATGCCGGTGACGAGGCGTTGCCCGAAGCGCCGTTGCGCAGCACACGGCGGCAAGTTATCTTTGACGAGTGTCGGGTGACCCCATCATCGCTCCGTCGGCTACCCAGCACGGAGTGAGTGAGGAGGACATTCTCCACGCGTACCGCAACCCCATCCGGGTCTGGGACCTCGGTGAAGGGTTCACCATGATGGTCGGCGCCAACGCGGCAGCGATCATCCTTGAGATCGGCTACGTCCACGGCGTCGAGGCGGTAGTCATCGTCCACGCCATGCCAGCCCGCGAGAAGTTCCTCAGGTGATCCATATGCCCCGCTCGGTAGACGACATCCTCAAGCACGCCGACGAGCTCGCCGCTCGCTTCGAGGGCTACGAACCAGACCCCTCCAACGAACTGGACCGCGACGCCGTCGCTCTTCTCCGCCTAGCCGTGAAGGAACGCTCGGATGCAGAACGTCATGTTCTCGCAGCGATCCAGAAAGCACGCGAGGCCGGCATGTCTTGGTCCCTCATCGGCACTTTTGTCGGGACAACCGGCGAGGCGGCCCGTCAGAGGTACGGCGGCAAAGTCGCCTGAACTTCTCGCGACGCAAGGCCAGGCTCGGTATCCGCTTCTGCCGCGATCCGGTCGCTTGGCGAGCGCGTCATTCCGCCGGCTGCAGGACCAGGGCCTCGGCAAAGTCAGGCTGATGGCCGGCTGACCTGAAGTTCTTGGCCCGACACACGGTGTGGCGTGTGTGACGGGTGTGGTCCGTGTGACTTGGATGGTGGTTGTCGAGACCCCCGCCAGCCTCAGGACCACACCCGCCGATGTCATCTTCTCGTACTACCCCTGCGTCTTCGCAACCCATCGGCTCAGCGTCGGCGTTGCTGACGCTGTTGGAGTCGGTGCCTGACCCTCGACGGGCGCGCGGGATCCGGCACCAGTTGCCGGGGATCTTGGCGGTCGGGATCGCTGCGGTCGCTGCCGGTGCACGGTCGTTCGCCGCGATCGGACAGTGGGCCGCGGACGCCGACGAGAATCTCCTTGCTGCATTGGGATCCACCGGCCGATGTGCCGTCGGAGTCGGCGATCCGCCGCACCTTCAACCGTCTGGACGCCACGGTCTTGGACTCGATCCTGGGAGCTTGGCTGTGGACCCGCACCGGCGTGGTGGGCCAACGCAGGGTGATCGCCCTGGACGGCAAGACCATCCGCGGAGCACGGACCCGGCACCAGACGGCTCCGCATCTGGTCGCCGCCTTCGACCATCACACCGGCACTGTGCTCGGGGCAGCTTGCCGTCGCGGCGAAGTCCAACGAGATCCCCGCCGTCCGGAAGTTGCTCTCGAGCTTCGACCTGGCTGGCGCGGTGGTGACCGTGGACGCGATGCATACCCAGACCGAGACCGCCAAGCAGATCACCGCCGCGGGCGGTGACTACCTATTGACTGAACTATCTGCCGCATCGTCGCAGGTCAGAGGGGGTGTGTCGGGACAAGGTCTGGGCTCTGTTTGGTGTTAGACAGCACCCATGCCAAACGAGCCGGAGCCGTCGAGGGACCTCGCGTTGACGTCGGTGCCGCAGGTCGGCCGGCTTGTGGATACCGGCGAACGGGGTCAGCCCTGGTTGCTCACCGACGCTGAGGGGAAGGTCGTGGAGGCGGTCGCGTCGTACTTCGGGGAGCTTCAGGCGGCGGGGCGTTCACCGGCGACGTTGCGGTCCTACGGGATGGACTTGCTGCGGTGGTTCCGGTTCCTTTGGGCGGTTGAGGTCGCGTGGGATCGGGCCACTCAGATCGAGGCGCGGGACTTCTCCCGCTGGCTGCTGGTGGCCGGCAAGCCAACCAGGGTGCACTGGCGCAAGCAGGACCATGAGTCGGTGGCGGCGTTTGCAACGAAGACGACGGGCGCGGCTTACTCGGCCTCAGTGCGGGCGCACAGCGAGACCGTGCTGCGCGGCTTCTATGACTTCCATCGCGACGTCGGCACCGGGCCGATCCTCAACCCGTTCCCGTTGGACCGGTCGCGTCGG
>JBPPNF010000022.1:0-3657 GCA_051306435.1 Solirubrobacterales bacterium | reverse complement strand
CCTCAAGGCCACCAACGACGACCCCAAGCCGTTTGTCTGGACCGCCACGACCGAATCGATTCTCGAGAAGGTCAGGCGGGGTCGGGTGGCGTTGGATCAAGTTGGTAGTTAATTGTGAGACGGTGCACTAGCGACCTGCCGGGTCGAACGAGACCGGTCCACGCTGGCCGAAGTCGGTGCGCGGATCGCCGAGTGTTTCGATCGGCAGCGCGGTGAAGATCTGTGGACGGCCGTTGGCGCGAAAGGCGACGTCGACGCCGTCGTTGGCGCGGTAGGTGTTGCCGACGCCGAGAAACATCGAGAACCAGCGCCAGAAACCGAGTTTGCCCTCGCGGATGAGCACGGCCTTGAAGACGAGATGCCGCCCGTTGACGACGTAGTCCGGACCGCGTTCCTGCTCGATCCCGTTCACGAAGACCTGAAACGGGGGAGCCAGACCTTCTGGCAGTTCGACTCGTGCACCTGGTTCAAATGTCACGGCGTCAAACGTCATGCCTCAGAGCCTAGTCAGGAATTCTTTGCGCCGTTGAAGGCGAGCCAGCCGACGTAGGCGCTGAGGCCGAGGAATCCGAGCTTGCGCGTGCTGGAGAGCGCGATCGACGTTCCGACGGCCGTCTCGATTGCGCCGTTGCGCAGGATCCAGTCGTCGGTGTTCTCGGGGAAGGCGACCTTGGTGAGGTCCTTGAAATACTGCGGCGCGATGAAATGCGCAATGCCGGTTAGGGCGATGAGCAGGCCAGTGATTCGAATCATGTGGCGCAGATTAGCCAGTGGTGGCTCGCAGTTCGCTGATGCGGCCGCTTCCCCGACTGCGTCGAGGATTTCACGGTCGATGAGACGCGCGGAGAGTCGCGTGGGCAGTGGCACCACCGCCCGATCTGCCGCAGCGTGCGCAACAATGCGCGGGCAGATGTCCGCAGATCCGTCCCCACAGCTTGTCAACGCCATCGCCGCACGCCTGCGCGCGTCGGGAAGCGTTTTCGCGGAAGACGAAGCGCGCATGCTGATCAATGAGGCCGAGGACAACAAGGCGCTCGCCGCGATGATCGAACGCCGCAGCGCGGGGGAGCCCCTTCAGCAGATTCTCGGCTGGGCGATGTTCGGCGGTCAGCGCGTGACGATCGCCCCCGGCGTGTTTGTTCCCCGTCGCCGCACTGAGTTTCTGTTTCTTCAGGCCGCCAAGTACACCGAGCGCGGCGACGTGGTGCTCGACATGTGCTGCGGCTCCGGTGCGATCGCCATGGCGCTGAGCGCCGTGAAGCGAAAGGTCGAGCTGCACTGCACCGACATCGATCCGGTTGCGATCGAGTGTGCCGATAAGAATCTCGAAGGCACCGGCGCGGTGACCTACGTGGGGGATCTGTTCGAACCGCTGCCGGTCGTGCTGCGTGGGCGGATAAATGTGCTGGTCGCGAACGCCCCGTACGTGCCGACGGCGGCGATCGAGCAGATGCCGGCCGAGGCCCGCGAACACGAGGCACGCGCAACGCTTGACGGCGGCGAGGACGGACTCGACTTCCACCGACGCATCGCCGAGGAGGCACCCGGCTGGATCAAGCGAAACGGTTGCCTGCTGCTTGAGACGAGCGAAAGCCAGGCAGCCGAAACGCTCGCCATCTGCGAGGCGAACGAGCTCAAACCTGAGCTCGTCACCTCGGAGGAGTTCGAAGCGAACGTCGTGATCGCCTGGCGCTGAGGAACGATCACGCGGAAGCCCACGTTGTCGGCGAACGTTTCGCCGCCGGGCCTGCGCGTGATCACTTCAATCTGATCGGATTGGCATGGACACATCGCCGACTATGATCGTCGCCATCGAGCTGCATGTCTCCGTCGCGCGACGCGTAAGGCGCTTCACGCACAGCCACCAGCCCGCTGTCGGCGAGGCCAGGACCAGATTCCGGTCACCGTGCCCGCAAGAAAACCCACATTGCAGAAAGGGCCAACGTGTCTGACTCCCAGAATTCCGATGCCGTCGTCGGCGAAATGAATGAAGAGGCAGCCGGTGGTTGCCCCGTAGCCCACGATCGCTTCCCGCACCCGACCCAGGGCGGCGGCAACACGACGTGGTGGCCCGACCGACTGAATCTCAAGACCCTCGCCAAGAACCCAGCGGAGTCCAATCCGCTCGGCGAGGAGTTCGACTACGCCGAGGCCTTCAAGACGCTCGACCTCCCCGCAGTCAAAGCGGACATAGCCGACGTCCTCACGACTTCCCAGGACTGGTGGCCGGCTGACTTCGGTCACTACGGCCCGTTCATGGTCCGCATGGCCTGGCACAGCGCCGGCACGTACCGCATCAGCGACGGCCGCGGCGGCGGCGGAACGGGCCAGCAGCGTTTCGCCCCACTCAACAGCTGGCCCGACAACGGAAACCTCGACAAGGCCCGCCGCCTGCTCTGGCCGGTCAAGAAGAAGTACGGCCAGAATCTCTCCTGGGCCGACCTGATAATCCTCGCCGGCAACGTCGCGCTGGAGTCGATGGGCTTCAAGACCTTCGGCTTCGCCGGAGGCCGCGCCGACGTCTGGGAGCCCGACGAAGACGTCTACTGGGGCGCAGAGACAACATGGCTCGGCGACCAGTACCGCTACGGCGGCTCGGAGTCGATGCGCGACGCGATCAAGGATGCGGCCGCGCTCGAGAACCCGCTCGGCGCAGTGCAGATGGGCCTGATCTACGTGAACCCTGAAGGCCCCGGCGCCGTTCCGGATCCGCTGGCCGCGGCGCACGACATTCGCGAGACCTTCGCACGCATGGCGATGAACGACGAGGAGACCGTCGCGCTGATCGCCGGTGGACACACTTTCGGCAAGACGCACGGCGCCGCCGACCCCGACGAGTACGTCGGCCCGGAACCCGAGGCCGCGCCGCTGGAGGCGCAGGGTCTTGGATGGCTCTCTTCATACAACACCGGCAAGGGGGAGGACGCGATCACCTCCGGCCTTGAGGTGACCTGGACGACCACACCCGCGCAGTGGTCACAGAATTTCTTCGAGAACCTCTTCGGCTACGAGTGGGAACTCGAGAAAAGCCCGGCCGGCGCCAGCCAGTGGGTCGCCAAGGACGCAGAAAGTGTGATTCCCGGTCCCGCCGCAGATTCCGCCCAGCGCCTTCCGACGATGCTGACCACAGACCTGTCGCTTCGCCTCGACCCTGAGTACGAGAAGATCTCGCGTCGCTTCTACGCGAACCCGGACGAGTTCGCCGACGCGTTCGCACGCGCCTGGTTCAAGCTGACTCACCGCGACATGGGCCCGGTTGCCCGCTACCTCGGCTCAGAGGTTCCGGGCGAGAGCCTGATCTGGCAGGACCCGCTGCCGGCTCCGACCGCAGCCCCGCTCGGCCCCGACGAGATCGCCGACCTGAAGTCGCAGATCGCCGCAGCCGGACTGACTGTTTCGCAGCTGGTCAAGGCAGCCTGGGCATCGGCTTCATCGTTCCGCGGCAGCGACAAGCGTGGGGGAGCCAACGGCGCCCGCGTGCGCTTCGCGCCGCAGAAGGACTGGCCCGTCAACGACCCGGACGAGCTCGCATCCGTGTTGACGAAGCTCGAGGACGTCCGCGCCGCGTTCGGCAAGGACGTATCGCTTGCCGACGTGATCGTTCTGGCCGGCAACGTCGGCGTCGAGCAGGCAGCTCAGGCTGCCGGCGTCGGCGTG
>JBPPNF010000021.1:0-46973 GCA_051306435.1 Solirubrobacterales bacterium | reverse complement strand
GCTAACGCATTAAGTGCCCCGCCTGGGGAGTACGGCCGCAAGGCTAAAACTCAAAGGAATTGACGGGGGCCCGCACAAGCAGCGGAGCATGTTGCTTAATTCGAGGCAACGCGAAGAACCTTACCTGGGTTTGACATGTACGGAAAAGCCGTAGAGATACGGTGTCCTTTTGGGCCGTACACAGGTGGTGCATGGTTGTCGTCAGCTCGTGTCGTGAGATGTTGGGTTAAGTCCCGCAACGAGCGCAACCCCTGTCCTATGTTGCCAGCGAGTAATGTCGGGGACTCATAGGAGACTGCCGGTGACAAACCGGAGGAAGGTGGGGATGACGTCAAGTCATCATGCCCCTTATGTCCAGGGCTTCACACGTGCTACATTGGCGCATACAGAGGGCTGCGATACCGCGAGGTGGAGCGAATCCCAAAAAGTGCGTCTCGGTTCGGATTGAAGGCTGAAACTCGCCTTCATGAAGGCGGAGTTGCTAGTAATCCCAGATCAGCAATGCTGGGGTGAATACGTTCCCGGGTCTTGTACACACCGCCCGTCACACCACGAAAGCAAGCAACACCCGAAGTCGGTGAGCTAACTCGCAAGAGAGGCAGCCGCCGAAGGTGGGGCTCGTGATTGGGGTGAAGTCGTAACAAGGTAGCCGTACCGGAAGGTGCGGCTGGATCACCTCCTTTCTAGGGAGCTTCTAGTGGCCTTCGGGCCACACATACATGAAGTGATCACTTGCCGGCCTGAGGCATCCATACTGGGTGTCCCCGCCGCCAGGTGTTCCTGAAATGTCGACTAAATCTGGAATTGTGTCCTTGAAACAGGACTGTCACGCTGTTGAGTTTTGAGGGACCACCTGAGGGGTGAGCTCTTGAAGCTCGTCCACCAGGCGCGTCGCCTGCGGACCTTGAAAACTGCACAGGCCAAGCAATTCAATAAACGAAGGCGGAAAATGCAAATCGCCGAACGCGGATTGGTTCACGGTACTTTCGAGTATTTGGGATCGACCCGTTCTAAGTGATCACCGTCAAGATAGTAAGGGCACACGGTGGATGCCTTGGCATCTGAAGCCGATGAAAGACGTGAACGGCTGCGATAAGCCGCGGAGAGGAGCTGAATATCCTTTGACCCGCGGATCTCTGAATGGGTAAACCCAGCGCTGGTAATGCAGCGTTATCCCACACTGAATACATAGGTGTGCGGAAGGTAAGCGGGGGAACTGACACATCTCAGTACCCCGAGGAAAGTAAATCAACCGAGACTCCCCCAGTAGCGGCGAGCGAAAAGGGATCAGCCTAAACCTCATACGTGTAAGCAACCACGCGTTGCGTACGAGGGGTCGTAGGACGTTTTGTCCTGGAAGTGGTTTTCCAGGCGTGAGTTACAAAGCTGCAGTTAGTGGAAGCTGTTGGAATCCAGCGCCACAGCGGGTGATAGCCCCGTACGCGAAAACTGGCAGTCTCACGATAAATGTTCCTGAGTAAGACCGTGCACGTGAAACGCGGTCTGAACCCGGGGGGACCACCCTCCAAGGCTAAGTACTTCCAGATGACCGATAGCGGACAAGTACCGTGAGGGAAAGGTGAAAAGTCCCCCAGACGGGGAGTGAAATAGTACCTGAAACCGCGTGCCTACAAGCGGTCGGAGCACCTTTAGGGTGTGACGGCGTGCTTTTTGCATAACGAGCCGGCGAGTTACTCGTCATTGGCAAGGTTAAGTGATGAACGGAGCCGCAGCGAAAGCGAGTCCGAATAGGGCGACTTAGTCAATGGCGGTAGACCCGAAACCGGGCGAGCTATCCATGGCCAGGCTGAAGCAGGGGTAAGACCCTGTGGAGGGCCGAACCCACCTGGGTTGAAAACCGGGGGGATGAGCTGTGGATTGGAGTGAAAGGCTAAACAAGCCCGGAGATATCTGGTTCTCTCCGAAATATATTTAGGTATAGCCTCGAGTAAATTGCGTGATGGCCGTAGAGCACTGTTTGGACTAGGGGTCTTACCGGATTACCGACTTCAGGCAAACTCCGAAGACCATCACGTTTACCTCGGGAGTCAGTTGCTGGGGGATAAACTTCAGCGTCAAAAGGGAAACAGCCCAGACCACCGTCTAAGGTCCCCAAGTTCTAGTTAAGTGGAAAACGATGTCTGAGTGCACAGACAGCCAGGAGGTTGGCTTAGAGGCAGCCATCCTTTAAAGAGTGCGTAACAGCTCACTGGTCAAGTGTTCAGGCGCGGATAATTCAACGGGGCTCAAACTAGACACCGAAGACGTGGATGCACAGATTTGTCTGTGCGTGGTAGGAGAGCGTTCTCATTGCTTTGAAGCAGTCGCGGAAGCGCATTGTGGAGCGATGAGAAGTGAGAATGCCGGCATAAGTAACGAAATGAGAGTGAGAATCTCTCACACCGATTGTCCAAGGATTCCTGAGTAAAGCTCGTCTTCTCAGGGTTAGTCTGGACCTAAGGCGAGGCCGAAAGGCGTAGTCGATGGATAACAGGTTGATATTCCTGTACCGCGTCGCACCCGTTTGACCGATGGGGGGACGTAGAAGGCTAGGAGAACCCAGGCGATGGTAGTCCTGGGGTAAGCATGTAGGGGCGGCACCAGGTAAATCCGGCGCTGCTTAACCCGAGGTGCGATGCCAGCTGGCTTTACTGCCGGCGAGTCTCTGACGCCACACTACCGAGAAAATCCTCTAGGGAGGATGCACGCGCCAGTACCAAAACCGACACAGGTGGACAAGTAGAAAATACTAAGGTGATCGAGATAACCATCGTTAAGGAACTCGGCAAAATCGTCCCGTAACTTCGGGAGAAGGGACGCCCTATTACCGTGAAGCGATTTACTCGTGGAGCGGGAGGGGGCCGCAGTGAATTGGCCCAACCGACTGTTTACCAAAAACACAGCTCTCTGCTAAGTCGTAAGACGACGTATAGGGGGTGACTCCTGCCCGGTGCTGGAAGGTTACGTGGAGGTGTTAGAGCTTGCTCGAAGCACTGAAACTAAGCCCCAGTAAACGGCGGCCGTAACTATAACGGTCCTAAGGTAATCAACAGGTTGCCCCTCACATCAGTGATGGTGTGAGTGGAACTGGCTATATGCTGGAAAATCTGAGTATCTCGCGGTACTCGTAATCTCGCTCCACGAGCGGGATTGCAGTAAAAATCCGACGAGTGCAGACAATCAGCAGGAAAGGCTTTGGAACACAATGCAATCCCTTATCCGGGAGCGCGCCGTTCCGAAGAATCCTCAGAGACTGTACGCCAGTCACCTCTTTCCACAAAGAGGCGAAGAGACAGTCCGTTCTGCGCGGCGACGCGTAGAGGTCGACAGAAATGATCGGCCCGCCTGGGTCACGCGCCCATAGAACGTGTGAGTAAACCCCAGGTTCAAACCGCAGGCAGTTCAAAGGAACTGCGGTTAGTAACAGATAGAGCGAAATTCCTTGTCGGGTAAGTTCCGACCTGCACGAATGGAGTAACGAGTTGGGCGCTGTCTCAACGATGGGCTCGGTGAAATTGCAGTCTCGGTGAAGATGCCGAGTACCCGCGGTAAGACGGAAAGACCCCGTGCACCTTTACTACACCCTGATATTGGAATATGGAGCATTTTGCTCAGGATAGGTGGGAAGCTTTGAAGCGTCGGCTTTGGCCGGCGTGGAGCTGACCTTGAGATACCACCCTGAATGTTTTGTGTTTCTAACGGGCTGCCGTGAATCCGGCGTCCGAACAGTGTCAGGCGGGTAGTTTGACTGGGGCGGTCGCCTCCCAAAATGTAACGGAGGCGCACAAAGGTTCCCTCAACACGGTCGGAAATCGTGTTCAGAGTGCAATGGCATTAAGGGAGCTTGACTGTGAGACTGACAAGTCGAGCAGGTACGAAAGTAGGTCATAGTGATCCGGCGGTAGCAAGTGGAAGCGCCGTCGCTCAACGGATAAAAGGTACGCCGGGGATAACAGGCTTATCGCCCCCAAGAGTTCACATCGACGGGGCGGTTTGGCACCTCGATGTCGGCTCGTCACATCCTGGGGCTGGAGTTGGTCCCAAGGGTTGGGCTGTTCGCCCATTAAAGTGGCACGCGAGCTGGGTTCAGAACGTCGTGAGACAGTTCGGTCCCTATCTACCGTGGGCGTTGGAGAATTGAGTGGAGTTGCCCCTAGTACGAGAGGACCGGGGTGAACAGTCCTCTGGTGTAGCAGTTGTTCTGCCAAGAGCATCGCTGCTTAGCTACGACTGGACCGGATAACCGCTGAAAGCATCTAAGCGGGAAGCCGACCACGAGATGAGTTCTCCCATTCCTTCAAGGAAGTAAGAGTCCTGGAAGACCACCAGGTTGATAGGCCAGCAGTGGAAGAGCGGTAACGCTTGTAGCTGACTGGTACTAATCGCTCGAGGGCTTGACGGATTTTTTACTTCTCTTCGTGAGAAGTAAGTCACGCGGTTTGTATTTTTCGGCTTCGTTTCTGATTTGCGTTATAAAGGCTTGTGCAGTTTTCAGGGCCCGCGGGCGCCCGGCGTTCTAGACGTCTGTGGCAGCCACGTGCGGTTCCTTCCAATTTCCAGTGGTTATAGCGTCGGGGAAACACCTCTTCCCATTCCGAACAGAGCAGTTAAGCCCGACAGCGCCGATGGTACTTGTCTCGCAAGGGACCGGGAGAGTAGGACGCCGCTGGTTCTTCCTCAGAAAAGCCGCTCCGGATGGGGCGGCTTTTCTTTGTTGATCGCTACTTCTTCAACAGCGCGTTCGGATTTGATTTGAGCCAGGAACGAAGCGCGAAAAAGGCCGGCCGCGGCTTGCCGTCCCAGGAGGCCAGGCCCGAATCCCAGAGGTAGGGCTTGCGGTGACGCTGGTTGGTGCCGAACCAGCTGTAGAGGTAGACCCGCTTGATGCGGCGATCGCCCAAGGAGAGCTTCAGCGTGGCTTTGACGCCCTGGGCGGCGCGGCTCTCGCTGTATGAGTAGACGCGACCGAGGGCGACGATGCCTCCGACTTCAGTCAGCCAGACTTCGCCCGGCACGGCGTTGACGAACTTCTTGGTGTTGCTGTTGCGGTAGGCGCGATTGCGTTGGCCGTCGACATAGCTGTGGAGGCCCCAGATCTTCGGCTTGTAGGCGGACTTCCTGAAGGTTGCGATCCACGGGAGCATGTTTGCCTGATCGAGCACGTCGGCCGCCACGATCTTGCAGTTGGTGCAGATCTTTCGGGCGGCGTTGTAGTACTGCGCGGCTCGAGTCGGATTGTTCTTTGTCGGCTGAGAGCGGTGGTTGGCCTCGTTCCACGGCGTGAAGACCGTGAGCTCCGGATAGTTCCTCCTGAGGTGACGAAGCGATGCCTCGAAGTTGGAAACCGACGGCAGCTTCGTCGGGTGGTTGACCGAGTGATTGAAGGCGATGTGGGGTTCGATGCCGGCGGCTTTGGCTGACTTCATCCAGGCGGCCAGGGCGTCCCGTTCGTGCTTGTGGTGGCGGAAGTCGTAGGGGATGATCTTGCGCGAGATCTTTGTCCTCAGTGAGGTGTAGTCCTCGTCGTGAAACATCGCGTAGCCGTTGTCGCCGATGCCGACCGTTGGGGCGTAGCCGGCCGCCGTTGCTCCGCCGCAGCCTGCCGTGGCAAGTACTGCGCCGGCGAGCGCACCGAGCGTCAAAGTGCGAGTGAATTGCCGAGTCATATGCACTATTGAACACGGATCTACCCACGGTGTTGCTGTCTCACGCGCGGCTAGGCTGCGCTCAATGCCAGTGCAATACGTGATTGACGCCTTTGAGAACGGTCCGTTCACCGGTAACCCGGCGGCCGTGGTGCCGCTCGAAGACTGGCCCGAGGACTCGGTCCTCCAGGCGGTGGCGGCGCAGAACAATCTGTCTGAAACTGCCTATTTCATCGACCGTGGGAACGAGATCGAGCTTCGTTGGTTCACCCCTTCGCAAGAGATTGATCTCTGCGGACACGCGACTCTGGCCAGTGCGCACGCGATCTACGCAGAGCTCGGTGACGATCGAGAGTCGCTGACGTTTCATACGCGAAGCGGCGAGCTCATCGTCTCGCGGAGTGGTGCGGGCTATGCGATGGATTTCCCCGATGACCCGCCCAGCCCGGAACCGGTAGAAGCTGAAGTCGCCGAGGCCGCTCTCTTGTCGATTGGCAAGTCGAGTGGAGCAGTCCTGCGGTCTGCCTCGTGCCTTTTTGTCGTGCTCGAGAATCCGACTGAGGTGAGATCGCTGGTGCCTGACGTGTCCGCGATTGCAGCACTTCCTGGGGGGCACCTATATCTTTCTGCGCCAGGAGACGCCGGGTACGACTTCGTGGACCGCGTCTTTGCGCCTGGAGTCGGGATTCCTGAGGATCCGGCGACGGGCTCGGCGCACTGCGCCTTCACGCCCTACTGGTCGACCCGCCTGGGGAAGACCGAGTTGAGCGCAAATCAGGCCTCGGCGCGTGGCGGCTACTTCACCTGTCGCTGGCGCGAGGCTGACGGACGTGTCGACCTGATCGGCTCCTGTCGGACGTTTCTGCGGGGTGAGATCTCGATCTAGCCGCGGACTCGCTCGCGGGCAAGCGCGCGATCACGGGCGCGGGGCAGAGTGCACTCGACTTCGCGCGTGCGTGGGCGCTGGCTCCACCCGATGTCGGTTGCCCAGACGTCGCGGGAGCGGACCTCTCTGCGTGGCGCATCGGTGACGACGCGGTACTCGCCGAGGGTTGCGAAGTCGACGACGAGGTCGAGGCTCTTGACGAAACGGTTTTTGGGGGATGCCTTCATTTCACGAGTTCCTTGCTTGAGAAGAACGTATGTTCGTATATTGCGATCCGGCGCAGACGGAAAAACCGAACACTTGTTCGTGGCGCTACTTTGAACCCTGTGTCCGGCTCAGAATCCCTTGAACAAGCGGTTTGCGCGCGCTGCGGCGCTGCAATAGATCCTTCAGATCACTTTCTGATCACGCAGGCTGGCGGCCCGGGGCACGCGTTCCTCTGTCGAACTGAGCACATCGTCGCCTGGGTGATGCGCGGCGCAACGTGGCAGTTCGAACGACCGTGGGAGGTCGGCGAGGATCAACGGTCAGCCGTCGCGCAGGTACAGCTCGAACGCTCCCGTTCGGGCGAGAAGATCGAGCGAACTTTCGACAGCGCCGAGGACCTCCGCGCGTGGGCCTCGGGCGGCGGATTCTGGTCCGAGGAGTGAATTTCCGGAGCTGCGCAGGGTTGGACGTGGGCACGGCCGAATACCGATGCAGTGAGTGTTAGCCTGAAATATCCACTTGAAATCGGCGCGATCGAACCACGGGTGACCCGGAGTGCTCGCCAGATCGAACGCCAAGGAGACCGCAAGGTGCAAAAGCTCGTAATCGAAGGTGGCCAGCCACTGTCCGGGACAGTGATTCCGGCCGGCAACAAGAACGCCGCGCTGCCGTGCATCGCGGCCGCATTGCTCACCGATGAAGAGGTCGTGCTCGAGAACGTCCCGCGTATCCGCGACGTCGACGCGATGCTCGCCCTGCTGGAGAACCTCGGCGTCACGATCGAGTGGCGTGACGATCACGAGTTGGTCATGAACGCTTCGGGCGTCGACCACCAGGACGTCGACAAAGAACTCGCCAACAAGATTCGCGCCTCCTTCCTGCTCGCCGGCCCGTTGCTCGCACGCTTCGGTCGCGCCGAAATGCCGCCGCCCGGCGGGGACGTGATCGGCCGCCGCCGGCTCGATCCGCACCTCGACGCCTTCCGCGCGCTCGGCGCCGAGGTCGACGTCGACCGCTGGATCACGATTTCTGCCCTCGGCGGACTCAAGCCGGCCGACTTCATGATGGATGAGCCTTCCGTGATGGCGACAGAGAACGCACTGCTTGCGGCCGCGATGGCTGACGGCGAGACGATCATCCGCAACGCCGCCAGTGAGCCTCACGTTCAGAACCTCGCGCGCATGCTCGAGTCGATGGGCGTGGAGATCACCGGCATCGGCTCGAACGTCATGCACGTGAACGGCGTCAAGCACCTCACCGGCACTCGTCACCGCATCACCTCCGACCACATCGAGGTCGGAAGTTTCATCGCGCTCGCAGCCGCCACCGGTGGCGAGCTGCGGATCAAGGATTCCGCGCCCGCAGACCTGCGCATGACGTGTCTGGGCTTTGAACGCCTTGGCGTCAAGATCGAGTTCGATGGTGACGACACGATCGTTCCGGCCAACCAGGAGATGATCGTCAAGAACGACGCCGGCGAGATGATGCCGAAAATCGAAGACGGCCCCTGGCCCGCCTTCCCGGCTGACCTGACGAGCATCGCGCTCGCGCTCGCCACCCAGTCGCACGGCAGCGTGATGATTCACGAGAAGATGTTTGAGAACCGCCTGTTCTTCGTCGACAAGCTCGTCGCGATGGGAGCGAACATCACGCTCTGCGATCCGCATCGCGCGATCGTCATCGGGCGTGCTCAGCTGCGCGGCGAGCGTCTCGAGAGTCCGGACATTCGTGCCGGTATGGCGCTGCTGATCGCGGCGCTGTCGGCGAAGGGCACTTCCGAGATCGGCAACATCCGTCAGATCGACCGCGGGTACGAGAGCATCGACCAGCGACTGCGCGACCTCGGCGCTCATATTGAGCGCGTCTCAACCGAACCCGTTCACGCCTAGTCTTCTGACGCGATGAGTTCGGCAGAAAACACCCAGTTGGGCGGCGCAAGCGTGCCCGAGACGATTTCGGTCCCGATGGGAACGCGCGACGTGTTGCCCGAAGAGATGGCCGAGCTGCGGGAGATCTCCGGTCGCGCGCTTGAAGTCTTCACGAAAGCCGGCTACGGCGAGATCGCGACGCCTGCGCTGGAGTACGAAGAAACGATGCGGCTCGCCGGCACTGACTTCGCCGAAAACGTCTACCGAGTACCTGACAAGGACGGCCAGGTCCTGACTCTGCGCTTTGATTCGACGGTGCCGATCGCCCGGCTCGCCGCGACGCGCTACCGCTCGGCCGAGCCGCCGCTTCGCTTTTGTTACATGCAGCACGTCTACCGTGCGGTCGAGCCGAAGCGCGCTCAGTCCCGACAGTTCCTGCAGATCGGGATGGAGCTCCTGGGCCTGCCCGCTCAGTCCGGGGACGCCGAGGCGATCGAGCTTCTCATCTCCGTGCTTCGCGCCGCCGGGCTGGATGACTTCAAGATCGCCGTCGGCGACGTCTCGTTCTTCGCTGAGCGCCTGGCTGTCGCCGGGATCAAGGGCGCCGACAGGGAGCGTGTCCTGCACGAGATGCAGACGCGCGATCTCGTCGGCTACCGCAACGCGCTGTCGGACATTCACATAGCTCCGGCGGATCAGACCGCGCTCGAGGCACTTGCGCTCGCCCGAGGCAGTCGCGAACTGCTCGAGAGCGAAGGTGCCGAGCAACTGCTGAAACTTGACGATCTGCTTGCTGCGGCCGGAGTTGCCGACCGGGTGATCTATGACCTCGGCCTCGTTCGTCCGCTGAGCTATTACACCGGAACGGTTCTTGAAGTATTTGCGCCAACCAGCGGCTTTCCGCTCGGCGGAGGCGGTCGCTACGACAATCTCGTCGGCCGTTTCGGTCGCGACCTCGCAGCCTTCGGGTTCTCACTGAACATGGAGCGACTCCACCTCGCGGTGATCGCCGAACAGGAGGCCAGCGCCTGATGGCCGGCGATCGCGTGATCGCTGCAGTGCCACGCGGCACACTGATGCCCAAGAGCCTCGACCTGCTCGAGAGCATCGGCTATGACGTGGCCGAGGTGCGCGAGAACGACCGCAAGCTCTACTTTGACGAGCAGGGCATCATCACGATGCGACCGAGTGACGTCGCCACGTATGTCGAGCGCGGCGTTGCCGACATCGGAATCGTCGGTAAGGACGTTCTGATGGAGCAGTCAGATCGCGATCTTTACGAGGTGCTCGACCTCGACTTCGGGGCATGCCGCATGATCGTGGCCGTGGTCGAAGGCAATGAGCACGCTTCCGAGGAACAGCTTCGCCGCCGGGGCACCCTGCGCGTTGCGACCAAGTACCCGAAGATCGCGCAGAAGCACTTCGGTCAGACCGGTCGCCAGGTCGAGCTGGTCGAGGTCAAGGGCTCGGTTGAGCTCGCTGCGATCGCCGGCATGGCCGATGCGATCGTCGACCTCACCGCAACCGGCATCACGCTGCGTGAGAACGGTCTCGTCGTCACCGAAGAGATCGTCGACTGCACGGCGAGGCTGATCGTCAACCCCGGTTCCTACCGACTGAAGTCCGAAGAGATCGACCGCGTGGTCGAGGAACTCTCGGCGCTGGTCGCCCCGTCCGCCGAAGCCTGAGAGGCTGGTCGCGTGCCGATCAAACGATTCAATTCTGAGGCTTTGGCGGGCGACATCCGGGCGCTCTCGCCAGAGTTGCCCGTTGCCGCGGTCGCCGAGATCCTCGCGGCGGTCAGAGAACGTGGCGATGCAGCGCTTCTCGAGTACGAAACACGATTCGGCGATCCGCCCGAGGGCGGGAAGATCCGCGTTTCGCGCGATGCGATTGACGCCGCGCCGGGCGAGATCGACATCGATCTTCTCCAGGCGCTGAAGCTTGCGATCGGAAACGTACGCGAGGTGGCGAGCGCGCATCTCAGCGAAAAGGAGTCGGTCAGTCTTCCCCAGGGCCACCGGGTCTCGTACCGCACGATTCCCTTGAACCGCGCGGCCGCATATGTGCCGGGCGGACGGGGTTCGTACCCGTCGACTGCCGTCATGTGCCTGGCCACTGCCGTCGCCGCCGGAGTCGGGGGCGTATGCGTGCTCAGTCCCGCGCGTGAACACGGCCAGGTTGACAGCGCCGTGCTGGCTGTCTGCGCATTGCTGGGCGTCGATGAGGTCTACGCCGTTGGCGGAGCGCAGGCGATCGCCGCGGCCGCGTATGGCACCGAGACGATCGAGGCGGTCGATGTGATCGTCGGGCCGGGAAATTCTTACGTTCAGGAGGCCAAGCGTCAGGTCGTGGGGCAGGTCGGGATCGATTCTGTGGCCGGGCCGAGTGAACTCGTGGTCGTCGCCGATGCGTTCGCCGATCCCGAACTCGTAGCTCTCGACCTCAAGGCTCAGGGTGAGCACGGCCCCGATTCACTCGTGGTGCTGATTTCGAACGACGAGCGGATCCTTGACGCGGTCGGGCGGCAGTGCGCAGATATCGCAGCCGAGCTCGCACTTGTGAAGGTTGACGACCTGCACCGCGCCGTCGCGCTGGCCGATGAGATTGCGCCCGAGCACCTTCAGCTGATGGTCAAGCCGGGTGTCGCAGATGAGCTGGCTGTGGGGATCCGCAATGCCGGAGCGCTTTTCCTCGGCAGCAACGCCGCGACGGCGTTCGGCGACTACGTGACAGGATCGAATCACGTCTTGCCGACGGGCGGCGCCGCGCGCTACGCGGGCGCACTGTCTGTCGCGACTTTCCGACGCCGCATGGCCGAGGTGAAGGTCTCCGACAAGGCCGTCGGGCCGCTTGCAGATGCAGGAGCCACGATCGCGCGCGCCGAAGGGTTCATCTGGCACGCAAAATCGATGGAGGCCCGTAAACGTGACTGACCAGAGGCGCAGCGCTGAGCTGACGCGCAAGACCGGCGAGACGGACGTCACGCTCACGCTCGCCCTGGACGGGGACGGCGCAGGCACGCGTGAGACCGGAGTCGGCTTTCTCGATCACATGCTCGACCTCTTCGCGCGGCACGGCCACTTTGACCTTGAGGTCCGCGCCACCGGCGACCTGAAGACAGGAGCGCACCACACCGTCGAGGACGTCGGCATCGTGCTCGGTCAGGCGCTGGACAAGGCCCTTGGCGACCGCGCCGGAATCACGCGCTACGCGACGGCCACGATCCCGATGGACGAGGCGCGCGCCAGCACGAGCATCGACATTTCCGGCCGGCCATTCGTCGCGTTCGACGGCGGCGGCCTGACACCGGGCCTGATCGGCGACTTCGACGCCGAGCTGACGGAGGAGTTTCTGCGCGCCCTGGCCAACAACGCGAACTTCACGCTTCACGTGATCGTTGAGGCGGGAACCAACGCACACCACATCGTTGAGGCCGTTTTCAAGTCGCTTGCGCGTGCACTGAGGGCTGCCATCTCGATCGATCCCGATCAACACGGAGTACCTTCAACCAAGGGCACACTGACAGACTGACTCGGTGGCGGCCCGGCGCTGCAATGACTGCACTCGAACCGCTGGACACATCAGACCTTGAAATAGCGATTCTCGACTACGGGATGGGAAACCTCCGCTCCGTTGAGAAGGCGCTTGCACACGTCGGCGTCCAGGCGCCGATCGTCTCCGACGCCGATGCCGCCCACGCCGCTGACGGCCTGATTCTTCCGGGCGTCGGCGCGTTTCCTGAAGCGATGCGTCGAATCCGCGAAGCGCACTACGACGAGCTGATTCCCGAGTTTCTGGCGAGCGGAAAGCCTGTACTGGGGATCTGTCTCGGTATGCAGGTGCTTTTTGAGAGTTCCAGCGAGCACGAAGGATCATGGGGTCTCGGGCTGCTCCAGGGCCGCGTCGAGGGTCTCGACGCCAGCGATCTCAAGGTTCCGCAGCTCGGCTGGAATGAAGTGCGCTGGACCCGCTCATCGCCGCTGACCGAAGGTCTGCCGAACCCGGCATATTTTTACTTCGCAAACTCGTTCTCTGCCCGCGTTGTCAACCGTGACGATCTGCTCGGCGAATCTGACTATGGAGCGGCGTTCACAGCGGTCGTCGAGAAGGCTCCGCTCTACGGTGCCCAGTTCCACCCGGAGAAGTCGAGCACACACGGCCTGCGCATGCTCGCCAACTTCGCGAAGATCTGCGTCGACGTCAAGACGGCCGCGCTCAGCAAGTGATCCTTTTCCCGGCCGTGGACATCCGCGACGGGCATGCCGTGCGCCTGACCCAGGGCGACTACGACCGCGAGCAGATCTACAAAGATGACCCGCTCGTGGCTGCAGAGGACTGGGCCGGTCAGGGCGCCACGCACCTTCACGTCGTCGATCTCGACGGCGCGCTGCACGGCGAGCGACGCAACCTTGAGCACCTCACGAGGATCGCTGAAGGCACTGGTCTTCCGGTGCAGTACGGCGGCGGGCTGCGCAACATGGAGGCCGTCAGCGCTGCGATCGGTGCCGGCGCGTGGCGCGCGGTGATCGGCACCGCTGCATTTCGCGACCGCGCGCTCGTGGAGCAGGCGGTGGCCGAGTTCGGCGACCGCATCGTCGTCTCGGCGGATGCCCGCGACGGACGGATCGCCGCGCAGGGGTGGACCCAAGCCACGGATCTTGCCGCAACAGACGCCGTCGGCGAGCTGCGCGCAGTCGGGGTGAAGACCTTCGTGTACACGGACATCGCCCGCGACGGAATGTTGGGCGGCACTGACCTCGAAGGAATGCGCAGGATCTCCGCCGCGGCGGGCGACGGAAACGTGATCGCTTCCGGCGGCGTCGGCGAGCTCGCAGACCTGCAGAAGCTGGTCGATCTGGCGCTGCCGAACCTGGAGGGCGTGATCGTCGGCAAGGCGCTCTACGAGGAGCGCTTCACACTTACAGAAGCACGGCATACGCTCTGGTGATGCCGCCGCTCAAGCGAATCATTCCCTGCCTCGACGTCGACAAAGGTCGCGTCGTCAAGGGCACCAACTTTGTCGACCTGCGTGATGCGGGTGACCCGGTCGAGCTGGCCGAACGCTACGACGAAGAAGGCGCCGACGAGGTCGTCTTTCTCGACATCACCGCCACGTCAGACGATCGCGACACCATCGTCGAACTCGCTCGTCGCGCGGCTGACAACGTTTTCATCCCCTTCACGATCGGCGGGGGAATCCGCTCGGTCGAGGACGCCCAGGCCGTGCTTGACGCTGGAGCCGACAAGGTGGCGATCAACTCCGCAGCCGTGAAGAGGCCGGGACTGATCGGCGAGATGGCCGAGGTCTTCGGCAGTCAGTGCGTCGTGCTGGCGATCGATGCCAAGCGCACCGGGAACACGGCCCGCGGTCGTTCCGGCTGGGAAGTCTTCACCGCCGGTGGCCGGTATGAGACCGGGCTTGACGCAGTTGCGTGGGCGATCGAAGGCGTTGAACGCGGCGCCGGCGAGATCCTGCTCACGAGCATGGATCGCGACGGCACCAAGGACGGCTACGACATCGAGCTGACCCGTACCGTCGCGGATGCGGTTTCAGTACCGGTTATCGCCTCTGGCGGAGCCGGCACGCTGGAGGACATGGTCAAGGGCGTTTCTGACGCTCATGCTGACGCGGTGCTCGTGGCGTCGCTCTTCCACTTCGGCGAGTTCACGGTCTCTCAGGCCAAACACGCCATGCAGGACGCCGGCATCCGCGTGCGGATGGTCGAGTCCGAGCATGTGGTGGGATAGCTAGTCCCTTTGTCGGCGCAGCGCCGCCCGGCGCTCTTTTGCCTCGCGTGCGTAGGTGCTTCGCTTGACGTAGGCGCCGATCGATTCGTAGCCCGTGAGGTAGAGCCGGTGGCCATCGGAGATCGCCGGGTTGTAGGCACCGCTCGAGCGGAAGAAGACGCGTTTGCCTGACCTGGTCGAGAGGCCGTAGGTGTTGGTCGTGTCGATCGTTGAGAAGTAGACGACCCTGCCGACGACTGTCGGCGCGCCGGATATCTCGCCGCCGGAGTCGTAGGTCCAGCGCGTGTTGCCGTTGGCCGCGTTGAGCGCGTAGAACTTGCCCGAGTAGGAGCCGAAGAAGATTGTCGGACCGCCACCGCTGACGTTGTCGATCGCCGCAGCGCCGTAAACATATGAGCCGGTTCCGCGGGACCATCCGAGCGCGCCGTTCTCGGACGAGAACGAATACATCTTTCCGTCGGTGTTGCCGACGTACACGCGTCCATACGCAACAGCCGGGGTGGCGTAGAAGTTGCCGGAGCCGAATCCGAAGCGCGCTCCACTGGTGGAACTGCGCCAGACCTGTTTGCCGTTTGAGGCGCGCACTGCGTGAACCGTTCCGCCGTAGGCCCCGACGTAGAGCTTTCCGTTCGCGTACGCCGCGCCGCCCTTGATCGCTCCGCCGGCGTCGTAGGCCCACTCGATGCGGCCGCTGCTCTGACGCATCCGGTAGAGCTTTCCGCCCTCGGAGCCGAAGATCACGCTGTCCTCGAGGATCAACGGTGAAGACTCGCTGCGGGATCCGAGGCTCTTGGCCCACTTGATGTTTCCGCTCTTGGCGTTCATCGCGACCATGCGGCCGCTCAGCGTCACGACGAAGATGCGGCCGTTGCTGTAGGCGGGCGAGGCGGCAGAAAGCTTGCCGACCTTGTGCGTCCAGAGTTGACGGCCGGTCTTCGCGTTGATCGCGTAGACGCGCGCGTCCTTGCGGACCACGTACAGCACACCGCGCACGAGGATCGGCGAGAACTCGAGCAACTGGTTGGCGTTGAAGCGCCAGAGCGGTCGGAACGGCGGATCGAGGTTCGCGGTGAAGTCGCGCGTACGTGCGGCTTTGAAGCCGTAGATCGGCCAGGTGAAGGTCTCCTCGCGGATCGAAAGCGCTTTGCGCTTGGGCGGCGGCTTAAACTCGACGTTGGAATTCGTAACGTCGTTGTTTCGCCCGGCTATCCAGATGTAGAGGATGGCCACGAGAACGCCCAGCCCGAGTACGAGCGAGGCGAATCGCACCAGTCCGTCGACGCGTTTCTTCGGCACACGGCGAAGATAGGCGCACCAGCGGTCCAGCTGTCCGAACCAATCCCCCGGAGCAAGATGCCTTACCTGCCTGAAGCCAAGTCTGAAGCACTACGAATCCTGCCCGGAATCCCCGAGCTGCTTGCGGCCGTCGCCGACAGGCCCGGCACCTACCTGGTGGGCGGCGCGGTGCGTGACCTGATGCTCGGCTTCGCCCAGTTTGACTACGACTTGCTGGTCGAGGGGAACGCCGGTGAGCTGGCCGAACTCCTCGCCGAACGGATCGGCGGCACGGTGAGGCTTCACCCACGCTTCCTGACCGCGAACTTCCGCTCTGCCGACGGCGCGCACTCGATCGATATCGCGTCAGCGCGAACCGAGTACTACGCGCGGCCCGGCGCGCTGCCCGATGTGGAGCCGGCGGATCTCGAGCGCGATCTCGTGCGCCGGGATTTCACCGTCAACGCGATGGCGCTCGCGATCTGGCAGGAGCGCTTTGGCGAGCTCTTCGAGTTTCCCGACGCGAATGCCGACCTGCTCGCGCGTGTTCTGCGCGTCACCCACGACCGGAGCTTCATCGATGATCCGACTCGGCTGCTCAGGCTGCTGCGCTACGGCGCGCGGCTCGGCTTCACGGCTGAGCCCCACACAGAGGAGCTCGCCCGCAGCGCGGTCGAAGCGGGCGCACCCGGCACCGTTTCGGGCGGGCGCATTCGCGATGAGCTGCTCGATCTCTTCGCGGAACGGTCGGCAGTGGTCGGGGTGGAATCGATGTCCGCGCTCGGACTGGACCGCGCGCTGCACGAGAAGTTTGATGCCGACGAGTACGTCGTCGCACGCGCGACCAACGAGCAGGTCGATGGCCTGCGACAAGAGCTGCTCCTGCTGGCCCTGTGCTCGAGGGCGATGGACGGGGCGACGCTTGACGGCTGGCTCGACCACCTGAAATTGTCACGACGCGACGCGCAGATCGTCGCCGAAGCGGTAGGACGCGGCACGGGACTGCTCGCGGAACTCTATGAAGCCGAAAGCAACGCAGACGTCGACGCGCTGCTTCGCAAGCTGCACACGGAGACGATCGTCTACGCCCTGGCCCTGCCGGGCGGCGACCGCGACGCTGCGGAGCTCGCGCGCCACTGGCTTCGCGACCGCAATGAAGGAAAGCTCGAGATCAGCGGTGCTGACCTGCGCGACGCCGGAGTCAGCGAAGGTCCGGCGATCGGCCGCGCGCTCGCCGAAACGCTCGAAGCGACGCTCAACGGAACGCTTGCGGGGCGCGACGCGCAGCTCACGTTTGCGCTCGACCAGGCCCGCGGCGAGGGCTGAGCGAAGTGTTCGAGGTTCCGATCCCTGGCGGCCGCGGCCTCTTCACGACCCGTCTCGGTGGATCGAGCACCGGTCCCTATGCGTCGCGAAACCTTGGCCTGCTGACAGATGACGACGAGGTCGTAGTCCGCGGGAACATCGATCAGCTGCGCGACGAACTCGGGCTGCCGACCATCCAACTGCTCGAACAGGTCCACGGTGACACGATCGAGGAGATCTCGAGAGCAACGGCCGGAACCATTCCGATCGCCGACGGGATGTACACGAGCGCGCGCGAGATCGGGGTGCTGATCACCGGGGCCGACTGTCCGGCAGTGTTCCTCGCCTCTGAGACCAGGCTCGCTGCGCTGCACTGCGGCTGGCGCCCGGTCGCTGCAGGGCTGATCGAGAAGGGCGCCGAGATCTTTCAGGGCGAACGCTTCGAGGCCGTCGTCGGTCCAGGGATCTGCCAGGAGCACTTCAAGGTCGGGCCGGAAGTGATCGAGCAGCTGGGGGAGGACGGCGCCGTGCACTCCGACGGTCGGCGGCTCGACCTCACCGGAGTCATCGAATCACGGCTGCGGCGTTGCGGGGCGGCTCACGTCCACGTGGTCGGCCGCTGCACGTACTGCGAACCCGAGTACTTCTTCTCGCACCGCCGCGACAACGGCGTCACCGGCCGTCAGGCAGGGATTGCATGGCGGGTCTGAGCGCCGACCTCGCAACCGTCGCGCACAATCTCGAGCGCATCAACGCCGAGGTCGCGGGTGCCTGTGCGCGAAGCGGTCGCGGCGTCGACTCGGTGAGGCTGTGTGTCGCGACAAAGTACGTCGAACCGGATGCGATGACCGTCTTGCGCGACGCCGGCGTGAAGATCGCGGCCGAGAACCGCCTTCAGGACATGATCGCCAAACAGGAGCGCTTCGGTGACGACTTTGAATGGCACTTCATCGGCGCGATTCAGTCGCGCAAGGTCAAGGAGATAGCCCGGCGCGTCAGCACGATCCACTCTCTGGGCACTCAATCCGCGCGCGACAAGCTCGTAGATCTTGAGTTTCCGGCGCCGCGACTCCTGGTTCAGGTGAACGTCTCCGGCGAGCAGTCAAAGCAGGGCGTGCATCCCGAAGAGCTTGATGATTTCATCGCGGGAGCGTCGTATCCCGTCTCCGGCCTGATGACGATGCCGCCGCTGACCGACGAACCGGAGGGTGCTCGCCCGTATTTTGCGAAGCTCAAGGGGATGGCCGACCGGCGCGGGCTGACCGAGCTCTCGATGGGCACCAGCCAGGACTACGTCGTGGCTGTGGAAGAGGGGGCGACCCTGATTCGCGTGGGATCGGTCGTGTTCGCCCAGTCGAACAAATAAGCTGATCGGAAGGAGATTTCGTCCCACGGGCGAAAACCGCTGCAAATGGCCGTCAAAGATAAATGGCATACAGCTCTGGTCTACTTCGGTCTTGCCGAGTCGAACCACGACTACTACGACAATGAAGAGGGCTATGACGACGGGTACGAACCCGAAGCCGAGCTCCAGGAGTCCTATGCGGAACGGCCCAACGTCCGCCGCATCAGCTCGCGCCGCAAGCGCGACGACTTCGACGACATCTTTGCCGAGGACGTCGGCGACACGCCAACCCGCACGTTGAAGTCGGTCGGTCCGAAGTCCGCGAGCAGCGGTCAGATGCACTTCTCGGCGCCGCAGAGCTTCAACGAGGCCCAGCAGATCGCCGACAAGTTCAAGAACCAGGTCCCGGTCATCCTCAACCTGCAGGAGACCGACACAGACATGGCCAAGCGCCTGATCGACTTCGCCAGCGGCCTCACCTACGCACTCGACGGAGGCATGCAGCGCATCGCCGACAAAACTTTTCTGCTCACGCCGCGTAACGTGCACTTCTCAGCCGAGGAACGCGCTCGTCTGATGGAGCGCGGCTTCTTCAACCAGGCCTGACCGGCCTTCGCGAAACCGTGCAACTCGGTTTCATCGGCAGCGGCAACATGGCGCGCTCGCTGGCTCTGGGCCTTGGCGAGCCGGCGCTGTTCTCCGACAGCGGTTCTGGTCGCGCGCGACTGCTTGCCGAGCAGACCGGGGGCGAGGCGGTTGAGTCGGTTGAGCTCGCAGATCGATCCGACGCAATCTTCCTCTGCCACAAGCCCAAGCAGATGGACGAAGTCTCTTCTTTGATCCGGGATTTCTCGGGCACGATCATCTCCGTGTTGGCTGCGACCCCGCTTGAAGCGCTGCGCGAGGCCTACCCGAATGCGAGGGTGGTCAGAACAATGCCGAACATCCCCGTCGAGTTCGGGGAAGGCGTCTTTGCGGTCGCGGCCGAGGGTGATGATGTGCCGGAGGTGATCGCGATGTTTGATCGTCTGGGCCTCGTTGTTCAGACGCCCGAGCAGCATTTTGAGCTTGTCACTGCGATCGGTGGTTGCGCGCCGGCCTTCTTCGCCCTTTTTGCCCGCGAGCTGATCTCTGCGGCCGTGGCGCGCGGGCTTGACCCGGCGCAGGCGAAGGAAGTCGTCAACGAGACGCTACGCGGCACCGGCACCGCCCTCAGGGCCAACGGTGTCGACGCGGACGCGCTGATGACAGCGGTTGCGTCACCCGGTGGCCTCACTGAGCGCGCGCTTGAGAGCCTTGACGAGTCCGGCTTACAGGCCGCCGTTGATCGCGCGGTCGCTACCGTGCTCGGCGAATGAGCCTTGCAATCACGCGAGCCGACGTCGCGAACTACGTCAGCGCACTGATCTGGATCTACTCGATCCTGATCCTGATCCGCATCCTTCTGACCTGGGTGCCTCGGATGCCTGAGAACCAGGTGTTGCGAACCGTCGTCGGCTTCGTCGAGGACGCCACGGAGCCCTACCTCGCACTCTTCAGACGGATCATCCCGCCGCTTCGCGGTGGCCCGGGCCTGATCGACATCAGCCCGATAATCGCGGTCTTCGCGCTCGTACTTCTGGGCTCGATCTTGACCAGCCTGATCCGCGGCTGAAGCCATGACCGATTCTCCGTTGCCGGAGTGGCTGAGCGACGTACCGACCGGTGCGGACCTGCTCGTCCGCCTCACGCCTCGGGCCGGCACCAATTCAATTCTTGAGCCGCGCGGTGGGCGGCTACAGGTTCGAGTGACCGCCGCGCCGGAGGACGGCCGGGCCAACGCCGCTGCCTGCAAGCTGCTCGCGAAGAAACTGCGGATCGGAAGGACGAACCTCGAAGTGGTGCACGGGGCGACGGCCCGCGACAAGACCATCCGCATTGAAGGCATGAAGGCGGACGAGGTGGCCGATGCGCTGGCGGCCTGACCGCGCACTCCTGACCGCAGCGGCGATTGTCATCTTCGACCAGTGGACGAAGTGGCTGGCGTTTTCCGAGCTCTCGCCCGGCGAGACGGAGTCGGTGCTGCCGGGCCTCAGTCTTGGTCAGACCAGAAATGACGGAATAGCCTTCGGGGTGTTCGCCGGGCGCCCCTGGATCGTCTTCAGTCTCATGGGGATCGCCCTCACGGTGTTGATCTGGTTCTACCTGAAGCACCAAGGCAGGCCGGGTCTGTGGCTGGCCACCGGGCTGTTGTTGGGCGGGGCGATCGGGAATGCGATCGACCGGATCTCGCTCGGCTACGTTCGAGACTTCATTGAGCTGCCGCACTTTCCGTCGTTCAACATCGCCGACGTGGCAATCACGCTCGGCGTGATCGTGCTGGTGCTCACCGTCGAGCAGGTCAGGCCCGAGGAGCGTGATGACGTCCGCGTCGAAGATTGAGCTGATTGTCGACGCCGGGAGCGCCGGCGAGCGGATTGATCGGGTGATCGCCGTCGTGCCCGAAGTCGGCTCGCGTGCCCAGGCCGCCAAGCTGATCGCGCAAGGGGCCGTCGCGCTGGGTGGCGAGACCGCCCGCAAGAGCGAACGCGTCGAAGAGGGCGACCTGATCGAGGTCGAGCTCGTAGCTGCCCCCGCGGGGGACCCGAGCGAGCCTGCGGTGCCGTTCGAGATCGTCTACGAGGATGCCTCGCTGCTTGTCGTGGACAAGCCTTCCGGACTTGTTGTGCACCCGGCGCCCGGGAACCGCAGCGGAACGCTTTCGCAGGCGCTCGTCGGCCTGGCCGGCGGTGGTGATCCGGAACGCCCCGGCATCGTGCATCGGCTCGACAAGGAGACCTCAGGCCTCCTGGTCGTGGCCCGCAACGACGATGTGCTGCGCAAGCTCCAGGCCGCGATCCAGGCGCGCGAGATCACGCGCAAGTACACCGCGCTGGTGCGTGGACAGGCCGAATCCGCCAAAGGGACAATTGACGCGCCGCTCGGCCGCGACCGGCGTAAGCCCGAGAACATCGCCGTCCGCCTGGACTCAGATCGCACGGCGGTCACGCATTTTGAGGTCGTCGAGGAGATCGGACCGCGCAGCCTGCTGCATGTCTCGCTGGAGACCGGCCGAACGCACCAGATCCGCGTGCACCTGGCGGCGATCGGTCTACCTGTGTGCGGCGATCCGCAGTACGGAATCGCAGGCGATCTCGGCCTGACCCGCCAGTTTCTTCACGCCAGCGAACTGAGCTTCGATCATCCGGTGACGGGTGAGCATCTCACGCTTGGTTCGCCGCTTCCGCCGGACCTGGCGCAGGCACTCGAGCTCGCACGCGCAGACGGCTAGACTTTGCCGACTATCTACCCGTGCCATCTGCCTGAGTTGGATCTCAAGGCGAGTTTTTCCACAGAAACTTTGGGCTGGCAGTGCGGACACTCCTGCTGAAGCACCGTTCTTCAGTAATTCGCGCGGCACGGATCACTTTCATTCTTTATTCAAGGAGCTGTATATGGCCACGCCAGGAGCAACCGCCCCTGATCTGAAAGACCTGCTGCAAGCAGGCGTCCACTACGGGCACCAGACCCGTCGTTGGAACCCGAAGATGCGCCGCTACATCCACGGTGAAGCCGGGGGCATCTACGTCATCGACCTGATCCAGACCGAGCAGCTGCTGAGCGACGCCAGCGAATTCGTCGGCGCGATCGCCCGCCGCGGCGGAACCGTGTTGTTCGTCGGCACCAAGAAGCAGGCCCGTGACGCCGTTGCAGAGATTGCCGGCGCGGCAAAGATGCCGTACGTCAACCACCGCTGGCTCGGTGGCGTTCTGACCAATTTCCAGACGATCAACCAGCGCATCAAGCGCCTGCACCAGCTCGAGTCCCAGAAGTCAGAGGGCAAGCTGGAGCTGCTCCCGACCAAGGAGCGCATCAAGGCTCTCAAGGAGCTCGACAAGCTGAACGCCAACCTCGGTGGCGTCAAGGACATGACGCGTCTTCCCGACGCGGTCGTGGTCGTCGACGTCAACGCCGAAGAGATCGCCGTCAAAGAGGCCAACCGCCTTCGCATTCCGGTCGTCGCACTGGTGGACACCAACTGCGACCCGGACCCGGTCGACTACGTCATTCCGGGCAACGACGACGCGATTCGTTCCTGCAAGGTCATCCTCGGCGCCCTCGGCTCCGTGATCAGTGACCGTCACGGTCAGTGGCAGGCAGAGTTCGATGCGCAGAAGGCCGAAGAAGCCGAACGTCGCCGCAAGGACGACGAAGCCAAGGCCGCCAAGGAGGCCGAAGAGAAGGCCCGCCGCGAAGCAGCCAAGGCCGCAGGTGAGCCCGAGCCCGAAGAACTGCCCGAAGCAACCTGGGTCGGCGACGCGCCGAAGGAAGATCCCGAGATGCCGCAGCGCGGCGGACGCGGTGGTCGTGGCGGTCCGGGCGGACCGCGCAAGAGCGCCCCGGCAGAGGCCAAGACCGAGCCGGCAGCAGAAGAGAAGACGAAGGCCCCTTCCACTGAGGAGAAGAGCTAGACATGTCAGCAACGATCACAGCTTCAGACGTAAAGGCGCTGCGCGATCAGACCGGCGCGGCGATGATGGACTGCAAGAAGGCCCTCGTCGAATCCGACGGCGACGTCCAGAAGGCGCTCGAGGCGCTGCGCATCAAGGGTGCGGCCTCGGCCGCCAAGCGCGGGGACCGCGAGGCATCAGAAGGCCTGATCGCCGACTACATCCACGCCAACGGGCGTATCGGCGTGCTCGTGGAGATCAACTGCGAGACCGACTTCGTCGCCCGTAACGACGACTTCGCCGCGTTCGCCCAGGACATCGCGCTGCACATCGCGGCCGCCGCCCCTGAGTACGTGACAGAGGAAGAGGTTCCGCAGGAGGCCAAGGACGCAGAGGCGAGGATCTTCGCCGAGCAGGCCGCCGACAAGCCCGACAACATTCGCGAGAAGATCGTCGACGGCAAAATCAACAAGTGGCTCGAAGAGATCGTGCTGATGAAGCAGAAGCACGTCAACCCCGAGAAGCACGACGGTCAGTCGATCGAAGAGATCCGCGCCGCATTCGCCGCCAAGACCGGCGAGAACGTCGTGATCAAGCGCTTCGCACGCTTCCAAGTTGGTTCATAAGCACTGTGGGGCGTAGGCTGAGTCTGTATGGCTGAAGCTGCATTTTCACGGGTCCTTCTGAAACTCTCCGGCGAAGCCCTCCAGGGCGCCGGGGAGTACGGCGTTGATCCCGATCGCCTTGATTCAGTAGCCAAACAGATTCACGACGTCGCCGAGCGCGGCGTCGAGATCGGCATCGTTGTCGGCGCGGGGAACATCTACCGCGGCATGAGCGGCGCGGCCGCCGGCATGGACCGCGCCTCGGCCGACTACATGGGGATGATCGCGACCGTCCTGAACGGGATCGCCCTCCAGGACGCGCTCGAGCGGCAGGGCACGCACACACGTGTGCTGAGCGCGATCACGATGGCCGAGGTCGCAGAGCCCTACATCAGGCGCCGCGCCATCCGACACCTCGAGAAGAAGCGCGCGGTGATCTTCGCCGCCGGCACGGGAAATCCATTCTTCACGACCGACACTGCGGCGGCGCTGCGTGGCCTTGAGATCCGCGCCGACGCGATCCTGATGGCCAAGAACGGGGTGGAGGGCGTGCTCGATTCCGACCCGCGCGAGAACCCCGACGCCCAACTGATCGAGAAGATCACCCACCAGGAGGCGATCACCAAAGAACTCAAGGTCATGGACGTGACGGCACTGTCTCTCTGCATGGACAACCGCCTCCCGATCTATGTTTTCAACATGAACGACGAACAAAACATTACGCGCATCATCGAAGGCGAACGCGTAGGAACGGTGGTCAGCTCATGAGCGACGAATTGATTGAAGCCCTGCTCTCCGACGCAGACGAGCGCATGAAGAAGTCGGTGGAGAACTCACGGGACAAGCTCTCGACGGTGCGTACCGGCCGCGCAAGCCCTGCGCTGCTCGAGCGCGTGCAGGTTGATTACTACGGTACTTCCACGCCGATCAACCAGATGGCGAACATCGCCGCCGCCGAAGCCCGGCTGCTGACGATCTCGCCGTACGACAAGACCGCGCTGCAGGCGATCGAGAAGGCGATCATGGAGTCCGACCTCGGCCTCACGCCGAACAACGACGGCAACGTCGTGCGCATTCAGATCCCGGAGCTCACCGAGGAACGCCGCAACGAGATGGTCAAGCAGGCGCGCAATCTCGCCGAGGAAGGCCGCATCGCCATCCGCAACGTCCGCCGCGACATCATGCACGAGCTCAAAGAGCTGCGCACCAGCGGCGACGTCGGCGAAGACGACGAGAAGCGCGGCGAAGACGATCTCCAGAAGCTCACTGACAAGCACGTCGGCGAAGTCGACAGCCTGCTCCAGCACAAAGAAGCCGACCTGCTCGAGGTCTGATGGCTGAGACCGCGCCCCAGCAGGCGCGCTGCGTCGCCATCATCATGGACGGGAACGCCCGTTGGGCGCAGCAGCGCGACCTGCCAGTCCTGGACGGCCACCGCGAGGGTGCCCAGGCGCTCAAGCGCACCGTCGAGGACTCCGTACGCCACGACCTCGACGAGCTGACTGTCTACGCGTTCTCCACCGAGAACTGGTCACGACCCGAGGACGAGGTGCGCGGACTGATGGCGATGTTCGCCGAGCTGATCCGCAGCGAGACGCCGGAGCTCAAAGAGCAGGGCGTTCGCATGCAGTTCATCGGCCGCCGTGCGGGCCTCAGCGCCGAACTTCTCGACATGATGGACTGGGCGACCGAGGAGACGGCCGGCCAGGACCGCCTGAAGCTCTACATCGCCTTCAACTACGGCGGCCGGGCCGAACTGCTCGACGCGGCCCGTCGCTTCGACGGTGAGACCGAAGAAGAGTTCGCTGCGCTGCTCTATGCGCCGGACATGACCGATCCGGACCTCGTCATCCGCACCAGCGGCGAGCACCGCCTCTCCAACTACCTCCTCTGGCAGACCGCGTACTCCGAACTGCACTTCACCGATGTGCTCTGGCCAGATTTTGACGAGGCGGCACTGCTGACTGCGCTGCGCGAATTTGAAACACGGAGGAGACGCTTTGGCACCCGCTGACGCTCGCCGCAGGCGCCCTGTGGGCGCGCCGAAGAAGAAGGGCGGAGGATCAAACGTCGCCGCGCGCGTTGCCGTAGCGATCCCGGCCGGCCTGATCGCGCTTTTCTGCATCCTCACCTCCGCGGAGACGCTCGCGGTCTTCGTGCTCGTCGTCGGTGCGGTCGCGCTGCACGAGTTCTACGTACTCAGTCATTCCGTTCAGCCGATTCGGCTGGCGGGTTTTGTCACGTTCGCGGCGCTGCTGGCCGCGGGGCTCTGGGGCGATCAGTTCCAGTTGGTCGCAATCATCGCGGCGTCCTTCGTGCTTGTGTTTCTGCTCAGCGCCTTCACCGGTCCACGCGCGAATGCGACTTTCGGTATGGCGGCGACGCTCTTTGGCGCCTTCTGGATCGGGATCCCGCTCGCGCATGCTCTGTGGTTGCAGCAGCTGCCCCACGGCGAGATGATCATCATCGACATCCTGCTCGGAACGTTCATCGGCGACACCTTCGCGATGTTCGGCGGCAAACTCTTCGGTCGCACGAAGATGGCTCCGGCGCTGTCCCCGAACAAAACGATGGAGGGGCTGGTGATCGGAATGGTCGGCGCGACTGCGACGGTCTGGTTCGCCGGGCTCTACCAGGACTGGATCACCGGCCAGAACGCGTTGCTGCTCGGTCTGGCCGTCGCTGTCACCGCGCCGATCGGCGATGTCTTCGAGAGCTACATCAAGCGAGACTTCGGGGTCAAGGACAGCGGCCGCGCGTTCGGGGCGCACGGCGGGGCAATGGACCGCGCCGACGCAGCGTTGTTCGTAATTGTCGTGGGTTACTACGTGTGGTTCGCGATGGCACCGCTTTGACCTAGCCTTGGTCTGATGCGTAGAGTCCTCATCCTCGGTTCGACCGGATCGATCGGAACACAGGCGCTTGACGTGATCGAGCGCAACAATGACCTGATCGTCGTCGGCCTCTCAGCCGGAAGCGATCACGCAGCCCTGCTTGAGCAGGCACATCGCCACCGCGTCGAGACGATCGCACTGGCGAGCGCCGACGCCGCAGCCATCGCCAGCGAACAGTGGGACGACGGCACGGTCTACTCAGGGATCAACGGGATCATCCGCCTGATCATCGAGACCGAGTGCGACATCGTGCTCAACGCGATCGTCGGCTCGGCCGGCCTTCCTGCCACGATCGCCACGCTCGGCGAGGGGATCGACCTTGCCCTGGCCAACAAGGAGTCGCTGGTCGTAGGCGGCGAACTTGTGATGCAGTTGGCGGAAGGAACAGGCGCAGAGCTGATCCCGGTCGACTCCGAGCACTCGGCTCTCTTTCAGCTGGTGAACGGCGAGCAGCCGGGGACGGTCGATCGCCTGGTCCTCACCGTCTCGGGCGGCCCGTTCCGTGGCCGCAGCCGCGAAGAGCTTGCAGGTGTGAGCGTCTCAGATGCGCTGTCGCACCCGACATGGGACATGGGCGGCAAGATCACGATCGATTCCGCGACCCTGATGAACAAAGGCCTGGAGATCATCGAGGCCCACCATCTCTTCGGAATCGACTACGACCAGATCGACGCTGTGGTGCACCCGGAGTCGATCATCCACTCCTTGATTGATCTGAATGACGGCGCGACGATGGCTCACCTGGGCTACCCGGACATGCGCGTGCCGATCTCTTACGCCCTGAACTATCCCTCGCGCGCAGACGTACCCGTCGAGCGGCTGAATCTCGCACAGGTCGGATCGCTGACTTTCGAGGAGCCGGACCGCGAAGCCTTCGCGTGCCTGGCGATCGCCGAAGCCGCCGGCCGCGCCGGCGGATCGGCCCCGTGCGTGATGAATGCCGCCAACGAGGTCGCCGTTGCGGCCTTCCTGGCGGAGGAAATTCCCTTTCTCGTGATACCCGAAGTGATCGAGCGCGCGCTCGACTCCGTAGATCACGTGACGATCGGTCATTTCTCGCAGTTGGCCGACATCGACGCGGAGGCCAGGGTCAAGGCCCGGGAAGCGATCGCCGAAACTGTGTTGGACTGAACGGGTTCAGTAAGCGATGACTTGGTTCCTTGCATTCCTGGCCTTTGCGGCCCTCGTCGTGCTCCATGAGTACGGCCACTTCATTGCGGCGAAGGCCGTGGGGATGAAGGCAACCCGATTCTCACTGTTCTTCCCGCCGGCACTCTTCAAGTACAAGCCCAAGAACAGTGAAACTTCATACGAAATCGGTGCGATCCCTGCGGGTGGGTTCGTGAAGATCGTCGGCATGAATCCCGAGGAAGAGATTCCCCCGGAGGATCTGCCGCGCGCCTACTTCATGCAACCGGTTTGGAAGCGCATAGTCGTGATCGCTGCAGGACCCGGCGTGAATCTCTTGATCGCCTTCATTCTGATCTGGGTGCTTTACGCGTTCGTCGGCGTCTCAACCGCCGGGCCGGTCACCAGCAAGGTCGGCCAGGTGGCCATCGGCCAACCCGCCACAGGAGTGTTGAAGCCGGGGGACAAGATCGTCTCGGTCAACGGCGTCGAAGGCACGCCCAAGAACATGGTGGCCGAGCTGCAGAAGTCGCAGTGCGCCGGCGTGAAGGAGGAGGGTTGTGCTGCAACGCAACCGGTGACGGTCGTTTACGAGCGCAACGGCGCCGAGAAGGCGGTGAAGCTCACACCTCAGTACGACTCGGACGCGGAGCGCATGCGCATCGGAATGACCTTCGATGCTGAAAAGGGTCCGCAAGAGACGCTTTCGCTCGGCGAGGCGTTCACGACGACCGCAGATCGAATCTGGTACGTCACGACTCTCACCGTCACGTTGCCCAAACGCCTGTTCGTCGAGCGTCAGCGCCAAGAAATTTCAAGCGTTGCCGGTGGCTACGAGCGGACCCAGAACGCGATCAAGAGCAGCACAGAGGAAGCGATCGGTCTGATCGCGCTCATCTCGCTCAGCCTCGCGATCATCAACCTCTTCCCGTTCCTACCGCTTGACGGTGGCCACATCTTCTGGGCGCTCGCCGAAAAGGTTCGAGGAAAGCGGATTCCGACGCCGGTTCTTGAGCGCGCGAGCATCGTCGGACTCGCACTGGTCGGCATGCTTTTCCTGATCGGGGTGTCCAACGACATCCAGAGATTCACCAACGGAACCCTGGGACCCTGACGGCACGCGGCCATGACCGCGTACCCTTGAGTCAATGGCTTCCAAGAAGCAGATCTGGGTCGGCAACGTGCCGATCGGCGGCGGCGCGCCCGTCGTCGTGCAGTCGATGACCAAGACCGAGACCGCCAACAAGCAGGCGACGATCGATCAGATCAACCGTATGCACGAGGCCGGCTGCGAAATCGTCCGCTGCGCCGTTCCGCGCGACGAAGACGTCATTGCGCTGAAGGAGATCCTCGCGGTCTCGCCGGTGCCGATAATCGCTGACATCCACTTCAATCACACGCTCGCGCTGAAGGCGATCGACGCCGGCGCCGATGCAATCCGCCTGAACCCCGGAAACATCGGTGGACCCGACAAGGTCGCCGAAGTCGTGGCGAAGGCCAAGGAGAAGGGCACCCCGATGCGCATCGGGGTGAACTCCGGGTCCCTGCCCAAGCACCTTCATGCGCTCGAGAAGGAGAACTCCGTCGAAGCGCTGGTCACGGCTGCCACTGAGTTCGTGGATCTGATGGAGCGCCTTGACTTCGACAACTTCAAAGTTTCGATCAAGTCCACCAATGTTCCCAACACGATCGCCTCCAACCGCCTGCTGAGCCAGAAGATCGACTATCCGCTGCACCTGGGAATCACCGAAGCCGGCACCAAATGGAGCGGCTCGCTGAAATCGAGCGTGGGCCTTGGCACGCTGCTCGCCGACGGCATCGGCGACACGATTCGAATCTCACTCTCCACCTTCCACGCCGAAGAAGAAGTCAAGGTCGCCTGGGAGATCCTGAAGGCGCTGCAGCTGCGCGAGAAGGGACCGGTGCTGATCGCCTGCCCGACCTGTGGCCGCCTGCAGTTCGACATGGACACGGTCGTCGCAGAGATCGAGCAGCGACTCGAGGCGTACGACGATCCGGTAGAGGTCGCGGTGCTCGGCTGCGCCGTGAACGGCATCGGCGAAGCGGCCGGGGCGGACTTCGGTATCGCAGGCGCAAAGAACGAGGGCGTCATCTTCGCCCAGGGCAAGGCCATGCGCAAGGTTCCGACTGAGCGTCTGGTCGATGAACTCTTCATTGAGATCGACAAATCGATCGCGCAGGGCGGAGAGATCGAGTTCGACGAGGCCAAGTCGGCCGAAGGCGCCGAATTCATCCGCAAGATCGAGGAGGAGAACGCCGGCGACCTGACGCCCGAGAAGCTCGCCGCGCTCGAAGCCGAGAAGGCCCGCGAGGGCGAGGACTTCACCGGTCCCGAGCTTCCCGTCCTCAAGCCGGTAGTGATCGACGAGGCCGCCTCACCACAAGCCGGTCGTCGCTTCGCCCGCAAGTAAAACCCCCGCCAAAAGCCCCTCTTGCATGCCTCCGGCATGCAAGACGCACACGGCGAAAATCACCCGATTCTCAAGCCATCCTCCTTGCATGCCTGAGGCATGCAAGGGATTGACGTTGTAAAAGGGGCCCTTCGACGCCGATTGTCGTTGCATGCCAGAGGCATGCAATCGAGGTGAGTGGGGTTTGGCTGGACGCTGGGTTAGATGGAAGGCTGATTGCCGGCGGTCAGTTGGTGAACATACGGACGTCGGCGCCCGGTTTGCTCGAGCGGCTCGTGCCGCCTGACCATTTGACGCGGAAGGTCTTCGAGTTGGCAGCGCTGACGGCGACGCTCTGCATGAAGTAGCCCGACGAAGCGCTGACCGGGATCTTCTTCACGGTCGTCCAGTCGCTGCCGTCTTTGACCTGGAGCTCTGCCGACACGGTTCCCGAAGGCTTGGCGCGCAGGCAGCCCCACACGGTGATGCGGTTGGCACTCTTGCCCTTGATGGCCATGAAGGGGGTCTGGAAGGCGGCGTAGACGGTCGGCTTGATCGTCCCGTCCACGAAACGGAGTCCGGTCTGGAACGAGTCGACATTCGCGTCGTCGATGATCAGGTACTGGGCGTAGGTGGCAACGCGCGGGTCGAGCCAGGTCATGTACTCGCTGAGGTTCAGGTAGTACGGAACCTTGCTCATCGAGTACCCGGCCTTGGTGTCCGGTGGGTTGGTCTGGAAGCCGAACTCGCTGCTGTAGATCTTCAACTTCTTGGTGGCGAGGTGCTTGGCCTTGTAGGCCTGGTCGAGCAGACGCTCGACGCGGGGCAGGTAGCGAATCGTGGCGTTGTCCTTGGAAACCGTCTCGGCCTTCAACGGGCCGTTGATGAAGTTGTACGGGTGGTAGGCGAGGCCCGACGCCTTAAAAGCCTTGAATCCGCGGCACTTATGCTTGTTCGCGTCCTTGCCTCGGAACGGCAGACCCTTGGCGTCCAGGCAGAAGAACTCGCGCAACCAGATCAGCGGCCGTGTGACGTTCTTCGGATCGTCGGTCTGGGAGCGCGGAAGCAGCTCGCCGAACATGATCGTGTCGTTCTTGTGGCCGTTCTCGGAGAGAGCCTTGTACGCCGCACGGTACATGTCGCGGTAGTGAATCGCCGACTGCACCATTCCGCTCTTGGACTGCGGCTGCATGAAGCGCTTGAGGTTGAGTTCGTTCCAGAAAGAGAAGTACTTGACGCTGCCGTACCGCTTGGCGACGGCCTCGACAAACTCTGCGTAGTCGTCAGCGTTCGGCATGTATGCGCCCAGGCCCGGAGAGGTCTCCTTGACGACTGCCCAGCGTGGGGCCGGAGCGGTGATCATCAACCAGACTTTCAGGCCACGCGACTGCGCACCGCTCACAACGCCATCAAGCGTGTCCCATGCGCCTGCGGGGTAGGAATCGGGGTTCGTGAGGTCGCCACCGGGCTTCACCGTGGATTCACCACCAGGCGCGTAAGAGCGCCATGTCACGGGGATCTTCACAATGTCAGCGCCAAGCAGCTTCGTCTCGTCCAATGATCCAATCCGCGTGTTCGGGTCAGGTGAAAGCACGCGGGCAGGGTCCTCGATGACCGTCGCCTGGTTCTTCGAGGCCGCCGCGGTGGCGGTCGTCAGACCAAGCAGCAGAAAAGCTGCCACCAGAACGAGGGGGAGGAGTTTTGCGCTTGTCTTCTTCACGTGAACAGAAACCTTGAGCTGCTGTGGGGACCGAGGAGTGCGAGTTGATCACGGCTTGAAAACCGCTTCGGGCTGCGAAGTTGCGCCCCGCGTCAATCGCGCGAAGCGACCGATGGTACCGATGGCAACTAGCATCCCCGCCGATGACGCGCCTGAGCCGATACCTGCTTCCGACCGAAAAACAAGCCCCGGCTGACGCCGAGGCAATATCGCACAAACTGATGGTGCGCGCGGGGTTGATCCGCCAGATGGGTGCGGGGCTCTGGTCCTACCTGCCCGCAGGCTGGCGCGTGCAGCGCAAGGTCGAGCAGATCATCCGCGAAGAGATGGACCGTGCCGGCGCGCTTGAGATGTTGATGCCGCTCATCCAACCGGCCGAGCTGTGGCAGAAGACCGGTCGCTACGAGATCTCCGAGCTCTTCAAGCTGAAGGACCGCAAGGACGCCGATCTGGTGCTGGCGATGACCCACGAAGAGGCCATAACCAATCATGTCGCGCGAGAGGTCCGCTCGTATCGCGACCTGCCCCTGACGCTCTACCACTTTCAGACCAAGGGCCGCGACGAGCCCCGGCCGCGTGCCGGCGTGCTGCGCACCCGTGAGTTCACTATGAAGGACGCCTACAGCTTCGATCGCGACGAGGAAGGACTCCAGCGCTCGTACGAGATTCAGGCCGAGGCATACAAGCGCATCTTCGACCGGGTCGGGCTCGAGTGGTACATGGTCGAATCCGACGTCGGAATGATGGGAGGATCGGGCGCTGACGAGTTCATGGCGCCTTGCGCGGCCGGCGAGAACGACATAGCGCTCGCGCCGGGCTACGCCGCCAACGTTGAAGTCGCAAGCGCGACTCCCGCGACGCGCGTCCCCGGATCGTCGTTGGCCGCGCCTGAGGAGGTCTCGACGCCGGGCCAGACGACGATCGACGCGGTTGCGAACGCAATGAACGTCGAGTCGAGCACCTTGCTGAAGGCGATGCCGATGGTCGACGAACTCGACGGCAAGCCGCTGCTCGTCATGCTCCGTGGCGACCACACCCTAAACGAGATCAAGCTTCAGAACGCGATCGGCCGTCCGCTCCGACAGGCGGGCGAGGCAGAGATCGAAGAGCACTTCGCCTCCCCGGTTGGCTTCACCGGCCCGCTCGGGCAGACCGTGCGAATCATCACCGATCGCGCCTGCGCGGGCGACTCTGCGGGCTGGATCACCGGAGCGAACAAACTTGACACCCATCTCAAGGGCGTCGAGATCGGCCGCGACTTCCAGACCGAGTTCGCCGACATTCGCAACGTCGTGGCCGGCGACCTCACGGCGGACGGCGATCCGATCGAGATCGTCCCAGCGATCGAGATCGGCAACATCTTCAAGCTCGGTACGCGCTACAGCGAAGCACTGGGGGCGACATTCCTTGACGAAGCGGGCGACGAACACCCGGTCGTGATGGGCAGCTACGGAATCGGCCCCGCGCGAATCGCCGCGGCGGTCGTCGAGCAGCTTGCGGACGACGCCGGCATCGTCTGGCCGAAGGCGATCGCCCCGTTCCAGGTGCACCTCGTCGTTCTGGGCAAGGACCCGGAAGGCCCGGAGCGAGTCGCCGCCGAGGCGCTCTACGAAAAGCTGCTGGAAGCCGGGGTGGAGGTCATCTATGACGACCGCGACGGTGGCCCGGGGGCGAAGTTTGCCGACGCGGAACTACTCGGTTGCCCGCTACGAATCACTATGGGTGCACGCAGCCTGGCGTCCGGCGAGCTCGAACTCCAGGTCCGCCGCGGACAGGAAAACAGAACGATTCCGCTCGCGGGCGCAGCGCAGGCAGTTCAGGCCGTGCTGGCCGCGATCGACTGAGGACACCGTAATGACGCGCGAGCGTGGTTTCAAACGGATTGCAGGGATCGACCGCTCCGGTGGCCCGGACGCGCGGACACGCAACGATCAGCCCTGGCGCCCCTGGACGATCCCCAACTTCATCGGGTACGCCCGTGCGCTCCTGATCCCGGTCTTCTTCGTGCTTGCCTGGCAGTCCCCAGACGGCCGCGACACCACCGCCAACATCGCTCTTTTCATCTGCGGGGCGAGCGACTATCTGGACGGTCTTGCCGCGCGCGCGACGGGTCAGTTCAGTCGCCTGGGCACGTTGCTTGATCCCCTGATCGATCGGGTGATGATCATCGCGGCCGGCATCATCATCTACGAGTACGAGCTGCTGCCGACCTATCTGATTCTGCTCGTGTTCGTGCGTGAGATCCTGATGCTCGTGCTGTCCGTACCGGCGCTGATGAAGGGCGTCTCGATCCATGTGAACTGGATCGGGCGGCTGGCCGTCTGGCCGCTGATGGCCGGCGGGATGCTCGCGCTCTGCCTCGACACATGGGTCGCCGACGTACTCGTATGGATCGGCGTGATCGGTTCGTACGCCGCGTCGTGGCTCTACTTCAAATCCGTGTGGCCTCAGCTCCGCGCAAAACCTCAACCGCAGGTGGAGCCTTAGAGACATTTCTGTATATAGTGCGGGCACGCTCCTGACTGGCAAGGAGTTCGGGAGCTCGACCGCGAATCTGTCGGTCAGAGGCTTTTCAAATCTTTGTAAGGGAGCGCGCGTTGGAGGAATGGGTTTCAGACATCGGCTCGTTGAGCGATGCCCAGCTGAAGGGACTGATCGGTGAGCTTGCCGCCGAGGAGCAGGACATCTCTTACGGCCGCCGCATCCTGCACGGCAAGATCGACCTGCTGCGCGCGGAACTCGTCAACAGGCTGCGCGCGCGCCACGACGCCGGCACAGAGTCGATCACCGACGCGGACGTCGCCAAACTGACCGACCTGATCACCGCCTCCGAGCGCGAAGCCGCTCCGGGCGGGCAGCTCGCAGACACCGAACCGCACGAATCGTCGGCGTCCCAGACCGAACCGTTCCCCGACCTCGGCGCCCTCGCGGACGCAGAGCTCAAGGATCTGATCCGCAAGCTCACGGACGAGGAGCGCGAGATCTCCTACCAGCGTCGCATCCTGCACGGAAAGATCGACATCCTCCGCGCCGAGCTGGTCAACCGCGTACGCACCCAGCGCGAAGAGGGCCAGGCGACGATCACCGGCGAAGACATCGAACAACTCACTGAGATCCTTTCCGGCAAGGCCGCCGCTCCGGCGGAGGGGGAGTAGCGTTCGAGTGGCGCTGCATTGCCCCGAATGCGGCTTTGTGAACCCTGCGGGGGCCAACTACTGCCAGAAGTGCGGCGGTTACCTCGCCGAGGACGCCTCTCCCGGGGCGACGACGGCTCAGTACGACCTGGGCGAGACCACCGAGCGTGAAAGCGTGAATCCGGCAGAGACACCCGCTGAGGGGCCCTCACTGGTAATTCGCACGGGCGGACGGGCCGGCGACAGTTTCACACTCGACGGCGACCGGTTCACGATCGGCCGCGACACGGCGTCAGACGTGTTCCTCGACGATGTGACGGTCTCGCGCAATCACGCGGTGATCGTGCGCCGCAGCGACGCCCTCCACATCGACGACCTCGGTTCGCTGAACGGCAGCTACGTCAATCGCCGGCGCATCGAGTCGCACCATCTCGTCGACGGCGACGAGCTTCAGATCGGAAAATTCAAACTGACTTACCTCGAGCGCTGATGTCAACCGATCAACAGAGCTCACTCGACGCGATCTCCGCAAACGGCTCAGCCAGCGACGGCGACGTGACGATCGTCCCCCGTGAGAAGGCGCTCACGATCGGCGCAGTGCGCAAGACCCTTGAGAAGGAGTTCGGCGACGTCTCGATCTCGAAGATTCGCTACCTCGAGGATCAGAAGCTTCTCACGCCCAAGCGAACGGAGGGCGGCTACCGCGTCTACACGCAGGACGATGTGGCCCGCCTACGGACGATCCTCCGACTGCAGCGTGACGAGTACCTCCCGCTGCGGGTGATCCGGCAGGAGCTCTCGGCCGGCCGCTCCGAGGAAGAGCTGCCGCCGCGCTCAGCGCAGCCTTCGCGCGGAAATCGTCGCTTCAGTCTGACCGACGAACAGGCTCAGACGCTGTACGCCGCCGACGACGTGCTCGCAGACACGGGCGCCCCCGCAGATCTCGTCCGTGAACTGATCGATTTCGGCCTCGTCACCGGCTCCAGCCGTGCCGGTGCCACTTACTTCGACCAGACGGAGCGCGAGATCATCCGCGCCGTCACCGAGCTTGCCCGCTACGGCGTCTCTGGACGCAATCTGCGAGTCTTCAAGACCTCAGCCGACCGCGAGGCTGCACTGCTCGAACAGATCTTCGCTCCGGCGCTGCGCTCGCGCAGCCGAGAAGCTCGCGGCGACGCTGTCGAGGCTCTCGAAAACCTCACGGCGGTCACGTCGCACCTCAAGCACCTGCTGCTGGTGCGCGACCTCCGCCGCCTGGTCACGACCCGCCGCTAGCGCGGAATCTTCCCGCGCAGCACCGCTTCTTCGCTGGGCGGGGCACCGTTGGTGACGACGCGGATCTCAATGCGCCGGTACTTGTGAAGCGCTTCAACCGTGACCGTCGCTTCGCCGACGAAGATCCGTTCGCTGCCCACGGCTGAGTTTCCGAGCAGTTTGTCCTCGGGCGCTCCGCCGGTCAGAAGGAGCTGGTAGATCTGTCTGTCGGTGGTCGGCTTCAGTCTGGCCGCGAGCACGCGCACCGATTCGGCGTCGCCGCGGCGCAGAACCTCCGCCAGGCCGCGCGCGCGCGAGCCGCCGACAGGCTTCATCTGGATGCGCTCGACGATCACCGGAGTGACGACCTTGGGCGGCGCCTTGGGCTTGTCATCGCCGGCGAGCAGTGAGCGCGCGGCAAACAGTGCGACCAGAAGGATGGCCAGGCATGCGGCCGAATAGAGCACCAGTCGGCGCTTGCGAATGTTCGGATCGTGGGTCTGCTGAGTCCCCTGGGCGCTCATCGGGCAGGCATCCTAGGCGCGCGGGTAGATTCTGCGGCCATGAACAATCATCCTCAGCCGATACTTCCGCTTGACCAGGACCTCAACTCAGCGCTGGGCTTCCACGTTGACGAAGTCGAGATCGGTCGCGTGACCGGTCACTTCGAGGTGGAGAACCGGGTACGTCAGCCCTTCGGCATCGTCCACGGCGGTGCGCACGCCGCTTTCGCCGAGACGCTCGCGTCGCTCGGCACGTTTCACGCGGTCGCCGAAGACGGCAAGATCGCGATGGGCATGAGCAACAACACGACTTTCATCCGCTCCGTCAGCGAAGGCATGATTCACGCCGAGGCGACAGCGATCCAGCAGGGCCGCACCACCTGGGTGTGGGACGTCACCCTGAAGGACGAGCAGGACCGAACCTGCGCGGTCAGCCGCGTGACGATCGCCGTGCGCGAACGCCGCTCGTAGACAAAAAAAAGGCCGGGCCCGCAGGTGCGGATCCGGCCTTTCAGAACTTCTTGCTCTGCGACTACTCGCGGATGAGCTGGCCCGTGACGTTCAGGTTCGAGAAGCTCTTGATGGAGAAGATCGGCTTCCCCTTCTTCGGCTTCGGCGACGTGAGATTGAGGTTCAGGTTCGTCATCGAGATGGTGCCTTCCGGCAGCACAGCGGCGATGTTCGGCGGAATGTCTCCACGGTTCGGGAGGATCGCCCTGATGACGCCCTTCTTGCTGACGCCGACGTACTGGTACTGGTTGGCGTTCGGCACCGGGTTGTTCGACTGGATCCAGGCAACAAACGCGACCTGGTCGCCAGCGCGCGGCTTGTAGTTGAAGAGGTACACCTTGCCGGTGATCAGACCGGCCTGGGCCGGGTTGTACGGCTGACCGACGGTTCCGACGACTGCTTGAAACGTGCCCTTGCCGACGAGTGACTTGAGCGAGCAGTTCTTCAGCACGGTGGCCGAGTTGTTTCCGCCCGGCTCGGGGGCCAGGAAGTCAGAGGTGTTGTTGCCGGCTGCGTTGGTCGGGATTTCGTCCTTGCCGCCAACGGTCTGGGTCGGGACGATCTTGCAGTACGGCAGTGCCTTCGAGTTGTAGACGGCTGAACTCGAAGTGACGACCATCTGCGCGACGCGCTGGGGGACCAGACCGCCGTCCTCGACGTTGGTCAGCGAAAGCTTCAGAGAACCGGGTCCGCCGGCCTTCTTGAACTTGAGCTGAACTGAAAGTGAGTTCTGCAGTGCAGCGTTTGATGCGGTCACGCCGATGGCGAGAGCCGCGACAACCGTCGCAATTGCAATGAGCTTGGTACGCATGCAGCCTCCTCAAAACTGGCTTGCTGTTTGTCTGCTTTCACAGACGTCCTGTTGATTGATGGTGGACTGCAGCGGTGCCGCACGACTCCGTGTTGACTCAGTGAGCCGCGGAAGCCTCCGTCCACTCTATGTAACACCCCCTCCAACACGCAAGTTGCGCCGTAAAGGGTGGGATTGTTCGTTTCCTCCCGGATCCCTGGCTACGGCGCGGCATCCTACAGCATCTACCCGCCGGGGACGCACACAGACGAGCGTGCGATCAGGGGCGTGTCAGGAAAATCGCCGACGCGCGGTGATCGGCATCCTGCGATCGCGGCCGAAGGCGCGGTGAGTGATCTTCACTCCGGGAGGTGCTTGACGCCGCTTGTACTCAGCGCGGTCGATCATTCCGAGGATCCGCTGCGCGAATTCGCGATCCGCTCCGGACTGGACGATCTCATCGAGACCGAGGTCCTGCTCGACGTACTGCTCGATGATCGAGTCAAGTTCGGCGTAGCCGCCAAGCGTTGCCTCGTCTGATTGATCGGGGCGAAGCTCTGCGGAAGGCGGTCGCTCGATGATGCCGGTCGGTATCGGCGCAGCGACTCTGCTCAACGACTGTGACGGAAGTGATTCGTTGCGCCAGCGCGAGAGCGCGAACACAAGTTGTTTGGGTACGTCCTTGAGCGCGGCGAATCCACCGGCCATGTCTCCGTACAGCGTTGCGTACCCGACTGCCATCTCGCTCTTGTTTCCGGTCGTGAGGACCATCGAGCCGAACTTGTTCGAGAGCGCCATCAGCAGGATCCCGCGGATGCGCGCCTGGACGTTTTCTTCGGTCGAATCGGGATCGCGGCCGGCGAAAACGGGGGAGAGGGCGTCGTCGAAGCTCGTCATCATCGGTTCGATCGAGAACTCGTGCCTCGCGCAGTTCAGCCGCTTGATCAGGTCATCACCGTCGGCCCGCGTCTCCGGGCTGTTGAACGGCGACGGCATCGTCACTGCGGTGACGGCCTCCGGCCCGAGCGCGTCACAGGCCAGCGCCAGCACGAGCGCTGAATCGATCCCGCCCGAGACGCCGACGATCACGCCAGGAAACCCGTTCTTGGCCACGTAGTCGCGGATGCCGATCATCAGGGCCGCATAGATCTCATGATCGCGCGGCTCGAGAGTCGGGCTGACGGCCGGAGCTGCCGGCGCACCAGTTGAGACAGGCACAGCGACGAACTGTGGGTTCACGCGAGTCGGCGGTGCGGCGGCGTCGATCGAACAACGCAGGAGTGCTTCCTCGAACTGTGGGGCCCGCGCGACGACCTGGCCGTTCTTGTCCACGACGACGCTCGCCCCGTCGTAGACGAGCTCGTCCTGTCCACCGACGATGTTGCAGTAGGCGATCGGGAGGTCGAAGCGGTTTGCCCGCTCGCTGAGCATGGCTTCGCGCTCGCGCGACTTACCGATGTGAAAGGGCGAGGCCGAAGCATTCAGGATCAGCCGCGCACCGAGCTTGGACAGGCCGCTGTAGACCGGGTCGTCAAACCAGACGTCCTCACAGACCGACAGCCCTATCGGGATACCTCCGGCGTTGATCACGACGAGTTCGTCCCCGGGCACAAAATAGCGACGCTCGTCAAAGACGCCGTAGTTCGGAAGCAGCTGTTTGCGGTAACTGGAAGCGACTTCACCGCCGGCCAGCACGGCGAGCGCGTTGGCGACGCCGGCAGGGTGGGCCATCGGATATCCGACCAGCGCAACGATGCCGGTCGCGTGCGAAGCAACCCGCTCGAGCTGCGCACCTGCGGCGACGAGAAAGTCTTCGCGAAGCACCAGGTCCTCCGGCGGGTAGCCGCAGAGGGCCAGCTCAGGAAACACGACGATCTGGGCTCCGAGCCTTTCTGCATCTTCGATCTGCGCGATGATCACATCCGCATTTCCGACGAGATCTCCGACGACCGGATTGATCTGGGCCAGGGCGAGCTCGACGCGCATGTTGGTTTCCGCCAGGGCGTTCATCGCACCGCGAAGACTATGCTGCCGGCTGCCGACAAGAAGTTGTCCGCCTGCGCAGAATTTTGTCAAGCATTGGCACGACCTGACCGACAAGTAACAAAATGGCTTCGGTTAGCAACACATCGCCGCTGAGACCGGTGGACGACGTTTCTGCGATTTCGCAGACAGCGCCTGAGTCTCCGCCCGCTCCGCAGCAGGCCCCTTCGCTTGTGGGCCGCCGCATCGGCGAGATCGTCGTCGCGCTCGGTTTCGCAACAGAAGAAGAGGTCGACTCGGCAGTCGAAGAGGCGCGCGAAACCGGACGGGCCACCGGCCGCGTCCTCTACGACCGCGGCACGATCAACAAGAATCAGCTCGCCCAGGCGATCGCCGCGCGCACCCAGATCTCGTACATCGATCTGCGCAACCTTGAGCTCGAAGAGCGGGCGTTGAACGCGATCGACGGCAACACAGCGGCACGCTACCGGGCCGTTCCCGTTCAGTATGTCGACGACGACACTCTGCTCGTAGCTATCTCCGAGCCCTCAAACGTTCTTGCAGTGGACGACATCGCACTGATCACGGGGTTGAACGTCCGCGCCGCGTTGACCACCGAGGAGCAGCTCGAGGAGTTGCTCTCGCGCCTGAGTCGAAGCGACGTCGAACGCGCCAGCAAGGACGCTGAACGCAAATCCGGCAGCTCTGTCAATGGAGATCCGGCCGAGACCGAGGATGAGGCAGCCTCGGCCAATCTGCTCGAGTCGGTGCTCACCAACGGGCTGCGCCAGCGCGCATCAGACATTCACTTCGAAACACTCGAGAACCACACGGTCCGAGTCCGCTACCGGATCGACGGCATCACCCACGACAGCACAACCGTCGCGGCGCCGCTTGCACCGCGAATGTTCGCGCGCCTCAAGCTGATGGCCGGCATGGACATCTCGCAGCGCCATGTTCCGCAGGACGGCCGATCGAGCTTCGGGCCGGAGGGGGCGCAGGTCACCCTGCGCGTGGCGACGCTCCCGACGATTCACGGTGAGTCGGCGGCCGTGCGAATCCTCGACCGCAAGAACGTCCCGCCGCTTGACCGACTGGGGCTTGATCCTGCGGGTCTGGCGAGGTTCATGCGCGCCCTGCGCAAACCACACGGCGCGATTCTCGCCACCGGACCGACCGGATCGGGCAAGACGACGACCCTCTACGCGGCGCTCACGGAGCTGAACACCGCGGAGCGCACGATCATCACGATCGAGGATCCCGTCGAGTATCCGCTGCCGGGGATCCGGCAGGTCCAGGTTGACAACAAGCGCAACCTGACCTTTTCTGCAGGCCTCAGAACGATGCTTCGCTCGGACCCCGACGTTGTGATGGTCGGCGAGATCCGAGACCACGAGACGGCGAAGATCGGCGTCGAGGCTGCGCTCACCGGCCGCCTGGTCCTTACGACTCTGCACACCAACGACGCGGCATCGGCTGTGACGCGCCTGACCGAGATGGGTGTCGAGCGCTATCTGGTGGCCTCGTCCATCGAGTGCGTGGTCGCGAGCCGTCTGGCCCGCAAGCTCTGCGTCGAATGCCGGCGGCCGATGACAATCGATGAGACCGCGATGCGTGAGGCAGGGTATGCCGACTACGCGATCGACGCCTTCGAGGGCTTTCAAGCCGTCGGCTGCGCGCATTGTTCACACACGGGGTACCGCGGACGCACGGGAATCTTTGAAGTCCTCTCGATAGACGAACGCATCCGCGAACTTCTGCTCGACCGTTTTCCGGCCAAGGCGATCGAATCGGCCGCCCGTGAGAACGGCATGGTCACCCTCGCCGAGTCGGCGCTCGAGCGCGTCCGTCGGGGCGCAATATCGCTGGCAGAGGCCGCAAGGGTCACCAGCACAGACTGAAAAAACCGCATTTTGCAGGGTATTTGCCCAATACTGGGGCAAATGCCGCAACTCGTGTATTTGTGTGCCGGAACGCACACAACTCGGTGAGCGGCCACCTACAGTTCGCCGCTGACCCAAAAACAACAGGTGCCGAACCGAACTTCGATGTTCGGACGGGGGACCCAATTCCGCTGCGCTGAGATTCTGGCGCGGCGGCCGGGGCGAATCAGCCGGTGTTCCGGCTGTAGCGATCTCAATGTGAGTCATCGCGAGTCCGTCAGCTAACCCCGCAGGCGCTGGAAGGAGCATTTTCAGGAATGCACATTTCATCCCGCGTGCGGGCCATGACCTCGCGCGCTCTCACACTTACCCGCGTCGCTTCAAGCAACTGGCGCCTACCCGCGGGCGCTCTCCCGCTTGCCGTCGCAACGCTCGTGCTTATCGCAGTTCCGATTGCCAGGGCAACCTCAGCAGAGCGCATGCAGCCGAGCAACGGCGGAGCCAGTGCAGATGAGCCGGCACCGGTTGCAAAGGATGCCGCACGCAAGCCGCGCATTGAGGGTCGGCTGGTCCGCTCTCGTTCAGTCGCCGGCTCGGGGATTGCCGTCCGCGCCAAGCTCAGCGGCGTCGGCCGCGGCAAGGCGCATGTCCGCCTCCTCGTCCGATCCTCGGGATCCAGGAAGTGGCACGTCGTCAGCACCAGGAACGTGCGTGGCGGCAAGAAGTTCGATCTGCGTTGGCGTGGCGGCAGGCCGGGCCGATACATGACTCGCGTCAGCGTGCGAAAGTTTGGGCAGAGCGCAACCGACCGCACCGGCCGCGCGTTCGTCTTTCGCCGCAGCTACGCGTCGTACTACGGCCCGGGCCTCTACGGGGGCGGGCTCGCCTGCGGTGGCACGCTCTCGCCGTCGACGATCGGCGTCGCCCACAAGACGCTCCCGTGCGGCACGCGAGTGGCTTTCAAGGTTGGCACCCGAGTCGTCACCGCTCGCGTGATCGATCGTGGCCCGTTCATCGCCGGCCGCGACTGGGATCTGACCGCTGCGCTGAAGAACAGGCTCGGCTTCGGCAGCACCGGCACGGTCTACGCGACCAAATAGAACGCCAATAAGCACGAACGGTCGTGCGGGCGCTATGGTTGGGGTCATGAGTGACGCCCAGCAAGCGCCCGCCGAGCCGCTCGAGTTTGATGACGCAATCCGCGTCGTCGGCCGCGAGCGTCACTACACAGCGACGATCCACCCGAGTTGGGACGGTCCGCTCACGACCCACGGCGGACTGCTAGCCGCGCTTGCGCTCAATGCGATCGACGTCGAGGTCAACTCCGACGGTGCGCTGCAACCACGGTCGCTGACTTGTCACTACCTGCGTCCGCCGCAGCACGGCGACGTCGAGATCTTCGTCGATCCGCTGCGGCGCGGCCGGCGAATCGCCTCGTCCCGGGCGACGATCTCGCAGGGCGGGAAGCCGTGCATCGCCGCGCTCGCAGCTCATTCGGCGCGCGACCTCGCAGAGGTTGACGCCTGGGCGCTCTCGCCGCCGGACGTCGCGCCCGCACCGGCACGTGATTCGCCGCCGGTCTCGTCGGAAGAAATCGCCGCCGGATCCAACAGCTGGCTCGCAGTGCCAGAGGGAATCGCACCCTTCTTCCATCGCTTTCTGTTGGCCCCGAGATTCGGGCACGCTCCGTTTGCCGGACCGCCGGTCGATCCCTCGGTCGGCACGTCGAACGGTGGCTGGATCACAACCCGCGCGCCGCGCCCGATCGACATCAGCTGGCTGTTGTTCATGGTCGACGCGCTCTGGCCTTCGGTCTTCCAGCCGATCCGCACCCCGATCATGGCCCCGACACTCGACCTCACAACCCACATCCGAGCGGACATACCGCCCGAGGGACTACCCGATCAGCCGCTGCTGGTTCACAACGTTTCCAGGGCGGTCGCGGGCGGGCTCGCGGATTCGGATTCATTCGTCTACGGAGCTGACGGGACCCTGCTCGCGCAGGCACGCCAGTTGCAGCTTGTGGCGCCGCTCGAAGTCTGACGCGCGTTGCGACATAATGCCGGGATTGGAGGCGACCCCCAAACCCTCGGCATGATGCCGCGCGATCCCCAGAAGATCGGCCTGCCCGCCGACGCCACGACACTGCTGTTTGATCTCGACGGCGTGATCACGAAGACCGCAGTTGTTCACGCCGCTGCCTGGAAGGAGATGTTCGATGCATTTCTCGCCCAGCAGGACGGCCAGCCACCATTCGATCCTCGTGTCGACTACGACAAGTACGTCGACGGAAAGCCTCGTTACGACGGCGTCCGGTCGTTCCTGGCTTCACGTGGTCTCTCGCTGCCCGACGGAGACCCGTCGGACGCGCCCCAGGCCGCAACGGTCTGCGGCCTCGGCAACCGTAAGAACGAACTTGTGGCTGCGCTGATCAAACGCGACGGGGTGGAGGCCTACCCGGGGACGCTCAAGTATCTGGATGCGGCAAAAGCCGCAGGCATGCGCCTGGCCGTGGTCTCATCAAGCGCAAACTGTCACGCGATTCTCGAGAGCTGCTCGCTGGTCGACGATTTTGAAGAGATCATGGATGGTGTGGTTGCGGCCGAGCGAGGCATCAAGGGCAAGCCCGCCCCGGACACTTTCATCGCTGCCGCTGCGGCACTCGGAGCGGGGCTGAAGGAGTCGGTTGTCTTCGAGGATGCGATCGCCGGCGTCGAGGCCGGGCACTCCGGCGGCTTCGGCTACGTCGTCGGCGTCAATCGCGTGGGCCAGGCCGAAGCATTGAAGGAACACGGGGCAGACATCGTCGTCAACGACCTCGGGGAGCTGATTGCAGGATGATGAGCGACCAACCGGCAATGCAGGTCGACCCGTGGGCCCTTCGCGAGACCGAGCTTCGGATCGGCACGCTGGCCCAGACCGAGTCGTTGTTCGCGCTCTCCAACGGTCACCTCGGGATGCGCGGCAATCTCGACGAGGGCGAGCCGACGGGTCAGATCGGCACCTTCCTCAACGGCGTCTACGAGATCCGCCCGCTTCCGCACGCAGAGACTGCATACGGCTACCCGGAGGCGGGAGAGACGGTCGTGTCGGTCCCGAACGGGAAGCTGATCCGCCTGCTCGTCGACGACGAGTTGATGGATGTGCGCTACGGCGAAGTCCTGCGCCACGAGCGCGTCCTTGACTTCCGCGAAGGCGTCCTGCGCCGCGTGATGCACTGGCGCTCGCCGACGGGTCAGGAAGTGATCGTTGAATCAGAGCGAATCGTCTCGCTGCGCCAGCGTGGCGTCGCGGCCATCCGCTATCGAGTCACCCCTGTCAACAAGGACATGCAACTGGTCGCCCAGTCCGAGCTTGTCGCCAACGGCGACGAGATCGGCGACCACTACGACCCCAACGACCCGCGCATGGGGGCGGTGCTGGACAAGCCGCTCCGTAGCGAGGAGCATTTTCGCCACGAAGAGATGGCGATGCTGATCCACCGCACCGAGAACAGCGGCCTGCGCGTCGCATCGGCGATGGATCACGAGATCGTCGGGCCCGACGACATGTACGTCGAGGGCGAGACCGGCCCCGACATCGGTCGCCTGACCGTCACTGCGATGGTGCCGGCCGGCGAAACTCTTGAAGTCCTCAAGTACCTCGCCTACGGGTGGTCTGGTCGCCGCTCGATTTCTTCGGTGCGCGCTCAGGTGCGCGGAAGTCTCTCTGAGGCGCGCCACACCGGCTGGAGCGGCCTGGTCGCATCCCAGAACGAGTTCCTGACCGAATTCTGGGACAACGCCGACGTGATCGTCGAAGGCGACGACGAGATGCAGCAGGCTGTCCGTTTTGCGCTCTTTCATCTGCTTCAGGCCAGCGCCCGCGGCGAGCGCCGCGCGATTCCCGCGAAGGGCCTGACCGGCTCCGGCTACGACGGGCACGCCTTCTGGGACACGGAAACATTCGTGCTGCCCGTCCTGACCTACACGTGGCCAACCGCCGCCCGCGACGCGCTGCACTGGCGCAACGCCACGATCGACCTCGCCCGCGAACGCGCACATCAGCTGAACCTGGCCGGCGCGACTTTCCCCTGGCGGACGATCGCCGGGCGCGAATGCTCTGGCTACTGGCCCGCCAGCACCGCTGCCTTCCATGTCTCGGCCGATGTCTCTGACGCGGTCCTGCGCTACGTCAAGGCGACCGGCGACGAAGAGTTTCATCGAGAAGTCGGCGTGCCGATCCTGATCGAGACCGCGCGCATGTGGCAGAAGCTCGGCGCCTTCGACTCGCGGGGCGAGTTCCGCATCGCAGGCGTCACCGGCCCCGACGAGTACAGCGCGATCGTCGACAACAACGTGTACACCAACCTGATGGCCGCACGCAACCTTCGCGGCGCGGCCGCCGCGGCCGTGAAGTTCCCCGAAGACGCTGCGGCGCTGGGGCTCGAACCCGACGAACCGGACAATTGGCTCAGGGCCGCCGAGTCGATGCACATTCCCTACGACGAGGCTCAGGGCGTTCACCCCCAGGCCGACAACTTCACGCACCACGAGTTCTGGCCGTTCGACGAGATGGAGGCCACCGACTACCCGCTGATGCTGAACTATCCCTACTTCGATCTCTACCGCAAGCAGGTCGTCAAACAGGCCGACCTGGTGCTCGCGCTCTTCACCAACGGTGACTACTTCACCGCCGAGGAGAAGTCCCGCAACTTCGCGTACTACGAAGCCGTCACCGTGCGCGACTCATCGCTCTCGGCGTGCAGCCAGGCCGTGATCGCCGCCGAGACCGGACATCTGGATCTCGCCTGGCAGTACCTGCGAGAGACTGCACTCGTAGACCTGCACAACCTTGCGCACAACACGAGCGACGGGCTGCACCTTGCCGCTTCGGCCGGCACGTGGCTCGGTCTGGTCTGCGGGTTCGGCGGCTTCCGTGACTACTACGACGTTCCCTACTTCGCGCCGCGTCTGCCGAAGAATCTCTCCCGCCTCGCTTTCAATCTGCGACTGGGGGAGAGCACGCTTCGCGTAGACGTCACCCAGCACGAGGCCAGCTACACGATCACCCGTGGTCACGCCGCGGAGATCACGCACTTCGGCGAGCAGCTGAGCGTCACCGACGGCGAGACGATCACCCGCCCGATCGAGCCGATCTCACGGCCGTCGACGGTGCAGCAGCCCAAGTGCTGCGCGCCCGGCAAAATCAGGACGACGGGAACGAGGCTCGACGAAACGGGCGCCCTGCTCGACATCGAGGGCGACTACCCGCATCAGACCGGCAGTGCTGTCTAGCTAGTGCACTGTCTCCTAAATAACTGACGATTATGGTAAGGTGCCTTATGCGCACCCCGACACCACCACTCCAGATCACCGCGAGCCAGCGAGCGGTGCTTGAAAAGTTGTCCAGATCCGGAGTCGCGGCA
>JBPPNF010000020.1:0-16866 GCA_051306435.1 Solirubrobacterales bacterium | reverse complement strand
AGGCTTGCCGTCCTTGCGGACAGAGGAGTAGAGAGCGCAGGCGTCCTGGTCCTCGACTGACTGCGGCGGGCGCAGGGGTGAGTAGTCGTGACGGTGGTCGAAGCGCACGACGTCCGCGTTGGGAACGGTTGTCGCCGTTCGCGGCGTGGCTGTGTGCCAACTTGAAAGTGGCTTCGCGGCGGAGTCGCGCGGTGGATTCTCGTTGAACATGCTCTCTCCTCGGGACCGTGCCTTGCTTCGAGAGGGCGCGCGTTCGGGGTGGGAATTCGGCTTTGCGAAAGAGGATCCGCTTGCCGAGCGAATGCTGAGTCTACAGAGTTGCGGGGTTTCGGGCCGGGTGGTGGGCGGCGGGGGTGATGCGTTTTTGCATCGAAAAGGGGTTAGGTATGGGGCGCCAAGGCTTGCTCAGGTCGGAAAAAGCGCAAATTGCGGAAAAGTTTGTAGCTAAACGCACACTGCCTTGGCACCTGGTGCCAAGGCAGTGTTGCAATCAACACAAACTCGCCACGGGCACAGACCGCGCCTCAAGCGCCTGTCCACCTTCGCCGCAGTCCTGAAGCGCTCAGACCTCTACGTCGAGCCCGTGGGGGCTGAAGGGCACGCGCTGCAACGTCCAGCCCTCCCCAAGGTGTTGCCCAGCGGCGTCCATCACAATGCCGGTGTCGTCCCACGTGGTCCAGATCAGAACCGTCGGGCCTGCGCCGCTGATCGTCGCGCCAACAGCCCCAAACCCGCGCGCAGCCTCCACCAGCGCCGCCGATTGCGGATACAGATGCGCCCGCCGCGGCTGATGCAACACATCCACAAGCCCTCGGGAAAGCAGCTCCAAGTCCCCCCGCTCCAGGCCCAGCACCACGTTCGAGGCATTCCCGATCGATGCGACCGCCTCACCCATCGGCACCAACTCCGGCAACGCAGCCCGAGCAGCCAAAGTGGGCACCGGCGGCCCCGGCGGCGGATAGGCGACGATCGCCTCGAGTCCAGGCGACGGCTCGATCCGCGTCACCGCCCCGCCGGCACAAACAACAAACCCGCCGAAAAGCGAAGCCGCAACATTGTCCGGGTGCCCCTCGACAAGCGTCGCCTGCTGAAACAGGTCGATCCCCAGCTCAAAAATGTGATCAGCGGCCGCAAGCCCCGCAAGAATCGCCGAAGCGCTCGACCCGAGCCCGCCCGTGAGCGGAATCTCCGAAGCAACGCGAAAGCTGAAGTCGTCAGCGCTGTGGAGCGTCTCGAAGGCCTTGACGATCAGGTTGCTCTTGTCGACCGGAACATCGAGGTCCGTCTCAACCGCAAAAACCCCGGTCTCTTCAACCTCAACCGTCAGCGTCAACGAGAGCGCCCCGGCCAGGACGTCAAATCCCGGACCGAGGTTGGCGGAACTCGCCGGAACCTTCACGACCCGGCGACGGTTCATCAGCCGAGAACTGCCTTCTCGAGGTCGCCCATCTCGGGCTCGCAGGGGATCACGGATCCGACGTTGTCGAAAGCGCTGTCCGGGTCCTTCAAGCCGTTGCCGGTCAGCACGCACACGACCTTCGGGCGGCCACCATCGGCCCCAGCGCGGGCCGCGTCAGAAACCCCGTACTTGATCAGACCTGCGACAGACGCTGCCGATGCCGGCTCGCAGAAAACACCTTCGTTGGCCGGGAGCCAGCGGTAGGCGTCGAGGATCTCGTCGTCGGTCACGGCGCGCACTGCTCCGCGCGACTCGGTGATCGCGGCCATCGCCTCTTCCCAGCGCGCCGGATTGCCGATTCGGATGGCCGAGGCGACGGTCTCCGGGTTCTCCACCCGGTGACCCTCCACGAGCGGCGCGGCACCGGCTGCCTGGTAGCCGTTCAGCTCGGGCGCCTCGTTGTACTCCTTGAAGCCCTTCCAGTAGGCCGTGATGTTTCCGGCGTTTCCGACGGGGATCGTCAAGAGGTCGATCGGGCCGATCTCGTCGACGATCTCGAACGACGAAGTCTTCTGGCCTTCGAGGCGGAAGTCGTTGACCGAGTTGACCAGCGAGATCGGGTGGATTTCCGCGAGGTCGCGCACGAGCTGCAGCGCGACGTCGAAGTTGCCGTTCAGGGAGATAACGCGCGCGCCGTAGATCAGAGCCTGCGCGAGCTTGCCAGCGGCGATCTTGCCCTCGGGCACGAGCACGGCGCAGGTCATTCCGGCTCGTGCTGCGTAGGCGGCTGCGCTCGCCGCGGTGTTTCCGGTCGAGGCGCAGATCACCGTCTCGGCCCCCTCGAGCGCTGCGGCGCTCACGGCGCAGGTCATTCCGCGGTCCTTGAACGAGCCCGTCGGGTTGGCACCCTCGAGCTTCAGGAAGACGTCTGCGTCAACGCGCTCGCTCAGCGCGGGCGCGGGAACCAGCGGCGTCGAACCCTCCTCGATCGAGATGATCTTCTGCGTGGCCTCGGGGGGCATCCGGTCGATGTAGCGCTCGATCAGGCCGGCCATCAGTCTCCGAACTCCTCTTCGATGACGCGGATCGCTCGCGGCGCGGCGCCGACGAATGGCAGCGCGGCGATCTCATCCACGGCCGCGAAGAGCTTGGATTCAAGCGTCGGGTGGATGACCATCACAAGACGCGCGGCATTCCCGTCGCCCTTGCCCTGCTGGTTGAAATTCCGGACCGACACGCCGTGATTGCCGAGGGCGGCGGCAACTTCCGCCAGAACACCCGGGCGGTCCTCGACTTCGAGGTGGAGATAGAACGCTGATTCGACGTCGACGACGATCGTCGCCGGTGCGGCCTCGCCACGAACACGCGGGACACCGGAAAGGATTGACACCAGGTCGCCGAGCACGGCGCTGGCGGTCTGCACTCCCCCGGCTCCCGGCCCGCTCATCGTGATCTCAGTGATCGAGGGCGACTCGACCGTGACGGCGTTGAACGAGCCGTGCACTGAGGCAAGCGGGTGTGAGGGATAGAGGAACGCCGGGAAGACGCGCACGCTGATCCCGCCGTTGATGCGCTCGGCGGTGCCGACGAGCTTGAGCACCAGATCGAACTCCTTGGCGTATGCGATGTCCTCGGAGGTGATGTTCTCGATCCCCTCAAATGTGACCTGGTCAAACGAGACGTCAAGTCCGAATGCGAGGCGCGCGAGGATCGCCATCTTGGCTGCGGCGTCGCCACCACCGACGTCTGCGGTCGGGTCGGCCTCGGCATAACCGAGATCCTGGGCCTGCTTCAACGCGGCTTCATAAGAGAGGCCGCTGCGGGCCATCTCGGTGAGGATGTAGTTGGTCGTGCCGTTGACAATTCCGTGTACGCGCTCGACGTACGCGCCGGCAAGCGACTCCTCGATCACCCGGATTGCGGGGATCACTCCGGCCACAGCCGCTTCGAAGAAGAGTGGCGCGCCGGACTCGGCCGAAGCGGCAAAGAGTTCCGGGCCGTATGACGAGACCAGCGCCTTGTTCGCGCTGATCACAGGCTTGCCGGCCGCGAGCGCGCGGGTGACGTAGTCGCGCGCCGGGTCGAGCCCGCCGATCAGTTCGACGATCACGTCGCTCGACGCGAGAATCTCGTCGAAGTCGCCGGAAGAGGTGGTCAGCACACCCGCGATCTCGGGGCGCTTGCCGATCAGGGCGGCGATCGCGTCAGCCCGCTGATCGATCAGTTCGACGAACGCTCCGCCGACTGTTCCGCGGCCGAGCAGGCCGATCTTGACTGCTTCTCCGTCCCCCATGGAACGCAAAAGCTATTCGACGTCCCGCGCGGAAAGATCTTCATGCGTCTCACGGCGCACGACCACGCGTGCTTCACCGCCCTCGCAGAAGACAACCGGGGGCCGCAGCACACCGTTGTAGTTGCTTGCCATCGCATGGCCATAGGCACCGGTCGCCGGCACCACAAGTGTGTCGCCGACGGACGGTTCATCGAGCATGACCTCGGGAAGAATGACGTCGCCGCTCTCGCAGTGCATACCTACCACGCGCACGTCGCGGTCGGGCTTGTCGGCCGCGCGGTCGGCGATCAGTCCGGTGTATTCGGCGTCGTAGAGCATCGGGCGAATGTTGTCGCTCATGCCTCCGTCGACGGCGACGTAGCGGCGTACACCGGGGATCTCCTTGACCGTTCCGACCGTGTACGCCGTGACGCCGGCGTTGCCGACGAGCCAGCGGCCGGGCTCGACCATGATCTTTGTGTCGAAGCCGAAGCTCTCGCGGACCGCTGATGTGATCTGCCAGGCGTAGTGGTCGATCGGCGGGGGGTGCTCGTGTTCGAGGTACGGAATGCCGAACCCGCCTCCGACGTTCACGACTTTGCACTCGACCTCAAAGCCGGCCAGCACGTCGACGGCCGCCTGGAAGATCTCGACCTCGAAGAACTGGCTCCCGAGGTGGCAGTGCAGCCCGACGAAGTTCGGCGCCTTCTGGATCGCCTGCTCGACCTGACTGAGCGGGATGCCGAACTTGCTGTCGACCTGGCCGGTCTGGATGTAGGCGTGGGTTGAAGGCTTGATGCCGGGCGCAACGCGCACGAGTGTGCGCGGGCCATCGTCCGGAATGCGCCGGGCGAGGCGGTCGATCTCATCGAACGAGTCGATCACGATGTAACCGACACCGGCGTCGATCGCCTGCTGAAGCTCGGCGTCAGTCTTGTTGTTGCCGTGCATGAGAATGCGCTCCGGAGCGAAGCCGCCCTTCAGAGCCAGGTGCAACTCGCCGCCTGAGGCAACATCGCAGTAGATGCCCTCTGCGGCCATCAGCCGGTAGGCGGCCGTGCATGGAAACGACTTACTCGCAAAGAGCACGCCGGACTCTTCCGCGGAGCCGTCGCCGAGCTTGGCTTCTGCTGCTCGGAATGCGCCTACTGCGGCACTCGCGCGCGAGCGCAGGTCGCCGGCGGCGTAGATGTACGACGGCGTGCCGAACTCTGCCGCCACTTCGACCACGTCGCAGCCACCAATCTCGAGGTGACCGGCGGCGTTGACGCGGGCGTCGATCGGGTACGGCGGACCGAGCGGGCCCGTTTCAGCGAAGGCCTCCCCGGAAACCGCTTGACTGTCAGGTTGCGTCGCCATGGCGAGGCGTAAGTATGACGGACGCTCAGCCGCTTGCGGGCTCGGAAAGCACGACCGTGAAGGTCTGCGTTTCTGAGCCGGTCGGACGCTCGCCCTCGGGCCGCTCCGGGCCGCTGTGAGCCTTGGCGAAGTGCTCGCCGCTGCGCCAGGCCTTGAAGGCGTCCTCGTTGCGCCAGCGACTGACGACGACGTACTGGTCCGCGTCTTCGCGACGCAGCAACTCGAAGCCTGCGAAACCTTCAACTTCCTTGAGGCTGCTCTGGCGCCTCGCGAATGCCTGCTCGAAGCCGTCGGCCCCGGAGATCGGCACGTCGACGACATTGAAGACCACGTATTCGCCCTGGGTACCGCTCATTGTCCTGCTCCCGCCATTTCGCATTTCTTGCATGTTCCGATCAGCTCGGCCTGGTGCTCGATGCCGCTGAATCCGTACTCGGTGCCGATCTTACGTCCCCAGTCTCCGAGTGTGCAGTCGTGAACCTCGACGACCGTGCCGCACTCGCGGCAGATCAGATGGTGATGATGGCCGTGGCCGCAGGCGCGGTAGGCGGTTTCGCCGTTCGGACGGCGGATCGAGTCGATCTCACCGTCTTCGGCGAGGCGACCGAGATTTCGGTACACGGTCGCCAGGCCGACCTTGTCGAGCCGCTCATGCAGTTCCTGAGCGGTCAACGCGCTCCTGCTGCTGCTCAGCGCTTCCACGATCGAGGCGCGCTGAACCGTCGCGCGACTCGCGCGGATGTCTTCGGCCGGAGACTTGTCGTTGGTCTTACTGATAATGATTCTCGATTTTACTAACCTACCAGCCGATGACGATAACCGCCGCGTTGGAGAACCCGTTCGACCTCTTTTCATCAGCGTTTGCGCAACGCGCGGTGATCGCCGTCCTGCTGCTCGCCGTGATCGCGGCGTCGATCGGCTGGGCGATCATCCTGCGCGATCTGCCGTTCTTCACGCATGCGATCGGGGCCGGTGCGTATCCGGTGATGGTGATCGGGGTGATCGCCGGAGTTTCGATTGCGGTCTCGGCACTCGCCGGAGCCGTGGCCTTTGCGGTCTGCCTCGGAATCGCCGCCGGAGCCGGTCGCTCCCGGATCGCAGCGGTGAGCGGCGGCAGGCGCGACGCGCTCACAGGATTGGCCGTTGCGGCCGCCCTCGCGGCCGGCGCGTTGATCGCCGCGCGCGGCGGTTCAGGCGATGCGCTGGTCGCGATCTCACCCGAGGCGTTGCTCTTCGGCTCACTGCTGACGATCGACGCGAACACGTTGCTTCTGCTCGGGGCCGCCACCGGGCTGGTGCTGATCACTGCCTGGTTCGCATCGGACCGTTGGCTCGCCGGCGGCTTTGACCCCGGCGTCGCAAGCCACATCGGATCCTCCCGCAGCGACATCGCGCTGCTCGGCGCCGTCGCGATCGGAGCCGGCGCCTCACTGCCGATGACCGGCTCGCTGCTGACCGGCGCGTTGCTGATCGTCCCGGCGGCGACGGCGCGGATGCTGATTGATCGCGCGCGGCACCTTCCGCCGTTGGTGTTTGCGATCGCGGCCTTCGAAGGCGTCTTCGGCCTCTACCTGTCGCTCAACTTCGACCTGCCGACCGGCGCGGCGATCGCTGCCGTGACCGGAATCGGCTTCTTCGCAGCTGCGGGTCTTGTCGCCGCGCGCAGCGCGCGTGGTCCGCTGCGGCCAGCGGTTTCGCTGGCGCTCGTGACCGTGGCCGCCGTCGTGCTCGGTGGCTGCGGCGGGGGATCAACCGGAACGTCAGCCGAAAATGACGGAACATTGAACGTGGTCGCCACAACACCGCAGGTGGCAGACATCGTCAAGCAGGTCGGCGGCGAGGTCGTCAGCGTGACCACCCTCCTCCCGCCCGATGCTGACCCGCACGACTACGAGCCAAAGCCCAAGGCCGTCGCGGCGATCGCCGACGCAGGCGTCGTCTTCCGCTCAGGCGGCGATCTCGACGCCTGGTTGCTGCCGGCAGTCAGGGCCGCCGGTCCCGACTCGGCGCCGGTTGACCTCTCGCGCGCGGCGCTGCTGCTGCCGGCCGGCGAATCGGGCGATTCATTCAACTCCCACTGGTACCTCGCTCCGCAGAACGTCGCCCGCGCCACGCGGCGCGTGCGCGACGAGCTGATCAAGGCCGAACCGACGGCTGAGGAGACCTTCCGCACCAACGCGACGCAGTACCTCAACGAGATCGATGTCGTCGACAAGAAGCTCCGCAGATGCGCCGCCACCGTGCCCGCGGACGATCGCAACGTGATGGCCGGCCACAACGACTTTGCGTATCTGGCCGACGCCTTCGGCTTCAGGATTGCCGCGCAGATCGCCGCATCCGGCGAGACCGAGCCTTCGGCGAGCGAGCTCCAGGAGGCCGTTGACGCGGCTCGCGCCGGTGACGTTCGCGCGTTGATCGCCAGCAGGGGCGAAGTCTCAAGCCTCGATCAGCAGGTCGCCGGCAAACTGGATGTGCCGCTGCTGCAGCTCTACGCCGACAATCTCACTACCGGCGACGATGCCTCGACCTTGCTGGACGCGATCGCCTACGACGTCGATCGCATCGCGGATGCGGTCACATCTGGGAGCGTGAATTGTCCTCCGATCAACTAGTTCTGGCTGAGCACGCGACGCTTGCCTATGACTCGGGCGAACCGGCTATGACTGACCTGTCTATTTCGCTGCCTGCCGGCGAGCTGGTTATTCTGCTCGGTCCGAACGGCGGCGGCAAGACGACCTTTTTCCGATCGCTCGTCGGTGAGCTGGAGCCGACTGCCGGTAGCGTCGCCGTCGCAGCCGCGGTCGCCTATCTGCCCCAGCACGACGGGTCGCGAATTGACTTTCCGGTCTCTGCGCTTGACGTCGTGCTGATGGGAACGCTCGCCGAGCGCCGCTTCTGGCAGCGCGCCCGCCGCACCGAGAAGCAACGTGCGCTGGCAGCGCTGGACCGGGTTGGACTTGCCGCGAGCGCCGATCGAACCTACGGCGAGCTTTCCGGTGGCCAGCGCCGACGCGTACTGCTCGCGCGCACAATCGTCGGCGGCGCGCAGGTTGTGGCGCTCGACGAACCGCTCGCCGGCGTCGACCCGAGTTCCGCCGAAGTGATCCGCGCCGCGCTCGCAGGTCTGCGCGACGAGGGCCGGCTGGTGATCGAGGCGTCGCACGACATCGATCACGCGCGGATCGCAGACCGCGTGATCTGCCTGAACGGACGGGTTGTCGCAGACGGACCGCCGGACCAGGTGCTCACCGACGCCGCGCTGCGCGAGACCTACGCGTCGGACCTCGCCGTGATCACCGGTGCCGACGGCCAGCCACTTCTGGCGACGACCGACGCCTGCGGACATGACCACTCGCACGGCTGATGATCACCGCCTCGATACTCGACCCGCTCTCCGGCGACTTCGGATTTCTGAGCGCGCTCGAACTGGTGATCGTCGGAGGCGCATGTGGCGCCGTCGGAGTATGGGTTCTGCACTTCGGCAGGGCGATCCTCGCGGAGTCGTTCACGCACGCGCTGCTTCCGGGCCTCGTACTGGCGGCGATCCTTGGAGCGGGACTGCTGCTCGGCGCGGTCGTCGGGGTGGTCGCGGCATATGCGCTGCTGCTCGTGGCTGGCCGTGCGCCGAAGACCTCAAGCGCAACGGCCACCTCCGTTTCGGTGACGCTGCTCGTCGCTGCCGGCGCGCTGATGGCTTCGAGCGGCAACGGCGTGGCGAGCTTCGAGAGTCTGCTTTTCGGGGATCCGTTGGCGGCGTCGAAGAACGACGTGTTTGTCGTCACCGCACTGGCAATCGGCGTCGCGATCGTTCTGACTGCGCTCGGCGGGCAGTTCGCGGCGCTGGCGTTTGACGCGCGTTCGGCGCCGACGCTCGGCGTGAACACGGCACTCGTCTCGGCTGCGGCTCTTGCTCTGCTTGCGATCTCCGTGTCTGTCGCAGCCAACGTTGCAGGCAGCCTGCTTGCGCTTGCCCTGGTCACCGGGCCGGCCTTCGGCGCATCGGCCGTGACCCATCGTCTGCGCAGCGCAATCGCGCTGGCCGCCGCCGCCGGAAGCATCAGCGGCCTGGTCGGGCTCTACCTCTCCTACTACGCCGAGCTGCCCGCCAGCGCGAGCATCGCGCTGGCGATCTGCGTCTGGGCAGTCGCTGCCGCTTCCCTTGGCGGCCTTCAGTCGCGGACCCCGCGGTTAGGCTGATCGTCCCATGTACCCCGAAATCAAGCTCGGCCCGCTGACGCTCCAGACCTTCGGACTGATGTTCGCCATGGCGTTCATCGTCTCCGGGCTGATCGTCGGGCGTCGACTCAAAGAACTCGGCAAACCCGTCGACTGGGCCTATGAGCTGATCCTCGCCGCAGCCGTCGGCGGCGTACTCGGCGCGAAACTCTGGTTCTCGGTGGAGACCGGGGAGTGGTCGCTGAGCCAGCTCTTCTCCGGCACCGGTCTTGTCTGGTACGGCGGCGCGCTCGGTGGCGCGGCGGCTGTGGCTGCCTACGCGTACTGGCGCAAGATGCTCACCTACACCCTGCTCGACGTCTGCGCGCCGGCGCTGGCGGCGGGCTACGCCGTCGGTCGCATCGGTTGTCAGCTCTCGGGCGACGGTGACTACGGCACGCCGACCGACTGGTGGTGGGGCATCAGCTACGAGGACGGCACGGTGCCGACGCCCCCAGGCGTCGAGGTTCACCCCACGCCGCTGATCGAAGCGATCACGATGGGGCTCTTCGCGGCGCTGCTCTGGCGCTGGCGCAACCGCTGGCACCCCGGGGTGCTGTTCGGGATCTATCTGATCGGATCGAGCATCGAGCGCTTTGCCGTGGAATTCCTGCGCCGCAACGAAACGGTTGCGCTGGGCATGACGCTCGCGCAGCTGATGAGCGTGGCGCTGGCGCTGATCGGCGTGGCGTTCGTTCTGGCGCTCAAGGACCGGCCGATGCCGGCGGAGCGCTCGGTCACTACGGCCTAGAGGTAGCCCATCGGGTCGACCTGGGTGCCGTTGATGCGCACCTCGAAGTGCACGTGCGGTCCGGTCGAAGCGCCGGTGTTACCCGACGCGGCGATCACCTGACCCTGCTTGACCGACTGGCCGACGCTGACCATCAGGCGGCTGTTGTGGCCGTAGCAAGTGCTCATCGAAGCCGTGTGCTGGATGCAGATGTAGAGGCCGTAGCCGCCCATCGATCCGGCGATGCGGACGGTGCCGCTGTCGGCGGCGCGGACTGCCGTGCCGACCGGAACGGCGAGGTCGATCCCGCCGTGGAGGCGACCCCAGCGCTGGCCGAAGGGTGAAGTGAACTGGCCGTTCACGGGGTAGATCAGCTGGCCGGTGCCGCGCTTGATCGGCGCGCTGTCATCGAGGTAGCCCATGACCGACCCGTTGCTCGCCTGCATCGCGGCGAGATCTTCCTCGTCGTTGCGCAGACTCTTCGAGACAACCGCAAGCTTGCTCTTGCGCGAACCGACGGCGCTGGCGAGCTGGTTGCGCTTTGCGGCGAGCGTGCCCTTGGCGCCGCGCACTTCATCGCGGCGACTACGAACCTGGGCGACCAGGCGCGCGGCTTCCTGCTCGAGGCCGGCGAGCTTCACGGTTTCCTTCTTGGTCGATCCCTTGAGGCGGGTGACCTTGGTGATGATCTTGTGGTCCTGGCTGGCGATGCGCTCGAGGTAGGTTGTGCGCTCGACCATGTCGGCGAACCCGCGCGAGCTCAGCACAATCTGGATCATGTTCGGCTCGCCCTGCTTGTAGACGGCGACGATGCGCGCGGCGAGAACTTCGCGTGAGTGCGCAAGCTGCTTTTTCAGCCGCGCGAGGCGGTCACGCGAGATACGCAGATCATTGGCGACCTTGCGCTGGCGGGCGGCCTTCACGTCGAGGTCGGCCTGGATCGAACTCTGCGTGCGCTGGAGCTTGGAGATGCGGCCGCGCAGGCCCTGAATCTTGCCGGACATGCGGTCGATGTCGCCGGTCAGCGAACTGGCCTTCGCAGACTTCTTGGCGATGCTGTTCTGCAACTCAGCGGCGCTCTTGGCGCTGGAGCCGAGCGGGCGTGCCATGTACAGAACGGTCAGCGCCGTGAAGATGAACAGGATCCAGAGGATCGCGCGAGAGTTCGTGGTGATCAGACGAGGCATGTTTGAGGGGTCCTAGAGGCCGGGGTAGTGACGGATGGTGAAAGGTGCGGTGCCGGCGCCGTTGAAGCCGTTCTGCCAGCGCGAGCCGGTTCCGCTGCGACCACTGGTGTCAAAGCGCAGGCCGCCGACGGTCATCCACATGTGGCCCGGGTTGGTGTAGATCGTGATCCACTTGCCGGGGCCGGATGCGGCCCAGCTCATGAACCCGCCCGAGGCCATCGGGCTGCTTAGTACGCCCGCGGCGTGAAGCACGTAGCTGACCGATCCCGAGCAGTCGTAGCCACGGTCGCTGAACGAGCCGTGGCCGCCGCCCCAGATGTACGGGGTGCTGCGGATCTGATTGCCGGCCGCGACTGCAGCCTTGATCGCTGCGGGAGCGCTGGCCGGGGCCGATGCGCTGCCGTCAGAGTTGAGCGTCACGCGGGCACCGTTGGGGCCGGGGACGGGACGGAAGTTCACGGTGTTTGGCGCAGGCTGGAAGCCGACTGCAGCAGATGCGGCGCGCAGCAGGCGGCGCTGGCGGGCAAGTTCTGCCTTGAGGTCGCCCTGTGAAGCGAGCACGCGGCCCTTCTTCGTGGCGATCACGTCGCGTTCGTCCGTGACTTCCGCGACGAGGCGCTCCTGTCGCTGCTCGAGGCCGGCCAGCTTGACTGATTGAGTCTTCGTGGTCTTCTTCAGCTGCGTGACCTTGTTGATCGTGTGCTGGTCCTGCTCGGCGATGCGGCGCAGGTAGGTGGCGCGCTCGACCATCTCGCGAAAGCCCTTGGACTCGAGAACGACGGTGACGATGTCGGGCTCGCCCTGCTTGTAGACAGTGACGAGGCGCTCCGAGAGGATCTTCTGTGCATAGGCAAGGCGCTTCTTCAAGCGCGCGAGCTTGGCCTTGGCGTCGTCGAGCTGGGCCTGGAGCTCGCGCTCGCGAGCGGCCTTGCGCTCGAGGTCGGCCTGCGCGACGTCCTGCTTGCCCTGAAGCTTGCGGATGCGAAGGGCCAGATCGTGTTCCTTCTCGCTGATCGCCTCGATGCGCGAGTTGATCTCGGCGGGCGTCTCGGCGACGGCGTTGCGCGGCATCACAAGCAGGACCGAAATCGCTGCGGCGATGAAAAGGGCGATCGAAATGGCTGCAATTGCAGGGCGAAGCTTGCTCATGGGCGGCTTGAGGCTATGTGTGGAATCCATGGTTCTCGAGAAATTCCTGCTCGGTTATGACTACCTGCAAGCCCGTATGCGGACGCAGCTGTTTCGCCTGAGGTCGCAGGCCGGTGCGCACGCGGGTGCGGGTGCGGGTCGTCAACGTCGTCGTGACGTCGGTATGACTTGGTTGCCGTTGCGCTTACGGAGTTAGCTGTCGGGCTCGCGTGCGGATTTCCGATCTCGGTCGGCAATCGCGCGCTATGCAGTCCTAGCGACTGCAATTCGCCCCGGGGATTTGGGTCCCCCGCTGACCTCGCCTGGCAGGCTCGGTCACTCAGCGCTGTTGGGCACTATACCGGATCGGCTGCTGCGGGTCAATACTAAATCGCTGGAAATGCGTAAGTTCCGAAGTTTTGGTTAAAGATGGCGGCGCATCTCCGTTGCGTTGGTGTTGCCATGTTTCTACGGCGAAAAGGTGATGGCCACGGGGGTTTTCGGGCTGTTTGTCGCGGGGGACCGGCGCGATCAGACTGTGATTCAGGCCCCCGAAACGATTCAAAGCCAATAACTGCCCCGACCTACGTCCTGCCGACCCTCGGCAAGACGTACGTTGGGGCATGAAACCCCATGTCTAAGCAATTTCGCCGCAATCGACATGGCGAGCCATCCACGCGAGTCGATCCACGAGAAAGGGCCGCCCGAAGGCGACCCTTTCAAACAACGAATGAAGCGCAACGACTAGAGGTCATGGCCAAAACCTCGGGAGCGTTCTGCGGAGTCTGAAACCAAGCAGGTCGTGGAGGGCGACCGCAGCAATAGCGGCGCTATTGCGAGGATCGCACTCCGCGAGATGCGCAGCGTTTCAGGCCAGCAGAATGCCGCGGGGTTTTGGCCATGACCTCTAGGCCGGAACAGCCTCCGCCTTCGCAGCTTCGGACTTCGCGGCGAACTCCTGCTTGGCCTCTTCGAGCTGGGCCTTGAACTGGCCGACCTGGAGGCGTCCGATCACCATGCGCTGGATCTGGCTAGTGCCTTCGAAGATCTGGTAGATCTTGGCGTCGCGGTACCACTTCTCGAGCGGGAGGTCCGTGTCCCAGGCGGCCGGACCGATCAGGTCCATGCACTTGGCGGTCGCCCACATTGCGACGTCGCCGCACTTGAGCTTGCTCATCGAGCCCTGGCCACCGATCAACGGCTGACCGTTGGCGCCCATCCACGCTGCACGCTGCACGAGCAGGCGGCCGGCGTCGATCTCTGTGGCGATGTCGGCGATCTGCTGGTGGATGCCTGGATTCTCAAGCGCGGGCTTGCCGTCGATCTTGGTCTCGGCGAGGTACTCCATCGTGAACTCATACGCAGCGCGGGCGATACCGATCGCGCTTGCGCCGACGAACGGACGCGTGAGCTCGAAGGTTGCGAGCGCGTTGGCGCCGCCGACCTTCTTGCCGCTGCGGGCGTTCTCGAGCTTCTTGTTCAGCTTGTCCATCCCGCCCAGCAGGTACTCGGCCGGGACGCGGCAGTTCTCGAGGACGACCTCGGTGGTCTGCGAAGCGCGGATGCCGAGCTTGTCTTCCTTCTTGCCCTGCGAGAGACCGGGCGTGTCCTTCGGGACGATGAATGAAGCCTGGCCACGTGTGCCGAGCTCCGGGTCGACAACGGCGACGACAACGGTGACGTCGGCGATTCCACCGTTGGTGATGAAGACCTTCGAGCCGTTCAGGACCCACTCATCGCCTTCGAGCGTTGCCGTGGTGCGCAGCGATTTGACGTCGGATCCGGCCGACGGCTCGGTCACGGCGTAGGCGCCGAGGTGAAGATCGTCACCGCTGGCGAAACACTTGGGCACCCACTCCATGACCTGCTCCTGCGTACCGGAGGAAGCGATGCCTGCGGCCGCGAGGCCGGAGCCGGCGATCGCGAGGGCGATGCCTGCGCAGCCCCAGTGCATCTCTTCCGCGTAGATCGAGCCGAACTGACCCTGCGGGTCGCTGCCCATCGACATCATGAAGTCGAGGGTTCCGATTCCTTCTTTGGTGGCCGCCTTCATCACGTCCCACGGCACGGTCTGGTCCTTGTCGTGCCGCATGGCGACGGGGCGCATCTCTTCAACGGCAAATTTATGAATGCGTTCCTTGAGCTCAAGCTGCTCAGGGGTGTAACCGAATTCCACTTTTTGGCTCCTGTTAGGAAATTGGGAGAGGATGACGCCGCGCGTATCCGATGGGTATGCGGCGAACGGGGCGGAATTGTATCCGCGCAGCGCGCGATCACAGGCTTTTGGGCCGCAGTTGCGACCGGGTTAAGCCAGCGGCGGGCCGCCCCGGGCACGGGTATCGTGCCCGTTGCATGTCCCCCTTCCTCCGCCAAAGTCGCCGGACGCTGCCCGCGGCGCTAGTTTCGCTGACTGCCGCGCTCGCCCTTTCCGGCTGCACGCTTGGCGACCAGGGCCTCCAGGAGACAAGCCTCGACAGCGGAACATCGGTCGAGGATTTCTCCCGCGGGACCGGCTCGCCGGCGCTGACCACGCGCAACACGATTCGCATCCCGGGCGCCGACCCGGCGGCCAACGCCGCTGCCGCCGCGATCACGGTCTACCCCTCGAGCAGCTCGTTCACCCGTCCGGCCGCGGTGACCGTGGTCAATGAGAACGACTGGCGCGAGGCCATTGCGATGAGCGTGCTCTCCGCCCCGCCTCTGAGTGCTCCTCTGCTGCTGAGCGGATCCGACTCGATGCCGGATGTGACCAGGTCGGCGATGGCCGCTCTCAACCCGAGCGGCGTGGTGATCCCGGGTCAGACCCTGCGCCCGAAGGCTTTCACGGCTGGAACCCTCGAACTGCCCGACCGCACTCCGCGCGTGAACCTGGTCGACGACACCTACGAAAACCTCTCACTGGCAGTCGACCGACTCTGGACACGCCTGACCGGAGGCAAGCCGTCAAAGCAGGTGATCGTCACCACTGCCGACCCAAACCTCAAGCGCTACGCACTGCCGGCCGGACCGCTCGCCGCCAACACGGGCAGCCCGGTCTTCTTCGTCAACAAGGACACCGTGCCGCTCGCAACCCTGCGCGCGATCCAGGAGCACAAGAAGCCCTCGATCTACGTGGTCGGACCAAAGTTCGCGATCAGCGATCAGCTTCTCGCCGTGCTGCGCAAGTACGGAACGGTCCGCCGCATCGCCGGCCCGAACCCGACCCAGAACGCCGTCGAAGTCGCGACCTTCTCTGATCCCGCGACCGACTGGGGCTGGGGAATCACCGACCCCGGCCACGGCTTCGTGATCACCAACTCCCACAAAGAGATGAACGTCGCGGCGGCAACCACGCTGTCTGCCGGTGCCGCCTACGGACCGCTTCTGCTCAACAGCAACCCCAGCGTCGTCGACCGCGAACTGCGCAACTACCTGCTCGACGAGCAGTCGGCTTACATCGACAACCCGGCCAATGCGGTCTACAACCGAGCATGGTTGTTGGGCGATGAGTCGCAGTTCTCCGCCGGGATCCAGGCAACGTTCGACAAGTTGCTCGCGGTGACGAAGCTCGAGCCCGACGGCGCCACGGGTTCAACCGGCGGCGACGGCGCCACCGCCCCAGCCCCGTAGTAAATACACTGCTTTCGATGAGCGAGTTCGAGAAGCCAGAGCTGAAGGCCGCCGACCACGACGTCACCGTCGACGATGTCCGAGCGCTCGCGGGTGCCGCCACTCCGCACTTCTCACTTCAGGTTCGCAACCGTCTCGTACGCCTCGTCGCTCCGCTGCCCGCTGACGATCCTGCAAGGCAGCTCGCGGAACTGGAGATCGCCAAGCTCGAGAAGCTCGCGGTCGAAGGCCAGCGCGGATCAGGCGAGTCCGACCTCGCCCCGCTCGGCCAGAACCAGATCTAGATCGACTGCAGCGCGCCCGACGGCTCGAACTTGCCGTCGATCAGCTTGGCTGCGGCGGGATCGAGCGTTGCCGCGTCGTTGCCGGACTGAATGTCAAGCGAGCTGAGAAGCGCGACGACGATCACGGGATCAAACTGGGTGCCGGCGTGGCGCACAAGTTCTGCGCGGACGTCTTCGACCGGCATCGCCTCGCGGTACGGGCGGTCGCTGGTCATCGCGTGAAAGGCGTCGCAGACCAGCACGATTCGACTGGCCAGCGGGATCGAGTCACCCTTGAGGCCGTCGGGATAGCCCTCACCGTCCCAACGCTCGTGCTCGTGACGGATCGCCTTGGCGACAGACTCAAGACCCGGGATGCGGGCGACGATGTGCTCGCCGATCACCGGGTGCTGCTTCATGATCTCCCACTGTGCGTCGTTGAGCTTGCCCGGCTCGTGCAGAACTTCGTTGGGAATTCCGATCTTGCCGATGTCGTGCAACAGCGCGACGTCGGCGATCATCTCGACCTGGTCGATCGGCAGATCGAGCTGGTCGGTCACGGCGGTTACGAGTTCAAGGGTTTCGGCCGAATGCTCGCCGGTATACCCGTCACGCGCAGAGAGCGCAGCACAGAGAGCCTCGACCGTGGCCTTGAATCGGCGACGCTCGATCCGGCTGATTCCGCGGACGCGGTTGGCAAGGAT
>JBPPNF010000019.1:0-41855 GCA_051306435.1 Solirubrobacterales bacterium | reverse complement strand
CGTGGGAGACGGCAGCCGATTTCTACGTCGAAATCCTTGGAGCGGAGAACGAAGCATTTCTTCCTCGGCACTGGGCAAGCACTGGAGTGGCGGATGCAGCGATCGATACGACGTTGCGGGTGCCGGCCGAGCCGAGTGGCACGGAGTCAATCGCGAATACGGCCGTGGAGCTGCGGTTCCGCCGTCCGCTGCGTTGCCTTTATAGAAGGATTGAGCTTTCGTCCGCGTTTGCGCCAAATGCGTTTACGAGCAATACACCGGAGCCTGCCGAGTAGGCACGTGATCGTGGGGGAACCCCCGCCTGCGTCGAAACAATCATGCTGCACCGCCTGCTCACCGCACTTGTCGCTGCCCTCGTGTTCGCCGGCTGCGGCACCGTCACGCCAACTCAATCTCAGGCCGCAGTCTGCGCCGACTACGCCAACCAACAACAGGCTCAGGAACGAGCGGACACGATCGACGCCGATGGGGACGGCATCTACTGCGAGTTGCTCCCGTGCCCGTGCTCGGACGCCACGAAGAATAGCCAGCCGAGCACTCCGACCAACGAGAAGTCAGACAAGACCTATACGTATCGGGGCCGCATCACGCAGGTGATTGACGGCGACACGCTGAAGGTCAGGTACGACGGCCGCGTGAAAACAGTCCGGGTGATTGGGATTGACACTCCTGAGTCGAACAAGCCGAACGTTCCGGTCGAGTGCGGTGCCAAGGAGGCGACGTCGACGGCGTTCGAGTGGGCGTTCAAACGAAAGCTTGACCGCGATGGTGATGGTCTTTACGACCACGGACGTGGCGGCCGTACGGTCATGCTCCGTACCGACAGCACCCAGGACAAGACCGACAAATACGGTCGACTTCTGGCGTACGTGACCAGCCGGGGCAGAGATTTCGGACAAAGTCAGATCAACAAGGGGTGGGCCGAGGTCTTCGTCTTCGCAAACAATCCCTTTACGCGATTCGCGGCATACGAAAAGTCGGCCGTTGGAGCGCAAGGCGCAGAGCTGGGCGTATGGGCGAAATGTGGCGGGGACTTTCACTCGCGGCAGTAACTCGTCGATTCTCACTTTCGACTCAAGCTGTCACGTTCGGCCCGGGGCGAGTAATCACAAGAACTTGACAATCGAAACTGACATAGATCCGGCATAAAACAAGGCGTGTGTCCTGCCCCTCCCAGTCGATCCAATTGAGTCGCGTGTAAAGCCGCTTTGCGATCGGGAATGGGTCCAACGCTACGCGAACAAAACGCGAACTCCAGCGATCAAAACCAGTCCATTCGAGACAATCGTGACAAACAAAAACCGCATACCTAAGCCCTCCGCCGGACTCAAAGAGACCCTTTAGACACCTCAGGCCGGATGGTAAGGAAGGGGTCTCCGGTTCGAGTCCGGAAGAGGGCTTATGCGGGTACGCGCCGGCTCCCCATGGAACCGGTCTGACCCCGGCGACCATCTTGTGCGCGCCGCAGGCATGCCAAGTCGTTGCAAAGCCTCCTGGTAACCCAAGGATCGGGCTCAGGCCCCTTCCCACCCGAAGAAGTAGCCCGCGTCGCAAATCAACGTCAATTCGGCGCTGCAGCATGGTGTTTCGGCCAGAAGTTCGCCGCCGGCGACAGAGCCGCCGCTCTCGGTTGTTCCGACCGCCGCGCGCCGCTACTCTGGATATGAGATGACTGGTAACACCGTTCAGATCGAGCTCGCCGACGCCGACGCCGACCGACTCCGCAAGCTCGCGGCTCGTGCGGACGCAAACGCGGAAGCCTTGGCGGGTTCGTTGCTTCACTCAGCACTTGCGACCGCGGACGGAAACAGATCGCTGACGGCCAGGGATATCTCCCGGGCGAGCTCGCCTGAGTGGCGCGGGTCGCGTTCTCGCCGGAGGCACTCGAGCAGCTTCGGAGGATGATCGAAGATCGAGCGCCGGTCCCGGACGCATATCTCCGGGTGAAGAACTCGGTGGCTCTGCTTCGGGATTTTCCGCGCGCTGGCGTCCCGCTCGAAGACGAACTAACCGGCCTTCAGAGCATTCTTGGGCCATGGAGATGGATGCGAATCATCTACGCGTGACCAGTCGGCGGACCGCGTCGACGTGATCACGATCGTTGATACGCGCGAGGGGTAAAGGCACGGGAGCAAACCGTCCACCTCACTCGTCAACCCGTCGCAAACGCATCATCCCATCCACCCCCGCGAGCAGCAGGACGCCGCTTGTCCCCGACCGCCACCTCACCGGTCCGCGCCGCGGATCGAGCTCGGGAAAGTCCCACAGTTCCAAGGCGCGAAGTAGCCAGAGCGTGTCGCTGAAGCGCTCGAAGATGCGCCCACTGGTCGGAGGCTTTTCGTTATCTCCGGCACGGCCGGCTCCTCCGACTCGTCGTGGCGCTCAAGGCGTAGGCCGCGATCGAAATGCGATTTCTGACACTCAAGGCGGATCACCGACGATCCGATCCTGGTCAAATGGCCACCGCTGCCCCTCAACCGACACCGCCCAAACAGATCAAGCTGCGATTCCCCGGGCGCTGTCGGGAGTGCGACGTCGAGCTTGCCAAAGGCACTGAAGCGATCCACTTCAAGGAGCAGCGGAAGGTCTCGTGCCTTGAGTGCTGGGCGACGTCCGCACAGACAGCAGTGCAACTGAGTGCCATGACGAGTTCTCCGGCCCCGGCGAAGGTCGCTACGCCGCTTCCCGGATCAAGCGCTCAGAACGAATTCGATCGGCGTCATCAGAAACGCGAGGATGAACTCATCGCCCGCTGGGGCCGTGCGGGCAAGGCAATCGCCTGGTGGCAGGACGATCCACAGTCGACACGGGCATGGAGCAAAGGCGCCAAGGGCGAGCGCGAGGCCGGGCTATATCTGGAGAAGAAGCTCCGCCCGACGAACTGCGAGATCCTCCACGATCGGCTCATCCCTGGAAGCCGCGCAAACATCGATCACGTCGTGATTGGACCGGCTGGCGTCACGATTCTCGACACCAAGAACTACAAGGGCAAGGTTCGATCGACGAGAGTCGGCTTCGGCCGGAGTCGCCGCACGATCCTCACGGTCAACGGTCAGGACAAGACGAAGTTGATCGAAGGTGTGCGCAAGCAAGTCGCGGCCGTTGAAGCAGAGCTCGGCGAAATTCAGCAGCCGATTGCGGTGCCGGTCGCTGGTGGCCTGCTCTGGTGGAACCACGAGGGTCTTCCCTTGCTCGGCGAGGTGAAGGTCGATGAGGTGTCGATCTTTTCGCCCAAGGCGAGCTACAAGTTCGCTTCCCGCCCCGGGTTGTTCAGCTCCGATCAGATCGGCGTGGTCGCGATCTTTCTGGACAGCGTGCTGCGGCCCGCCGCTTAGCCACGGCAGACATCCCGCGATACGGGGGAGGCGGTCAGGGCTTCATCGCAATGAGCCCGCCGGACGCCTCATCCGTCTTGTCCCGGGCGAACCCCAGCATTCAAAACCAGTCCGATCGAGACAAACGCGACAAACAGACTCCGCGTAACTGAGCCCTCCGCCGGACCAAAAGAGACCCATCAGGCACCCAAGCGCCGATGGTGTAAGAAAGAGGCCTCCGGTTCGAGTCCGGAAGAGGGCTTTGACACCTCGCGCCGCGCCCACCCTGCCCACCGCCAACCCCGCCACTTGCGTTATCCGACCAAAAACCGCAATTTGGCGTACTTATCGGACTAAAAACGACGTTTTCTGTTGTTTATCTGACCAAAAACGTGTAGAACTGGGGGATGGCCGACAATCCATCAAGGCTCGCGGGGGCCAGGTCTGGCGAGTTGATCATCCCCTCTGACACCGATCGTGCGAAGCGACTGGCCGACGCCGGATCGCTGCGGCGCGTCTCGCACGGCTTGTACACGGAGAATCTCGGGGAGCCGATTGAACGCGTGGTGCGACGCAACTGGTTGCAGGTGCTCGGGCTCAGGTATCCGGGGTCGGTGCTCGTCGGCCGGAGCGCGATACTCGCCAAACCTACCGACGGGGGGCACCTGTATCTGGACGCAGGTGATCGTCGTTCAGTGGACACCGTGGAAGTTGGTCCGCTCAAAATCGTCTTGAGGTCGGGCCCGGGTCCACTGCCCGGAGACACCGATCTTTCCGGCGTCTTCCTGTCGAGTCGGGCGCGAATCGCGCTTGACAATCTGATCGAGTCGCGCGACGGAAATGCGCCCTCCTGGACCGTCGGCAAGCGCGAGTTGGAGGATTGGCTCACAAACGTCGCAGACAGGCACGGGGAATCAGAACTGAACCAGATTCGCGATGACGCCCGAATGCTCGCCGATCAACAAGGCGGAGAGTGGCGCCAGAGATTCACGCAGCTCGATGAGCTGATCGGATCGATCCTTGGAACGCGGGAGGCGCATCTCTTGAGTCAACGAGCCGCAGCGCGGCGGGGTGGCCTCGCATACGACAGCGTGCGTGTTGACCGATTCGATCTGCTGCGTACCGAGCTGCTGGCGTCTGCGCCGAGGGGCCTGTCTGTCTGTTCCGGCGTGACCGAAGTTGCGGCCTTTTACGAGTCGTACTTCTCGAACTACATCGAAGGAACTGAGTTCACGCTCGAGGAGGCCGGTGAGATCATCTTCGATGGAAAAGTGCCCGCCGACCGACCAGAAGACGCACACGACATCATCGGCACGTTTCTCGCTGCTAACGACAGCCGGCGCAACGCGGCAACGCCAGTCTCTGCAGATGACCTGGTTGCGACCGCCAAGGAGCTGAACGTACTGGTCCTGGAGCGACGGCCGGACAAGCGGCCCGGAGAGTTCAAGGAGCGCGCAAACCAGGCCGGCGCCACCGTGTTTGTCGAGCCGGAGTTGGTCGAGGGCACGCTACGCGCCGGATGGTCCTACTACGAGTCACTACCCGCGGGCTTCGCGCGCGCGGTTTTCATGATGTTCCTGATCGCGGAAGTCCACCCGTTCGCAGACGGCAACGGACGTACGGCGAGGCTGATGATGAACTCTGAGCTGACCGCCGAGGGGCTCTGCCGGTTCATCGTCCCGATCTCCTATCGCGATGACTATCTCGGCGCGCTGCGGGCGCTTTCCCGCACGGATCGTCCCGTTCCGCTTGTCCGCATGGTCACGCGGATCCTTCAGTGGGTTGGCCAGGTTGACTGGTCGGGGATGCCGTCGGCGAAGAACGACCTGGAGGCGGTGGCTGCCTTTGACGATGCGGCCGACGCGCGCCTGAGAATTCCCTGACTCAGCAGAGGGCACTACTGCCGGAGCTGGAAAGCGAGTCGTCGTTGCCCCTCGTGTTCCGATTGTGGTCGCGCCGGGACGGGCTGCGCGCGAGCCGACGCAAACCGACCAATCATCGGCCGCTCGACCAGCCTCCAGCTCGCAAACCCCGCGATCAACGCAAGCGACAGCACGACCATCACCCGCAGCACGAACGGATCAGGCATCAGCCCGACGTGCCGCGTCGCAATCAACAACGGCAGGTGCCACAGGTAGACGCCGTAAGAGATCACTCCGATCGCGACCAGCGGACGGGCGCGCAGCCAGCTGACCGCCGGCCCGCGTCCGGCTGCGGCGGCCGCGATCACCAATGCGAATCCGAGCGCCGCGGGCAGGCCGGAGAACGCGGCGTATGTGATGCCGCTGCCGTCAGTCTCATGCCAGTAGGCGCCGAGCAACACGAAGCCGGCCCCCGCAAGCGCGACCACTGCGGTCGATCCCGCCCCGAGCGGCGCAGACCGGATCCTGCGACGGCGCTCAAACCAGAGCGCCCCGAGCATGCCCAGAGCGAAGTGCCCGATGTAGGCCGGCAGCACCTTCGGACCGATCGGTCGCCAGTCGCCGGTGAAAACCAGCGCGTTCCAGGCCAGCGTCACTCCGATCAGGCTGACGAGCAGCGCCACCTGAGGCGCGATCCGCCTGGGACCGAGGCGGTAGGCAGCAAGGCCGATCAGCGGCAGCACCAGGTAGAGCGCGGCCTCGATCGACAGTGTCCAGGTCACTGGGTTGATCTCCATGAGCGTGTCCGGCGAGTAGTTCTGCGCGAACACGGCAAACAGCGGAAGGTGCTCGGTAGGCGGGATCATCTTCCGCGGGCCGACCAGCCAGTACAGGAGCAGGCACCCGGCGAGGCAGACGTAGTAGGCGGGCACGATGCGCGCCGCGCGGCGCACCGCGTAGCGCTTGAAGTCGACGCGGGATCCGCCGGCCAGTGAAGCGCGCGCGAACGCCTGGTAGAGCAGGAATCCAGAAAGCACGAAGAAGCAGATCAGGCCGAGGTTCAGTTCGAAGAGCAGCTTGTCCGTCAGCGCGCGCCTGGGCACGGGCGGACCCTCCGGTGCGTAGAGCCAGACATGGAAGACCAGAACTGACACTGCGGCGAGCGCGCGCAGGCCGTCAAGCGGGGCGCTCCGGGTGGATGAGCTTTGGCGCTGGCGCGAACTCATGGATGTCACCGTAGAATGCGCGGCCGATATTTCGGCTGCTGATGGGGCGGCTTTCTCCAAACGATCCCCAATACGTAACATCCCCGCCCCGACCTGCGAATACCGTCGCCCGCATGTCGCTACCCACACGTATTCGCCGCGCCCTGATCCTCACAATTGTCGCCGTCGTCGTTCCGGCCGCGACCGCGCAGGCAGTCCCGCTCACGGGAGTGGACCTGTCCAACTACAAGCGCATCGGGCGCCACGCTCTGCCCACGAATCTCTCTGACCCAGCGCCGGTCGGCAGCCTGCTGGCCCAGGAGGCGTCGAGCGTCACCTACAACTGGGACACCGACACGATGTTCGTGATCGGCGACGGCGGAACTTCGATCGCGCAGGTCGGCAAGACCGGCGCGCTGATCGACTCGATGTCGCTGGCGACTGGCTCAAGCCCGGCCGGCACCGAGTTCTACGACACAGAGGGCATCAGCTACATCGGCGGCGGAGAGTTCGTGATCACCGAGGAGCGCACACGCCAGATCGTCCGCTTCACCTACGTGGCAAGCACGACGCTCGGCCGGCTTGACGCCAAGACGGTGAAGCTCGGCACGACGGTCGGCAACACCGGCCTTGAGGGCGTCACGCGCGATCCGATCAGCGGCAACTACATCCTCGTCAAGGAAGCCGCGCCGCAGGGAATCTTTGCGACCGGGGTCGACTGGGACGCGGCCACCGCGACCAACGGCTCGCCGAGCACGGTCGACTCGACGAACCTCTTCGACCCGGCGCTGGTCGGCACGGGCGACCTGTCTGATGTGTTCGCGCTGGCGAACGTCTCCACGCTTTCCGGCCCCGACGTTTCCAACCTGCTGATCATCAGCCAGGAGTCGGGCAAGGTCAAGGAGGTCTCGCCCGCCGGCGCCGTGCTCAGCACGCTGACCATCAAGAAGGACGCAGACAACCCCCTTTCAGTCCCCGCGCAGACCTTCGAGGGCGCGGCGATGGACAACGACGGCAGGCTCTACCTCGTGACCGAGCAGGGCGGCGGCGACGCGCAGCACCCGCAGATGTGGGTCTACGAGCCGTCGACCGAGCCGAACCAGGCACCGACCGCGATCACGCTGCCGAACCCGGTCACGACGATCCCGGAGAACACCAACACCACGACGCGCATCAAGCTGACCGACGTCGACTACACCGACGACGGCATCGGCAACAACGATCTCTCCGTGACCGGCGCGGACGCAAGTGCCTTCGAGGTCGACGACAACGGCCTCTACCTGAAGGCCGGCACTGTCCTGAACGCCGCGATCAAGAGCAGCTACTCGGTGCAGGTTGCCGTCGACGACGCTGCCGTGGGATCGACCCCGGACGCGACCAGCGCCAGCTACACGCTCACGATCACGCCGATCGGCACGCCCACTGGCGCCTCGGTTGCGGTGACTGAAGTCTCGCCCTGGTCGAGCGGCGGCAGCTCTTACGCGTCCGACTGGTTCGAGCTCACCAACACGGGCACGACCACCCTCAGCCTGACCAACCACCGCGTCGACGACGACTCAAACTCCTTCGCCTCCGCGCTGATCCTGAACGGCGTCGCGTCATTGGCGCCCGGCAAGTCGGCGATCTTCATCGAGGGCGACGCCGCAAAGGCGGCGTTGTTCACGAGCACGTGGTTCCCGGGCGGCGCGCCGGCAGATTTCCAGATCGGTCACTACCAGGGCAGCAGCATCGGATTCAGCACCAGCGGGGACCAGGTCAACATCTTTGACAACGCCGGCACGAAGCTGACGGGCATCTCCTTCGGCGCGTCCACGACGGGCCTGACCTTCGACAACACGGCAGCCGCCGGCAGCGCGACCGGCGCTCCGCCCGCGGTCACCACGCTGAGTGCGGCCGGCACCAACGGCGCGTTCACGGTCGGCGCCGAGACGGGCTCGCCCGGAGTCAGCCCGATCGCCGCTCCGCTGATCATCTCCGAGGTCGCGCCCTGGGGCAGCAGCTCGCTGCAGCCGTATCTGGCCGACTGGTGGGAGGTCACCAACACCAGCGCGCAGACGATCGACCTGACCGGCTTCAAGGTTGACGACAGTTCCAACTCGGTTGCCAACGCGTTCGCGCTGAGCGGCGTGACTTCGCTCGCGCCCGGCAAGTCAGCGATCTTCCTTGACGGCGACGCGGTCAAGACCGCCGCATTCACGAACTCTTGGTTCGGCGTCAGTCCGCCGGCCGGTTTCCAGATCGGCTTCTACAGCGGCACGAGCCTCGGCCTGAGCAGCGGCGGCGACGCGGTCAACATCTTCAACAGCACGGGCGACCGCGTTGCGGGCGTGCAGTTCGGCGCGTCGACCAACTACAAGTCGTTTGACAACGCCGCCGGGATCAACAGCTACGTGCTGCCGCTCCCGACGATCAGCACGCTGAGCGCAGACAACGTCAACGGCGCATTCACCAACCACGACGAGACGGGCTCGCCCGGACGAATCGTCAACCCGCCGGCGCTGCCGACGATCAAGGTCACCGAGGTCTCCCCGTCCTCGAGCTCCAACGGCGCCTACCTGGCCGACTGGTTCGAGCTGACCAACACCGGTGGCGTCGCGGTCGACCTCACGGGCTGGAAGTTTGATGACGGATCGGCGGCGTTCGCGACCGCGGTCGCGCTCAGCGGCGTGACTTCGATTGCGCCCGGTCAGTCGGTGATCTTCATTGAAGGCGACGCCGCGAAGGCCAACGCCTTCAAGACCGCATGGTTCGGCGAGTACCTGCCGGACGGGTTCGCGATCGGCACGTACTCGGGCAGCGGCATCGGCCTCAGCTCGAGCGGCGACCAGGTGAACATCTTCACGGCCGACGGCACTCTGGTGACCGGCGTAGCATTCGGAGCTTCTTCGCCCGCGTCATTCGACAACGCCGCGGGTGTCGGGGCGAGCGCTCCGCCGCTTCCGACGCTGACCACGTTCAGTGTGGTGGGTACCAACGGCGCGTTCACCGCGGGCACCGAGACCGGTTCGCCGGGTCGGCTGACGAGCGTCGCGCTGGGCGCGCGCCTGGCCGCGACCACGCCGAGCTTCCCGCTGCAGCCGGCGCAGACGATCGGCGTCGGACAGTTCGTGACGCTGACCAACACCGGCGATGCGAACGTGACGATCAGCAAGGTGGCCGTGAAGGCACCGGATCTGGATTCGACCGGCGACTTCCTGATCACGGATGATCCCTGCACCGGCGAGCTGCTGCTGCCCGGCGAAACCTGCCTGGTGCAGATTCGATTTGCTCCGGCGCGCGAGAATGCCGCTTCGAGCGCGCAGTTGCACGTGTCCTCGAACGCGATCGGCAGCCCGCGTGTTGTGCCGCTGACGGCGATCAGCGGATCGCTGCCGGTCGGTCCGCAGGGGCCGACTGGTGAGACTGGCGCCACGGGCGGAACTGGTGCGACTGGCCCTGCTGGACCCGAGGGACCGACCGGCGCAACCGGCGCGCAGGGGCCGCAGGGCGAAACCGGCCCGGCCGGTCGCGACGGAACGGTCACGTTCATTTCGCGCGACGCCTCGATTTCGGCGCGGCGCGGCGCAAAGATCCGGCTTCGTTTCGATCTCGACAATGACACCGTCGGATCGCTCGCCGGAGCCAAGCTCACCGCGTCGATTCCTTCGTCGCTGAGCCCCGTGAAGCGGCGTACCGCGATGTTCCGGACGATCGCCGCCGGCTCCACGGGGTCGGTCAGCGTGACGCTGCGAATCGGAAAGCACGCCGAGCTCGGCACGCACCTGGTGAAGGCCAGTGTCGTGGTCGGCGGCCAGCGGATGACCCGCACCGTCGCGGTCAAGGTCAGGGGTTGAGCGGTAGGGCTCGCGCGTCAGGCGGGCTGGCCCGAGAGCTCCGCGGTCACGCGAACCCTGCCGGCCGCGCTTGGCGGGCAAACAGTCTTGGCGGCGCTGCCGGAAGCCGTGGTGACCTACGTGTTGCCGCACGACTGGTCTGCGCAGCTGGTCGGTCTTGAAGGGGGCGGTTTCGATCGTTCCGTTCGCACCGCTGATGATGCTCGCGATTTTCGATCGACCGCCGCGAGTGGTTCAAGGAGCGCGAAAAGCCCGCTGCCTCGAAGTAGCACCGAATCACCAGGTTCGCTCACCTCTGGTGAGCGGATGAGTTGTGAGATCGGATCTGGCTTGGAAATGCGGGTCGACTTCGCTCACCAGAGGTGAGCGAAAGATCTGCCCATTTCAAGCGGTATTTCTCAACCGAAATACCTCCGCTCACCAGAGGTGAGCGAACTGGCGAACTGGCGAACTGGCGGGCGGGCGGGTTGTCAGCCGGTTGCGGAGACTTCTGAGGGCTTGGTGATCTCTTCGGCGCCCTGGGCGGCTTCCAACTGGATCACGGCTTTGACGATCTGGCCGGTCGCTACGAGCTGGTCCTCGCACGTGGCGCGGGCGGTGAGGAAGAAGGCGTTGCGGCCCAGGCGATCGACCTCGGCGGTCACCTTGACGCGCTGACCCTTGCGAACCGGGCGCAGCAGCGACACGCTGTTGCTCGCCGTGACGGCGTTGGCGCCGGGCTCAAAGAGTTCAGCGGCGGCGAGGTAGCTGGCGACATCGAGCAGCAGCGGGACGATCCCGCCGTGCAGTGAGCCGAGCGCGTTGATGTTGCGCTCGGAGGTGTCGACGTAGACGCCACGCGCCGGGTCGTTGGAATCGATCAGTTCAATTCCGACCGCGCGGTGCAGCGGAAGTTCAAGCACGTCCGCGACGATCTCTTCGTAGGTTTGGTTCATGGGGAGATTGTGGCGAATCGAAATCGAGAGTTGGGGTCGGAGGCGGGGTCGAGTAGTTACACGGAATCCGTGTTACACTGATCCCGTGGCAAATCTTACGATCACCATCGAAGATGAACTCTTGAAAAGAGCGCGTGTTCGGGCAGCCGAGCAGGACACATCCGTGAATGCGATCCTCCGCGACGAGTTGAAGCGGTTTGCGGGCACGGAGCGCGGCCTCACCGCGGGCGCGGCTTTCGCAAAGTTCGCCCGCGAGAACCCGGGCAACAGTCATGGTCAGAAGTGGACACGCGAGGAGCTCTACAAAGAGCGACTCGACCGCCTCTGAGTCATGGCAAAGCCAAGGCGCTACTTCCTCGACACGAACGTCCTCGTCCACGCCTTGGACGTTGACGACGAGCGAAAGAGCAAGATCGCACAGCAGCTGATCGAAAAGCACTCGACGCAGCTCGTCATCAGCACCCAGGTCTTGATCGAGCTCTACTCAGCCTGTGTGGGAAAGCTCGGCAAGTCGCCCTCGGAGGCGATGGACGCCGTGCGGTCGGCCGCGGAACTTGCCGTGGTGCCGGCGGATCGAACCCTCGTGCTCGAATCGGTCGCCGCCGCCGAGCACAACGGCCTCTCGGTCTTCGACGCAGCGATCGTTTCCGCTGCCATCCGCGCAGAGTGCGATGAGCTGCTGACCGAGGACGCCAGGATCGCTCAGTCGGCCATGCCGATAGCCGTCGTCGATCCCTTTGCCGCCTAACGACAGCCCTTGTGTCCCCTGGAAAGCTGCTTGGCCGTCGGCGGATTGCCCGCCAGCATCTGCGGCACCGTCACCGGCGTCATCCCGGAGCTCTTCAGCGCCGGCAGAATCGTGTACTTGATCGCGCGCAGCGTCTGGCCGTGATTCTCGTGCAGCAGGATGATCGCGCCCGGCTTCAGGCCGCGCTTGACGCGCCGCGCGATCTTCTTTGAGTTCGCGCCGAGCGAGTCCTGACTGTCGACGTTCCAGAGGATGATCGGCATGTCGAGCTTGCGCGCGATCCTGCGGGTGTGGGCGTCGTGGGCTCCGTAGGGCGGGCGGAAGAAGCGCACGCGCTCGTCGGTCACGCCGCGGATCGCGTGGTTGGTCCAGGAGAGCTGGTTTCTCTGCGCGCCGTATTTCATGCTGGCGAGCAGCGGGTGCGACCACGAGTGATTGCCGATCGCGGCGCCGTGGTTCTGCGTCGCCAGCAGGGATGATCTGAACGGCCTGACGTTGCGGCCGCTGACGAAGAACGTCGCGGGCACATTCGCGCGGTCGAGCAGCTTGACCATGCGCCTGGTGTACGGTCCGGGGCCGTCGTCGAAGGTCAGCGCGACCCACTTATTCCTGCGCCCGCCGCAGTAGACCGGGCGGTGTTTGGGGGCGAAGCGGGTGGTGGCGATGTGGCCGGCGCGGTCGGTCGGCAGGGTCGATGCTCGCTTCCGCGTGTCCGGCTCGGGCGGCTTCACAGCAGGCGCCTGCGCGGGCGGCGCGTCGGCTGCTCCGCAGGCGGCGAGCATGAAGGCAGCCGTCAGCGCGGCGAAGGCGAGCAAGAGGCGTGAAGACATCGACTGATCCTAAGTCGGCGCGATCGGCCGGCCACGTGACTGAATACGCTGCTGCGATGCCTGAGCTGGGGACAGAGCGGCGCTCGGGCGCGTTCGAGTTCTTCGAGCGCGCGCCGGCCGGACGCGCGGGGGAGAAGCGGGTGCTGTTGCTGCCCGGCGGCTTCTGCACGGCGCTCTCCTACATCGATCTTGTGGCCGAGCCGGCGCTCGGCGAGGCCGGTGTCGCGACCCTCGCCGCCAACCCGCCCGGCTTCGCGACCAACCCGCCGCCGGACGGGTTCACGCATTCCACCACCGAGTACGCCGAGCTGATCGAGCAACTCGCCGAAACCGAGCGGCTCGATCTGCTGGTCGGCCATTCGCTCTCCGCGAACATCCTGATCGAGGTCGCCGCGCGCGGCAGTTTCACCGGCCCGGTCGTGCTGCTCGGGCCGTGCCTGCGCGTGCGCAACGAGTACCGCGGGGTGCGGATTCTGCGCAAGCTCGAGTTCGCGCCGCCGCTCGCGCGCCGCGCGTATCGATCGATGAGCAAGGACCTCCACCGCTCGATGGCGGGCCTGATCCGCCCGGATCGGCTCCAGTTGATCGCCGATGACATGCAGCGCACCCCGCCCGAGCAGAACCGCGCGGTGATCAACGGCTACTTCGACCACGTCGAGCACTACGGCACGCTCGCCAAGCGGCTGGCGGACGCGACGAGCGCGGAGATCCACTACGTGCGCGGCGACGCCGAGAGCGTCGGATTCGACCGCGAGGACGTCCAGCGCATCGTCGCTCAGGAGAACATCGTCACGCACACGATCGAGAACTCCGATCACTTCACGATGCTCGACAATCCCGCGGCCGTCGCAGCGGTGATCGTCGAAGCTCTGAACTAGAGCGCGGCATTCAGCTTCGCGCGCTCCTGCTCGCTCATCGGCCCATCCTGAGTCGCCGAACGCAAGTACGATGGCCGGACGATGGTCGAGCTCCCCTCCGACCCGAGACAGACCGTTCTCGTCACAGGCGGAAGCGGCTACCTCGCCGGCTGGGTGATCGCCGAGGTGCTTGAGGCCGGGTTCGCTGTGCGCACCACGTTGCGCACGCCTTCCCGGCAGCAGGAGGTCCTGGATGCAGTCGGGCGGATCTCCGATCACACCGATCGCATCAGCTTTGCGACTGCGGATCTCTCCAAGGACGACGGCTGGGCCGAGGCGGCGGCCGGATGCACGTACGTGCTGCACGTCGCATCACCGTTCCCACCGGAGCAGCCGAAGGACCCCGATGAGCTGATCGTCCCCGCGCGCGAGGGAACGCTGCGAGTTCTGCGCGCCGCGCTCGACGCCGGCGCAGAGCGGATCGTCGTCACGTCTTCGGTGGCCGCCGTCGATCGCGAGAAGGGCGAAGGCCCGGGTCGCGTTCTGACAGAGGCTGACTGGACCGACGGCGCGAGCACCGCCAACTCCCCTTACGCCCGCTCAAAGACGATCGCCGAAGAGGCGGCCTGGGCGCTGGCCGAAGAGCGCGGCGCGCGTGAGAAGCTCGTCACGGTGAACCCCGGCGCGATCATCGGCCCCGTGCTGAGCGACGATCACTCCTTCTCGCTCCAGCTGATCGAGCGGATGCTTGACGGCGAGCCGGCCGTGCCCAAGCTCGGCTTCAGCCTCGTCGACGTGCGCGACATCGCGTCGCTTGAACTCGCGGCGATGACCCATCCGAGCGCCGGCGGGAATCGCTTCATCGGCGTCGCGCGTTTTGCCTGGATGTCGGAGATCGCTGAGACCCTGCGCGACGCGCTCGGCAAAGATGCGAGCAAGGTCCCCAAACACACGGCGCCAAATTTCCTGATCAGAGCGATCGGCCTCTTCGACGGCAGCGTGAAGTCGATCGTCCCGAACCTCGGCGTGAAGACCGAGTACTCACACGATCACGCGACCGAGCTGCTCGACTGGCGGCCGCGGCCGGTGCCCGAGTCTGTGATCGACTGCGCGCGCAGCCTGCTCGTCGACGATCACTGACGCCGCGCCGGACTGCGAACATCAGGGCCGATGTCAGCCGCGCCGCGCAACCTCGTCAATCTCAAGGACGCCTCGAAGGAGTACGCCAGTCGGCCGATCCTGACTGACATCACGCTCGGCGTCAACGCCGGCGAGCGAATCGGCCTGGTCGGCCGAAACGGTCAGGGCAAATCAACCCTGCTGCGGCTGATCTCCGGCGACGAGACGCCAGACAGCGGCAGCGTCATCCGCACATCGGGGCTGACGCTCGCACTGCTCGATCAGCGCGACGATTTCGATCCCGGGGCCAGCGTGGCAAACGTCCTGATCGGCGATCGCGCAGAGCACGAGTGGGCCGGGAGTTCGAAGTTTCGAAACGTGCTCGACGGCCTGCTCGGCGGCGTCGACCTGACGCGATTTCCCCAGGGACTGGAGACGTCGGTCGGCACGCTCTCCGGAGGCGAACGCCGGCGCGTTGCCCTCGCGCGGACCCTGATCGACGATCCAGAGCTGCTGCTGCTCGACGAGCCGACCAACCACCTCGACGTCGAGGGCGTGGACTGGCTGGCGCGCCACCTCGCTGCGCGCAACGGAACGCTGCTGGTCGTGACCCACGATCGCTGGTTCCTTGACGCCGTCGTCGAACAGACCTGGGAGGTCGAGGGCGAGCAGGTCCATCAGTACGAAGGCGGCTACGCGGCCTACGTACTTGCCCGCGCCGAGCGCGACCGCCAGGACTCAGCGAAGGAGACGCGCCGCCAGGCGTTGGTGCGCAAAGAGCTCGCGTGGCTGCGGCGCGGGCCGCCGGCGCGGACCGTCAAGGCGAAGTTCCGCGTCGACGCCGCGAACGAACTGATCGCAGACGTGCCGCCGCCGCGCAACGACGTCGAGCTGCTGAAGTTTGCGACCGCGCGGATCGGCAACCGCGTGATCGACGCGATCAAGGTGACGGCGGGCTACGACGACAAGCCGCCGCTGCTTGAAGAGGTGACCTGGCGACTCGGTCCCGGCGAGCGCAGTGCGCTGGTCGGAGTGAACGGCGCGGGCAAGACAACGATGCTCAAACTCCTGGCCGGCGAGTTCCCACCGCTCAAGGGGTCGGTCAAACGGGGACTGACGGTGCGGCTCGCGCAGCTCGATCAGCATCCCGAGAATCTCAACGAAGACCAGAGCGTGCTCGAATCGCTTGAGGACGCGAAGCTCGTCTCGAACCTCTCTGACGGGACCGAGATCACCGCCGGGATGCTTTGCGACCGCTTCGGCTTTCGTGGCGGCCGCGGGCGCACGCTCGTGAAGGATCTCTCGGGCGGTGAGCGCAGGCGGCTGCAGCTGATGCGCCTGATGATGCGCGAGCCGAACGTGCTGCTGCTCGACGAGCCGACCAACGATCTCGACATCGACACTTTGAACGCACTCGAAGATCTGCTCGACAGTTGGCCCGGCACGCTGATCATCGTCAGTCACGACCGCTACTTCGTCGAGCGCGTGACCGACAACGTCTACGGCCTGATGGGCGACGGCAAGCTGCGCCATCTGCCGCGCGGGATCGATCAGTACATCGCCGAACGTCGCGCGGCCGGGAGCGAGGGCGCGGCCGAATGGGCGCCCAGGGGCGGGGGCGAGAAAGCGTTGACTCCGGGCGCGCGGATGAAGGCCGACCGCAAAGAGGTCAAGCGGATTGAAAAGGAGATCAAGCGCATCGACCGCGGGCTCGCCAGGCTCACCACGCGCGAAGCCGAGCTGCACGAGCTGCTCGTCGAACACGCGACCGACTACTCGCAGCTCCCGACGCTGCAGACTGAGCTGAACGAAGTTCTCGCGCAGAAGGAGTTGCTCGAAGCCGAATGGCTCGAGCACTCCGAACTGCTTGAAGCTGGCTAGTGGACTACGCGGCGCTTGGCTCGCGCAACGCTGAGTTCTGGTCCTTCCACGGAAGCCAGATCAGGAAGTACACGAACGGCCAGTAGAGAAATGCCAGGAACGGGTGGAGCGCCGAGAGCCACGGCGAATCCGCGTCGCGCCCGATCTCGACGAGCGAGATCTGAAGAAAGATCACGACGACGATCGCGAACGACAGGCCGGCGAACCTCCACTGTTTTCCGATCAGAGCGAAGATCGTCATCAGGATCGTGATCAGGTGCAGAAGGCCTGCGCCGAACGCTTCGTGAATCCCGAAGTCGCCGCCGAAAACACCGACGCCGGCGAACAGAAACTGCAAGGGGAGAAGGACAAGAAATGCACCGGTCAGACCGGTGAACGCGTTGCGCACAAACGTCATAGGTAACTCCACGGGGCCGAGATGAGCAAGGACATTGAAAAGTACCAATTTCAGCTGGGGCAATCAATCTCGAGCCGTTCAAGCGCGTCATCCGCCTCGACGGTGGATCACGCTGCGGACCTAGACTCGGCAGCATGGCTCGAATGCCCGAAGGAGACGCGGCTCCGCGCGACGGCGCGCTGCCGGCCGAGGCGCTGGCGCAGCTCGGCGGGCGACCGTTCGGGATCTATCTGCACGTGCCGTTCTGTTCGACGCGGTGTGGGTACTGCGACTTCAACACGTACGTGCCCGGCGAGGATGGTGCGGCGCAGTCCGGGTTCATGGAGGCGGCGATTGCGGAGCTCGATCTCGCGGCGCGGGTGCTCGGCGATGGCACGCCGACAGTCGACACAGTCTTCGTCGGGGGCGGCACTCCCTCGATCCTGCCGGCGGAGGATCTTGCTGCGTTGCTCGGGGCGGTGCGCGGTCGCTTTGGACTGAGCGACGGGGTGGAGGTGACGACCGAGGCCAACCCGGAGTCGGTCGATCCGGCCAAGTTCGCGGCGTTGCGGGACGCCGGGTTCACGAGAGTCTCGCTGGGGATGCAGTCGGCGGTGCCGTCGGTCCTGAAAACTTTGGACCGCGTGCATACGCCCGGCCGCCCTGAAGAGGCCGTTCGCGAGGCCCGCGCCGCAGGCTTCGACCAGGTCAGCCTCGATCTGATCTACGGAACCCCCGGCGAGACCGCCGACGACTGGCGCACCAGCCTGGAAGCCGCGCTCTCCGCCGAACCTGATCACATCAGCACCTACTCACTGATCGTCGAACCCGGCACGCGGATGGCCGCGCAGGTCGCGCGCGGTGAGCTGATCGTCCCCGGAGAGGACGCGATCGTCGACCGTTTCGAAACCGCCGAGCGAGTGCTGGCCGATGCCGGCATGGACTGGTATGAGACCTGCAGCTGGGCGACCGGCCCCGACGCGTACTGTCGCCACAACCTCGGCTACTGGTCGGGCGGAAACTGGTGGGGGATCGGCCCCGGTGCGCACAGTCATGTCGGCGGCGTCCGATGGTGGAACGTGCTTCACCCGCGGGCATGGGGCGGGAAGTCGAAGAACGGAATCTCCCCGGCCGCCGCCCGCGAGACCGCGGACGAGGAATCGAAGCGGCTGGAGGCGGTGATGCTCGGTCTGAGGCTCCGCGAGGGAGTGGCGCTGGACGTGCTCACCGAGGAAGGCCGCGCCGCCGCCGCTCAGAATCTCGCCGCCGGAATGCTCGAACCGGCCGATCATGCAGGCGGTCGTGCGGTGCTGACGCTCAAGGGTCGCCTGATGGCCGACCCTGTCACCGTTGATCTGTCTGCATAAGCTGAACCGATGCAGCCCCCCGCAGAAATCGTCAGCGCACTCAGCGACCGCGAGCCGATTTTTCACAACGATCCAGCGAACGCGGATCGCGCCTACCTCGAAGCCCTGATCGCGGAGGACTACTTCGAGATCGGTGGGTCGGGTCGCGTTTACTCGCGTGATCGCGTGATCGACACAGTCGTCGATCGCTACGACCGCAAAGAGCCGCCGGTGCCGTACGAGCTCGACGACTTCGCGGTGCGCCAGATCGCCCCGCAGATGTATCTCGCGACCTACACGCTCAGCCAGCCCGACGGCCATGAGACGCGCGTCACCCGGCGGTCGACGATCTGGACCGATTCGTCAGGCGAATGGCAGGTCGTCCACCACCAGGGGACTGTTGTCGCGCCGTAGTCACGCGACGGCGTCGATGTTCAGGCGTACGTAGTCGACCACCGGCTCGTTGCCAAGATCCGACGAGTACAGATCCCCCTGCTCAAGTTCGACGTTTTATGTACGTCACCACGTACAAGACCGACGAAAACGCTGAGGAAGCCCCTCCTTCAGACGGCCTCGAAATTCGCGCTAAACTTCACAGACCTCGCGCCTACCCGGCCGGGGTGTTTTTTTGAGGTCTGCCCTTTCTCGCCTGGTGCGTCGTTAATTCATGCACGGCAACGATCGTTCCGGCAGACTCCCATCACGAACTTAGACCGATTGAGATATGGCACGCGGAGACGTAAGAATCGCTGTGACGCTCGCCTGCGAAGAGTGCAAGCGCCACAACTACCAAACAAACAAATCGAAGCGGAACAACCCGGACCGCATCGAGATGAAGAAGTACTGCCGCTGGTGCGGCGGTCAACGCCCGCACAAGGAGACGAGGTAGTCCCTCGTGGCGCGTAACCGCCAAAAGGCAAAGCAGCGCAAGGCAAAGGCCGAGGCAAACGCGGCCAAGTCCGGCGCGCCCGCGAACGGCGCTGACGTTGGCGCCGGCGCACCCCCGACCGACGAGGGCACCGTTCAGGCTGCCGCATCGGTCGAGGCCGCAGACGAGATCCGCCGCACAGCCAAGCTCAAGCCCGAGCCCGCCAAGTCCCAGCCGAAGGCACCGAAGGACAAGCCGGTCAAGGAGAAGGGCCGTCTGCGCTCGTTCCTGCGTTCTTCCTGGGCCGAGCTACGCCGCGTTCAGTGGCCGGACCGCAAGCAGATGTCGACGATGACGACGATCGTCATCGGCTTCGTGATCATCGCCGGCGCATACCTCGGCGCGATCGACTTCGTCGCCAACAAAATCGTCGACTTCCTGGTCTTCTAGCAAGCACCTCTTCCAAGCCTTACTGAAAGTAACCCGCAAATGTTTTCCTGGTACGCAATCAACACCTACTCCGGTCACGAGAACAAGGTCAAACAGAACCTTGAGCACCGCATCATCTCGATGAACCAGCGCACGGCCATCCGCCGCATCGTGATCCCGACCGAGACCGTCACCGAGGTCAAGGACAACAAGAAGGTCGACAAGGAAGTCCGCACCATGCCGGGCTACCTGCTCGTCAACATGGAGGTCAACGAGGACTCCTGGGGTGTCGTCAAGGGAACGCCCGGCGTGACCGGCTTCGTCGGCAACCAGACCGACCCGGTGCCGCTCGCGCAGTCCGAAGTTGACCGTCTGCTCGCCAATGCCAACGTTCAGGCCAGCAGCACGCAGGGTGCCGGCTCCGGCTCGAGCGCAGGCGGCGCAGCCGCAAAGTCGCAGCCGGCGGCCCCCCAGTTCAGCATCGGCGAGACCGTAAAGGTCGTCTCCGGTCCGCTTTCAGATTTTTCCGGCGAGATTGCCGAAATCAACGAGGACGCGCACAAACTCAAGGTGCTCGTCTCCATCTTCGGCCGTGAGACCCCGGTTGAAGTTGGTTATGACCAAGTCAAGAAGGTTTCCTAATGGCCAAAAAAGTAATGACACTGATCAAGCTGCAGGTCCCTGGTGGGCAGGCCAACCCGGCACCGCCGGTCGGTCCGGCGCTGGGCCAGCACGGCGTCAACATCATGGACTTCTGCAAAGCGTTCAACGCGCAGACGCAGCAGGACAACGGAACGACCATCCCGGTAGAGATCACCGTCTACGAAGACCGTTCATTCACGTTCATCACCAAGACGCCTCCGGCCGCGGTGCTGATCAAGCAGGCGATCAACCTGCAGAAGGGTTCCGGCGTTCCGCACCTCGAGAAGGTCGGCACGATCACGAACGCTCAGATCCGCCAGATCGCCGAAACGAAAATGCAAGACTTGAACGCGAACGACATCGATGCCGCAGCGAAGATCATCGCCGGCACGGCTCGTTCGATGGGAGTGGATGTCGTCTGATGGCTCACGGAAAGAATTACAACGAGAAGTACGCGTCATTTGACCGCGAGAAGGAGTACGAGCCGGCCGATGCAATCAGCCGCGTCAAGGACTTCCAGCGCGCCAAGTTCGACGAGACCGTCGAAGTGCACATCCGCACCGGCCTCAACGTCCGTCACGCCGAAGAGCAGCTGCGCGGAACGATCACCTTCCCGCAGGGTCTGGGCAAGGAAGTCAAGGTCGCAGTCTTTGCCAAGGGCGACGCGGCATCAGACGCTGAAGCCGCCGGAGCCGACTACGTCGGTGCCGAGGATCTCGCCAAGCAGATGGAAGAGGGTCTTTCAGACTTCGACGTCGTGATCGCCTCGCCGGACATGATGCCGGTCGTCGGTGGCCTGGGCCGCGTGCTCGGACCGATGGGCAAGATGCCGAACCCGAAGGTCGGCACCGTCACCCCGAACGTCAAGCAGGCCGTCGAAGAGGCAAAGGCCGGAAAGGTCGAGTACCGCACGGACCGTCACGGCATCGTGCACAGCTCGATCGGCAAGGCCTCCTTCAGCGCCGAAGCACTGCTCGAGAACTACGCGACCCTGATCGAAGAGATCGTCCGCGCCAAGCCGTCACAGGCCAAGGGCAAGTACCTCCACACGATCACGCTCAGCACCACGATGGGCCCGGGGATTCGCGTCGACACCAGCAAGGTGCGCGACATCCTCGAAGAAGAAGCCGCGGCCTAGTCCCCTTTCGGGGCCTGCCGCGACTGTCCGGAATGCAAAACGAACCACCTCGGTCGCTTCGGCGGCCGTCCGGGCTGGGACACGGTTGATAGCCCGGCGAGGCTTCTTGGCCAATTGCGACGCAGGTGGTGCTTGCTGGGAAACTCTGAAGTGATATTCCCGCAGGCGCGCCCGGCGCGTGTTCTGATTCCGTGAAGTAGTGGTTACAACGCGCGCCGAAGCCGGCGGCGGCGTAGGTGACCGTATCCCGCGGGGCCAGGCGCTACGGTGCCCCTCGTGCCAAAGCTCGTAATCGTTGAATCGCCGAACAAGGTCAAAAGCATCGCCGGGTATCTCGGCGACGACTACGTGGTGGATTCTTCGGTCGGCCACATCCGCGACCTTCCGCGCGGCGCCGACGAGGTTCCGGCCGCCTACGCAGGCAAGTCCTGGGCCCGGCTCGGCGTCAACATCGACGAGAACTTCGAGCCGATCTACGTGGTCTCGGCCGACAAGAAGAAGCAGATCGCCAAGCTCAAGTCGCTGCTCAAGAACGCCGACGAACTCGTACTCGCAACAGATGAGGACCGTGAGGGCGAGGCGATTGCCTGGCACCTGCTGGACGAGCTCAAGCCCAAGGTTCCGGTCCGCCGGATCGTCTTCAACGAGATCACCAAAGAGGCCGTCCAGCACGCGATCGCAAACCCGCGCGACGTGGACATGGACCTTGTGGATGCGCAGGAGACTCGCCGCATCCTCGACCGGCTCTACGGCTACGAGGTCAGCCCGGTGCTCTGGAAGAAGATCATGAGCGGACTCTCTGCCGGACGCGTGCAGTCGGTGGCAACGCGCATGGTCGTGGAGCGTGAGCGCATCCGGATCGCCTTCCGCGCGGCCTCCTACTGGGATCTTGAAGCAACTTTTGACGCTGGCGATGGTCACGACCCACGCGCCTTCAGTGCCAAGCTCGTCGCGCTCGACGGCAAGCGCGTCGCCAGCGGATCGAACTTCAACAACGCCGGTGAGTTGACGGCTGAGGGCGTCGCCCAGCTCGACGAGGCCGCCGCCACTGCCCTTGCCGCAGGGCTGAAGGATCAGGACTTCTCGGTCCGCTCGGTCGAGAGCAAGCCGTACTCACGCAAGCCCTACGCGCCGTTCCGCACCACCACGCTCCAGCGCGAGGCGTCGGGCAAGTTCGGCTTCTCGCCGGCGCGCACGATGCAGGTCGCGCAGCGCCTCTACGAAGGCGGATACATCACTTATATGCGTACCGACTCGGTCACGCTCTCCGAGACGGCCGTGCGCGCCGCGCGCTCACAGGTCACCGAGCTCTACGGCGGCGAGTTCCTGCCCGACAGCCCGCGCATCTACAGCGGCCAGAGCGCCAACGCCCAGGAGGCGCACGAAGCGATCCGCCCGGCGGGCGAGAAGTTCCGCACGCCCAAGGAAGTCAGCCTCGTCGGTGACGAAGAGCGCCTCTACGAATTGATCTGGAAGCGCACGATCGCATCGCAGATGAAGGACGCCAAGGGCAACACCGTCTCGATCCGCATCGCCGCCACGGCCACCGGCGGCGAAGACGCAGAGTTCGGCGCGTCCGGCCGCACGATCACCTTCCACGGTTTCCTCAAGGCCTATGTAGAGGAGTCCGAGGGCGACGCCAGCGACGACACGCAGACGAAGCTTCCGAACGTCGACGAGGGCGACGCCGTCACCGCCGGCGACCTTGCCTCCGTCGGCCACGAGACCAAGCCTCCGGCCCGCTACACCGAGGCCTCGCTGATCAAAGAGCTGGAAGAGCGCTCGATCGGTCGTCCTTCCACCTACGCGTCGATCGTCTCCACGATCCAGGAGCGCGGCTACGTCTACAAGAAGGGCACCGCGCTTGTTCCCGCGTGGATCGCTTTCTCGGCGACGCGACTGATGGAAGAGCACTTCGGCCGCCTGGTCAACTACGACTTCACCGCCGAACTCGAGAGCGTTCTTGACAAGGTCTCGCGCGGCGACGAGCAGCGCATCGACGTGCTGCAGAGCTTCTGGTCCGGCGAGGGTGAGGGCGACACCGGTCTGAAGAATCTGGTCGAAGACCTCGGTGACATCGACGCCCGTGAGCTTTCTACATTTCCGCTCGGCGAAGGCATCAACGTGCGCGTCGGCCGCTACGGCCCGTACGTCGAGGGCCCGCCGTTCACCGAGGATGCCGAAGGCAAGCGGGTCCCGACCCGCGCGAACGTCCCCGACGACCTGCCGCCCGACGAGCTGAACCTCGACAAGGCCAAGGAGCTCCTCGCGAGCCCCTCCGGCGTCGAGAAGGAGCTCGGCAACCACCCCGAGTCCGGCCTGGCGATCACCGCCAAGAGCGGCCGCTTCGGTCCCTATGTCACCGAGGCGCTGCCCGAGACCGCCAAGAAGGCCGACAAGCCGCGGACCGCGAGCCTGTTCAAGGACATGGACCTCGACACCATCACGCTCGACCAGGCCGTGCAGCTGCTGACCCTGCCGCGCGTCGTCTACGTCGAGGACGACGTCGAGGTCACGGCCCAGAACGGCCGCTACGGTCCCTACCTCAAGAAGGGCACCGACTCCCGGTCGCTCGATCGCGAGGACCAGCTCCTCACGATCACCGAGGAGGAGGTCCGCGCGATCTACGCGCAGCCCAAGACGTACGGACGCCGGGCTGCCGCGGCCCCGCTCAAGGAGCTCGGCGACGATCCCGTCAGCGGCTCGCCGGTCGTGGCCAAGGACGGTCGGTTCGGCATGTACGTCACCGACGGTGAGTACAACGCGACGCTGCGCAAGGACGACTCGCTGGAGACCCTGACCCCGGAGCGCGCCTTCGAGCTGCTGGCCGAGCGTCGTGCCAAGGGGCCGGCCAAGAAGGGCGGCAAGAAGACCGCCAAGAAGGCGACCAAGAAGACCGCAGCGAAGAAGACGACCAAGAAGAAGACCGCAGCCAAGAAGACTGCAGCCAAGAAATCCTGAGACATGGCCGCCGGGGGGCTGAAGGTCACGGGCGCGCTCGCTGCGCTGCTGTCCGCCCTGGTGCTGGCCGGCTGCGGTGACCCGAACGCCGGTGATGCGTACGCCGCCGAGCTCAGTGCATTCCTCGACACCCAGGAAGCGGTCGTCGCCCACGACGTCGGAGGGCGCAACGACCTGCCGTTCTCGGGCTCGGCGAGCACGTCCGTCACGCTCGACCCGTCGCTCGACGCGGCCGGGGTGGTGGACGCCTCGATGGCGATCGTGACGCACCGGACGAAGCGTGACGCGTCGACGAACGACACGACGATCGCGTTCGGCGCCACCGGAGCGAAGGACCCAGCCGCCACGACGTCGTTCTACCTCGACATCGCCGAGCCCCTGCCCGACACGGACCGGACCCGCGCCCGGCTGACCTCGCTCGTGGACCACGCAGGGGCGTACGTCAAGGCGGACGCGGGCATCGTGTCGGTGACGGCCGAGTACGACGCCGTCGGGGTGGAGACGACCTCCGATCCGTTCAGGACCGCCCCGCTCATCGACGGAGTGCTGCGATCCGGCCAGGAAGGGCCTGAGCTGCGCGCCGGAAAGAAGCGGCAGCCCGATCTGGAGGTCATGCGGGGCAAGGAGCGCGTGACGGCCGAGATCGGCGACGACCTCGCCTGGCTGGCGGGCGTCCAGCCGATGCTGCAAGCCGCGCGCGACTCCGGCGAGCTGGTCAGCGTCTGGGCCTACTCCTCGGGGCAGCCCGACGCGAGGAAGCCCCAGCTCAGCATCACCCTGCGCGCCGATGCCCTGGACGAGGCCCTCAGCGACCTGGAGCAGCTGGCATCCGGGCAAGAAGTCTCGGTTCGCGTCGAAAGGGAGCGGCCGCCGGAGTCACCCGCTCCCGAGCCGTCCTCCACAGAACCTTCCGACACCGCTCCGTGAGGCGCTAGGATCCCAGCAGACTCGCCCTTCCCCACAGGAGCTGCTCACATGAGCGATGACTCGGCATCGCCGGCCCCCCGCCGTCGCTTTCGTCCCCGAAGCTTCGGCAGCATCCAGTCCAAGCTGCTCGTCATGCTGCTGCTGTCGAGCATCCTCTCGGCCGCAGTGGTCGGCTTCTTCGCCTACCGGACCGGCACGAACGCCCTGCGCGAGGAGGCGTTCGAGCGGCTCACCGAACTCCGTCAGGAGCGGACCCGGGCCATCCAGGATTACGCGGCGCGGCAGAAGTCATCGGCGATCATCAACAGTCGGGGTGTTGCGATCGACGCCCTCAAGGCGTTCGATCCCGCGTACGCCGAGCTGCGTGGCGAGACGATCACAGCTGCGCAGAAGTCCAAGGTCGAGGGCTACTACGAGAACACCTTCATCCCGCAGCTCCAGAAGTTCTCGGACGGAACGGTCCAGGCTGACTCCTTCACGCCGACCCTGCCGGCGCGGTTGTACCTCCACGCGACCTACACCGCCGCGAGTGACGACTTCGACGAGAAGCTGCAGATCGACGATGCAGGTGACGGGAGCGCCTGGTCGCGGGCCAACAAGAAGTACCAGCCGTTCTTCCGTGAGGTCATCAACGGCTCGGGCGCGGACGACATCATGCTCCTCAATCTCGATGGGGACATCGTCTACACGGCCTACAAGGGAGTCGACCTCGGCAGCAACATCAAGCGCGGGGAGTATCGCGGCGGTGGGCTCGAGAAGGTCTTCGACGAGGCCGTCCGGTCCAACTCGCGGGACTTCGTGGCGGTCAGCGACTTCGAGCTCTACCAACCGTCCTACAACCTCGCCGCGGGATTCGTCGCGTCTCCGATCGCGGACGGCGACGAGATCATCGGCGTCTACGTCAGCCAGCTACCCATCTCCGGGATCAACGGCATCATGACGGGAGACGCCCGTGAAGACGTGGTGACGGGCCTTGGCGAGACCGGCGAGACCTATCTCGGCGGCCCCGACGACCTGATGCGCTCCAACTCGCGTGAGCTGATCGAGAACCGCAAGGAGTATGCCGAGCACGCCATCGATCGAGGCACCTCCCGGGAAGCGGTCGACCGGGCGCTCGAGGCCAACAGCACCGTCATGCTGCAGCCGCTGCGCTCGGTGGCACAACAGCGGGCGCGCGACGGCAAGTCGGGCACGATCATCACGACCGACTACCTCGGTCACGAGGTGCTCGACTCCTACGGCCCGGCCAACATCGAGGGCCTCGACTGGACCGTGATCGCCAAGATGAACACCTCCGAGGCGTTCGCGCCGGTCAACGACTTCGCCCGCAACATCCTGCTCGCGACAGCGGCGATGGTCCTGCTGATCTCGGCTGCCTCGGTGTTCATGGCGCGTGTCTTCACGACGCCGCTCAACAAGCTGCTGACAGGCGTGAGGGCGGTCGCGGGCGGCGAGCTCGGTGCGCAGGTGGATGCCGGCTCTCGGGATGAGTTCGGTGATCTCGGCACGGCGTTCAACGACATGAGCGGCAGTCTCGCGGCCAAGCAGGCGCTGCTCACCGCCCAGCAGGACGAGAACGAACGGATCCTCGGGGGGCTCATGCCCGAGCCGGTCGTCAAGCGCTATCGAGGCGGAGAGACCGACATCTCCGACGAGCACCAGAACGTCACGGTGGTGTTCACCGAGGTGGAGGGCTTCGACGCCTTCGCCGACAGGCTTCCCGCTGCCGAGGCGCTCGAGCTGCTCAACTCGATCTCGCGTGGTTTCGACGAGGCGGCCGCCAAGGCCGGCATCGAGAAGGTTCGGAGCGTCGGCACCACATATGTCGCCAGCAGCGGTCTCGTGGTGCAGCGTGTCGACCACATACGTCGTGCGGTCGACTTCGCCCTTGAGGTCGCGGCCATGGCGGAGCGCTTCAACTCGCAGCACGGTGCGTCGCTGGTCATGCGAGCTGGCGTGCACACCGGAGACGTGCGCAGCGGCCTCGTCGGACGCAGCGACGTGGTCTACAACCTCTGGGGAGATGCGGTCAACCTCGCCTACCGCTTGCGGACCGCCGCGGGCGATGCCGGCATCTACGTGACCGACGAGGTCAAGGATCGTCTCGGCGCCGCGTACGTCTTCGAGCAGGCCGGGACGGTGGAGGACAGGCCGGTCTGGCGTGTGGTCCCGGGCGGCAAGGCGAGCTGATGGACATCACGAGCGAGCGGTGGTTCGGCTGGTCGATCGCCCTCATCATCGGCCTGCCCGTGCTGATCCTGGTCCTGTCCGAGGTGCATCTGGTCCTGCAACGACGGGGCAATGCGCTGGCGGGGCCGGTCAACCGCCTGCGCATCTGGCTCCTGCCGTTGGCAGCGCTGCTGATCCTGCTGACGCAGGCCTCTGACCTCGGTGAGAAGAATGCCGGCGTGCGGGTCGTGGCGACCCTGGTCGGCATCCTCGCCGTGACCGTGGCGCTGGGCGGCCTCAACGCCGTCCTCTTCGGCAATGCGACCGAGGGCACCTGGCGTGACCGGCTGCCCAGCATCTTCGTCGACCTCGCCCGCCTGATCCTGATCGTGACGGGTGCCGCGGTCGTTGCGGCGTACGTGTGGGGCACGAACGTCGGTGGGTTGTTCGCCACGCTCGGCGTCGGATCGATCGTCATCGGGCTGGCACTGCAGAACGCGATCGGCAGCGTCGTGTCCGGGCTCCTGCTGCTGTTCGAGCAGCCGTTCCGCATCGGTGACACGCTCGAGGTCGGCGGCGTCGAGGGCAAGGTCGTCGAGATGAACTGGCGATCGACCCACATCGACATCGGCTCGGGCACGCAGATCGTCCCCAACGCGACGCTTGCCGCGGCCTCGTTCTCCAACCTCAGCAGTCCCACCGAGGCCCACGACCTGGTCGTCGAGACCGCCTTCGCGGCGTCGGATCCGCCGCACGCCGTCGTGGCGACTCTTCGCCGTGTGGCCGACAGCCTGCCGATCCTGCGCCCCGGCGCCGATCCTTTCGTGCGAGTGCTGGGGGCCGGTACGTACTCGGTCTCCATCCCGCTTGTCACTGCCGGTGATGCAGCGCTCGCCCGTACGACGTTCCTGACCTGGCTCTGGTACGCCTCGCGTCGTGACGAGGTGTCGCTCGACGGCGCCGACTTCCAGCAGCACCCGCGGGAGGACGTCGTGGCCGCGCTGGGACAGTTCTCCACGACCCTGGACCTGGATGCTGACGAGATCGAGGCGATCGCCGGCGAGTGCGAGATCGAGACGTTCGGCCAGGGCGAGGTCATCGTCCGTGATGGTGTGGTGCCGGTCCGCTTCTCCTTCATCATGTCGGGACTCGTGCGGGTCACGGCCCGGACGCGCGATGGCGCGGCGATCCCCGTGAGCGAGCAGGACCGTGGGGAGATCGTGGGCACCTCCGCGCTCGTCCGTGAGCCGTCGCCGACTGCCAGCACGGCCGCGACGATCGTCGAGGTCCTGCAGGTGCCGATGACCGTGATCGACCGGCTCGCCGCTGCCAAGCCGGGTGTCGCGCGTACGCTCAGCGACCTGATCGAGACGCGGCGCAGCCAGGTGCGTACGGCATTCGAGGACATCAACGCGAGTCACGCGGTCGTCGCGCCGGTCCGGTCTGCGAGCATCAGGTCATGACTGCGCTGAGGTAGGTTGCTGCCATGAAGCTCGGGGTATTCATCCTGTCCGTGATCCTTCTCATGAGCGGCTGCTCCAGCAGCGGAGACAACGATGCCGGTGACACTGACGGTGGATCGGGTGCGGTCAAGGTCAACACCTCGGCGATCGAGCTGCCGGCCGAGCTGGCGGGCCTGCGTGACCGGCCCGACGCCGTGAAGGCGAAGTCAGGCGATCGCGGCGCCAAGGCAGACCGCGAGAGGGTCCAGAAGTCCATCGCCCTGACGAAGAAGTGGTACGACCGTGCGTTCGGCGGCGCCGGCTTCGGGATGCGCGTCTATGCCGACGACGACCTGACGTTCTTCCCGACCGTGATCGCGGTGCGCGCGCCCTCGCCGGGCCTGGTGGCCGGTCCGATCTTCGACCCCAAGGTGATGAAGATCGAAGCAGGCCCCAACGTGCCCGAATACGTCGAGTCCGATGGTGTCGAGTGCGTTCAGTACTCCAGCATGACTGTCGTGGAGGGCAAGTCGGTGGACCCCGATGACATCGTCACGTCGTTGTGTGCCATCAGCGACGACACTCACTCGGTCTACGTCTACGGGATCGCCGGCGGCAAGGACAATCAGGCCAAAGGCATCGCCTTGGCGAAGGCCGCGTTCGACGCGATTGACTGAGGACACCCTGCTGGTCGTTCAGTCAGCTGACCTCAACGAGTCCACGTCAGGATCTGCTGCCAGAATCGAGTCATGATCGCTCCGATCCTCAGGCGCCCGCTTGCGCCGCGCGACCCGAACGAGGCGCACCGCACCGCGTCGCCGCTCGAGCTCTTCACCGACCTCTGCTACGTCGTCGCGATCGCGCAGGGCGCGCTGTCACTGCACCACGAGATCTCGGAGGGTCACCCGGCACATGGCCTGGTGTGGTTCGCGGTCTCGTTCTTCGCGATCTTCTGGGCCTGGCTCAATTTCACCTGGTTCAACTCCGCCTACGACGCCGACGACACGATCAACCGGCTGCTGACGCTGCTGCAGATCTTCGGCTCGCTGATCCTCGCGGCCGGTGTCCCCAAGATGTTCGAGGAGGACCTGACCCTCGGGATCATCGGCTACGTCGTGATGCGTGTCGGGCTGGTCATGATGTGGCTGCGGGCCGCCGCCGGCCATCCCGAGCGGCGGCAGACGGCCCTGCGCTACGCCCGCGGACTGATCGCGGTGCAGGTCGGCTGGGTCGTGGCCCTGCTGATGACCGGCGGGCACATCCCGATCTGGCTGTTCGTCGTCGGCATCGCCCTGGACTTCGGCGTCCCGTTCTATGCCGAGCGGGCCGGCACGACGCCGTGGCATCCGCACCACATCGCCGAGCGCTACGGCCTGTTCTTCATCATCGTGCTGGGCGAGACGGTCCTGTCGGTCACGATCGCGCTCCAGGTCGCGTTCGACGAGAAGGACCCGCCGGCCGAGCTCTGGCTCGTCGTCGCCGGAGGCGTGCTCATCACGTTCTGTGCGTGGTGGCTCTACTTCGCCCGTGACAACGCCACGATCCTCACCGGCAACGACGTCGGCTACCGCTGGGGCTTCGGCCACTACCTGATCTTCGGGTCCGCCGCCGCGGTCGGTGCCGGCCTCGCGGCACGTGTCGACCACTACTCGCACCATTCCGAGGTCTCCGACCTGGTGAGCAGTGCGTTCGTCACCGGACCCGGGGCCGCATTCCTCGCCGCGCTGTGGGTTGTCAGCATCCGCCTGCACGACTCGTCCGTACGCACAGCAGGACCCTTCGCCCTGGCGATCGTGGCGTTGGTCGCGGTGACGTTCGTGCCCGACTCCGAGCTCTGGGCCGGGCTCATCGCCGTCGCCCTGCTCGCCGGCGAGGTCAGGCTCGCGTCGACGGGGACCGAGAAGTCTGTCAGTCCCTCCTCCTAGGTTTGCTGCATGGCTGATGTGTCCCTCGACGTCGTCGAGCGTCTTCGCGCGATCTGCCTTGCGCTCCCCGAGACGTACGAGGAGACGGCCTGGACCGGTGTGCGATGGTGCGTCCGGAAGAAGACCTTCGCCCATGTGCTGACGATCGACGACGGCAGACCTGATGCCTATGCGCGATTCGTCGGCGAGGGGCCGGTGACGGTCGTGACGTTCCGGGCGCCCGGCGACGAGCTCGAGGCGTTCGTCCAGTCCGGCCCGCCCTACTTCGTCGCCCGCTGGGGCACTGACGTCGTGGGCCTCCAGCTCCTCGACGACACCGACTGGCAAGAAGTTGCCGAGCTGATGACCGACAGCTTCTGTGTCATGGCACCGGACAAGCTCGTCGCCAGGGTGACCATGCCCGGGTCCGGGCATTAGTCTCGATCACATGACTGACATCTCCCGGCACCTCCGGCACCCGATGGGCGCCGCCCGGGCCGTGGCGCGCCGCGTCCGACGACTGTCGACCAGCGTCGGAGCGACACCCTGCCTGGTGTGCGGATCACGCCGCACCCACGTCACGACGGTCGCGCGCAAGCGTCGGACGTACGAGATCAGGGTCTGCGAGCGCTGCAGCTACCTGTCCAACTTCGACAACACGGTCGACTACACGCAGTTCGACTCGGTCAACAACTTCAAGCTGACGACGCGCGTCGGCACTGCCGACCACAAGGGTCGCGAGTACTTCATGGGCGAGATGGGCGTCGACATCCTGCAGCGCGACAAGCTGCAGGTCATGGTCTTCGGTGCGGGCCGGAGCCTCGACTACCAGCACATCGGTGCGCTGCCCCAGGTCGAGCGCGTCGTCATGAGCGATGTCGTCGAGCTGACCAGCGAGGCCGACTTCATCAACATCCTCGAGGGCACCGAGGAACGCTTCGACCTGATCATCGCGTGCGAGGTCGTCGAGCACTTCGCCGATCCGGTCACGGAGTTCCAGCGGCTGTTCGACCTGCTGACGCCGGAGGGCCTGCTGGTCTGCTCGACCAACATCTACGACGGCGGCAACTTCGCCAAGCACACCTATCTCTACCTCCGCGGCCATCTTTCCTACTACAGCGAGGAAGCCATCTCCGTACTCGCGCGCAAGGGCGGCCTGCACCACGACCTGCGCACACCGGAGATCGCGCTGGGCAAGGTCGGACCACGCAAGCGCTACGTGCTCTTCACGAAGTCCGACGCGAACGTCCAGCACACGACCGACTACTTCGCCGATCGCCAGTACGCCCCGTCCGAGGACCAGACGGCGTTCGAGGACCAGGCGCCGACGTTCAACAAGCCGTGAGGGGCGCCGTCAGGCCCAGCGACTAGGCTCACCCCATGGAACCGCTCTTCACCGAAACCGGGGTGTTCCTCGCCCTGGAGGGCGGCGAAGGTGCCGGCAAGTCCACGCAGGCCGCGCTCCTGCTCGAGTGGCTCGAGAGTCGCGGTCACCACGTCCTGCTGACCCGTGAGCCGGGCGGGACCGAGGTCGGCAAGATCCTGCGGCACATCGTCCTCGACAACGACACCGGCGAGCTGTCGCCGCGCACCGAGGTCCTGCTCTACGCCGCGGACAAGGCCGAGCACGTCGACCAGGTCGTGCTGCCCGCGCTGGCCGGGGGCACGGTCGTGCTGACCGACCGCTACGTCGACTCGACCCTCGCCTACCAGGGCGCCGGCCGCCATCTCGACTCCGCCGAGGTCGAGCACATCGCCCGTTGGGCCACGTCGTCGCTGCGCCCGCACCTGACGATCGTCCTCGACATCGACCCGGCGATCGGTCATACGCGCTTCGAGGGCGCCGACCGCATCGAGTCCGAGCCGTTGGAGTTCCACCAGCGCGTACGCCAGCACTTCCTCGACCTCGCCGAGGCCGATCCGCAGCACTATCTCGTGGTCGGTGGCGGCGGCACGCCAGCCGAGATCCACGAGGCGATCCGCTCGGCGGTCGAGCCCTGGCTCACTCAGGCATCCGCATGACGGTCTGGAGTGACCTGGTGGGTCAGGAGCCCGTGGTCGAGACGCTGCAGGCCGCAGTCGCCTCGGCCGGTGGCGATGGCCGCTCGATGACACACGCCTGGCTCTTCACCGGCCCTCCCGGCTCGGGACGGTCCAACGCGGCCCGCGCCTTCGCCGCGGCGCTGCAGTGCGAGCTGGGCGGATGCGGCGAGTGCCACGCCTGCACGACGGCCCGTGCCGGCAGCCATCCCGACATCACCCTGATCACGACCGACGGGTTGTCGATCGGCGTCAAGGACATCCGTCAGCACGTACGCTCTGCGGCCCTCCGCCCTGCGCTCGGCCGCTGGCAGATCCTGATCATCGAGGACGCCGACCGGCTCACCGACGAGGCCGGCAATGCGCTGCTGAAGGCGATCGAGGAGCCGGCCAGTCATACCGTGTGGGCGCTGTGTGCACCCGCGGCCGATGATGTCTCCGTGACGATCCGCTCGCGCTCGCGCAGCGTCGTGCTGCGGACGCCGTCGACCCGGGCCATCACCGGGCTGCTGGTCGACCGCGACGGCATCGAGCCGGAGCTGGCCCACGCCGTCGCCTCGGCGTCGCAGGGTCATATCGGCCGCGCGCGTGGTCTGGCCCGCGATCCCGGAGCGCGCGAGCGACGCCGCGCGATCCTGTCGATCCCGGTGTCCCTGCACGACCTGGGCGACTGCCTGCGGGCCGCCAACCAGGTCAACGAGGAGGCCATCGCGCGGGCCAAGGACTTCTGCGACCCTGCCGACGAGCGCGAGCTCGACGATCTCCGGACGACGTGGGGAGTCGCGGCGCGCGGCCGCCGGCCCCCGGGCTACGCCGGAGCGCTCTCCACGTTGACCAAGGACCAGGACCGCCGACGCAAGCGGATGGCCCGCGACTCGATCGACGGTGTCCTGCTCGACCTGCTGTCGTTCTGCCGCGACGTCCTCGCGGTCCAGTGCGCGACGGGGGTCGATCTCGTCAACGCCGATGTGGCTTCCGACATCCGCGAGATCGCCAGGGTGTGGACGCCCGAGTCGACGATCCACACGATCGATGCGATCGTCGGTTGTCGCGAGGCACTGACCGCCAACGCTGCCCCGCTCCTCGCACTCGAACGCATGATGATGGGACTTCGCCGGTGACCCGATCCAGGATGACGACCGTGATCGCGGTCGTTGGTGTTCTCGCAGTCCTCGTAGCCATCGCGATCACGGCGGCCGTCGTCACCCGCGACTCGTGGTCCGAGCCCGAGCCGGTCGCCGCCACGGCCGCACCGCCCGACCTCAAGTCGTTCTACACCCAGGACGTCAGCTGGACCGGCTGTGGCTCGGCCCGGTGCGCGTGGATCAAGGTGCCGATCGACTATGACAAGCCCGACGGTGCCGCGACGCGGCTTCGTGTCGCGGTCCACCCCGCCGAGGGCGGCAAGGCCAAGCGCAGCATCCTGGTCAACCCCGGCGGGCCCGGCGGCTCGGCGGTCGACTTCGCCTCGACCATGGTGTCGAGCTTCGGTTCGGACGTCCGCGAGATGTACGACATCGTGGGCGTCGATCCGCGCGGCGTCGGCCGGAGCACGCCGCTGAAGTGCCTCTCGGACAAGAAGTTCGACTCGTTCGTCGCGACGGATCCCGATCCCGACGACGCGGCTGAGATCACCGCCCTGCGCGACAGCATCACGACGCTCGGCGAGGCCTGCGAGCAGAACTCCGGTGAGCTCGCCGCCCACGTCTCCACGGTCGAGGTCGCCAAGGACATGGACGTCGTGCGTGCCCTGCTTGGCCGATCCGAGCTCGACTGGTTCGGCGCCTCCTACGGCACTCAGCTCGGCGCGGTCTACGCCGAGCTGTTCCCCGACAAGGTCGGTCGCATGGTGCTCGACGGCGCCGTCGACCCGTCGCAGGACGCTGCGGAGTCGAGCTTCGGCCAGACGACGGGCTTCCAGCGCGCGTTCGACGCCTACGCCGACAACTGCGTCAAGCAGTCCGGCTGCCCGCTGGGTGACGACGCGAAGGCCGGCAGCGCCAAGGTCGCCGACCTGTTGAAGCAGCTCGACGGGGCCCCCATGAAGGGCCTCGGTGATCGCGAGCTCACGGAGGGGCAGGCGTTCTACGGCATCGCGGTCACGCTCTACAACGAGGTCAACTGGCCCGCGCTCTCCAAGGGGCTCGACGCGGCGTTCAACGGTGACGGCAGCATCCTGCTGACGCTGTCCGACGCGTACTTCGAACGTAACGACGACGGCTATGCCAACAACCTCGGCCAGGTCATCTATGCCGTCAACTGCCTCGACCAGGCCGAGGGGCTGACCCAGGCCGAGACCGAGGCGTTGCTCCCACGGTTCGAGAAGGCCTCGCCGGTGTTCGGTCGCTCGCTGGCCTGGGGAGCCCTCGGGTGCACCGACTGGCCGATCAAGTCGACCAACCCCGTGCCCAAGATCAGCGCGGACGGCGCTCCGCCGATCGTCGTCCTCGGCACGACTCGCGATCCGGCGACCCCCTATGAGTCCGCCGTGGCGCTCGCATCGCAGCTGTCGTCAGGTGTGCTCGTCACCCGCGAGGGCGACGGCCACACCGCCTACAACTCCGGCAACGAGTGCATCACCGACGCGGTCGACACATTCTTCACGAAGGGCACGGTCCCCAAGGACGGCCTGACCTGCAAGTGACGCCTAGCGTCCCTTGAGGATCGACCCCAGGATCGAGCCGAGGTCAGGCGCCTCCGCCTTGGCCTCGGTGCTGGCGTTCTGCACCTCTTTCTGCACGACGGCCGGATCGGCCTGGCCGCCGCTCGTGAGCCTCTTGGCGAGGAAGGCCATGACCAGCGGGGCGACGATCTTGAGGATCTTCTCGACGTCCACGCCGGAGGCGCCGGCCTTGCCGCCGATCGCCTCGGACACCTGTGGCGTGGCTCCGCCGAGCACCTTGTCGAGGATGCCGCCGCCGAGCGCCCCGCTGATCAGCGAGCCGAGGTCACCGAGCGGATTGGCCTCGGCGTGTGGCCGAGGGCGTTCGCCAGCGAGGCTGCGCCGTCGCCGCTCTGCACGTTGTTTTCCATGCCACCGAGCAGCGCCGGAAGGCTGTCCCGGATGATGCCCTGGAGCTTGTCGGGCTCGACACCGACCTGCTGGGCGATGTCGTTGAGGGTGCCGGAGTCGATGCCGGCGAGGATCTCATCTGCGATAGCCATGCTCGGACTCTAGTGGCGCCGACGGTCGTACGACCAGACCTAGTTGCGTACGGCCTCATGGTGGTGGCAAGCCATCACCAGCACGAGTCCGACCCTTCGCGCAGAGACGTACCTAGCCGCGGACTGCTTCGTGGTGATGGATGACTTCGTCGATGATGAAGTTGAGGAACTTCTCGGCGAAGGCGGGGTCCAGATCAGCCTCGATCGCCAGCGCCCGGAGGCGGGTGATCTGACGCGCCTCGCGTTCCGGATCGGCGGGTGGCAGGTCGTGCTCGGCCTTGAGCTTGCCGACCCGCTTGGTGTACTTGAACCTCTCGGCCAGGACATGGATCAGCGCGGCATCGATGTTGTCGATGCTCGCTCGGATCTCTTCGAGCTCGGCCTGCGTCGCGTCGGTCACGCAGGTGATTCTACGGGGACGAGGCCGATGTGAGGTCAGGGCGATCACCCGGTAGACTCAACTCCGGTTCGGCGGGCGATCCTCGCTGAACCTCGGCCGCTTTAGCTCAGTCGGTAGAGCGTTTCACTCGTAATGAAAAGGTCAACGGTTCGATTCCGTTAAGCGGCTCCGTGCAAAAGTGCAGGTCACGCCTTGTTCTGTGTCTTGGCCAGGTGGTCAGGACGTGGAAGCAGTTGCTTCCGTGGCCGTATTTTGGCCGTATGGCTGCGTCAGAGCAGCGTTCATCAGGTTGTTGACGTCATCGAGACGACTGCCGATCAGGTGGGCATAGATCGTCAGAGTTGTGTGGCTGGACGCGTGGCCAAGGACGGCGGACACGTCGACGACGGTTGCCCCGGACTGGATCATCAGGCTGGCGGCCGTGTGCCGCAGGTCGTGGATGCGGAAGCCTTCGAGCCCGACGGCAGCGGTGGCCTTGCGCCAGTTACTGTCCCGTCGGAAGTTGTCGTTGCTCCACGGTGTTTCGCGGTTGGTCGGGAACACCAGTTGGCTCGGATCTCGTCCGCGCATTCGCCGCTTGAGGATCGGAGCGAGCACGTCGACGATCGGCACGTCTCGGTGCTGATGCGATTTCGGGGAGCCCAGATTGAGCTTTCCGCTCACAGCAACCGTCGCGCGTCTGACACGAATCCGGCGCTTCTCCAGATCGACGTCACCTACCTGTAGAGCAGCGGCCTCGCCCCAGCGGACGCCGGTGAACGCCAGGAACAACACCAGATCTTCAGCTCTCGGGTTCACGACGGCTGACAAGGCCATGACCTGACTGGCAGTTGCGACTTGAACATCGTGCCGAGCCTGACGGGGCAGCTTGACCCCGGTGGCCTCGTTTCGCCCGACCAGGCCAGCATCGACTGCCCAGCCGAGGATTCGAGAGAGCACTCGAAATGCCTTTCGCGTCGTGGCCGGCTTGCGCGCCTTGCTCATGGCGCCCACCCATTCGGAGATCTCGGCGAACCGGATCTTGCCGACCTGCCACTCTCCGAAGGCTGGGCTGATGTGGGCATGCCATGCGCTTTGATAGCCATTGAGAGTGGACGGCTTGAGATGCGACTGGGACTCGTTGAACTTCTCCCATACCGAGACCAGCCTGACCGTCCCCCGTTGCGGAGAGATCCAGCCGTCTCGCGATGCCAGACGTTCAGCCTCAAATCGCTTCGCATCCCTTTGGGTGCGGAACGACTTGGACCTCTCCTTGCGATCCGGCCCGTACCAACGAACCCGCCACGACAAGTGACCGCTGGGAAGCGTTCTGCGCTCGATCATCCGGTCAGCGCTCTCTGGGTGGCGATCCACTCGAGCACGTCCTGGCGATCCCAACGACGATGCCGACCGATCTTGAACGACCGCGGTCCGATTCCACGAATCGCGTAGTCGTAGACCGTGTTGACGGGGATCGACAGGATGGCGGCGACGTCGTGCGCATCGAGGAATCCGATGTGTTCACTCATCGTTGGACACCGCGTCCCACTCTTCGCACCCTCGATCGAACGAGACCACTGTGCAGTCCTCTGCAGGAAGCGTGACGCCGAAGTAGGGGAATGCAACGGGGCCACCGGTGTGACCACCTACCGCGAACGATCTCCTCTCTAGATCGGCCAACCTGCCGTTCAGGCACACGGTGTGCGGGTCGCCGCACTTGCCTCTGGACTTTTGCCACCCCATGCCTTCGTTCCACAAATCCGCGGCATCTTTACTGCAACTCTCCGACGCCACGGGCAGTCCGTCGTCGAACTTGGTGCCCTTGGCCAGCGTGAACTTTCCACGCTTGATCTGTAGGTTGCACTCGCCCTTGCTGATGCGTGTCTCCGCAGCCTGCACGCCTTTGCCGTACGCGATCTTCATCGCCTTGTCTGACTGTCGAACGGCCATCACGCCGACAACGGAAACCGCCACCGCGAACACCAGCATCAGGGCCAGCAGGGTCCTTAGATGTAGATCTTTCTTCATTTTCTTCCCCTTCCGGTACGCCGACGACTTTCGCCAGCAGGTTCCTTGTTCTCTGGGGCCACGACGGGCCGGACATCACGCGCCGGATACTGATCGGCGAGGTATCGGATCTCGTCGTCGTCCACGTACGCGGCACGCACTAGCTCAGGTGCTTCTCCGTCTGGCCCAGCCCAGTACGCCGTCCCGGGACGATCCACGGGAATCCGCTCGCACGGAGCAACTGCGGCAGTGCCTTCACCGAGCACCATGTAGGTCTCGGCTCGATCCCGCAGGCGAAGTCCCACGGTTTGCAGGAACAGGCCTCGGCTCGGGATGACCTCCTTGCGCGGGTCTTGCAGGCACGCGAAGACCGTGTACCCGACGGCGCGTCCCTGGCTCAGCAGCAGTGACAGGGCCGCATTCGCACGTTTGGTCAGGTCGCGGTCGTTCAAGTACGCCGTGAGACTCGCCAGCTCGTCGATGAGGACAACAACGTGTGGCGACTTCTCTGAGCGCGTGTGTTGACGAGTGATTCCGGCGAGGCTCCCGGCACGGATTCTCATCGAGGTCACTGCCTCTTCGAGCAGCTGCACCGCAGACTCTGGCTCTGTTGCGTACCGGGTGAGCATGCGCTGGCCCAACCCGAGTTCCATGCCGCCCTTCAAGTCGATCCCGTGCACTTCGATCGAGCCCGCGTTGACCTCAGGAGCAATTGCGCGGAGCAGACCCCAGACCAGCGAGGCCTTTCCCGAACCTGAACTGCCAGCCACCAGCGTCGACGGACCCAGTGGAATCGACCAACACCGTCCTCGAGCCGTTGCGCCGAGCGAAATCTCGCCCTGCTTGGACACACCCACCTCTGGGGTGGTTGGCGATGCCAAGAAGTCGAACAACACCACATCGACGTCACCGTCGAGGCCGACGCGAACCTGCTGAGCGCCAACCGCCTGCCGTAGTGATTCGGCCAGCCCCTCAACCTGTTGGACCACCTCGCCGGCTCGGAGCAGAGGCCTGAAGCTCACGCCGAACTCACGGACGACTGTCTTGCCGATCGGCGGCGCGCCCCAGTCCAGGTTTCCTAGACCGCTGGCGAGAGCAACCTGCGGCCAGACCCGCTCAATGCGCCGAGCGAACTGTGAAAGCGCCGACGCTCTGCGGCACCGCTCGTACACCCCCGGCATGAATCGCTGGGTCAGTGACACTACGGCCGCGCCGATCACGATGGTCAAAGGGATGACGGCGAGGATGAAGATAAGCGGCACATTTAGCAGCGACAGCCCGATCACCACCAAGATCACCACCGGCCAACGGCGTCCACACCAGCGCGCTGACTTGCGAGCCCAGCGCCAGCAGTGCGAACCGAATTCGGCGATCATGACTCACGCCGCCTTCCCGTTGGGAGCAGCCTTCGCCGCGCCTCCGGGAGCCTTCATCTCGGTGGCCCGGATCGAGTACGCCAACCGCGGCCGCGCCCTATTCGTGTCGACGTATGGCGTGATCGTCAGTCCCACGAACTCCACCGGCCTGAACGGGAGCCCATCGAGGGCCGAGGGCGGAACGGGCTGGTGATCCGCAAGGATCTTGACTGTTACCTCGCCCTGGCCCTTGCGTGCCTCCGGATCCGCATCGACCACCATGACTTCCCAGACCCGCTGACCCGTCTCCTTGTCACGGACCTGGGTGTCGTCAACACCTGCTTGCCGCTTGTCGAAGTCCTCAGCCGGCTTCACCTCCCCACGCATGAACGCCCCGTGCGGGAACACATCGATTGTCTGAACTGGGATACGCGTGCTGACTGCCATCATTCCTCCTGTAGGTAAGTCCTATATAGGACTATAAGACTATAAGACTGCAGGACAGTAGGAGGTATTGTCAACCGCATTGATGGATCCGCGAAAGGAGGTGTTCGACAATGGCTCAAGGTCAATCGCCCAAGTACGTCAAAATTGCCGAGAAGCTCACCAAGGCGATCGAATCGGGGCTCTATGTAGCGGGCGATCAGTTGCCCGCGGAAACTCGTCTCGCCGAGGAGTACCGCGTCACGGTCCCAACACTCAGACGAGCCATGGATATCCTTCGATCGCAGAATCTTGTGCAGTCTCGCCAAGGCGTAGGCACCTTCGTTCGAAGTCTCTCGAGCAGCCAGTTTGTGGAGCAGTCATTTGGTCTAGCTAGTGGTGCCGAGATCGAGCGGACGACTGACGAACGCCCCTGGCCGCGTCATATCCGTTCCCTCGTAGATGTGGAGGGGTCCGATATCAGGTGCGTCGCCATGTTCGAGCTGAGCTCCTTTACCGATTCGAGTGTCGCCAAAGGAACCATGCTCAGAGTCGTGTACGTACCGCAGTCGGATCCACTGCTGCGCGAAGGCGAAGACGCTTTTGACGCCATACTGCGAGGGGCACCTTCCGGAGCGCAGGTATTTACCATCGCGCGACCGACCGATGGACTGGAAGGAGAACTCCTAGGACTCGCACCGGGTGCTCCCGTCCTATCTACCCTCAAGTCACTTGGTCACTCAAGAGTCCTCGACACCGTCTTCCCAGGCGACACCTTGGTTCCAAACTTCGAGTGATTCGTTACGTCTGAGGCACGTCCTAGCGTGCTCGGCATGGACTCTCTTGCCTCGGTTCCAGTTGCGCGGACACTCCTGGACCTGCCCGAACGTCGTCGTTGGCAGGTTGCCTATCGGCACGCGCTCCACGAGAGCTTTCCTGACCTGGACCTCAGTGCGCCGTTCGTGTCTAGTCCGCCCTGCCATTCGATTCCCACTGGGCCGTTCCCGACGGACTCATATCGCGGCTCTGATGGCTTCTACCACCTGATAGGCGAGGCGGGAGGGCGCTGGCCGAAACGAAAATGCGCACGAGATTGGGCGGCTACGATTCAACACCCGAAGGCGTTGGCTAAGCCATCCACGCTCTCACTCGACAGCGTTTCGCTTGATCCTTGGAAGGTGCCGCCTGAAAGACAGTGCCCCGAGGTGAAGGGGCACTGGGCGGGAGTCGTGGCTGGCCGAGGCAACGTGGCTCTCATCAGGCGAGCCCTTACGGAGGAGTTCGGCTATGGGTGCCAGGCATGCGGAGGGCTTCCCGGAAGAATCATCGACCACGACCACCTGACTGGACTCGTGCGCGGGTATCTTTGCCGGCTGTGCAATCTATGGGTCGACTGCTGCCTGCACCTTTTTGACTGTCGCCTCGCGGAGTACATGGACGAGCGGCCCGCTGAGCGACTCGGCATCCGCCACCCGGCGCAGGCGAAGGGCATCCGACGCCTGAATGCGCGCGAACGTTTGCTCCGCATGGAGTCGGCTGGGTACGCAATGCCGGATGTCCATCAAGCACCTTTGTGACCCAAGATTGAACGGGTCAGACATTGCTCGCAGGTCGGTCCGGCTATCGGCAACGCCTTGACCGGTGTCAGGAATGTCAAGAGTTCTCACACCCTCGCGCGGAATCTGAAAAACTACGATCAG
>JBPPNF010000018.1:0-20605 GCA_051306435.1 Solirubrobacterales bacterium | reverse complement strand
CGCTTCACACCATGTTGTGTTTGCGCGATTAGGCTGCTGTTTGTCGATCTAGAAGTTTGAGATACTACACATGCCTGTCGGCGGAAAGGGTCCCGGCTTAGGAAAAAGCCGGATTTACCGTTTATTTCGTGCTCAGGAGCCCTTTATCCTGCTTCGTACCTGGTAGGCCATCCGGCTCTGCAGAGTCCATAGTTCGATGAATCCGGGACTTGCCTGCTGGCTGAAGAGTCCCCCGGACTCCGAGAAGCCGGCCAGTTCCTGGTCGTAAACGGCGTTCGGTGACGTGCGCTTGACGACCGTGGCGCTGCCCTTGAAGAGCTTGACTGTGATCGTTCCAGTGACCTGGGCGTTGACGCTTTCCATGTAGGCGTCGAGGTCTTCGCGCAGCGGCTCCCACCAGAGACCGGCGTACGCGAGGTACGCCCACTGGTTGTCGAGTTGCGGCTTGAACTGGTTCTGGTGCGAGGTGCAGACGAGCTTCTCGAGCTCTTTGTGGGCCGTCAGCAGGATTGTCGCCGCCGGCACTTCGTAGATGTCACGCACTTTCAGGCCAACGATGCGGTCCTCGATGTGGTCGACAATTCCGACGCCGTGCTCGCAGCCGAGGTCGGCGACCTTCTCGATCAGCGGCACGAGATCCATCGCCTCGCCGTCGAGCGCGACCGGGCACCCCTTCTCGAAGGTGATCGCAACTTCGATCGATTCGTCGGGCGCAAGCTCGGGGCGCGTCACGAGCTGGAAGACATCGTCCTCGGGAGCCGTGCTCAGATCTTCAATCGTCTTGCCCTCAGACGAGCGACCCCACATGTTGTCGTCGATCGAATACGGCGCGGCCTCGGTGCCGCCGGCGATCTTGATGCCGTGCTCGCGGCAGTACTCGATCTCTTCTTCACGGCCCATCTGCCAGTTGCGCACCGGTGCGATCGTCTTGAGCTCAGGCGCGAGCGTCGCGACTGTACCCTCGATACGGACCTGGTCGTTGCCCTTGCCGGTGCAGCCATGGGCGATCGTGTCGCAGTTGTACTTGCGCGCGTATTCGACCGCAAGCTTCGCGATCAGCGGGCGACCGAGCGCGGTGAAGAGCGGGTAGCCGCCGCCGTAGAGGGCATTGGCCTTGATTGCCGGGAGGACAAAGTCTTCCGCGAATTCCTCGCGGGCGTCGACGACGTCGCAGGTCTTTGCGCCGAGCTCGAAGGCTTTGCCGATTACAACATCGAAGTCTTCTTTGGGCTGGCCGAGGTTCACGCACAGCGCACATACCTCAGCGCCGTACTTCTTCTGGATCCAGTGCAGCATCACAGAGGTGTCTAGGCCTCCGCTGTAGAGAAGGAGGACGCGCTTTACGTCTTCAGCGCGGGCTTCATAGGACGTTGTGACGATGTCGATTTGGGGATTGGTTGAGTCGCTCATATTCGAGGTGAGAGCCTAGCTAGAGCGCACGCAGCACCCCGCTCGATTTGATCGAACTCCCTACCGATGTCCCGCTACGCAGAAAGTTCGGCAAACGAGAGGAGATGTGAGCCTCGAGCACGATCCATTTCGGCATTGACTCGTTCGCCGAGCTTGGTTGCGACAACAAATTGAACCTCGTCCTCGGATTCTCCCGGACTGTCCGGCGACTCTGAAGCGATCGAGACCAGGCCGTTTTCCCCCAGCCCCCCAAACTCTCCATCGCTGATTCCATTCGAAGCAAGCTCAAGAATCCAGTCCGAGACCGGATCGCTCACGAATTCCGGATGTCGCGCCGGGACTACTGGAGGCGCAAATTCTCGCTTTCGCGGCCATCCATCGCCCACGGAAACGCCGCCTCGACGAGCTCCATCTCAAACCCGTCCTTCCGGAGAAACGCCTAATTGTTGCTACCGAAACGTAGTTTTCACGGCCTCGCAAAAATTGGTATAACGGCGACGGGCCGCTCGGAATTCTGCGCTCGCAGAGTTCGCCTTGCTCGACCTCCGGCGGCCTGAAAACAATTCGCATCCATACACCAGAAGACAAGGAGCAGCTTCCAATGAGCCGTACAAAAGCGCACCTCTTGAGCGCGTCTTTCCTCGCCGCGATCGCATGTTCGCTCGCGATCGCATCAACCGCCGGCGCCGTGGGCGTGACCCCGTCAAGCGTGAGCCAGTCCGCAAATCCAGGGTCGACGATCGCGCCGATCACAAAGACGGTCTCAACGCCGACGATTCCGCCAGATCCAGACATCGTGTTCCTGATCGACCAGACCACGAGCATGGGTCCGGCGATCAGCAATGTGAAGGCTGGCCTCGCGAGCATCCTCTCGACCGTCACGACCGCGCAACCAACCGCGCAGTTCGCGGTCACGGATTACAAGGATCAGGTCGATCCAGCGCCGGTGTTCAACGTTCGTCAAGGCCTTACCTCAAACCAGTCCAGCATCACGACAGCGGTGAACAACCTGTTCCTCACAGGTGGCGGCTCAGATGCCCCGGAGGACTACATCAATGCCCTGTTCCAGATCGCCAATGGCGCAATCACTTTCCGACCGACCAGCACTCGGTTTGTGGTGCTCGTCGGCGATTCATCGAGCCATGACCCGAGCGCCGGACACTCGCAGGCTGCCGCAATTGCGGCGTTGACCGCACTTAACATTCACGTTCTGGCGATTGACGTCGGTCCGACGCCGGGCGAGATCAGCAACGGTTTGAACGCCGCGGGTCAGGCGACCGCGATCGCGACCGCGACCGGGGGTCATTACGCCCACGGAAGCGCAAGCCAGGCTTCCGACATGATTCTCGACGCACTGCAGAACCAGCCCGTCGACGTAACTCACACTCTCAGTGCTTGCAACCCGGATCTGACCGTGTCGCTGACTCCAACCACGCAGACGGTCATCAGCGGGTCGAATGCGATCTTCACCGAGAACATCGCGGTCGGCGCAGGCGCGCCGCAGGGATCGACGATCAACTGCACGGTCGACTTCCAGATCAACGGACAGTCCCAGGGGATACTCGAGTCGATCTCGATCAGCATCAACGATGTTACGCCGCCGGTCGTGACCGTGAACGATCAGACCGTTGAGGCGACGAGTCCCTCGGGTGCCACCGTGAATCTCGGGCCAACCGCCATCGACAACGTGGACGGACCGATCACGCCGACATGCGTGCCGCCATCCGGCTCGACGTTTTCGATCAACACCACGACGCCGGGCGTGCACAGCGTCACGTGCTCGGCAACGGACGCAGCCGGGAACACCGGAAGCGACACTGCAACGATCACGATCGTCGACACGACCCCGCCCGACATCACAGTGCCGGCGGACATCACCGTCGAAGCCACTGGCCCCGGCGGAGCAAACGTCGATTTCGTGACCAGCGCAACCGACATTGTCGATGTCACTGATCCGGTCACATGTGTGCCCGCGTCAGGCTCGCTCTTCCCGGTCGGAATCGGATCGACTACCACCCCGGTCGACTGCACCTCCACCGACCTGCACGGGAACACGAGCACGAAGTCGTTCAACGTGACGGTTCAGGACACGACACCGCCGGTCACAACCTGCACTCAGGGACCGAACCCGGGCGGCAACATCCCGAAGGCCGGGAACAACCCGAAGAGCGGGCAGAACCCAGACGGTTTCTACACCTTGACTGCTGTGGACATCGTCGATCTCGCCCCCACGGTCACTGTGACGGACCTTGGAAGCGGCCATGTGTTCGGACCGTTCCCGAGCGGAACGAACATCAAGTACGTGCAGTCAAACGGTGGACCGACGATCAAGCCGGGCTCCGGCGCGGTCAACTGGGACATCGTGGGAACTGGCGACGCTCTCGTCTCTGGAACGGACGCGAGCGGGAACTCGGCCTCGGTCACCTGCACGGTTCCGCGACCTCCGAAGTAGCCACGACAGGCGTATCCCCGCGTCTTCCACCGGGGCGCAAAGGACAAAGCCGGCCCCGCTATCGCGTGGGCCGGCTTTTTTGTCGCGGCGACTTTCGTCGCCCATGTACTCATTCAGAGAAGAACTGCGCTCGATCAGAGACACCGCCACGGGGATTCGAACCAAGTGATCGGTCGCTTCCCTGAGCGGTAAACCGCGTTGTAGTGCGGTTTTTGGATGGCTGGAGGGGGCTGGAAACCGCTGGGTGCGGGCGAATTGCGTGAAGGGGTACGCGCAGCACAACAGATCGCTTGACGCTCAACGGCTCGCCGACCAGATGCGTGCCTTCGACCCAAACTGACTTCGACAGCGACCCCCTGGCATCGAGTCCGGCGTCGGCCGCGATCGCGGCGGCATCGATCGTCGCTGCCAAGGAAACGCGTGACGGGCTGATGCGACAGTTGGAGGTGGAGCACCCCGGATACGGGTTTGCGACGCACAAGGGTTACGGCACCCCCTTCGCATTTGACGAGGATCCGCGAATTGGTCTTGTCCGACTCCCCTTTTTGAGGTATATGGTCGGGATCGTCCGCTTCGTGGCTTACAGGTGTGCCGTGGCGAGCGCCTCGAGCGCCCGATCAGCGTCTTCAGTAGTCGCAATCAGTCGAGCGTTTCCAGCAGACGCTCGGTCGCGAGTGGGCCTACGCGATGGAATACGCCTCAAGCGCGGCAAGACGTGAGTCGTTGCCACGCTGGATCGACCATTACAACGAGCGGCGCACGCACAGCGCGCTCGGCGACCGGCCTCCGATGGATCGCGTTCGGGAGGTGTTGGGGTTCGACAGCTAGACCGGACAATGCGATACCGGCGAGTGCGCCTCGAGATGCTTGACGCCAGAAGCTGTGGCCGACGGAACGGACGACGCGACCGAAGTCGCGACGACGACGAGCATCATCGCGAGCGTCAGCGCCAGCCATCGCGTGAGTGGGTTCATCCGCATTTCAGCGGGAGGGGCGAGCAGCTGATCGACACGATCCTCAGCCGCCGTGCCATTGAGGGCGAATGAAGTGCCGCCAAGTGAGGCCGACCCCGTTTTGCAAATCGCACTTGCAAGGGCGAGCGGATTGCGAGTGCGTGCGACCGCCCACTGATCGGCGTCGCGCTCCAGGTGAAAACGGAACTGCTTCATCGCGTAGTTGGTGCCCGGAACCAACCTGGCAACCGAACGGCAGACGTCAGCGAGTGCCAGCCACCAGCGATGGCTCCGGGCAATGTGCCCGCGCTCGTGCGCTATCCCGGCATCAAGTTCTTCGTCGTCGAGGTGCGTCAATGCGCCGGTCGACAGCACGATCTCCGGGCGGACAAGCCCTGCTGCGGCAACGATCACGGGTGTCCCGCCCACGATCACACTGCCCGCTGGCCCTTCGCCGAGTGAAATGCTGGTGAGCGTCCGTCGCATGGAGCGGTGGGAGTGGGTGATCTGCCCAGCACGCATCAAGGCCCATGATGCGATCAGCACGAGCGGCAACAGCATCGTGGCCTGCACCAACGTCACGCCGCTCACCCCGAGATGAGAGACAACGAATGGAAGCGTGGCGTTCCAGCACCTGGCAGCCAGCGCGTTGAACGGAGACGTGCCGGGCAGCAGTTCAAGTAGCGAAACTGCCGCGAGTATCGCAAAGAGCGCGCGAAGAATGAGCGCCGCCAGCCAGATCGCGGCAGCCACAATCGGCAACGCCTTCTCGAGCCGCAACGCGTTCGGCACGAGCATCGCGATCGCCAGCGCTGCGGCGGTAGTCATCGATCTCGATTCGCGCGCTTATTCGCAATCTCGTCCGCGCGTTGCATCAGCGCCTCAACCGAATCGTCAGTCAAGTCGCCGATCAGTTGCGCGAGAACTGCTGATCGCGCTTCAACCGAGGCCGTCGCAAGCGTCTGTTCGACGGCCCGCGCGATGTACTCGGCTTCGCTGAAGGCCGGCTCGTAAACGATCGCATTGCCTGACTTCTTGCGGACGAGCATGCCCCTTGAGGCGAGTCTGTTGAGCACGGTCTGGACCGTCGTGTATGCGCTCCGGTAGCGGGGCGGAAGTGCAGTACGCACCTGCTCCACGGTTCCGTGGTCAATCTTCCAGAGCGCCGACATGATCTGCACCTGAAGTTCTCCTTGGATCCGGACGTTGGTCTCCATTCCCGCAGGATCTTACCCGCGCGCCGCCACGCGCTCCACAATCTCGATTTCGCCGCAATCGCGCAACGGTCTGTAAACCCGATCGGAGTCGCTCGGACGGATGGCGACTGCAAATCCGCCTTCGTGCTCCAGGGGCTCGACGCGTACGTCGGCAAATCCAGCGGCGACAAGGGCTGACGCCCACCAATCGCTTCGAGCCGGCTTTTCCCAGCGACCCACGACGTAAAGCACGAAATTTTTGACGATCCTCACAATTCCCGGGACACCGCGCGAGGCAATCGACCGAATCTTTGACACGAGCAATTCGCGGTCACGCGCATCCACCACGCTCACTGAGAACATCATGTCGCCGAACACGAACCGGCCACCCGGGCGCAGCACACGATATGCCTCACTGATTGCACGCTGCTTGTCGTCGTCAGACAGATGGTGATAGCAATAATTCGAAACCACGATGTCGACACTGCCGTCCACGAGCGGCAGGCTCACCGCCGACGCAACCACCGTTTCAACGTTTGAAAATCCAGCGCTCGAGGACTTTGCCCGCAAGTAATCAGCCATGCGCTCAGAGATGTCAATGGCCCAGACTTTTTGCGCACCCCCAGCCAACGCGAGCGTAAGGAGCCCTGTCCCGGAGCCTATGTCGGCTACCACCGGACTCTCAAGATCTTTTGAGGTGGCCACGATTCGATCCCTCAATGCGCGGAACCCGCTCGTTCGAGCGACTTCCTCTGCATTGATCACGTACTGGTCCCAGTTCTTGCCTGCGCTGCTCATATTCGCGTCAGCTCCTTAAATCCTACGTCGTGTAGGCCGTAAGACTAGCGCACCACATATTGAGCGGATACCCCGGACGCAGATATTCCCACACCTTGTAGGATTGCGCTGTGACACCATCTACCACTGCCAGACGCCGGTTTGCGGCAGTCTTCTTCATTCTCGTCGGCGCAGCCGTGGTTGCATATGCGACTCAGGCGATCGGCTCAAACAAACCAACTTCAGATGAGAGCCGTGTACTGAACTTTTCCGTTCAGGGCCGGACAGTGGCTCGCGTGAACACTGAGGCGTTCGATCTTAAGGTCTCCCGCGAACGGATGAGGCTTCGGCGCGTAGTTATGAATCGGCTCCCCTCTGTGATTTCGGTGCGCCGAGGCACGGTGCGTACGACATTTGCACTCAGACGCCGTGACGCGGCCTCGTCAGCCTTGAATCTCAGCGGCGTCGGCGGCAACGTGACGATCGTCACCGCACCCCGCGCGGTGACGATCGAAGCGCCCACGATCAAGCAAAAACTGAGGAACAATTGCGAAGCGACCGCTCTGCAAATACTTCTCCGGACCGCAGGCCGCAAGGTTACTCAGCTCGACCTCCAAGCACAATTGCGGAAGAGCGGAACGCTTGACCCCACCGGTGCCCCAGGCAACCGTACCTGGGGCGATCCCGATGCCGGTTTTGTGGGTCGCCCCGAGGGCGGGGGGACCGCCGGCGGCTTTGGCGTCTACCCGGGACCAGTTAAGAGCTTGGCCGCCAGACACGGAGTTGCGCTGCGCAACTTGACGGACCGGCCAGCCCGCAGTCTTTACTCGACACTGCTGGCGGGCCACGCGGTAATGGTCTGGGTCGGCCTGGGTGACGGACCATATTCGTCGTGGCAGTCGCCGACTGGTCGCACCATCAAGGTGAATCTCAACGAACACACAGTCGTACTTAACGGCCTGGACGAGAACGGACAGCTATCTGTTGTCAATCCGTTGACCGGTACCGCCGAGCGATGGTCGAAACGGAAGTTTGAATCGATGTGGAGACTGCTCGGTAAGCGGGCGCTCTCAACATGAGAAGCCCCGGGCCGACGATCAGTTTCACACGGGCGGCCGCGCCCACATCCGCGGTGCTCACGGTTGTCGTGGCGATCGCGATCGGTGTTTCAAGCGACGCATGGTGAACTCGTGGTTCTCGCGGATGACCCCCGGCTGAGTCGTTCGACTATTCGCTTCTGCCGGCGACCAGCGCGCTCGCTGAGGCCGTGTTGCTCCGAATCACGGCGTTGGCCATTCGCCTTCATAGCTTGCGCAGACTATGCGCGCCCATCCCTCGGGTTGCGGAGCATTGCCAGATGACCCGCGCTGACACCGAGCAGATCGACCTGGCCTTTCGGGCCTTCCAGACGCGTTCGACGACCATCGCTGGATCATCTCGTCGACGATGAGCCTCGAACGAACTTCTGCTTCTGCCGAACGTTGAGCAGTCTGGCGAGGATAAGTCGCGCCACCGGTGAAGCGGTTTCGGTGCCGAAGCCCCCCTGCTCGATGGTCGTCGCAACCACATAATTTGGATTGGGATACGGCGCGAGCGCGACGAACCACGACTTGTCCTCCTTCCCGGGCACCTGCGCAGTTCCCGTTTTTCCCGCGATCTTGATCGGGAATCCGCTGAACACGTCGACCGACGTCCCACCGGATGAATTCGCAGCTTCGAACAGGCCCTCGAGAATTGCTCGACGGGAACTTTCGTCAATCGGTCCGCGACGGCTCGGCTTCACGTCGATCTCCTGGACGATCCCGCCGCGTGAGTCCTCGACCTGAGCCCCAAGGTGGAGCTGAACCAGATAGCCACCATTTCCCAGTGCCGCGTATACAACCGCCATCTGCAGAGGGGAAACTTGAACGTCGCCTTGCCCTGTCGCGAGGTTGACGGTGTGCCCGAGAGTCCAAAGGTCGGTCGCAAACTTGGCGCTCTTGTATTTCTCATATAAGCGATCGCGCCACTTCGGAGTGGGGATCACTCCCGACGTGGCTCCGGGAATGTCGATCCGGGGAGCCCTGCCAAGTGACAGGCTCGCCGCCGTTCGCTGAACGACGTCACCGCCATTTTGTCCGCGTCCGTGCCTCGTTTGTAGCAATCGACGTCGGACGAAACTTCAAGCGCTCGGCGGTGTTCGTCCGCTTGTATGTCGCAGGTCTGACCGGGACGGAGAAGACGTCCGGGTCGAAAGTTGGGAAGCGTCCGATGCCGACAATGGATCCGGAATCAATGTTGATCGCAACACACGCTCCACCGTGATTCGGTGAGTCGCTCGCCGCTCGTCGAGGCGCGCTTTCGCCAACCTTCTGAACCTCTGAATCCAGCGTGAGCCTGAGCGTCTCGCCGATGGTTGTCGGCGTTCCGCGAAGTGACCCGGTCGACTGGTCGGCGGCGTTCACCTGAACGCGCTGCTCCCCATCTCTTCCGCGCAAGAAGCGGTCGTACTGGAATTCCAGGCCATCCTGGCCCACTCGATCACCCTGCCTGGCGGCTTCGTATTTGCCAGCCTTCAGTTGTTCACCGCTGATCTCCCGCACATATCCGAAAAGCTGTGTGGCGAGGTCGCCGTAGGGATAGTCGCGCTCAAAGATCTGCGCAGCTTCGACACCCGGGAAGTCTTCGCGGCGCTCTTGAATCCACACGACAGCGGCCAGAGGGACATCGGCGGCGACCGTGACCGGACCTGCCGAGGAATGAACCAAGGACTGCTGCATGTTTTTGCGCAGGACGGCCGGCGACTGGTGGAGTGAGCGCGCAATTCGATCTACCTCCGCGCCCATCCCGGGGATTGACACAAGCTCACGTTTTGGACCCAGATTCTCGCCCCGTCGGCAAGAATCCAGGCGCACCTGCCACGAGCTGCGATTGGAGGTCAGGCGTTTTCCTGCACGGTCAATGATCTCTCCGCGCGGTGCTTCTACTTTGATTTCACGCACCCGGTTCTGATCGGCCTGGGCAAGGTAGTTTTCGCCTGACAGCACTTGCAGGTACCAGAGCCGAACGAAGACGACGGCGAGCACGCCCAACACCGCGGTCCGCCCAGGCGAGTTCGAAGTCGGTCGACTACCGGACGACGCCGCACGGGTGTACCGAGGATTCCGGGTCACTGAATTCCATCAGGCGCCGCGCCGCGCTTTTTCAGGCGTCGACTGAAGCACTTGTGATGCGGTCTCCTACTACGGTCTGTAGTAGTACTTCCGAATAGAACTCCGTGCGGTGTCCGAGCGTTGCACGTCGCCCGCGAGGCTTGCACGGAACTCGCCCGAATCCCCGAAGAGCGACGGCAGGACTTATGATCACCAAGGCTGGTCAGTGACAGGGGACGGAAGCCGAAGACGCTTGAGCATCAAGGCGTTGACCGCGACGATCAGGCTTGATCCGGCCATAGTCAATGCCGCGATTTCAGGTCGAAGCACCAGGCCGGTGGAGGGCTCGAAAACGCCAGCGGCAATCGGTAGCGCGATCGAGTTGTAGCCGACTGCCCAGGTGAGGTTCTGACGCATCTTGCGCAGCGTTCCGCGTCCGATCGCGAGTCCGATCGGAACGTCCAGCGGGTCTGAACGCATGAGAACGAGATCTGCGGTCTCGATCGCGACGTCCGTCCCAGCGCCAATCGCGAGACCGAGATCCGCCTGCGCGAGGGCGGGGGCGTCGTTCACGCCATCTCCAACCATCGCCACCTTGGTTCCGTCAGCCTGTAACTCGGCGATCTTTGCCGCCTTGTCGCCGGGCAGAACTTCCGCGAGCACCTTGTCAATACCGAGTTGAGCGCCGATACGTCGTGCCGTTTCAAAGTTGTCGCCGCTCAACATCACCACAGTCACTCCAGAATTGTGCAGCGCAGCCACAGCCGCCGCAGCGGTGGGCCGCACCGCATCTGCAATCGCGAGCAGGCCAGCCGCGCGTCCGTCAACAGCTACTTGCACGACTGTCTGCCCGACGCTTGCCAACTCCTCGCGCTTGACAGCAAGTTGCCCCATCACGACGCCTTCACGATCCATCAGCCGAGCGTTACCGACAAGGACCCGCCGCCCCTCAACAGTGGCGGAGGCACCGTGGCCGGGCACGCTTTCAAAATCACTTATCCGAACTTTGGCGAGTTGCTTTTGATCCGCGCGTTGCACGATCGCCTTCGCAAGCGGATGCTCGGACGAACGCTCCACGGCTGCGACCAGGCGGAGCAGTTCTGACTCGTCCATGGAATCGACGTGTACTTCAACAACTTCCGGCTCACCCTTGGTCAACGTTCCGGTCTTGTCCATCACCACGGTCTGGATCCGCGCAGAGGTTTCGAGCGCCGACGCGTTCTTGAACAAGATCCCGCGCTCGGCACCAAGACCGGTTCCGACCATGATCGCCGTTGGCGTTGCGAGGCCGAGAGCATCGGGGCAGGTGACGACGACCACGGTGATTGCGAACAACATCGCCTCGCCGAACGGCACGTCGCCAAAGATCAGCCAGGCCGCGAGCGTCGCGACGCCTCCGACGAGCGCGACGAAAACCAGCCAGAAAGCCGCGCGGTCGGCCAGCCGCTGGCCTGGTGCCTTCGAGCTCTGCGCCTCTTGAACGAGTTTGACGATCTGGGCGAGAGCCGTGTCGCTGCCGACCTTGGTCGCCCTCGCGCGCAGCGTACCGTTGATGTTGATCGTCGCGCCGGTCACTTCCGAGCTGGCCGCTTTGTGCACCGGGAGCGACTCGCCTGTGACCATCGACTCGTCGACCTCACTTTCGCCCTCTTCCACCTCAGCATCGACGGCGATCTTTGATCCGGGTCGGACGATCAAGATGTCGCCGACTCGAACTTCCGACGTCGCAACTTCGAAGCTGACGCCGTCGCGTTCGACCAACGCTTTGGCAGGTGAGAGGTTCAACAGCGTGCGGATTGCGTCGTTGGCACCTCCGCGGGCACGCATCTCGAACCAGTGGCCGAGCAGGACGAACGAGGCCAGCACCGTGGCGGCTTCGTAGAACACCTCACCGCCGCCGCTGAATGTGATGACCAGCGAATACAGCCACCCGGCTCCGACTGCCACCGCGACCAGAACCATCATGTCCAGTGTCCGGGCGCGCAGCGCCCTCACCGCGCCGGTGAAGAATATCTGGCACGAGTAGAAAATCACCGGCAAGCTCAGCAGGAGCTGCCACACGTCATTGCGTAGGCCCAATGGCGGCGCGACACTGAATCCGATCACGTCACTGCCGATCGGCGACCAAAGAACAATCGGGACGGCGAAAAATACGGCCACGAGAAAGCGATTTCGCATATCGGCGACCATCGCGTCCATCGACATCCCGGCGTGGCCCCCGTGGCCCATCACCTCATCGGGAGAACGCTCGCCCTCCGTACGGTGATCGTGATGCTCGTGGCCTGCAGGCTCGCCCTGCTCGGCAGCGGGGTCACACAGATGATTCGGGACCGACTGCCCCGCGCAGTGGTAGCCGCAGTCGTCCACGACCTTCCGCAAATCAGCAAGTGAAACGCGGTCGCCGTCGTAACGCACCGCCGCAGTCTGCGCGACCGGATTCACATCGATCGACTCGACCCCGTCAACCGCTCCGACCACGCGACTCACAACGGCCGATTCGGACGCGCGCAGGATCGGCCTCACGTCCAGTACCGCGTCATGCACGTGCGCGCCTTCGGCTCGGGTCGACTTCATGCGCAGATCCTACAGGCCGTCGTAATACGTCTCGTGGAAAGTCTCTGTACCTCGATGGTCGTGACGAAGTTCAAGGTGGCGGGAACCGGGCCTGAGCGCCGGTCGTTCGATCGGCGCGCAAAAATGCGACGAGCTTCACCGCGATGACGAGGAAAACGAGTTCAATGAGGGGGAGCAAACTGTCCATATCCACGCCTTCATCAAAGCCGTCGGCGGGGATCAGCCAGGGATGCGGTGAGCCATTTGCGAGATGGAAGTTCAGATTCATGAATATCGCGCCGGCAGAGCCAAGCGCAACGGCGGACCAGACGACGAGTTCCTCGCGATATCCGAGTCGGTGCCATCGAAACAGCAAAGCGACAGCTGCTCCCATCAGAGCAATTCCGATCACGATTTCACCGACCTCAATCAGGATCCCAAATGCCTCCGCGTTCGGGATGACCACCGAGTCGAGAAAGGATTTGTACCAGTCGACTGTGCCCTCCGAACTCTCGACAAGTTCATCGGCAAGACCCGACGGGAAGCCTCCCCGGACCAGCTTCGTCAGGCCCGACATGAACCACTCATAGCCAATGAACGCCATTACGATCCACAACCCCATGCGTGCGTTTCTGCCGACCTCGTTTTCACGGGGTTGCCGGTTGTCAGAGTACGTATTCATTGACCATTCCCTCGCCTTTCGCGTGTGGTTTATTCCCGGTAGCCGATGAACTACTGGTGGTGTCCTGCATGGTCGCCAGACAATCCAGGCGCAGAGTCTGCGCCGGAATCTTGGTCATCGCCCCGGATCGCGGGGCCGATTACAAAGGTCGACAGGGCAAATCCGGCCACAAAGAGTGCGAGCAGGCCGGCCGGCACACTCCATCCGCCGGACTTTCGACGCACACGGAGCAGGAGCGGCACGCTTGCAACAAGGCCGATCAGGCCGAACAGAAGCGTGCCTCCGGTGCCGGCGACGAGCGCAGCGCCAGCGATCGGTCCGGCATGGTGAAGTACGTGCGGAGCGAGCCCGAGCACGACGGCCACAGCAGACGAGAAGAGGGCGACAGTGCGAATGCGCCATGACGGCCGCGATGATTCCGGCTGCCCATCGTCGACCGGCTTTGACCTTGAAGCGCCGGGGGTCGGCGATTGAATGTGCATGACCGCCGCTATGGCCGCAAAACAGCGCTCGGACCTGAGCCGGGCGGAGCCGAAAAGCAAGCGACATCCACGTTCGCGGGCAAACAGCTGACCGCGATGCGTGACGGTCCAAATCCGTGGTCAGTCATGAGCGGCCCATCATTGCTCCCATCATCAGCGCCATCATGAGCAGACAACCGACCGCGACAAGGAGGAATCCGACGCCCACCACGCCAGTCACCACCAGGGCAATCGCGATGACAATCATCGGGACGCAGCACGCGATCATCATCCAGTGGCCGTGACCGCCACCGTTCTCGCCATTCTCGCCGTCGTGGTTTTCGGGGGCGCTCATGAGCGCCTTCGCAGGGACGACGGAACGTGGCCCAGCTTGGCGTAGAGCGGACAATGTCCCGTCAAGCCAGTCACAAGCACGTCAAGCCCGGCTGCCGCGAGCAACAGCCCGAGCACCAGCGGTACGGTGCCGTCGCCGGAGCGCACCAGGAGCAGGCCGGCCACCATACCGACTACTCCCACCGGAATTCGACCGGCTCGCTCAACGACTGAAATATTCACACTTGGACGCTTCACAGCTACCGCTTGACCTCATTCCGACCTGAGAACGGACCCGGTAGTAAATTTACAGCATCTGCTCCGACATTTCGTCGGATCACGAAGGGACAGGGTTCACAGGCTTTCACAGCTCACGCCATGGGCAACACGATCATGACCATGACAATGGAGAGCAGGCCGAGGCGAACGACACGGGGGACGGGTTTCATTGATCGGCTCTCAGCGCTGGCAGTGAAACCGTAAAAGTGGAACCGACTCCCACTTCGCTGTCAACGGCGATCGTCCCAGCGTGTGCATTCGTCAGCTCGCGTGCAATCGCCAAGCCAAGACCAGTGCCGCCCGTGCCCCGAGATCGCGACGAATCCGCCCGCCAAAAGCGCTCGAATGCGCGGGCGGCCTCGTGCTCACTCATGCCAATCCCAGTGTCCGAAACAACGATCAAGACGTTACCGCCTTCTTCGCGAACTTCGACGCGAACCTCGCCCGCGTCGGTGTAGCGCAGTGCGTTGGTGAGGAGATTGTCCAGCACCTGCGTGATGCGCGCGCGATCGGCCAGCACGATCGCCGGTGAATTCAATTCGTCAACCACCGACAAGCCCGCGCGATCGAACTCTTCACGTCGAACCACAAGTCGCTCACGTGCGAGTTCACAGACGTCGACGCGACTTTTGTCAAGCGTGAGCCCGGGGCGCTGAGCGTCCGCGAGGCGTTCGAGATCCTCCATCAGTTCCGCGAGTCGCTGAGCTTCGGCACGCATCGCATCGAGGTTCGCCTGCTCGTCTTCGATCACGTGATCCTGCGCGGCTTCAATGCGTGAGATCACGCCGGCAAGCGGAGTGCGAAGCTCATGTGCCACGTCAGCGGCTGCTTCTCGTCGAAGCACTTCCTCTTGTTCGAGTGACGAGGCGAGTTCGTCCAGCGCTTGACCGACCGCCGAGATTTCGTGTGGGCCGCCTTCATCTACGCGCACGCCAAGCTCTCCATTTCGCAATCGTGTGGCGGCCGCAGCTATGCGTCTCAGCGGCCGTGTCAAAACGCTCGCGATGAGTGGTGCGGACAGGACTCCCAGAATCAACGCAAGCGCCGCCGCGAGTAGATGAAGGCGGTCGAGCCTGTCCGCCAGTGACTTATCCTCACGCATCACAAAGCCATTGTCCGTAGGCTCGAGCAAGATCGCACCGACTCGATCGCCGTTGACCGTCACCGGTCTCGTCGAGGCGGACGCGCTCGCCGATGTGGCGCCGGTTTCAACGAGCGTCAGTCGATACCCGCCGATCAGTGCCGCGTGTCCGAGTTCGGCGCGCGTCTGAGCAGTCCACTGTTTGTCGCGCGCATATAGCGCTGCGGCGACATCTGCTGCGTGCTTTGTGGCCGCCGCCGTACGTGCCTCAGACGCTTCGTCGACTCGACTGTGCAATCCGAGATTCGCGAGCACGGTCGAAATCCCAACTGACGCGACGGCAACCGCAGCGAGCGCGAGCGCGAACCTGGTGGTGAGTCCGGTGCGTCGCCACACGTTCACTCGCTCCGCACGCCCAATCGATAGCCGACACCCGGGACAGTGATCACATACCGCGGGGCCGACGGATCAGATTCGATCTTGCGCCGGAGGTTTTTGACATGCGCGTCGATCGTGCGCTCGTAGCCCTCGAACTCATGTCCCTGGACACGGTTCACAAGTTCGATCCGAGCGTAAGCCCGACCGGGGTATTGCGCCAATGCCGTAAGAAGCTTGTGTTCGGACGGGGTCAACGAAACCGGCTCACCCTCCACGCGAACCTCATGCAGGACACTGTCTATCACCAGTCGTCCTGCGTCGAAGCTCTGCACTTCAACGAGCGGCATCTCGGCGCTGGAGCTACGACGAAGCACGGCCTTTATGCGTGCGACGAGTTCGCGAGGGCTGAACGGCTTGACTATGTAGTCATCGGCGCCGAATCCGAGCCCGGCGATGCGCTGATCCTCCCCGGACTTTGCGGTGAGCATGATGATGGCGACGTCCGAACGCTCGCGCAACTGCCGGCATATAACGTCGCCGGAGATGTCTGGAAGCATGAGATCCAGCACAACCAGATCCGGGCGCCTGCTCAGTGCGATCTCCAATCCCTCGGCGCCCCCGGTGGCCGAGTAGACGACGTAGCCCTCGCGCTCCAGGTAAGCACGGACCACGTCGTGTACAGATTGTTCGTCGTCGACGATCAGGACCCGCTCGTTCATCGCCCTTCACCCTAATGGCTGACCCTGCGTCACCTCGCATATTCACGCGATTCGTGCCAAGCCTTCATCGAACCTTCACACCGCTCGTCGATTCTGGTTCTGCGCCGGTCGTCTGCCGGCACGACGTCTACTGAAACGAAGTGTGAAATGCGCGAAGAAAATGATCAGGTCAGTCCTTTGTGGGTAATCGCTGTCGCCGCGTTGTTTATCGCCGTGATCTCCATCGCGATCGCCGGCGTCGCGATAGCCCGATCCGACAACGTCGGCAGCGCTGGTGGCGGAATGGCGATGGGTTCAATGTCCGGCGGCTCGATGGAGCACATGTCACCGCTCCCAGTTGACGGGATCAAGAATGCTCCGGCGTCACAGGGAGGCACCCTGCTCAAACCAACGATGAGTGACGGAGTGGCGGTCTACCGCCTCAACGCCCGTCCGGTGTGGTGGACGATCTTCGGCGGACAGCGCGTTACCGCCTACGCATACAACGGCATCGTTCCGGGTCCGCAGATCCGCGTCAAGAACGGCCAACGGGTGCGCATTGAGTTCAAGAACGATCTCCCGGAACCCACAACCATGCATTGGCACGGTGTCGGCGTTCCGAACTCGCAGGACGGCGTTCCGGGCGTCACGCAGAAAAACATCGAGCCGGGCGAGTCATACGCGTATGAATTCACGGCGAAGCCGGCTGGCAATCCGACGGGAGGCGGCACGTTCATGTACCACACGCACACCGACGAAGACCGTCAGATGCCGATGGGGCTCTACGGCACGCTGATCATTGATCCACCGAGCGGCGCGCAGCAATACTCGGTCGACAAGACATTGGTCTTTTCGGAATGGTCCTCGGACCCCGGCACCGGCAGGTCACGCGGAGTCATGCAGATGGAGGGGATGCTCCCGAACTTCTTCACGATCAATGGAAAGAGCTTTCCTGACACAGGGTCGGTGAACGTTCAGCCCGGCAAAAAAGTTCTCTTTCGCCTGGTCAACGCCGGTCAGTTGGCGCACCCGATCCATCTGCATGGGACAAGCTTTCGCGTGATCGCGAGAGACGGACACGCCGTACAAAATGGGGCAGTCGAGCGGAGGGACACTCTCACGCTCGAGAGCGGCGAGCGCGCAGATATCGAATTCACCGAGCCCCCAGGCAAATGGATCCTTCACTGCCACATCGGGCACCACCTGACCAATGACGGCGAAGGCCCGGGCGGGCTCTTGATGGTCGTCAATTCGAAAACAAACAACCGCTGATAAACCAGTGACAGAGGAGAAACGACAAATGTCCAAGAAGACGCTGACAATCCTGCTCGTCGCCGTTGTACTGGTGGCCGGAGCGACGGTCGCAGTCGCGGCCGTGCTCACAACCGGTGGCAACAACGACGCTTCCGCGAGCCATATGATGCCCAACGGGCAGCAGATGAACGGTCAGATGGAATCCGGTTCGACCCATTCGATGTCCGACGGTTCGATGATGAACGACGATGCGATGGGCCACTGATCGGTGTGAGAACTGGAGTTCATGATGTTGAAGGCCACGAGCCGGCTGGTAACCGCTCGGATTCACTGCTTACCGCGCGCGCGATCCGTAAGAGTTTCCGCGCGGGTCCACCTTGGAAGAGGAGAGCCGTGGTCGTCCTCGATGGCGCATCGCTCACGGTCGGAGCCGGTTCTCTTGTCGGACTGGTGGGCGAAAACGGTTCAGGCAAGAGCACGTTGATGAAGATCATCGTGGGGATGCTCGCGGCCGACGGAGGCGAGATCACGAAGCCGCCACGATTCGGCTACTGCCCGCAGCAGCCGATGCTGTGGGACAAGCTCACCGTCGACGAGCACTTTCAACTGTTTTCATCCGCGTACGGGCTGACTGGACGAACTCGGATTGCGGCCGCCGATCAGATGCTGGAAGAACTCAACTTCAGCCGGTATCACGCCGAGCGCGTGGAAACGCTCTCGGGCGGAACGCGCCAAAAACTCAATCTTGCGCTTTCGCTCATGCACGATCCACAGCTGCTTCTGCTGGATGAGCCGTATTCCGGCTTCGACTGGGAGACCTACGAGAAGTTCTGGGAGATGAGCGAGCGGCGGCGAGCGCAAGGAATGGGAATTCTGGTCATCAGTCACCTGCTGACCGAGCGCGAGCGATTCGACACGATCTATGAACTCGACCACGGGAAGAGCGTCGCAACGTGATGGTTGTCCGTCTGTTCGCCATCGAGCAGTTGCGCAACCGGTTCACAATCGCGTTACTCGTCCTGGTTCCGTTCCTGTTCATCCTCGGGGCTGCGGACGCCTTGTCGGATTTCGCCGATGCCCTTGGCGGAAACCTCGCCGGCGACGCCGCCACCGCGGTCGGCGCCGGCTGGGCAGCCGCGCTCGTCTCCGGCGCGGTCGGCTTTTTCCAGGCATCTTCGTCGCGCGGCGCCGATCTACGACTCGCACTTGCGGGACGAGGAGCGACGCATCTCGCGATCGACCGCATCTCCGCCTCGGTATTGACCGCAGCGATCGCCGCTTGCGCTGCCTTCGCCGCCTTGATCGCCGTGGACTCAGTGCAGCACCCGCTTCACGCGGCGTTCGGCGTCGCGGCATTTGCGCTCACCTACCTGGGAATCGGCGTCCTCGTCGGCTCGACTGGACTTCCCGCCTTGGAAGGCTCGCTGGTCGTGACCTTCGTGTTTCTGCTCGACGCCTTTGCAGGGCCAGCGATGTCGGGTGACGCACCGCCTTGGGCGGTGTCGAAATATGCCACGAACCTGATGATCGCAGCTGCGCTCGGAACGAACGTGTCCGGATCTCAATGGCGCGGCGCTGCGGTGGTCGCCGGCCTCTCGCTGGTGGCTGCGTTCGCTGCGTTCAGCGTCTCGGCGAGACGCAGGTGAGTTCTCCCGGCCGCATCGCAGGGGCGTTCCGGCTCTACGCGCGAGAGCTCCGGCGACGGCCGTTGGTGATCGCGCTGGTTGTGTTCCTGCCGTTCTTCTTCATCTCCCGGGCGATCGCAGCGACCGAAGCGACCCCGCGAACATTGACGCTTCCCGGTCGGGTGATCGCGGAGACGACGATGCGTGGCGCTCACGGTGCGATGATGGCAGCGATCACAATCGCCTTCATCTCCGGTCTTGCCGGCGCGTCAATCGCTCGATCATCGCTCCAGAGCGACCAACGACTGGTGGTCAGCGGTTTCACGGTGAAAGAGGCACTCGTTCCACGGTTCCTGTCGCTTGCCGCGATCGCCGCGACAGCGACGACCGTTTCCATGGGCGTCACCGCGCTCAGCTTCGAACCGCAGTCGTGGCCGGCGTTCATCGCCGGCAACGTGCTTATCGCCGCGATCTATGGGTTGATCGGCGTGCTGGCCGGGGCGATCTTCGGCCAGCTGGGAGCGACCTATTTCGTGTTGTTTCTCGCGATGCTCGGGATGGGCATCTTGCAGAACCCGATGTTCGGTGATGGCGACCCACACGGCCTCGCGTTCTTCATGCCGGATTACGGCGCAGCGCGCGTGGTTATCGACGGGGCGTTCGGCGACGGGTTCTCCGCATGGGGAGCTGGCGCCACTGCATTCGCCTGGGTCGCATCGTTGTCATTCGCGGTGATGCTCACGCTCGGCCGCTCGCTCGGCTTGCGCAACATCAGCGCGAGGCCGACGCGCAGTTTCCAGTTCGAGAATCGTCAATAGTTCAGGCTGGTCCAGACATCGTCGAGCGCTGCAGTCGCCCGGTCTGCGTCTTCGTCCGTTGCTGTCAGTGGCGGAAGAAAGCGGAGCGTCGAACCGCTCGTGGCGTTTGCGATCACGCGATGTTCAATCAGGAGGCCGGCCACGATCTGTTTGGCGTCGATCTCCTCTTCAAGCTCAACGCCGAGCATCAAGCCGCGACCCTGCACCTTGCCGTACTGCGCGAGGTGCACGGTCAGTCGGTCTCCAAGGTCATTGGCACTGGCCTGCAGCACCGGATCAGCCAACAATTCAAACGCCACAAGCGCGGCGGCGCATGCCACCGGATTGCCGCCAAACGTCGAGCCGTGGTACCCCGGCTGAAGCGCCCCCGCACAGTGCTCAGCCGCCAACATTGCGCCGATCGGCAATCCCCCGCCGAGCGCCTTCGCAAGAGTCATGACGTCAGGCACAACGGGCGTCTGCTCGTAAGCAAACAGCGATCCGCTCCGCCCAAGCCCGCACTGCACCTCATCGAAGACCAACAG
>JBPPNF010000017.1:0-4768 GCA_051306435.1 Solirubrobacterales bacterium | reverse complement strand
GAGATCTGTGTACTGATCCCCATGGACTTGGCCTGACGGGCAACCTTGTTGATCCCGACCGACCAGCCCGCCCGGACAAACGCGGTGTTGTCTGAAGTGGTGGTGGCGTTCTGGAGACTCGTGGCACCGAGGTAGCTGCCTTCATAGTTCTTGATCAGCGTGCCGCTGCCGGCCTTCCCAATCTCGGCGGACTTCCAGGTTGAGCCGAGCGAGTAGCCCTTCTTCAGCGCGGCAATCAGCGTGAATGGCTTGAAGGATGATCCCGGCTGACGCTGACCCTGGGTCGCAAGGTTGAACGGTCGCTCCTCGTAGTTGCTGCCGCCGTAGAGCGCGCGGATCTTGCCGGTCTTGTTCTCGATCGCGACCATCGATGCGCTGGGTCCGCCGTAGGGCAGGATCTGCTCGATCGAACGCTGCGCCGCCTGTTGCATCTCGAGATCGAGCGTGGTGTGTACGCGCAGTCCGCCGCCGAAGGCAGTGCCTGCGCCATAGCGGTCAACCAGCTGCTGGCGGACGTAGGTGGAGAAATACGGAGCGACGGAATCCTCCTTGGGACGCGTGATCTCGTCCGCCGTCGGCACGGCCTGCAGCTTGCCCTGGTCGTAGATCCCCTTCGTGATGTAGCCCTGGTTGTACATGTTCAGCAGCACCAGATCGCGGCGGTCGGTGGCGCGCGCCGGGTAGACGACCGGGTCGTACGCACTGGGTGATGCGATCACCGCAGCAAGAAGTGCGGCCTCCCAGGGCAGAAGCCTGCGCGCGCAGGTCGGCTGGCAGCCAGGGTGTGCTGTGGCGAAGTAGGTCTGCGCGGCGGACTCGATGCCGTATGCGCCGTTGCCGAAGTAGATCGCGTTGAGGTATTCGGTCAGGACCTTGTCCTTGGTCCACTGATTCTCAAGGTGGTAGGCGAGTGCCGATTCGCGAAGCTTCTGCATCACCGTGCGCTGGTTCTGCGCAGCGAGGGCGTTCTTCACGAACTGCTGGGTGATCGTGGATGCACCCTGCTTTGCTCCTCCGCCGATGATGTCGGTGACCAGCGCTCGCCCGATACCGCGCGCGTCCACTCCGGTGTGCTCATAAAAGCGCCTGTCCTCGATCGAAACAACCGCCTGCTTCATCGTCGGGGAAATCTGCTGCGAGGTGACGAGGATGCGATTCTGGTTGTTCCGCAGCCTCGTGATCACCTGACCGCGATCGTCGTACATGATCGACGGTTTCGAAACTTTGTACTGCTGACGGTCCTCAAGGTTTGGCAGCTCGCTGGCGACGGCCATCATCATCCCGAAGACCGTCGAGATCCCGGCAAGCACCATCAGCCCGCTGGTGATCAGCACGATGCGCAGCTTGCGCACGCGCGGCTTGGGACCCGCTGTCTTCAGCGCGTCTGCTTCTTTTTGACGCTGCGTCCGGGCGTCGGTGTCTGTCGGGTTTGATCCTCGGGACATAAATGCGCAGGACCGTCAGGGGGAGTGTTCTGCGGGGCCGCGGTTGTCAGTTACTGAGTGCGGCCGGGGGTTGGTCCTGCTCGAGCACCGCGTCTGCGGCGGGTTCATCGAGAATAACAACGGCAACCCCCGGGAGATTCGGTCGCGGTGCAGACTTCCACGGCCGTTAACATCGCCTCGTGACCGACCCCGTACAGCTTGCCGCGCAGTTGGAGCGCAATGCAGTCGACGCTCTTCCAGCCGGCGCGCTCGAGGCGAAGCTGAAATCTGCGGCCGAAGCGGGCCGCCCGCTGCGCGTGAAGCTGGGCATTGACCCGACCGCGCCAGACATTCACCTCGGCCACACGGTGGTACTTGCAAAGCTGCGCGAGTTCCAGGACGCAGGCCATACAGTTGTGCTGATCCTTGGCGACTACACCGCACGCGTCGGCGATCCGAGCGGCCGCTCGAAGACCCGCCCGGAGCTTTCGCCCGAGGAGATCGACGCGAACGCCGAGACCTTCCAGGAACAGGCGTTCAGGGTGCTCGATGCCGACCGGGTCGAAGTGCGGCGCAACTCCGAGTGGCTTGACATGCCGATGATCGAGCTCTTCAAGCTGATGCGTATTCCAACGGTCGCCCAGCTGCTCGAGCGCGAGGACTTCTCCAACCGCTATTCAGAGGGAACGCCGATCGCCCTGCTGGAGTTGCTCTACCCGGTGCTTCAGGCCTACGACTCGGTCGCCGTCAGGGCAGACCTCGAGCTCGGTGGCACCGACCAGAAGTTCAATCTGCTGCTCGGCCGTGACTTCCAGAACGCCCACGGCATGTCTCAGCAGGCGGTCCTGACGATGCCGATCCTGCCGGGGACTGACGGCGTGCGCCGCATGGGCAAGTCGCTCGGCAATCACATAGGCGTCACAGAGCCACCGGAAGAGATCTTCGGCAAGGTCATGTCAATCCCGGATGACGTGATGGCGCAGTACTACGACCTTCTGCTCGGCAAGGAGCCGGATTCATCGCTGCCGCCGGTGCAGCAGAAGCGGGCGCTTGCGCGTGCGATCGTCGCTCGATTCCACTCAGGCCCCGACGCCGCTGCCGCGGAAGCTCACTTTGACCGGTTGTTCAAGAGCCACGACATCCCTGAAGATCTTGAGGGCTTCGATTTCGCTGCAAATGCCGGGGATATCCATGTTCCCGGCCTGCTCGCCGATGCCTTCGGAATGTCGCGATCGGAGTCACGGCGGCTGATCGAACAGGGCGGCGTGAGCCTCGACGGCCAGGCACTGACAACTCTCGATCTTCCGGCAAGCGAGCTCGACGGCAGGGTTCTGAAGGTCGGAAAACGCCGTTTCAAACGCCTTCACGCAAGTTAGCTGGCGGATCCGCCCGGATCTGCCGCAGAAGCCGATCCACCTGTGCTATCTTGGTCAAGCCGGAAACAGGTCCATTTGTGACGCTTCTTTCTGACATCAGGACAGACCCCCAGGCGTAAGAGCCTCAAATTCTTGCGCGCAGGCAGTGTTGTTTCACTGCATTTGGGGCCTCTCCTGTCAAGAAGAGGCTTTTCTTTTGCCAGTTTCCAGCAGTTCGACTCTGCAGTGTTCATTCACTGAGTTGGAGCGACTGCCACGGTCCTTGAAAACTCAACAGCGTGAACGATGAATGGTTATCACAACTATTTGTCGGTCCAGATTTGTCTATTCGACCCGTCCCCAGCCGGGGCGGTTCGATTAGAGCTAAAGAATCACACCATTCGCCGCGTCTATTTACAGGAGCGCGGGGAGTGGGTTCAGGCGCCAAGCCTGAACACCCTGTCTAAACCCGAATCCCGTTTGTGTACCTGGGGTTCAATGGGTTTGACAACTCTTCCTGTGAGTCGGCTTCGGCCGGCTCTTTCACGGAGAGTTTGATCCTGGCTCAGGACGAACGCTGGCGGCATGCTTAACACATGCAAGTGGTGCGACGAACCTTTTAGGGGCAAAGCCGCGAACGGGTGAGTAACACGTGGGCAATCTGCCCAGTAGACCGGAATAACTCAAGGAAACCTGAGCTAATACCGGATGTGCCGTACTTCCACAAGGAGGTCCGGTAAAGAGAGCTTCGGCTATTCGCTATTGGAGGAGCCTGCGGAGTATTAGGTAGTTGGTGGGGTAAAGGCCTACCAAGCCGACGATACTTAGCTGGTCTGAGAGGACGATCAGCCACACTGGAACTGAGACACGGTCCAGACTCCTACGGGAGGCAGCAGTGGGGAATCTTGCACAATGGGCGACAGCCTGATGCAGCAATGCCGCGTGAGGGAAGACGGCCTTCGGGTTGTAAACCTCTTTCAGTTGGGAAGAAGGGTGCACGGTGAACAGCCGGCGCACTTGACGGTACCTTCAGAAGAAGCTCCGGCTAACTACGTGCCAGCAGCCGCGGTAATACGTAGGGAGCAAGCGTTGTCCGGAATCATTGGGCGTAAAGCGCGTGTAGGCGGTTATATAAGTCTGTTGTGAAAGTCGGAGGCTCAACCTTCGAAAGCCGATGGATACTGTGTGACTTGAGTACGGAAGAGGAGAGTGGAATTCCTGGTGTAGCGGTGAAATGCGCAGATATCAGGAGGAACACCAACGGCGAAGGCAGCTCTCTGGGACGTTACTGACGCTGAGACGCGAAAGCGTGGGGAGCAAACAGGATTAGATACCCTGGTAGTCCACGCCGTAAACGATGGTCACTAGATGTGGGGGGTGTCGACTCCCTCCGTGTCGTAGCTAACGCGTTAAGTGACCCGCCTGGGGAGTACGGCCGCAAGGCTAAAACTCAAAGGAATTGACGGGGACCCGCACAAGCAGCGGAGCATGTGGATTAATTCGACGCAACGCGAAGAACCTTACCTGGGCTTGACATACTGCTGACCTCCATGGAAACATGGACTTCCTTCGGGACAGCAATACAGGTGGTGCATGGCTGTCGTCAGCTCGTGTCGTGAGATGTTGGGTTGAGTCCCGCAACGAGCGCAACCCCCGTCCTATGTTGCCAGCATTCAGTTGGGGACTCATAGGAGACTGCCGGTGACAAACCGGAGGAAGGTGGGGATGACGTCAAGTCATCATGCCCCTTATGTCCAGGGCTTCACGCATGCTACAATGGCCGGTACAAAGGGCTGCGATCCAGTGATGGTGAGCGAATCCCAAAAAGCCGGTCTCAGTTCGGATTGGGGTCTGCAACTCGACCCCATGAAGTTGGAGTCGCTAGTAATCGCAGATCAGCAACGCTGCGGTGAATACGTTCCCGGGCCTTGTACACACCGCCCGTCACGTCACGAAAGTCGGTAACGCCCGAAGCCGGTGGCCCAACCC
>JBPPNF010000016.1:0-2773 GCA_051306435.1 Solirubrobacterales bacterium | reverse complement strand
TCATTCAAATTCGGGAACCGCAGGCGCAGGTGGCGAGCCAACACAATGGTCACTTCGACGCCGCCATTCACCGGGTGCTTGAGGTCAAAGGTCATGGCGTCCGCCATAAGGCTGGCAATTGATTTGCGAAGCACTTCGGGGCTGTCACCTTTCTTGATGCCATACAGAGCTTGCAGCCAATCTAGGGCTGCAAACTAGTGGATTGACTCCAACGTTTGGAACCCTCGGTTTCGTGCGGCGATGATGTTGTCGGGATCGGCTTTCCAGACGAAGGGCTTGGGGTTTGCGGCGTTGTATTCGCGGATGAATCGATTGATGGCGGCCTGGAGATCGACGAGCGAATGGAAGACGCCGTGCTTGAGCCGGCGCCGGGTCAGCTTGGCGGACTCGAAGAGGGCCGAAGGCCAACAGCCCTCGACGGCATTGAGCCATGAGCACGAGGTCGGCGTGAAGTGGAAGGTGAAGCGCGGATGGCGAGCGAGCCATTTCCGGACCTTGTCCTTCTTGTGAGCGGCGTAGTTGTCGAGGATCACGTGGATCGCCTTGTCCTTCGGCACCTCGCGCTCGATCCGATTGAGGAAGCGAATGAACTCCTGATGGCGATGGCGCTGCATGTTCTGCCCGATGACCGTGCCGTCGAGCACGTTGAGAGCGGCGAACAGGGTGGTCGTGCCGTGACGCTTGTAGTCGTGGGTCATGGTCCCGGCGCGGCCCTTCTTCATCGGCAGGCCAGGCTGGGTGCGGTCGAGCGCCTGGATTTGCGACTTCTCGTCGAACGACAGCACCACCGCATGGGCCGGCGGCTCGACGTAGAGGCCGACAATGGCGGTGAGCTTCTCGGCGAAGGCCGGGTCGTTCGACAGCTTGAAGCTGCGCCAGCGATGCGGAGCAAGGCCATGCGCCTTCCAGATCGACTGGACTGTCGAAACGGCAAGTCCGACTGCCTTGGCCATTGCGCGCGCCGTCCAGTGGGTCGCTTCGTGCGGCGGCGATTCCTGCGTCAGGCGGACAATCTCTGCCACGCGCTTGGGTGGCACCGGTGTCTTGCCGGGCGGACGTGACTTGTCGCGCAGCAGGCCATCGACGCCTTCGTGCATGAAGCGCTCCTGCCAGCGCCAGACGCAGGTCTTCGACTTGCCCGTCGCAGCCATGATCGCCGAGGTGCCAAGACCGTCGCTGCTGAGCAGCACGATGCGGGCCCGCCAGACGTGCTTCTGCGGACTCCGCGGGGCCGCTGCGATGTCGCGCAACCGCTGACGGTCGGCGGCCGATAAGGTGAAACCAATGCCATTTCGCATCCTCCCGGACTCGCACACCAGCCAGTCGCCGGAAATCCCCATTCGGACTCTTTTGTTCCGGTCAATCCACTAGCTGAGCAGGGCAATCGGGTGAAGAAGTGCGTGACAAAGTGATGAAGTGCTGAATCTGTCGGGATCCTCTGCTGCGTGGGAGGGTGTTTTCGATGGGTGGATGTGTTCCAGATGGCGATGCGTTCGCCGAGACGGTGGTGTTTCTTGGCTATTTCAAGGATTTACCGGATGGTCGGCAGCAGGGGAAGGTGATGTACCCGCTGCCGGAGGTGCTGCTGCTGTGCCTTTTGGCGGTGCTGGCCGGAGCCGAGACGATCACCGACATCGCCCGCTTCGGCGAGAAGAAGCTCGATCTGCTGCGCCGGTTTCGGCCCTTCTCGGCGGGCACGCCAGCCCATGACCATTTGGGCGACATCCTCGCTACCCTCGACGCCGAGGCGTTCCAGCGCTGCTTCGTGGCCTGGGTGGCGGCACTGGTCGGGGTTCCCGAAGGGGTGGTGGCGATCGACGGCAAGACCGTGCGCCGCTCCAGGGGGAAGGCCAAGGGCGCCATCCACATGGTCTCGGCCTTCGCCGCCCGCCAGCGTCTGGTGCTGGGTCAGGTGCAGGTCGCCGACAAGGCCAACGAGATCGTCGCCATCCCCAAGCTTTTGGACATGCTGGCCATCGAAGGCGCCGTGGTGACTATCGATGCCATGGGCTGCCAGCGCGCCATCGCCCAGAAGATCGTCGACAAGAAGGCCGACTACATCCTCGCCCTGAAGGGTAACCAAGGCTCGCTGCGCGAGGATGTCGAACTGTTCGTCAATGAACAGAAAACCAATAATTTCAAAGACACCACCAGCTCCCACCACCAGACCATCGACGGCGATCACGGGCGCATCGAGACCCGCAACATCACCGTCATCCACGATGTCGGCTGGTTGCGGCAGCGCCACCATTGGCCCGCCCTGGCCGGCATCATCATGGTCCACAGCACCCGCGTCATCCCAGGACCCAACCGCGACGCCGACAAGATCGAGCACGAAACCCGCTTCTACATCACCTCTTTGCTGCTCGTCGCCAGCCTCATCGGACCCCTCGTCCGCGATCACTGGGCCGTCGAAAACTCCCTGCACTGGGTCCTCGACATGGTCTTCCGCGACGACGAATGCCGACTGCGAACCGACCACGCACCCGCCAACTTCACTACCCTCAAACACATCGCTCTCAACCTCACCCGAAGGTCTTCCTCCAAGGACTCCTTTCGCCTCAGGCGTAAAGTCGCCGCGTGGGACGACGAATACCTCGTCAGCCTCATCGCCGCCTAAATCGCTTCACCCGATTCCCCTGGGTCGGGCTCGCCGATCACGCCGTCGCGCCACACCGCCATGGGCGTGCGGTGGGCGAGCGCGCTGTGCGGCCGCCGCGTGTTGTAGAAGGCGATCCACGCTCCGATCCCGGCGCTGGCCTCGCGGCCGTCG
>JBPPNF010000015.1:0-73317 GCA_051306435.1 Solirubrobacterales bacterium | reverse complement strand
GAGTCTGAAACCAAGCAGGTCGTGGAGGGCGACCGCAGCAATAGCGGCGCTATTGCGAGGATCGCACTCCGCGAGATGCGCAGCGTTTCAGGCCAGCAGAATGCCGCGGGGTTTTGGCCATGACCTCTAGTAGGCCGGGGCCGGCTCGGCGTACACGTATGTCTTCGCCACGCCGGCTTCGGTCCAGCTGACTGTCGCTGACGCGCCCGTGCCGAAAATCTTCACCGCTGCGAGCTCATTGTCAGTCATGTTCGGGCTGATCGGCGGACGCAGCGTGCCGGTGTATCCGAATGCGCTTGTGCCCTGCACTGCGATCCCGGGGACGCCGTTCACGCGCTCCGCGGTGGCCGCGACGCAGTTCCTGGAAAGCGCGACCTGCTCGATCGAAGCAGATGGCTGGCCGAAGCCGGAGGTGTAGATCGATGCCTGGCCGTTCTTGGCAAGGAAGTCGGCGAAGCTGAAGAGGTAGAGCTGCGGATTGTGGGTCTTGCCGGTCACCTTGACCACCGCGCACCGCTTCGTGGAAACGCGCAGGGTCGAAACCGTGTCGCCGGTACCGATCGAGAACTCGCCGTAGAACTTCGGCTTGTCCTGACAGATCAGAATTATTGATCCGCCCTTTTCGAGGTACACGTAGAAGCGCTTGCTTTTGGCTTTGAGCTTCGCCTTGATGCTCGCGCCGGTTCGCTGGCAGTACGTTCGCTTCTTCTTGACAGTCGTCGCCGTGTCAGGCTGGGAAGCCATGACCGCAGATGGGACGGCGATCGCCACGATCAGACCAACCAGAAGCAAGCTGAGAATCCTTTTCATCAGCGTGAATTTAGCCGCAGACGACGCCGAAGTTCGAATCGATCGCATCCTCGCTGCCGTGCGACGAATCCCAACGGGTCACGTCAGCGCAAGCTGTTGCTGGCTCAAGACGTTCCGTTCGGGCCGGGCCTGCAGCACGTCGACATGCGCGCGGCTCGGATCACAAATCCCTAAAGCTCAGCGGCGAGCTCGGTGCCCTGGCGGATCGCGCGCTTGGCGTCGACTTCTGCGGCAACATCCGCGCCGCCGATCAGGTGGGCTTCGACGCCCGCCGCAACCAGTTCGTCGTAGAGCCCTCGCACCGACTCCTGGCCGGCGCACAACACGATCGTGTCGGCCGGAATCACGCGTGCCTCATCGTGCTCTTTGCCGAGGCTGACGTGCAGCCCCTCGTCATCAATCCTGTCGTAGCGCGCGCCCTTGATCATCTCGACCTGCTTCTTCTGCAGGACGGCGCGGTGGACCCAGCCACTTGTTTTACCGAGGCCACGGCCCAGTGATTCGTCCTTGCGCTGCAAGAGCACGACCTTGCGCGGTGACGGCGGCACGTCGGCCTCGATGATTCCGCCGCGCGTCTCCTGCTCTGGCGCCACTCCCCACTCCTGCTTCCAGGCGGTCAGATCGAGCGTCGGCGATTCATCGTTGGTGAGCAGCTCCGAGACGTCGAAGCCGATTCCACCCGCGCCGATCACGGCGACGTTCTTGCCGTTGCCGGCGGGGTCTTCGATCGCCTCGGTGTAGGAGCGGACCTTCGCGTGGTCGACGCCCGGAATCTGCGGCGTGCGGCCTTCGACTCCGGTGGCGACGACAACCGCGTCGAACGCTTCAGCCTGGAGCAGCTCGGCGGTAACGCGTGTGTTGAAACGACGCTCCACGTTGTACTCAGTGAGCAGCGCAGCGAAGTAGCGGATCGTCTCGTCGAACTCTTCCTTGCCGGGGATACGACGAGCGAGATTGAACTGCCCGCCGATCCCCGCAGCCGCTTCGAAGAGCGTGACCTCGTGGCCGCGCTCCGCAAGTCCGGTCGAGCAGGCAAGTCCTGCCGGCCCGGCACCGACAACCGCGATGCGGCGCGGCACCTCGACCGGGGCCAGGATCAGCTCCGTCTCATATGCAGCGCGCGGGTTGACGAGGCACGTCGCGCGCTTGTTCTTGAAGGTGTGGTCAAGGCACGCCTGGTTGCAGGCGATGCAGGTGTTGATCAGCTGCGGTTTGCCGGCCGCTGCCTTGTTGACCCACTCCGGGTCGGCCAGGAACGGCCGCGCCATCTGGACCATGTCCGCCTTGCCCTCGGCGAGCAGCTGCTCAGCCTGGTCGGGCATGTTGATGCGGTTCGATGCGACGACGGGAATGTCGACGACCTTGCGGATCGTCGCGGTCTGCTCGACGAACGCTGCTCGCGGCACGGAGGTGACGATCGTCGGGACGCGCGCCTCGTGCCAGCCGATGCCGGTCGTGAGCATCGATGCACCGGCCTGCTCGATCTCGTCGGCGAGAGCGAGAATCTCGTCGATCGTCTGGCCGTCGTCCACGAGGTCCAGCGCGGAGATCCGGTAAATCACCAGAAAGTCTTCGCCGACCTTCTCGCGAACTGCCTTGACGATTTCTGTCGGAAAGCGGCGGCGGTTCTCTGGCGTGCCACCCCAGTCGTCGTCGCGCTTGTTGGTGCGCGGGGCGAGAAACTGGTTGATCAGGTAGCCCTCCGAGCCCATGATCTCGACGGCGTCGTAGCCGGCCTCGCGGGCGAGCACCGCAGCGTCGGCGAAATCCTGGACGGTCTTCTCGACCGTGCGCGCGCTCATCGCCTTGGCCGAGAACGGCGTGATCGGCGATTTGCCGGCGGAAGCGCTGAGCGAGAACGGGTGGTAGGAGTAGCGCCCGGCGTGGAGGATCTGGAGCGCGATCTTCCCGTCTTCGGTGTGCACCGCGCGCGTGACTTCCTTGTGCCTACGGGCGTCACGGCCGGAAACCATCTCACCGGCGAACGGCAACAGCCAGCCGCGTCGATTGGGCGAGTAACCGCCCGTGACGATCAGCCCGGCGCCGCCGCGGGCGCGGATCGCGAAGTAGGCAGCAAGCTTCTTGATGTCAGACGCGCGGTCTTCGAGCTTGACGTGCATCGAGCCCATCAACACACGGTTGCGCAACTTGGTGTGGCCGAAATCGAGAGGTTCGAGGAGGTGGGGGTAATCGCTCATGACAGGGACGGTACAAGTTGAAGGGTGAAATTCACGGCAGGCCGGCGAGCGAGTTGGCCGTTGGATTGCCTGGATGACGGCCGCCGGTCTCTCGGGCGCGCACTTCAGTTGCGAGTTCAGGCACGTTCAGCGAAGGGCCCTTCGAGCAGCCGTACGGCATCGACTGCGGTTTCCGCGACCCCTCGGGCAACAACTTCCGTCTAACTCAGGTCACCGCAGATCTGACAGTCGGATAACCGATCAGCGCGCAGGATCGCCTAGTTTGTTCGGCGTGAGCCTCCTCGCACTACGACCAGACCCGGCGATCCTGCTCGACATCGACGGAGTCCTTCACGTCGGCGATCAACCGATCCCCGGCGCCGTCGAGGCGCTCGACGCCCTGCGCGAGATGGCCAGCGGCCTGCGCCTGGTCACAAACACCACTTCGCGCTCCCGCGCGGAGGTCGCCGCGCGGCTGCACTCGATCGGGATCGAAGCGAGCGTCGAAGAGATGCTCACTCCGGCTGCGATGGCCGTGCAGTACTGCAAGTCGCACAATTTTGAGAAGGCGCGGCTGTTCGTCAGCGACTCGCTGAGAGAGGACCTCGGGTCACTCAGCGAGGCGACCGGCGACGAAACTCCGGAGGTAGTGGTGCTCGGCGACATCGCCGACCGATTCAACGCCGAGACGATGAACGAGATCTTCCACCTGCTGATGGACGGCGCTCAGTTGATGGCCCTCCAGCACAACCGCTACTGGCAGCACGGTGACGGGCTGATGCTCGACGTCGGCGCGTGGGCGGCGGCGCTCGAGTACGCCACCGGCCGCACCGCGATAACCGTCGGCAAGCCGTCAAACGAATTCTTCAATGCTGCGCTCGCGAGCCTTGGCGTGGATGCCAACTCGGCGGTGATGGTCGGCGACGACATCGAAGCCGATGTCAACGGCGCCCAGACCTGCGGGATCCAGGGGATCCTCGTGCGCACGGGCAAGTATCGCGACGGCGTGGCGAGCGAGCGCGGCTTCGGCCCGGCGGCGATCATCGACTCGATCGCCGATCTGCCCGCGCTGCTGCGAGCCTGATCGCGCTCAGACCTTGAAGACCGAGATCTGCTGTTCGAGGCTGCGCGCCATCGAGCGCAGGGTGTCGGCCGAACTCGTGATCTCTTCCGAGGACGCCGACGCTTCCTCCGTGCTCGCGGAAGTTTCCTCAGCAAGCGCTGCGACGTTCTCGGTCACGCGCAGAATCTCTTCAATCGCAGAGCGAACGGCCTCGCTCGCAATCGCCACTTCGCCGGTGCGGGCGTCGACGGCGTGTACGTGATTGTCGATCTCGCCGAGCGCGCCGGCGATCTCTGCGAAGCGCGTGCCGGCGGCGTCGACGACTTCAGCGCTTCGCGAAACCTCACTGCGGCCGTCGCCCACAGCGCGTACGGTCTCGACGACGGTGCGCTCGATCCCGCGAATGCGTTCAGCGATCTCGGCGGCCGCGTCGCTCGACTCGTTGGCGAGCTTGCGCACTTCCTCCGCGACGACTGCGAAACCGAGGCCCTGCTCGCCCGCGCGAGCAGCTTCGATCGCGGCATTGAGCGCAAGCAGGTTGGTCTGGGTGGCGATCGTGACGATCGTCTCCACGATTGTTCCGATGTCTGCCGTGTCGCTTCCGAGGCGGTCGACGGCAGCCGAAGCCGCACCGACGCGGTCGGCCATCGACTCCATCGCCTCGCGCGCTTCGAGCGCGCTGCTCGAGCCGACGTCGGCGAGTTCGCGCGTCTCCGTCGATAGCGCCGTGGCGCGGCGAACTTCTTCGGTTGCGCTCCCGAGTGCCCGCTCGAGGTCTGCGGCGGCGGCGTGCACACTTGAAATCTGATCGAACTGCACCTGTGCGCCCTGGACCACCTCCTGCATCGCGTGCGCGATCTCGCCCACGCCGACGGCTGACTGCTCGCTGCCGTCGGCGACGGCTGCGGCGCTGAGCGTGACTTCGCTCGCCACTTCGGATGAAGACCTGATCAGGGCCGCCTGCGCGGCCTGCATGCGATCGACATCGACCATCAGCGCGCCGAGTTCGTCGGTCGAGGTCACGGCGCCCGTGCGGCGCAGATCGCCGTTGGCGGCAGCGCGGACCTGCGAAGAGATCTCATCGATCGAGCCGCGCAGGCTGACACCCACCGCGGCGCCCACGATCCCGATGATGAAGATGAAGACCGGCACCTGCCAGAGCAGCACCTGTGCCTCGTTGGCGTACTCGATGTCTGCCCCGAGCGAGATCGCGATCACCTTGCCCTGCGTGAACATCACCATCGTCAGCGCCAACGAGCCCATCGCCAGGAGCACGCGTGACGGAATGTTGAACGGTTTGGGCATCAGCGCGTCGCGGCCCTCGACGTCGGCAGTCTGCCCGTAAAGCGTGCGCAGGACCGGCCTGGTCGCCTGCTCGACGACCGCGTAGATCGGGAATCCGGCAACCGGGATGAAGCCGATGAAGTCTGTGATGTACGAGGAGATCTCCTCGGTGCGAAGCGGCGTGAATGCGGCGCTGATGATCACCGCGAGCGGGTAACCGACCATCCACGCCGCGAGGTACGCCTTCGTGGCGCGGGCCGGAAGCCTCAGGCCCGCCGCGATCGCCTGCTGCTTGACGGCGGAGTCGGGGTTGTGCGTGGCTTCCTGAAGACCGCGGAAGTTTTTGGCGACGACCCGCCAGGCCATGAAGATCAGTGGCGGCGAAACGATCAGGGCCGCTATCACGTTCGCTTTCGAGACATCTTCGCGCAGAATGTCGACGATCAGTCCGCGAGAGAGCACGATGACGATCATCGCGACGAGGCTGCCGACGTAGTAGAGGGCAAGACGATTGCGTGCGCGCGCCTCTGCGCTCGCGTCCGTCTCAACGGCCGCTGATGTGGGGGCGTCTGATCGATACATCTCCCGCTCCTATCGGCGCGGAGTACCGCTTACTTGATGGGAAATCGCCTTTCATGCAAGTACGCTGGCGTCCATGGATCTGCACCCCGGCGAAGCAGTCGTATTTGAAGGCCACCCCTCGTGGCGCGGCGTTCTGTCCTTCTACGTCAAGAACATCGCGGCAGATCTGGTGATCGCGGCGATCCTCTGGTTCGCATGGTCAGAGGTCTACGCGGTGCTCGTCTTCGCGATTCTGGTCGCCGGAACGATCCTCGTCGGATTCATCCTGCGCGCCACCACCGTCTACACGATCACGAACGAGCGCCTGCGCATCCGCACAGGCCTGCTCTCCAAAAACGTCCAGCAGACTGACATCAACCGCGTGCAGAACGTGAACACCTCGCAGGGTCCGCTTGAGCGCGTACTGCAGGTTGGAAAGGTCGACTTCGACACAGCGGGCACGGACGACGCCTCGTTCACCTTCGACGGCATCGCCAATCCCGAAGAGATTGTCGCCGCGGTCGATCAGGCCAAGCGCGACTCCCCATCAGCCCCGCCTTCCGCGCAGGGCCTCTAGTGGCCTGAAAGCAATGATCCACCTGCCGCTCCAGAACCTCACCGACTGCTTCGGTCTGGGCGTCGCCGGGAACTTCGCAGGACACCTCGAGCAGGCCGGGGAAGACGACGCCTTTGCGGACGTCGCGGCACCTGCCGAAGCGCCCAAGGGCATCTTTCCTTTCTACCTGCCGGGCGATCCCGGCTTTCTCGGGGCGTTTCCACTCTCTTCGGACTCTCTGACGATGCCGCCCCCAGGCATGCCGTTGAACCTGCAAATCGAAGCCGAGGCCGGCGTTTTGTGCAAGATCGAGTACGACCATGACGGCGGCCCTGTCGGCCTGCTCCCGCTCGCGCTCGCGGCGTTCAACGACTGCTCGATCCGCCGCGAGGGCGCAACGAAGCTCAGCGAGAAGAAGAACTGGGGGCCTGCCTCGAAGGGAGTCGCGGCCCGCGCCTTCGAGGTGAGCGAGCTCGACGTCGAGGGCGAAACAGCCGCGTTCCGGCTTGCGTGCTTCCTGCGGCGGGACGGTCAGACGCATGCCTACGGGATCGACAGCCCACTCCCCGGCTACTCGTACTACGGAGCGACGTTGCTCGACTGGGTCGTCGACCGCCTGAACAAGCAGACCGGTGGCGACACATCGCTCGAACCGGTCGGGATCTATCTCGCCGCCTGCGGGTCCCCCGAACGCATACTGATCGGTATCGGCGCAACTCGTTACACCGAGTTCGGCGAAACGAACTTTCTTCAGCTCGGCGACGAATCGATCGTGGTCGTCTACGACAGTCGGATCAACGACGCGAGGTCTGTTGAAACGGCCGTGCGCGAGCACTTCGAGGACTCCCTGAAGGAGGCCTCGGTGCTTGTTCAGACGGTCCGCGCGGCCTAGGCGCCGAAGCCCGGCGGGCGCTGCTGATCCCAGCGCAGCTCGCGCTCAAGCTGGGCGGCGAGCGCGATCAGACGTCCTTCGCTCCGCGCCTGGCCGAGCAGCTGCGCGCCGACCGGCAGGCCGTCAACGAAGCCGGCGGGAACGTTGATCCCGGGCCAGCCGGTCACGTTCCAGGGCCAGGCGTACGGGCAGGCACCGACGTAGAGGCGGTCGGTCGCCCAACTGCTGAGTCCGTTCAGAGCATCGGCCTTGAGCGGCGGCTCGGCGGTGGTCGGAGCGATCACGACGTCGAAGTCGCGGAAGATCCGCCCGGTCCGTCGCCGCACGAGCCCTTCCCATCCACGAGCAAAACGCAGTGCTGGTCCGTTCATCAGCTTGCCGACGCGGACGTTCTCCCGGGTGCGGTGATCGAGCAATGACTGGTCGGGCGTGCGCTGCCCCCAGGCCGAGACTCCCGAGAGCGAGCGCGGGAGAAAGCTGAAGCCGACGTAGGAGTGCGCGAGATCCTGCCGGACAACATCGTGGCCGAGCGCCGCGAGCGTTTCGGCGACGCCCTCCACCTGCCTGCGCACTCGCGGATCGAGCTTGGTCGGCACGCCGCTGAAGGGGATCTTCAATGAAACCGCGATGCGCAGGCGTCCCGGATCTTCCTGTACGTTGCTGGCGAAAGGGCGCTCAGGCGCGGCAAGGCGATGGATCTCGCGCGGGTCATTGCCGGTCAACGTGTCGAGCAGCGTCGCGGCGTCCTCGACCGTGCGAGCGAGCGGGCCGATCACGGTGATCCCGTTGAATGCCTCCGGGTCCGGCCAGCTGGAGACACGGCCGCGCGTGGGCTTGATGCCCACGAGGTTGCTCCAACCGGCCGGAATGCGCACTGAGCCCGCGCCATCCGAGCCGACGGCCGCAGCGATCACACCGGCGGCGACCGCCGCCGCCGCTCCGCCGGAGGATCCTCCCGGCGTGTGGTCGAGGTCCCAGGGATTGCGCGTGATGCCGAAGGCCGGCCCGGCGGTCACCGGAGACTGTCCCAGCTCTGAAGAATTCGTCTTGCCGATGATCACCGCTCCGTCGCGGCGCAGGAAGCTCACGATCGCGCCGTCCTCGGCGGCCGGGGGAAACTCTCCCGGGCAGCCGAATGCCGTCGGATGACCGGCCATGTCCGTGTCGTCCTTGACTGCCGTGGGCACACCGAGCAGCGGCGTCGACTCACCTGCGGCGATCCTGCGATCGGCATCATCGGCGGTGGCCAGCGCCTCTTCGTCGAGGATCAGCTTGAAGGCATTGACAGTCGGCTGGGTGGCATGGGCGCGTTCGAGCGCGGCCTGGGTGAGCTCTCGGGAGGTGACCGCGCCGTTGCGCAGCCGCGCCGCCTGTTCGGAGATCGACTCCGACGAGCCGGGCTCGCTGGCTGTCTGCTGTTCACCCATGGCCGAGTACCGACTTGGACATTATGCGATCAGCGTGCGACACGCAGCCTCAGTTGTCGGGAAGAATGCGCCGGGAGGATCGCGCGCCCCGCACGAGAACCGACAGAAGAGCAATTCACACGTTCGCAACCACCGCCCAGGAGGATCAACTGATGAGCAACTTTCCGCCACCGCCGCCCGGCGGCCAGCCCCCCGCAGGCCCGCCGCAGTACCAGGAGCCCGTCGACCCGCTTGCCGCGCTGGACAAGAAGCGCAAGCAGCAGCTTGGAATCCTTTCTGCCGTCGCCGCAGTTCTGATCGTCGCCGCATTCTTCGGCGGCAAAGCGATGGAGAAGAAGAACTACGACCCCGGCAAGGACGGCTACAACGAGATCTACGCCGAGGGCGCAAAGGCCGGCACCGCAGCCGGAACCGCTGCGGGAACCAAAGCTGGCAAGACGTCGGGCGAGAAGTCCGGCAAGTCTGAGGGCATCGCCGAGGGCACCGAGAAGGGCAAGGCTGAAGGCGAAGCCCAGGGTACGGCCGAGGGCGCATCGCAGGCGCTTGGCGGTCTGGGCACGTGGAGCACCACGGAGCCGTACGTGGTCCAGATGGAGAACGGCCCCAACAGCAATGTCCCGTACACGGTCAGCAGCCGTACCGCAATGCAGCCGGGGATCTTCTACAAGATCTGCAGTTCCGGTCAGGGCGTCTGCACCGAAGCGGACCCTGGTCCGAGCTCCGGGCAATAGCCTCGCGCGGGTGACTCTGCAACACCGCTCAATTCGCGCAGCTCTGACCGCGCTGGTCGCCGCCACTTTCATGGCGGCGGCCGGCGCGGTCTGGAGTGCGCCCGCGAACGCTGCCGTATGTGGCAAGCCGGTCGCGTACCCCGGCGACTCAGCCACTGCTGAGTCGTTTGCCAACTGGATGGCTAATGCCGCGATGGCAAAGGGCCTCCCCGGCGAGCTCCCGGTGATGGCCGGTCTGGTCGAATCGGGGTTGAAGAACCTCAACCACGGCGACGCCGACAGCGTCGGGTTCTTCCAGATGCGCACGAGTATCTGGAACAAGGGCAAGTACGCCGGCTACCTGAAGAAACCGAACCTTCAGATGAAGTGGTTCACCGACACCGCAACGTCGGTGCGCAACCACTACAGGAGCAGCGGCAAGGGTGACCCCGCCGCCAACTCAAAGACTTACGGCGTCTGGATCGCCGACATTGAGCGACCCGCCAAGCGGTACCGCGGTCGCTACCAGCCGCGCCTGGCCGAGGCGCAGAAGCTCGTTGCTGCAACTTGCGTGGATCTGCAGGGCATCAACGTGCTCGCTCCGACTTCGCACCTGAAGTTCAAACGCAGGCAGCACCCGGCTCGCACCGGTGCAATCTCGGTTCGAGTCAGTTGTCCGAAATCTCCGTGTCTTTCAACTGTGCGCGCGAACTTTCGTGCGCCCGGTCGACGTGGCGTCGTGAAGCTTTCGTCCGACACCGCGATGATCGCGGCGGGATCGCGCCTCACCCTGAAGGTCCGCGTTCCGCACAAGCTGCGCAAGCGCATCCGTCAACTGGGCGGGAGCACGACGCAGGCGCGTCTGCGCGTCAGCGTGGCCGGAACAGACGGTGCTTCGACCGTGCGGATCCGGAAAATCGCGCTGGCGAAGTAGCTCAGCCGACGAGCGTCTGCAGCGCCCGCTGGAACATCCGCGCGTCGACGGCGACGATGTTCAGGAGATTGAGCAGCACGATCGCCTGGAGTTCTGGCTCAGCGTTGCGCAGTTCGCGCAGCGAGCTGTGCGGGAGCGACCAGTACTCGAGGTCTGAGTCGACGTGCACCGAGGCCGTGCGCTTCGAGCCCGTGACGAAGGCGAGCTCTCCGATCAGGCCCCCGGGGCCGGCCGTGCTGACGCGGCGCTTCTCGCCGGGGGTCAGCTCAATGAACGCCGAGAGCCGACCACGGGTCACAAGGAAGAGCTGGTCGGCGACATCGCCCTGGTGGAAGAGATGCTCGCCGGCCGCAAGTTCATGACGCTCCATCATCGCGGCGACTTCGGCCAACTGCGAATCCGAGACTCCGCTGAGCAGCGAGTGCTCGCCGAGTTCGATCGCCTCGGGCTCTGGCGCAGTGTCGGAGTCGCCGAGCAGCTGGTCCTCGCACCACTCGAGCGCGAGGTCCAGCCCTGGCAGTTCGAAGAGGTCACGGCCGGCCACGGCCACGAGCTGCGTGTGAAAACGCGTGACGCTGCTCAGAACCGCACCGCGGCCATCTTCCTCGAGCGCGGCGCAGAGGTCCGCGATCATCGTCGCCGACTCGTCATCGATCTTGTTCACGCGCGTGAAATCCAGCACCGCGTAACGCAGGTCAGCACCGATCACGGCTCGGATCGCCTGCTCGCTGGCAGCGAAATCGAGATCTCCCTGAAGCTCGAAGGCTCCGGCGGTTCGGCCGTCGGCCTGGATCAGCTCGGCCTGCTCGGGCGAGCGCCATCGCTTCGAGCGCATCTGATCGAGGCGAAAGCGTGTGTGGATCGGCGACGCCGGCTTGCGCCCGGTCTGGATCGGGTGCAGCCCGAGCTCGCGCGTGATGTCTTCGCAGACGAGCACGCCGCGCACGCTGTTGCCGGCTTCGTCGAGGCGCGGCGAGAACACTCCGATCCCGAGCTGCCCCGGCAGCACGGCGATGATCCCGCCGGCGACGCCGCTCTTCGCCGGAAGGCCGACCGTGTAGAGCCAGTGCCCGGCGTGGTTGTACATACCGCAGGAGACCATCACGCTGAGCACTTTGCGCACGGTCTTCTCGCTGGCCGCGCGACGGCCGTTGCGCGGATTGACGCCGCCGTTGGCGAGAGTCGCGGCGATCATCGCCAGGTCCGTGCAGTCGACGAGCGTCGAACACTGGGCGAAGTAGTCCTCGACGGCGGACTCAGGGCGATCAGTGATCGCCCCTGATCCGTGAAGCAGGTACGCGATCGCCCGGTTGCGATCACCGGTGCGCGCCTCGCCGGCGCGGACGGCTTCGTCGATCTCGAGACTTCGCCCGGCATAGGCCGAGTAGGTGTCGAGGATGCGGTCCAGCCGCGGCATCGCGGTCGACGGGTCGAGGATCCCGACCGCCGCAATCGCACCGGCGTTGACCATCGCGTTCAGCGGCGTGCCGGTTTCGGGATCGAGCGTGATCGAGTTGAAGGCGTCGCCGGTCGGCTCGACGCCGATGTGCCGGCGCACTTTTTCTTCGCCGATCTCCTCCAGCGCAAGGCCATAGGTGAGCGGTTTGCTGATCGACTGGATCGTGAACCGTTCCCGCGTGTCCCCGGCCTCGTACACGGCCCCCTGCGTCGTGACCATGCTGATCCCGAAGAAGTCGGGCTCCGCGGCGGCGAGCTCAGGGATGTAGTCGGCGACCGCGCCGTCCTTCACGCCGACGTGACGGTCGTGGAGAGTCTGGAGATAGTCGTTGACCGGCGATCGCATCGCGCGGACCGAATCGGGCTAGCTGCTGATGTCGACGCTGCTGCAGTCGACCGGCTCGAGCGTCTCTTTGTAGGAATTGACCAGCTCCTGCCCGGCCGCCTTGAGCTTGTCCTGGGCATTGCTGAGCGAGAGGCTCGTGCCGAGGCTCTTCAGCGTGTCCGTGACCGCGGTCTCGAACTGCTGGTTGGCCGCCTGGATCTCCTGCTTGCGGTCGGGGTTGAGCTTGGCCTCGTTGTCGCGGATCGTGGCGACGTCGTTGCTGATGCCGCTGACGTTCTCCTTGAAGCCGTTGAGCGTGAAGTTGGTGACGGTCGTGGAGGCCAGGCTCTCGACGCGCTTCTGGATGTCGGCGCGCGCGGTGCAGACGGCGGTCAGGGCCTTCTCTTCTTCGGACTCGCGCGTCACGAAGAAGACGATCAGCCCCAGGGCGATCACCACAAGCAGCGATCCGAGGACGAGGAAGACGGTCTTGTTGCTCTTGCTGACCGGGTCTGGTTGCGGCGCGGAGGATTCCATATCCGCTGGATCCTAACTGAAGCGCGGGCGTCGCGGGGGCGCCAATAGACTGACGCCGTGCCGGCCACCGCGCATTCACGACTCGGACGGATGCTTGCAGGAAACGGCAGGCTGATCCGCCAGTTCGGACCGATCTACCTCGGCTTTGGCAGCTTCACTTGGTGGGTGGCGAGCCTGTTCATGGTCGGCTCCTCCTGTTTTGTGATCGGGACCGTGATCGCGGTCTCGGCCCAGCCGGAGGCTTCCGGCATCGTCTACTTCGTCGGCTCGATCTTCTTCACCACCGCCGGCTACGGACAGCTGCTTTCAGCGATCAATGGAACGGAATTCGAGAATCCACGCTTCTGGGCGAGGATCCCCGGCTCGGTCGACTGGAAGGCCTCCGCGATCCAGTCCTTCGGCACGCTCTGCTTCAACGTCAGCACCGGCTTCGCCCTGGTGATCGCCGTGCTCGACACCCAGCAGGCCAACCGTCTGATCTGGTCGCCGGACGTCTTCGGGTCGATCGCCTTCCTCTGGTCCAGTCGGCTGGCGTTCGCGGCAGTGCGTGCGAGCTGGCACGGGCGCCCGCGCCGGGGAGCGAGCTGGGCCACGGCGTCGCTGAACCTGATCGGATCGATCTTCTTCGGGCTTTCGGCGATCGGGGCATACATCGTGCCCGACACCGGCGACTTCTTCAACGTCGCGGCCGCAAACGGCGGCACCTTTCTGGGCGCCGTCTGCTTCTTCTTCGCCTCGTGGTTGATGTGGCCGGAAGCTGCGAAGCTGGCGGTCAAGGAGCAACGATGAGCGCGGTCAGTACTTAGCTGGCACGAAGGTCTGATCGTCCATCGGCGGGCGCACATATGCCGAGATGTCGGGGCGCGACGGCAGCGCAATCGGCTCGGACGGCTCTTCCTTGTAAGGAATCTGGCTCAGCAGGTGACTGATGCAGTTCAGGCGTGCGCGGCGCTTGTCGTCGGCCTCGACGACCCACCACGGGGCCTGCTTGATGTCGCAGACGGCGAACATCTCGTCCTTGGCCTTTGAGTACTCCACCCAGCGGTCGCGCGACTCGACATCCATCGGCGAGAGCTTCCACTGGCGCATCGGGTCGTGGACGCGGGCCTGGAAGCGCTCTTCCTGGACGTCGGGGCTGACGGAGAACCAGTACTTGATGACCCGTATGCCGCTGCGCACGAGCATGCGCTCAAACTCAGGCGCGCTGCGCAGGAACTCTTTGTATTCGTCGTCACTGCAGAAGCCCATCACGCGTTCGACGCCGGCGCGGTTGTACCAGGAGCGGTCAAACAGGACCATCTCGCCGGCCGAGGGCAGGTGCTCCGCGTAGCGCTGGAAGTACCACTGCGTGCGTTCGCGCTCGGTGGGGGTGCCGAGCGCCACCACACGCGTGTGCCGAGGAGAGACGCGCTCACTTATCCGCTTGATCACGCCGCCTTTTCCTGCCGCGTCGCGGCCTTCAAAGATCACGACCGCACGCTGTCCTGTGGCGATCATGTAGCGCTGCTGGATCACCAGTTCGCGCTGGAGTTTTCTGAGTTGTTTCTCGAATTCGGCCTTGGGCATCTGTTTCTTGGCAGCGATGTTCTGTGACATGACTGCAATCTAGACCCGGTCGGGCATTCCCTGATTCTTCGCTTGCACAGACCTGACGGCCTGTGATTGTCCACGTGTCCAGCCGCGACTACAGGACCAGATCAGCGAACAGCTCGTCGAGCGCCTGTTGCGGATCGGTACAGAGCCCCGTGTGGGTCGGCGAACACTGGATCACCGTGCTTGAGGGGGCGGCCAGCCAGCCGAAGCGCTCGCTCCTGGGCAGTGCGGCCATCGGGCCGGCGTTCGCGTCGCCGTGGGCAACGCGGGTGAATGCCGTCAGCGCCGCCTCGACCGCAGCCGGATCACAGTCCGGGCAGATCGCAGCAAGCCGCGCGGAGTCGAGCCGGACGCGGGCCGCCAGGAAGTCGTGCTGGCGGGCAAACAGCAGCACGCCGGCGTTGACGAACTCGCCGCGCTCGATGTCGGGCACGACGCGGACGATCGCGTAGGAGAAGGCGCTAGCCGGCTCGGGCACTGTCCGCCTCCTCGCTGAACTGCTCCGACGCAGCAACACGCGCCGCCAGATACTCGCCGTAGACCTCGGGCCCGCTGACGGTGAACCACGCTGCGGGAACGCCCGCGACCGCCGCCGAGATCACCGCAGAGTCGACGTTTGGTGCCAGCCGCGCGCCGGCCTCAGCGACCGAGCTCGCGTGCGGGAGCAACACGTGCTCGGCGATCCGCGCAAACGGCAGGGTCGCCTGCGCCAGGTCAAGACCCGCGTGCTGGCGGTAAAGCGCCGCACCGTGGTCGATGGCCCAGAGCTCGTCATGCCAGATCAGCAGGTTCGGGTTCTGCGCGCTGCGATCGACGTTGGTCAGCAGCGCGTCGAGCCAGACGATCGCCGCGGCTTCCTCAGGCGAGGGCTGACGGTCGTCGGCCGGCGAGTAGGTCATCGCTCCGGGCAGAAAGTCGCTCCCCAGGTTGACACCGGGGCTGGCGGCGATCAGCTCCTGGATCTCAGGGTCGGGCTCTGCGATTCCGAGCGCCGGATCGACGTCCACAAAGGCCATGCGCGGCACGCGCACACCGATCGCACCCGCGATCGTCGACGCGATCAGCTCTGACGCCAGGGCGAGCGGTCCCTGCCCCGCCCCACGGAACTTGACGACGTAGAGGCCGTCGTCGTCGGCCTCCATCAGGCCCGGCATCGAGCCACCCTCGCGCAGCGGGGTGACGTAGCGCGTCGCACTGACGCGGCCGATCTCGGTGACGGTGTTCATGGCGGCTCGCGGGCAATCTACCGGTCGCACTTGCACGCGTGTTAAGCGGACTCATGCTCCGGGGACCGGGCAACCGATACTGCACGAATGAATCTCGACCACGAAACCGACGCTGTCGCCGGATCCAATCCCCTGCGATTTCCCGACGGCGACGGCGACGAGACGCCCAAGATCCTGATCCCGGTTGTCGTCGGCACGCGCCCCGAAGCGATCAAGCTCGTCCCGGTGATCGTCGCCCTGCGGGACTCCGAGATGTTCCAGCCGGTCGTCGTCTCGACCGGTCAGCACCACCACATGGTCGAAGAGATCTTCGAACAGGCCGGCGTGGGCACGCACGTGCACCTCTGGGCGGGAGCTGAGCGCGCGAGCCTGACCGAGCGCGTGACGACGACGATGCGCCGTTTCAACGACTTCTGCCTCGAGTGGTTCGGGCCGAGGCCGTCCGACGAGGAGATCGGCGAAGCGATCGTCGCAGGCAACTACCCGGCGGCGGTGATCGTCCACGGCGACACCTCGTCGGCGATGTCCGCTGCGCTCGCGAGCTTTCATCTTCAGATTCCGGTGCTGCACGTCGAGGCCGGACTGCGCACCGGCGGCAGCATCATGAGTCCCTTCCCCGAAGAGCTCAACCGCCAGGTGATCACCTGCCTTGCGGCGATGAACTTCGCGCCGACCTACGAGAACCTCGAGAACCTCGTGCGCGAGAACGTCGAGGTCGGGCAGATCTTCGTCACCGGCAACACTGGAATCGACGCGCTGCGCTGGGCATCGACCCTGGACACTCCGTACGTCGACCCCGCAATCGCAGCACTGCACGAGAGCAACGACCGGGTGGTGCTTGTCACGGCGCACCGCCGCGAGAACTGGGGCTCGGGCCTGGGACAGATCGCCGAGGGCATCCGCAAGCTCGCCCACCGCTTCCCCGACGTGACGTTCGTCGTGCCGCTCCATCCCAATCCGCGCGTGCGTCAGGAACTCGGCGAGCCGCTGGTGATGTTCGACAACGTGCTGCTGACTGAGCCGCTCGAGTACACCTCCTTCGCCCGGCTGATCGGTCGCTGCTCGATCGTGATCACCGACTCCGGCGGGATCCAGGAAGAGGCACCGTCGCTGAACAAGCCGGTGCTCGTCGCGCGCGAGAGCACCGAGCGCGGCGAAGGCGTCCACGCGGGAACACTGATCCTCGTCGGCACAGACCCTGAACTGATCGAGTCCGAGGCGGCGAAGCTGCTTGAGGACGACGCCGCCTACTCGGCAGTCGCCGACGCGCCGAACCCCTACGGCGACGGCTACGCCGCCGACCGGATCGTGCAGGCGCTCGAGTACCTGCTCACCGGAGAGAGCCCTCCGATCCCGTTCGGTCACGGTTTCAGCCGTAGTGAGATCGCCGATGCAACGGGCATCCGCGTGCCCAAGGCGCAGGCCGCCAAGCACCGGACACCTGTCGTCGAAGACATCCTGCACGACGCCCACGAGCCGACGGAGCTGGAGTCCTGGCCGCTCTAGCCCTGGCCCTCCCCTTTGACGGCCTTGACCAGCCGTGGCGCTGGATCCTCACATTCGCGCTGGTGACGATCGTCCTGATGTTCTGCTGGACGGTCGTGTTGTTCGTGCGCGGCCAGAACTCCCGGCGCCACGCCCCCGATCAGGATCAGGCGCTGGCCGACGAGTTCACCTGGGTCTTCATGGTCCCGGCGCTCAACGAAGAAGTGACGATCGCCGACTCGGTCGAGCGGCTGCTTGCCGTGGAGGTTCGCGACAAACGGATCCTGGTGATCGATGACGGATCCGAGGATTCAACGCCGCAGATCCTTGCCGGCCTTTCGCATCCTGCGCTTGTGCCGCTGCGCCGCGAGAAGCCCAACGCGCAGACCGGTAAGGCCGCGGCGCTCAACTGGGCCTACCGCCAGCTCGGCGACCTGCTGCGCGGCGTCGAGCGCGAACGCGTGATCGTCGTGATCGTCGACGCCGACGGGCGCCTGCACACTGACGCGCCGTCCTGGATCGCAGGCCATTTTGCCGACCCGGAGGTCGGTGGCGTGCAGTCGCAGGTGCGGATCTACAACCGCCACAGGCTGCTCACATGGTTGCAGGATGTCGAATTCGGCGTGTACGGAGCGCTTTTTCAGAGCGGCCGCAACGGTTGGGGCACGGCCGGGATGGGTGGCAACGGCCAGTTCAACCGGCTCGCCGCGCTCGACGACGTGGCCGACGAAACCGGTCCCTGGCGCGACAAGCTGACCGAGGACCAGGACCTTGGCCTGCGCCTGATCGGCGCCGGCTGGCTGGGGCATCAGGATTTGAGGGCGATGGTCGACCAGCAGGGGCTCTCGAGACTTCGTCCGTTGCTGCGCCAACGCACGCGCTGGTCGCAGGGCAACCTGCAGGCGATGTCGCTGATCGGAACTGAGCTGCGCTCGCCGCGCTCTCTGATCGCCCGTATCGAGACGGCGCTCTACATCCTGATGCCGGTCTGGCAGTCGATCATCGGCGTCTCGATGCTCGTCGCGGTCTACCTGCTGATCACCGGCCAGGCCAACATCTATGAATCCAACGCGATTCACCAGATCGCCTTCTTCTACATCCTCGGCTTCGGCGGCGTGATCATGGGCTGTATTGCCGCAGGCGCTTCGCGCGGCTGGAAGGGCTACATCACCGGCTTCTTCATCGCTCAGGTCTACGCCTTCTACACCTGGCTGATCTGGCCGGTGCTGCTGGGCCCGCTGTTTCGGCATCTGACCGACCAGCGCACGTGGTCCAAGACCGAGCGCGAGGCGCTCGAAGCTTCAGAGGCACCCTGACGCAATACTCAAGGGCGTCACAGGAAATTCTCAGGTTTCTGCTCGACAATCGCCCCATGAACGCAGATCAAGACGCAACAGGCGCACGAATTCTCGTCGTCGACGACGAGCCGAACATCGTTGATGTCATCTCGATGGCCCTGCGGTACCAGGGGTTTGAGGTCGAGTCAGCCGACAACGGGATCGACGCGATCAAAGCCGTACACACCTTCAAGCCGCATCTCATGCTGCTCGACATCATGCTCCCTGACATCGAGGGGTTTGAGGTCGCAGAGCGCCTCGGCGCTACGCGCGGCCGCACGCCGATCATCTTTCTCACCGCACGCGACTCGACCGAGGACAAGGTTCGCGGCCTGACGATCGGCGGCGACGACTACATCACCAAGCCCTTCAGCCTCGAGGAACTGGTGGCCAGAGTGCGCCTGATCCTGCGCCGCACCGGCCAGACCGACGGCGAGGACGAAGACCGGCTGACGTTTGAGGATCTCGAGCTCGATGAGGCCACCCGCGAAGTGAGCCGCGGCGGCCGCGAGATCGAGTTGACGGCTACCGAGTTCCGCCTGCTCCACTACTTCCTGCTCAACCCACGCCGCGTGCTGACGCGCCAACAGATCCTCGACCACGTCTGGGAGTACGACTTTGACGGCGACGCGCGGGTGCTCGAGACCTATGTGAGCTATCTGCGCAAAAAAGTTGACGCCGACGATGAGCCGCTGATCCAGACCGTTCGCGGCATCGGCTATGCGCTGCGCCCCAAGGCCGCCTCGGGTAAGGCCTGAGCATGCGTTCGCTGCGCGGCCGCCTGGTCGCGATTCTGCTTCTCGTCTCGCTGGGCGGGATGATCGTGCTGGCAGCAGTGACGTTTGCTGAGCAACGCTCCTACCTGTACGAGAAGCTCGACCGTCAGGTGCAATCAGGCCTGGTGACCGCCGGCCCCGTGCTCGCATTCGCGCAGCAGTCGGGCAGCGGGAGCTGCCAGGGCTCGTCCCCGGACTCCGGCCCGTTCGGCCGTGACGGTGACGAACACGGCAGGCGCGAAGGCGGTCCCGGCGGACCGGGCGGGTTCGCGCTCCCACCGGGCACATACGCAGCCTTCATCGATTCGAGCGGCGCAATCGTCGCCTCGTGCTCGTTCGGCTATGAGCGCAGCGATAGCGCGGCCGTCCCGGACCTCAGTTCAGTCGGACTCTCTGGCGAGCCGCAGACGGTTGGATCGAGTGGACCGGAAACCACGGAGTTTCGCGTCGCCGCGCGCACCGCGCCGACCGGTGAGCGAATCGTCGTCGCGGTACCGCTCAACGACACGCGCCAGACGATCAACCGCCTCTTGCTCGTCGAGACGATCGTGATCCTTTTCGCGCTGCTGGTGCTCGGAGTCGCAGCCTGGCTGCTGGTGGGGATCGGACTGCGCCCGCTCGACCGCATGGGCAGGACGGCCGACGCGATCGCCGGCGGCGACATCTCGCACCGCGTCGAGCCGGCCGATGAGCGCTCCGAGATCGGCCGACTGGGCCTTGCGCTGAACCGCATGCTCGAACGCCTCGAAGGAGCCTTCAAGGAACGCGAGGCCGGCGAGAAACGCCTGCGCCAGTTCCTCGCCGACGCTTCGCACGAGCTGCGCACGCCGCTGGTCTCGATCCGCGGCTACTCCGAGCTCTACCGCCTGGGCGCAACGAAGGAAGAGGACGAGGTCGACCGTTCGATGGAGCGCATCGAGCAGGAGGCCGCCCGGATGGGAGTGCTCGTCGAGGACATGCTGACGCTTGCACGGCTCGACGAGACGCACGACAACACCTTCACGTCGGTCGACGTTTCCGAGATCGCCGCGAACGCCGTACGCGACGCCGAGGTCGCAGCGCCCGATCGCAGGTTCACACTCGAGAGCGACGGCGCGCAGCAGATCAGCGGCGATTCGCACCAGCTCCAACAGGTCCTCGCAAACCTCCTGCGCAACGCGATCGTGCACACGCCCGACGGCACGCCGATCGAGGTCTCCGTCGCCCGCAGCGGCGACGACGTTCGCATCGACATCCGCGACCACGGCCCCGGACTGCCCGACGGCGCCGGTGCGCAGATCTTCGAACGCTTCTGGCGCTCAGAGACCGGCCGTGAGCGCGGAAAGGCCGGATCGGGCCTGGGACTGTCGATCGTCGCCGGCATCGTGGAGGCCCACGGCGGACGTGTTCACGCGAAGAATGCGGATGACGGAAGTGGCGCGATCTTCAGCGTCTGGCTGCCGCTCGCCGGTCCCAGCCAACTCTCAGTCTGAGCCGGGGCCGCCCCCACGCCCGGAGGCGATTCTCGTGGCACGTACCAGTCAGCCACAGAGAACCACTCTGAAACAGAGACGCTGGACGTCGACGTCGTGGCGCGGGCGCGTGAGCGCTTCGCACTTCCGACATCGCACCTCGAGGTTTCAGCAGATGCCCAGGCCGCGCACTTTCTGATGGCGGCCTGAGCTTCTGTGGGGCTACTGGACCTGGTGGGCCAGATCCCAGCGCTTGTGCGCGTCTTCAATCTGCTTCCAGGCCTCCATCACACCGAACCAGCCTTCGACCTTGACGGTCTTCTGCTCGAGGTCCTTGTAGATGGAGAAGAAGTGTGAGATCTCATCCTGAAGCTGCTTGGGCACGTCGTTCAGGGACTCGAAGTAGTTCCAGTTCGGATCACTGACCGGGACGCAGATGACCTTGTCATCGGAGCCCTTGTCGTCATGCATGCGGAAAAGCGCGATCGGCTTGACCTCGATCCAGCAGCCGGGGAATGTCGGCTCGCTGACCAGCACCATCGCGTCGAGCGGGTCGCCGTCGGCGCCGATCGACTCGGGGATGAAGCCGTAGTCCAAGGGGTAGACGACCGACGAATAAAGGAATCGGTCGAGTTTGATTGCGTTCAGTTGTTCGTCCCACTCGTACTTGTTGCGGGAACCTTTGGGGATTTCGACCACTGCATACAGATGGCCTTCGGGGAGATCAGTCATGCCGTCAAGGCTAGGTGATTGCGTTTACGGCGCAGTCAGAAGTGCAACTGCTTCGCCGACGAGCTCGTCGGTGCGGCGCTCGACGCCGGCCACACCGTCGCGATGCACGGTCATGCAGATCGTCTCGTTGAGGCCGAGAATCACGATCTGGGCGCGCACCGGGGAGAGCTCGGGGACCTCAGGGTGCTCGCGCCGCGACTCTTCGCGCCACGAGTGCATCACGGCCGAGAGCATCTCGGTCGCCTCGATCCAGCGGTCGGCCAGTTCCGGCCCGGCCGACATCGATTCGCTGAGGAACAGGCGCGTGAAGTCGGGAAGCTCGACGAGCGCCTCAACGTAGGCGCGCATGCCGACACGGATCCGCTCGATCGGATCGGTGACCGGCGCGGCTTCACCGACGATCGCTGAGATCAGCATCATCCGAGTGGTGTCGAAGGCCTGCAGCAGGCAGTCCTGCTTGTCCTTGAAGTGCTCGTAGAAGGTGCGCTTTGACGTGCCGGCGAGCGAGACGATGTCGATGATCGTGACCCCGTCGTAGCCGCAGTCCGCGGCCAGACGCACGAACGCCGTGATCAGTCGTCCGCGCTGCGAAGCGAGCACGACTTCGCGCTCAAGCTTGTGGCGGCCGCGAGGAAGCGGCGTGCCGCGCTCGAGATTCAGGTTTGTTGCTGTCGCGCGTTCCATGCCAGGACTCAGGAGACGGTATCGGGGAGTGAATCTCTGCCAGCTTGTCTGGGTACCACTTGGTTCTGGATCACGGCGCGCCTTGGTTAGACAAACATGCCCTAAAGCCTGACCGCGTAGAAGCCGCCGTGCGCGACGCCGAAGCGGTAGTCCTCGGCGTAGGAGGCGAGCGTCGCGGGGTCGAAATCAGCTTCGCGCAGCGCCTGGAAGACGGCTTCGTGGTCATAGAGCGCCAGCCGATGGATCTCGATGTCGACCTGCTCACCGCGCGTGCTCGTGATCCTGCGTTCGAGCGTGTCCGTGCCCGGGGCCTCGATCGTTTCGGAGCTGACCACCCAGCCGTCTCCCTCCCAGGTGGTGCGCTCGAGTCGCGGCATCGCGCGACCGGGCTGCGCCACGTCGAACAAGAGGATTCCGCCCGGAACGAGCGCCGCGTGCGCGCGTTCAAAGACGGCGCGCATCGCATCAAAGCCGGCGCGCTCGTCGAAGCGGTAGTTGAAGGCTTCGCCGATTCCGGTCACGGCGACGCACTGCGGCAGTTCGGCGTCGTAGAGCGAAGCCACTTCAAACCGCGCCTCGGGTACGCGCTCGCGAGCCAACTCGATCATGTCGGGGGACATGTCGTAGCCCAGCACCGCAAAGCCGCCGTCGACGATCATCCGCGATGAGACCCCGCCGCCGCAGGCGAGCTCCACGACGAGTCCGCCGCGCAAGCCGTTGAGCTCCAGGCCGGCGAGCAGCACCTTCGCCGCACCGGTCGCGATGAAGCCGAAGCCGTCGTCGTGGATCTGCGCGAGCGCCGCGCGGTATGGCGATTGCTCCATGACGCGCAGCCTATTCGCGCGTTGCCACCTCCACTTCTGGCGGGTGCGTGCGGCGTGGATGGTCGGCGCTAATTCCCAGCGGGCACCTTACGAAACTACACGTTGTTGATTCTTGTGAAGCAGCGCTGCATCCCCGCGCGCAACGCATCGGGGATGCAACTGGCGACGAAAATCAGACTTCGATCAGAGCGCTGTCGATCAGCTTGTTGGCCATGATCTCGGCCTTTTCGAGCTCAGCGGCGGCCTCGTCCTCGGCCTGCATCATCGCGATGTTCTCAGCCGAGCCGTGCTTGGGCAGGAAGAGCGCGAGGATCGCCATCAGCACGACCATTCCGAAGGACCACCAGTAGGTCTGGCCGAACGCGTCGGCTATCAGCGGCGCGATCTGCTCGCGGGCGGCGGCCGGGACCGACTGGGCCGCTTCGAGACCGATGGACGGTCCGCCGGGGGCGACAGAAGCGAGGTTGTCGGTGAGCGCGTGGGTGAGGATGACCGAGAGGATCGCGACGCCGACCGATCCGCCGACGCGCTGGATCACGTTCAGCGCCGAAGTGGCGCGCGGGACATCGTCGTGGCGCATCGCTCCGAAGGCTGCTGACATCGCCGGCATCATCGTCGAGCCCATCCCGAGTCCCATCACGAAGAGCACTGCGCAGAGTTCGTAGTACGAGGTTCCGGCACCGAGCTGGGTCAGGGCAAGCATTCCGCCGATGATCAGGAGCGAGCCGAACGGCACGATCCGGCCTGCGCCGTATTTGTCGGTGATCTTGCCGGCGATCGGCATCATGATCCCCGCGCCAAGGCCCTGCGGGGCGATCAGCATGCCGGCCATCATCGCCGATTCACCGCGCACGATCTGGAAGTACAAGGGCATCAGGATCATCGCCCCGAAGAAGGCGCTGGCCAGCACGAAGGTGGTCGCCGAGGAGATCGCCAGCGTCCGGTTCTTGAACAGCTTGACGTCGATCAGAGCATTGCTGGTGCGGAGCGCGTGGAAGATGAACGCGGCGATCAGTCCCGCTCCGACGATCATCGGGGCCCAGACTTTCCACGAGTCAAAGCCGCCGGCCGAACCGGTCTCGGCGAGGCCGTAGACAAACAGAGCGAGGCCCGGCGAAAGCATCGCCAGGCCGAGCAGGTCGAGGCGCTCGGTCGGGCGCGGCTTGTCGGCGTCGAGGAAGCGGTTCGCCATGAACAGCGCGAGCGCGCCGATCGGCACGTTGACGTAGAAGATCCACTGCCAGGAGAAGTCGTCGACGAGCCAGCCGCCGAGGATCGGTCCGAGGATCGGGGCCATCAGCATCGGGACGCCGATCAGGCCCATCATGCGGCCGACGCGCTGCGGGCCGGCGGCCTGGGTGAGGATCGTCATGCCCGCTGGCATGATCATGCCGCCGCCGATGCCCTGGAGCACGCGGAAGAAGATCAGCGAGTTGGCGCTCCATGCGGCACCGCAGAGCGCGGAGCCGAGCACGAACAGACTGATCGAGATCATGAACAGGCGCTTGGTCCCGAAGCGGTCGGCGGCCCAGCCCGTCAGCGGGATGACGGTCGCGAGTGCCAGCAGATAGCCGGTGGCGACCCACTGGATCTGGGTGAGCGAAGTGTCGAAGTCGCGCGAGAGTGTGTCGAGAGCGACGTTGACGATCGTCGTGTCGAGGATCGACATGATGATGCCGAGAATCACGACGCTGGAGATCTGGATCAGGCGGCGGTCGAAGAGCTTGTCATCAGGGGCGGCCGCGACTGCGGCGGCGGTTGGATCGGGACTCATCAGCTGCCCACCGTTTCTTTGCGCAGCGGCTCGAGCGCCGACGACAACGCATCGATCTGCTCGGTGCTGAGCTTCTTGAGGATGTCGTTCAGGGTTGCCACGCGGGTCGCGTAGATCGCGTCCATGCTGCTCGCGCCGAGCTCCGTCGGCTCGATGCGCTTGACGCGGCGATCGGTCGGGTCTTCAGTTCTGGTGGCGAGCTCGTGCCGGACGAGACCGTCGACGGCGCGGCCGGTGGCCGGAAGCGACGAGCCGATCGTCTCGGCCAGGCGGCCGATCGGTTGCGGCCCGTCGGCGACGCTGAGTGCGAGCATCAGCTTCAGTTGCGTGAACCTGAGGTCGTACTGCTCGGCGAACGCGACCATCGGGGCCGAGCTGCTCTTCATCACGTGGGTGACCACGGCGATGATGTCTTCAGCGACGGCGATGGAGCTCACCTCGGGGGAGGTTGCAGTGCTCATGGGCGCGATCCTACCACTTGCGCAACTATTGTGACATCGCAACTATTGCGTATTTGATGGGCATCCTCAATACGCTGTACTTGTCGTAAGATTGCGCCAAACGTCGATGAATCATGGGGAGAAGAGAACATGGCGAACCTCGCCGATGCACTGACAAAGACCGCTGCTGAACACCCGAGCGCGATCGCGATCAAGCTCGACGATGTCGAGCTTCCGTACGCAGCTCTGGAAGGCATGGCCGCGCACATCGCCGGCCTGCTCGTCGAGCGCGGCGTCGAGCCGGGCGACCGCGTCGGCATCATGCTGCCGAACGTCCCCTACTTCCCCGCGATCTACTACGGAATCCTCAAGGCAGGCGCTGCCGTCGTGCCGATGAACGTGCTCCTGAAAGGCCGCGAGGCGTCGTTCTACCTCTCGGACTCCGGCGCCAAGCAGTTCTTCGCCTGGGAAGGCTTTGCCGACGAAGCCGCGATCGCGGCCGAAGAAGCTGGCGTCCCGCTCACGGTCGTCACGCCGGGCGAATTCGAGCAGCTGATCGCCACCGCCGCGCCGCTGCAGGAGAACGTCCCCCGCGCAGACGACGACACCTGCGTGATTCTCTACACCTCTGGCACGACCGGAACACCGAAGGGCGCCGAGCTGACACACGCAAACATCGGCAGCAACGTCGAGACCACCGTAGAGATGTTCCACTTCACCCCCGACGACGTGCTCTTCGGCGGCCTGCCGCTGTTCCACTCGTTCGGTCAGACCTGCGCGATGAACTCGGCGATCGCCGCGGGTTCAACTGTCACCCTGCTGCCGCGCTTCGACGCCGCCAAGGCGATCGAGATCATCGACCGCGACGGAGTGACCGTGTTCATGGGCGTACCGACGATGTTCGTCGGCCTGCTCCACGACCCGTCGGTCGAGAACGTCGACGCGTCCTCGCTGCGCTACTGCGTGTCCGGCGGCGCATCGCTGCCGGTCGAGGTGCTCAGCGGCGTCGAGGACAAGCTGGGCGCCAAGCTGCTCGAGGGCTACGGGCTGTCCGAGACCTCACCGGTCGCGAGCTTCAACGTCCCCAGCAAGCCGAGCAAGCCGGGCTCGATCGGCACGCCGGTCGCCGGCGTCGAGATGAAGCTCGTCGACGACGACGGCAACGATGTCCCGGACGGCCCGGACGCCGTGGGCGAGATCGCGATCAAGGGTCCCAACGTGATGAAGGGCTACTGGAAGCGCGACGACGCGACGGCCGAGGTCATGCGCGGCGACTGGTTCCTCTCCGGAGACATCGGCAGGCGCGACGACGAGGGCTACTACTTCATCGTCGACCGCAAGAAGGAGATGATCATCCGCGGCGGCTACAACGTCTACCCGCGCGAGATCGAGGAAGTCATCTACGAGCACCCGGCCGTGATGGAGGCCGCAGTGATCGGCGTGCCCGACGAGACGCACGGCGAAGAGATCGCCGCCGTGATCGGCCTCAAGCCCGGCCAGACGGCCACCGCCGACGAGATCCAGGCGTTCGTCAAGGAGCGCGTCGCGGCCTACAAGTACCCGCGCCACATCTGGTTCGTCGACGAACTGCCCAAGACGGCGACCGGCAAGATCCTCAAGCGGGGGATCGAAGTCCCCGCAGGGATCGCCAACTAGTACCGCATCGGATGACGCAGCGAGAAGCCCTTGGTGGAGCGCACTGTTGCGCGCCACCTCGGGCCCTTCTCGCCCGGATACCACGGCGTCGTGTCAAAGCGCACTCCGGCGATCACCATGTAGACGTGCTCGCGGTTGGCGTAGATCTGCACCCAGCGGCCGGGGCCTCTTGAACCCCAGTTGGCAAGCGTCCCCGAGACCATCGGCCACGAGACGAATCCGCCGGCACGCAGAATCAAGCTCGTCGCGCCTGAGCAGTCGTAGCCCTTGTCATACCAACGCACGTGTCCGCCGCCCCAGACGTACGGCTTCCTCGTGATCGAGTTCGCGGCCCGGAACATCCGCCTGACCGCGGCGGGCGCATTCTTCGGCGCATAGGCGGTTCGGCCGTTGGCGCGGATCTTCCCGTACTTGCCGCCCGGCGGCGCGGGCCAGACCGTGTCGCCGCGGAACACCGGCTCGGTCGGGCCTGTTGCTCCCGTGGCGCTCGTTGCGCCGGTGGCGGAAGTCGGGGCCTGGTCGTAACGGGGGTGCCGGCAGTCGGGGTCTGCGGCGAAGTTCCAGGCGTCGCAGTAGCGGTCCTTGCCTGACCACGCGCCGGCGGAAGAAGTTGTGGCGAAGGCGAGCGTGGCCACTGAGGCCACGACTACGAGCATCCTGATCGATTGGGTGCGAGAAAACATCAGACTCCATCGTTAACGGCAGCGCGCGGAAAAGGTCGCGGTTGCCGGCCCGGACGAAAGCGCGATTGCGTCTACAGACCGGCCGGGTGGCGCAGCTTGAATCCGCCGGTCGGGCGCACGCTTGCGCGCCAGCGCGGGCCTTTGCTGCCGGCGCGTTTGACGCCCCAGATGGCGAAGCCGCCGGTGCGCAGCACGAAGCTGGTCGCGCCCGAGCAGTCGTAGCCGCTGTCATACCAACGGCCGTGCCCTCCACCCCATTTGTACGGCTTTCCCGTGATCGAGTTCGCCGCGCGGATCATCGCCTTCTACGGCGGCTTCCCAGCAGTCGGGATCATCGAACTCCGACGTTTGTCGGAGCGCGCCACTGTCCGTATGTCTCAGAGGCCGGGGCGCGGCAGCGACGACGTGTCGACCACTTCGAAGTCCGATCCGCTCAGCCGCCCCAGCGAATGCAGATCGTCGTTGTCCCAGCGCGGGTCGGGCGCGCCGGAGATGTACCAGGGCGAGCCGTTGTCGGCCAGCAGCATTCCGTAGCGTCGCAGCGCGGTCAGAACGACGCGCGACTGCTTCGGGAAGCCGGCGATGTTCACACTTGCTTTGAGCCGCAGACGTGCGCCCATCGGCGGCAGGTCCGCACTGTCGCTGCTGCCGGCCTGGTGGCGCGCCGGATAGACGTAGGACATGCGCGTGCGCGGCGCCGTGAACCTGAGTGCGTGGGCGATCTCGCCCCTGGCGACTTCGTCGTAGCGGGCGAGGCCCGGGTAGATCGGCAGGCCGGCGGCGTCGGCGCTGGTCCAACCGGCTGGGCGAAGCTTGTTCGACTTCAGGCTCCAGATCGCGCCGGAGCCGGCTGCCCAGGACTTTCCGCCGTTCTTCGGGTAGGCGGCGTAGAGCTCATAGAGCTTGCACTTCGCCTTGTCGATGACGATCACGTGGCGGTCGCCGTCGGCGTTCTTACCGCCCTCGACCGGAGCCTTCTTCGGCAGGGGATAGCGCGCGCGGTCGGACTCGTCGGCGTACTCAAAGCTGACGCGGACCTTCTTCTGCCTGCCGCCAACGACCACGTACGGGATGCCGATCGGGCCGCCAGCCCACTTTCCGGAGCCGAAGTCGGCGTGGGCATCTGCGTCAAGTCCGATTGAGCGGACGAGATCGTTGGACTCGTCGGCGACCGGCAGCTGATCGACCCGCTGATTCCACGGGTTGTCAGCCGGGAAGACCGTGCACTTCGTGGCCTTGACCTTTGGTTGGCCGAGCGCAGCGGCGGCGAATGCGGCGGTCAGTGCGAGTGCTGCGAGGACGGCGAAGGAGTTGCGCGGGAGGCTCACGCCTCAGAACTTGCCAGATCCTGCCCAAGCAAGGGGCGCATCTCTGGACGCTTGGCCGAGATGCCGTCGCCCGAGGAGGTCCCCTTGATGCGGCGCACGATCCACGGACGCAGGTGCATCCACAGCCAGGCCGACTCCGTCGCAAACGCCTTGTGCCTGGGCAGCGCCGGCACACCAGGGGTGTCTGCGTGAAGCGCTTTCAGGTGCTCGGGCGCATCGGGCAGACCCAGCGCGTCGGCCGCACCCCACATCAGGTACTGGTGGCCGATGGCGTTGGCGTGCAGCCGGTCCGGGCTCCAGCCGCGCGGGTCGTATTCGCCGAACTCTTCGGCCATGTCGACGAGCGTGGCACCGGTCTGCTTGGCGACGTCGCGAATGCTCTGGTTGTAGGCGGTCAGGCGCTCGCTGAAGATGCGCGCGACGCGCATTGACGAAGAAAGATCCGGGAGCGTCATCACGAGAACGGCGGATGCCTTCTCGCGGAGCGCCGAGCACATCGCCTCGAGGTGCCCGGCGACGATGTCGATGTCGAACTTCGGACGCAGAACGTCGTTGACTCCACCGACCACGCTGGCCAGGTCCGGATCCATCGCCAGGGCCGGCTCGAGCTGCTGCTCGCGAATCTGGCCACTCAGGCGACCACGGATCGCGAGGTTTGCGTACTCGAGTCGCGGGTTGTCAACTGCGAGCCGGTCGGCCAGTCGATCGGCCCAGCCGCGAAACACCTCCTGCCCGAGCGGGTGCCCGGGGTAGGGATCGTCGAGGCCTTCGGTCGTGGAATCTCCGAGTGCGACGTAACGGCTGAAGACTGGCGGCGCTGTCATTGGTGAGAGCCTAAACGCACGGGCGGGCCGATCAGTTCTCGGACTCGATCTGGGCGAGTTTTTCGCGGCGTCGCACATGGCGCTCATCATTGCTGACCTCGGCGGCGAGGAATCGGGTGACGATCTCTTTCGCGAGCTCCCCGCCGATCACGCGCGACCCGAGGCAGAGTACGTTCACGCCGTCGTGCTCGACCGCCTGGTGGGCGGTGTATTCGTCGTGGATCGTCGCGGCGCGCACGCCGTGAAACTTCGTGGCCGCCACCGACACCCCCGCTCCCGATCCGCAGACGAGGATCCCGCGCTCGACGACGCCCGTCGCGACGGCGCGGGCGACTTTGCGCGCGACGTCCGGATAATCCACGGGTTCGGGCGACCGCACGCCCATGTCGATCGGCTCGTGGCCGGCGGCCTCGACGGCGCCAATGACTTCCTCGCGCAGGCCAAATCCGGCGTGATCAAAGGCGCAGGCGATCTTCATCGGTCACACGCTACCGAGTGCATTGTGTCGGCGCTTCGGGAGCGTAAATTAGTCGAACACCTAGTTTTTGCCTTCTTATTGCACTTTGGACCGTGTTTTCCGCAAGTTTTTATGCGTTTGCCTAAATTTGTGCCAGTTTTAACGTAAACACGCCATCTGAGGGCTAACATTTAGTCGATCGAACAAATGACCTCCACGTCTACAACTACAGAGCTTCTCGGAAATCAGATCCGTGCTCGGCGCAAGCAGCTTGGACTGACGTTGAGAGACGTCGCCGACCTCGCAGGTGTAGCGGTGACCTTTGTGCACCAGCTCGAACACGGCAAGCCGACGGTTCGACTCTCAAAAGTCATTGACGTCCTGACCGTGCTCGGACTCAAGATCGAGTTGAAAGATCGGCTCCGATGAACAGCGGTTTTGACGAGGTGGCCGATGTGTTCAAGGGCGGAGTCCACGCGGGGCGGCTCAGGCTGACGGCAAATGCCACCGAGTACAGCTATCTGCCTGAGTACCTCGACAGCTCATTGCCACCGGTCGCATCAACGCTCCCGCTGACCGACGAGCCGACGACAGTGACTCGCCGCGCGGTGCCGCCCTTTTTCGCAGGGCTCCTGCCCGAGGGACGGCGGCTTGCGGCTCTACGGACAGCGAAAAAGATCTCTGCCGATGATGAGTTCTCACTGCTTCTGGAGATCGGTGAAGACACAATCGGGGACGTCCAGGTCCTGCCAGAGGGGTCGACACCGGATGCGCTGCCGGAAACAGCTCGGGTGATGCCCGACGGCGAGCTCGATTTTGATCGCCTTGCCGGGATGACTGTTGCCGACCGGGTGGGCCTCCCTGGAGTTCAGGACAAAGTGTCCGGCCAGATGATCTCACTTCCGGTCATGCGCGAAAACCGCAGTTACATCCTCAAACTCAATGCACCGGAGTTCCCACACGTGATTGAGAACGAAGCCTTTTTCATCAGACTTGCCGTCCGCTGCGGGCTGAAAACCGTCGAGGCAGAACTGGTGCACGACCAGAACGCCAAAGCCGGACTGCTCGTAACACGCTTTGACCGGGTTGAGAAATCCGGCCAACTACACAGGCTGCCCGTGGAGGACGGATGCCAGTGCATGGGCCTCTGGCCCGGCGACAAGTACAGCGTGACGACCGAGGATCTGTTTTCGGCGATATCAAGTCGGTGCTCGTCCGAGCCAGTCGCAATACGTGACCTCTTTCGGCAGTGGTTGTTCGCGCTGCTGACCGGAAACGGCGACCTTCACGCAAAGAACGTTTCCTTTCTTCGTGCGGACGAAGCGACGACATTGAGTCCGGTCTACGACATCCCGTCAACCGTTCCCTACGGAGACACAACCCTCGCCCTCCCTGCGGCCGGAAAACAGAGCAACTTCTCGCGTCGTCAAGTGATCGAATTTGCCGTCTCCCTCGGCATGAAGTCACACCTCGCCGAAAGCGACCTGGAGCGCATGCTCACCGCTACAGAATCGCTCGAAGATGATCTCAGCTCCGGTGTTCTGCCGCTCGACACGAACAGACTGGCGGCCACGATCAAGCAGCTCCGGTACCGGCGCGGACTGCTCAAAGTTTGAGCTTGCGACGGCGGGGGTGGTCACCCCGCAACCCGAGAAGGAGCAGCTCAAATGGAATCAAGACAAAACGGATCGCTCATCGGACTGCTCTGGCTTGTCGCAGTCGTGATCATCGAAGTTCTGCTCGCAGTACTCGTCTTCCTGCTCGTGATCAAGCAGGCCTGAACAAGCCGCGTCAGAGGTTCGCAGCCGCAGCCGGGTCGAGCAGAACGGTCACGCGGCCGCGCGCCTTGCGCGCGACGATTCCGGCCGGCGTCATTGAGTGATCGGTCCCGAACGACTCTTTGACCGGGCCGGCTTTGTCCGGACCGACGACAAGAAACAGAATCTCCTTGGCCCGGACCAGGGCAGGGACCGTCAGGCTCACGCGCGGCACGAACGGGTCGAGTCCCGCCTCGGGCACGGCGGTCACGAGCAGATTGCGCTGTGAGATCTCGGGCTTGCCCGGAAACAGCGATGCGGTGTGGGCGTCAGGCCCGATGCCGAGCAGCAGCAGGTCGAAGGGCTCAGCGTCGTGCTCGAAGATGTCGGCCGCATACTGGTGTGCTGCTTCTGCGGGGTCGAGTTCCCCGGGCATACGGAAGATTGCCGCGGGCGGGGCGGCAAGACGGCCAAACAGCGCCTCCTTGGCCATCCGGAAGTTGCTGCGCTCGTCATCAGGTGGAACGCAGCGCTCGTCGCCGAACCAGACTTTTGCCCGCGACCAGTCAGCGGCCGACGCGATCTCGTAGGCCTTCTTCGGCGTCGATCCACCGGCTAGCACGACTGAGCCACCAGCTTCGGCCACGGTGGCGATCCGCGCGGCAGCTTCGGCCGCGACGTCTTCGACAACCTTCAGATCGGTCACTGCTTGCGCGCCTTCTCGATCGTCGCGCGTCCGCCGAATGCGCACGCCGCCTCAAGCGCCGGGCGGAAGAGCGGGTCGGGGATCAGGGCGTTGGTGACGCCGTGGGCGAGGATGCCGTCTTCGCCGCGGGATGCACCGAGGATCGTCCAGTCGGACTCGCCGCCGTCGGGCAGCTTGCGCGTGGCGCGCAGCCCGCCGACGCCGCGGTCGAGCGAGAGGCTCAGCCCGTTGGTCGTCTCGATCGTCAATCCCGAGAGCCCGGGCACGGGCATCGTGTCGTCGTTCTCGAGCAGCAGCTCGATCTGGCCGGCCGGGCCCGTCGCGTGGCCCGCCTTGTGATCGTCAACGTTCAGCTCGAGAAGGTGCGGCGTCCATTCCAGCCGCGAGGCGATCCAGCCCAGCCACAGCAGGGCGGCGAGCGTCGAGCCGGGATGCATGCGCACGACTACGCGGTTGATCGCGTCAAGCTGCGGGCGCCAGACCACCGGGTCAAACGCGGCCGCGACGCGTTCGCGCCAGGGGTTGGACCGCAGCCAGGCGAGATCGCTGACTTCGGCGTATTCGGACAGCTCGGCGATACGCGCGATCGCGTCTTGCCAGTCGGGAATGTCGAGCGAGTCGATCAGCACGGTCGTGGCCAGGCCGCGCAGCGCGTCGACTGCCTCGGGGTGGCCGTGCGGCGACCAGACGACCGTGCCGACCTCGGTGGCGAGCACCGGGTAGATGATCGTGTCGAGGTGGTCGAGCTGGTCGATCCCGCAGTCGATCTCGACGCGCTCGCGGAAGACTGTGTTGCCGCCGAGCGCGTCGGGCTGATCGTGGATCAGCGTTGCCATCGCGTCGAGATCCTTCTTGCCCTCCTCGACGACGATCAGAATCGTGCGCGCGGGGTTGTCGCGGTCGATGCGATCGAGGCGGTTGCTGACCTCTCCCTTCCACTCGCGGTCGATCACGACGACAAGATTGAGCACGCGCGCGGGTGCGTTGACCATGCCTTCATTGGCCTGCTCGTACATCAGCTTGAGCAGTGCTCCCTCGATCTCCGCAGGAGTGGTGTCGCGGGCGCTCCAGACGCCAGGGGTTGTCAGAGCTGTCGCCATTTTGCCCTGCCTTTCAGGAGTGTGTCGGCTTCGACCGGTCCGCTCGAGCCGGACGGATACTGCGCGGGCTTCGCCGGATCCGCGGCCCAGTAGGCAAGCACCGGGTCAACGATCGACCAGAGCGCCTCAACCTCATCGACGCGGGTGAAGAGCGTGGCGTCGCCGCGCATCACATCGAGGATCAGGCGCTCATACGCCTCGGGCGATTCGCTCGTGAACGAAGTTCCGTACTGGAACTGCATGTTGACCGGCCGGATGCGCGTCTTGGCCCCGGGGATCTTCGCGCCCAGCGAGATCGAAACGCCTTCGTTGGGCTGTATCTGGAAGACCAGTTCGTTCGGCAGCGGCGGCGCTCCGTGGACCTGAAACGCGAGGTGCGGAACGGGCTTCAGCGTGACGACGATCTCAGTGACTTTGCGGGCGAGGCGCTTGCCTGTGCGCAGGTAGAACGGGACTCCGGCCCAGCGCCAGTTGCTGATCCCGAGGCGCAGAGCGGCGTAGGTCTCGGTCTGCGAGGCCTCACCGACACCCTCTTCCTCGAGATAACCGGGAACATTGTCGCTCCCGATCGTGCCCGGCGAGTACTGCCCGCGCACGGCCATGTTGGAGACTTCCGCGAACTGCGGTGCGGGCATCGCGCGCAGCACCTTCGCCTTCTCGTCACGAACCTTGTTGGCGGTGAGCGCGTTCGGCGGCTCCATGCAGAGCAGCGCGAGCAACTGGAGCATGTGGTTCTGCACCAGGTCACGCAGCGCGCCGGCCGTGTCGTAGTAACTCGCGCGGGTGCCGATGCCGAGATCCTCGCTGGCGGTGATCTGCACGTAGTCGATGTAGTTCGAGTTCCAGATCGGCTCGAACATCGAGTTCGCAAATCGGAAGGCGAGGATGTTCTGCACTGTTTCTTTGCCGAGGTAGTGGTCGATGCGGTAGACCTGGTCCTCGTGGAGCACCTTGAGCACGTCGCGGTTCAGAGCACGAGCGCTTTCAAGATCCCGGCCGATCGGCTTCTCGATCACCACGCGCACCTCGGAGCCGGGCTCCTCGTCGAGGCCGACCTCTCCGAGCTGACGAACGACTGTGGAGAAGAACGTCGGCGACGTCGCCAGGTAGAACAGGTGGTTGAGCGGTTCGTCGGCGAGGTTGTCGAGTTCGTCGAGCGACTGCTTGAGCGTCTCGAAATCGGGTGTGTTGTCGAAGCTCCCGGTGATGTAGGTCGTGCGGTGCAGCAGCGCATCGAGCACCTCTGGCTTCGGTGCGCGCCTTGAGTACGCCTCGATCGACTCCGCCATCATCTTTCGGAAGGTCTCGTCGGTGTAGTCCTCAATCGCGAAGCCGACCAGGTTGAAGCGCTCGGGAAGCGAGCCCTCGTGGGCGAGGTTATAGATCGCCGGGAGCAGCTTGCGGTGGGCGAGGTCGCCGGTCGCGCCGAAGATCACCATCGTCGTCGGATCGACCGGCATGTGCTCGAGGCCCGACGCCAGCGGGTTCGGAATCGGCGCGGGTGGAACGATCAGATCTGAGTTCACAGGCGCTCCCTTCAGCCCTTGCGCTCGACGGCGTGGCCGCCGAACTGGGCGCGTAGCGCAGAGTTGACCTTGTTGGCGAAGTCGGAGTGACTCTGGCTTGAGTAGCGCTCGAAAAGACTCAGCGCGATCGCCGGCACCGGCACGCGCTTGTCGGTGGCGTCCTCGACGGTCCAGCGACCTTCGCCGGAGTCGGCGACGACAGGCTCAAGCTCGGCGAGGTCGTTGCCCTCCTGCTCGAATGCGAGCGCCGCGAGCTCGCAGAGCCACGAACGCACGACCGAGGCCTGGTTCCAGAGGTGCGCGATCTTCGCGTTGTCGAGGTCGTACTCGCAGGCGTCGAAGAGGTTGAAGCCTTCGGCGTAGCTCTGCATCAGTGCGTATTCGACGCCGTTGTGGACCATCTTCACGTAGTGGCCCGCGCCGACCGGGCCCATGTGACCCCAGCCGGGGCCGTGCTGTTCGGAGAATGGCGGTGCCAGCACGTCGAGGATCGGTGAGAGCTGGGCGATCGACTGATCGGGACCGCCGGCCATCATGCAGTAGCCCTCTTGCAGGCCCCAGACGCCGCCGGATGTGCCGACGTCGACGTACTTGATGCCGGTCGGCTCGAGCTTCGCCGAGCGTTCCTTGTCGTCGCTCCAGCGTGAGTTGCCGCCGTCGATGATCGTGTCGCCGGGTTCGAGAAGTTCGCCGAGCTTCTCGACCGTCTGCGTCGTCGCATCCCCGGAGGGGACCATCACCCAGACCATGCGCGGGGCGTCGAGCTTGCTCACAAGTTCTTCAAGTGAGGACGCGCCCTCGGCGCCGACTCCTTCGGCTACGGTCACTGCTTCGGCGCTGAAGTCGAACGCCACGACTTTGAAATCGGAGTCGCGCTTGATCCGGGCGACCATGTTTCCGCCCATCTTGCCCAGTCCGACAAATCCAATCTGCACGCTGCTGTCTGACATTGGGAAACCGCTCTCCTTGATTGTTGTTTGGGGGTCAGTCGAGGCCTGCTGTGAGGCCGACGACGGCCTGCGCAGGATCCCCGGAAAGTTCGAGCCGGACGACCGGGCGTCCGTGTTGTTGAAGCGCCTGGAGGTCGCCGATAGCCTGGGCGTGCTTCAGGGTCCTGAAGCTGAAGCTCGCGCCCGGGATCGCGACGTCCTCGGGGCCGTCGTGCACGAGCTGCACAAAACTGCCCTCGGGTGGTCCGCCTTTGTGCAGCTGGCCCGTCGAGTGCAGGAAGCGAGGGCCGTAACCGAAGGTCGTGGCCGAACCGGTCTTGGCGCGGATCGTGCGACGCAGGTCGTCGATCGCTAGGTCGAACTCGGCGCCGGGCCTGGAGTAGCTCATGATCGCGACGTAGGTCGGGGGCTTCGCGTCGGCGATCAGCGCGTTCAGCGCACCCGGCGGGTCGAACGGCGCATTGACATCGCCCGACTCGAGCACGCGCGCGGTGGCGTCCTTGGCCTCCTGCACGTTCGGCTGGTCGAAGGGGTTGATGCCGAGAACGTGACCGACGACTGCGGTTGCAAATTCGAAGAGGAACATGAAACGGCCGAGGTCGTCCGGGCCACCGGAGGTCATGCGGAAGACGGGTTGGCCGTGCTGCTCGAGCGCATCCACGGTGGCTGCATTGTCGCCGTCGGGATTCGCCGCATCGGCGATGTGCACGAAGACACGGTCGATCCCGTACTCGCTGACGAGATTGTCGGGCGTGATCGGCTCGCCGGCGACCGGCAGAATGCCCTTGCCGTGTTTGCCGGTGCTTTCGGCGATCAGCTGCTCGACCCACAGGCCGTAGCTGTCGATCGGGGCGTCGACGATGAATGTCAGTTTGTCGCGGCCGGCGAGGGAGAGCTCGCCGAGCTTCTCGCCGAGCAGCAGGCCGGGGTTGCCGTCAACCAGGCGGCAGCTCTTGGCGGCGTCGATCGCGCTTTCGAGCACGCCTGCGAGCGGGACGCCTGCGAGCGCGGCCGGCACCAGGCCGAAGTAGCTGAGCACGCTGTAGCGGCCGCCGATGTTCGGGTCGGCCTGGAAGACGCGGCGGAAGCCTTTTTCATCGGCCAGCGCTTCGAGCGGCGAGCCCGGGTCGGTGACAGCGACGAACTGCGCACCGCTGCCGCCGGTCAATTCGTAGAAGTGCTTGAAGTGCGAGAGCGTTTCGATCGTGCCACCGGATTTGCTCGAGACGACGAAGATCGTCCTGGGCAGATCTTCCTCGGAGACGACGGCGAGCACCGCTGCCGGGTCGGTCGAGTCGAGCATTGAGAGAGAGCCGCCGAACGAGAGGTTCAGCACCTCGGGACCGAGCGACGATCCGCCCATGCCCAGCAGGACCGTGTTGGTCAGCCCGTCGGCGTGGGCCTGGGCCACAAACGCTTCGAGATCCGGCAGCGCCTCGAGCATGCGGTCGGCGATGTCGAGCCAGCCGAGCCTGTTTCCGATCTCGGCCACGCCGGGACCGCCCCACAACGATTCATCGCGCGCCCAGACGCGCTCGGAGACGGTCAAGCCCTGTTCTGAGCTCACTCTGCGGGGCCCTGCTTCTCGATGCCCTCGATCAGACCGTCGAGGGAATGGACGAAGGCCTCGATGCCGGCGTCGAGCAGGTCCTCGGTGACCTGGTGCATGTCGATGCCGAGCTCTTCGAGTTCGGCGAGCACCGGTGCCGGGTCCTCATCGAGCGTGACGGTTGAGACGTCGCTGATGCTGGCGGTCGCCTCGAGCGTCTTCAGCGGCATCGTGTTGACGGTCTCGGGACCGGCGAGCGTGTCGACGTAGAGCACCTCGGAGTAGTCGGGATTCTTTGTGCCGGTCGAGGCCCAGAGCGGACGCTGCACCGGCGCGCCGGCGGCCTTGAGCTTGGCGAAGCGCTCGCCGTAGAAGATCTCCTTGAACCTGATGTAGGCGGCGCGCGCGTTGGCGACCGCGGCCTTGCCCTGCAGGTCCGGGCGGCCCTTCGCGGCGAGCTGCTTGTCGACAACGGAGTCGACGCGCGAGACGAAGAAGCTGGCGACCGAGTGCACGTCGAGCGACTGGCCCTCGGCGTGGCGGCGCTCGAGGCCCTTGATGTAAGCCTCCGCTACGTCGGAATAGCGGTCGACGGAGAAGAGCAGGGTGACGTTGATGTTGATGCCCTCGTAGATCGCCTGCTCGACGTACGCGAGCCCCTCGGGCGTGCCGGGGATCTTGATCATCAGGTTCGGCGAGTCGACCAGGCCCCAGTACATGCGGGCCTCTTCGAGCGTCTTGCCCGAGGTGTCGCGCGCGAGGTCGGGAGCGACCTCAAGCGAGACGAAGCCGTCGTGGTGGTTGGTGTCGTCCCAGACGCTGCGCAGCACGTCGGTCGCGGCCTTGACCGTGGAGACGGCGATCTCCTTGTAGATGTCCATCGCCGAACTGCCGGCGGCGAAACCGTTGTTGATCAGCACCGTGTAGTCGTCGCTTTCGAGGACGGCCTTCTCGAAGATCGCCGGATTGCTTGTGACCCCGCGCAGGGAGTACTCGTCGACGAAGCGCTTGAGTTCGCCGTCGTCGATCAGGCCTTTGCCGATCTGGTCGAGCCAGACGCTGGTGCCAAGGGCGGTCAGGCGGGCGAGTCGTTCGTTGATCGTGTTGACGCTCATGGTTTCTTGTTTCTCCCTCAGGCCAGTTCCGGCTGCGTACTGACGGGCGTGGGCGCCTCTGCGACCACGCGCTTTCCGTGCTCTGCGACCTCTTCCGGCGTGAAGCCGAAGTGCTCATAGAGCGCCGGCTGCGGACCCGAGGCGCCGAAGCTCTCCATACCTATCGAGTATCCCGCATCGCCGACGTACCTGTGCCAACCGACGGTGCTGCCGGCCTCGATCGAGACGCGCGCCCGGACCTCTGGCAGGAGAATGCTGTCGCGGTACTCCTGCGGCTGTTCGTTGAAGCGTTCAAGGCACGGCGCGCTGACCACTCGGGTGGAGACGCCAGCCTCTTCGAGCAGCTTCGCGCCGTCGAGCGCGATCGATACCTCACTGCCGGTTGCGATCACTATCAGGTCCGGGGTGCCGTCGGTGGCCTTGACCACGTATGCGCCCTTCTCGATCGCATCGGCCGGGACGTTGCCGAGGATCGGCAGGTTCTGGCGGCTGAGCGCGAACATGCTCGGGCGATCCATCGTGCGCAGCGCGTGCGCCCAGCCGAGCGCTGTCTCGTTGGCGTCTGCGGGGCGGATCACGTCGAGGTTCGGAGTGGCGCGCAACGACCAGAGCTGCTCGACGGGCTGGTGGGTCGGGCCGTCTTCGCCGAGGCCGATCGAGTCGTGGGTGAAGACGTAGATCGACGGGATGCCCATCAGCGCGGCCAGGCGCATCGCCGGCTTCATGTAGTCGCTGAAGATCAGGAATGTCGCGCCGTAGCCGCGCAGTCCGGCAAGCGTGAGGCCGTTGACGGCCGCGCCCATCGCGTGCTCGCGGATGCCGAAGTGGAGGTTGCGTCCGTCCCACTCGTTCTTCTGGACCGAGCCGGCGTCGGCGATCAGAGTGAGGTTCGACGGCGCGAGGTCTGCCGATCCGCCGACGAGTTCCGGAACCACCGAGGCGGCCCACTGGATCACGATCTCGGAGGCCTTGCGCGTGGCGACGGCCTTGTCGTCAGGCGAGAATGTCGGGATCTCGGCGTCCCAGCCGTCGGGCAGGTCGCCGACCTGAAGACGCTCGAACTCGGCGGCGAGCTCGGGGTGGTCGGCGCGGTAGGCGTCGAACTTGCCCTCCCACTCCTTGAACGCGAGAGCGCCGTGCTCGGCGATCTGTGAATAGTGCTCGGTGACTTCCGGTGGGACGAAGAACGGCTCCATGCTGGGGAAGCCGTATGCCTCCTTGGTGAGCTTGATCTCTTCGTCGCCGAGCGGTGCACCGTGCGCGCCCTCGGTGTCGACCTTGTTCGGCGAGCCGAAGGCGATGTGCGTGCGGACGACGATCAGCGTGGGCCTGTCGGGCTCGGCCTTCGCGGCTTCGATGGCGGATTCGATCTCGCCGACCGCGATGTCCTCGCCCTGGCGGATGACCTGCCAGCCGTAGGCCTCGTAGCGCGCGGCGGTGTCTTCGGAGAGCGCGAGGTTGGTGTCGCCCTCGATCGAAATGTGGTTGGCGTCGTAGAACGCGACCAGGCGCCCGAGCCCGAGGTGTCCGGCGAGCGAGCCGGACTCAGAGCTGATGCCCTCTTCGATGTCGCCGTCGCTGGCGATCACATACGTGTAGTGACCGACCGGGTCGAAGTCTTCGGTCGCGAACTTCTTCTGCAGCAGTCGCTCGCCGAGCGCGAAGCCGACGGCGTGGCTGATGCCCTGGCCGAGCGGGCCGGTGGTCATCTCGATGCCGGGGGCGTGGCCGTACTCCGGGTGGCCGGCGGTGGGGCTGCCGAGCTGGCGGAAGTTCTCAAGATCCTCGAGCGAGATTCCGTAGCCCGCGAGGTGGAGCGTGCTGTAGAGCAGCATCGAAGCGTGGCCGGCGCTGAGGATGAAACGGTCGCGTGCGGGCCAGTTCGGATTGTGCGGCGAGTGCCGCATGGCCTTCGCAAAGAGCGTGTAGGTGATCGGCGCAAGCGCCATCGGCGTGCCGGGGTGACCGGAACTGGCCTTCTGGACCCCATCCATGGAGAGCGTCCGGATCGTGTCGATCGACAGTTTTTCTATCGCCTCAGGCGTCAAGTCACTCATGTGATCGACCCTAACAAGTTTGGCGGGGCCGGAAGTTGGCCGTTTGTACACACGTCTTTGTCCCGCCAGAAGCCGGTCAGCCGCGGCGCATCAGGCGTGCCACCGCTCCCATCAGTTCTTCGGTGCGCTCTTCTTTCAGCGCATCGGGGCCACCGACGACGCAGTGGGCGGCGTGATCTTCCATCAACTGCAGCGCGACCTTGTCGAGCGCGGCCTGGACGGCGCTGAGCTGGGTCAGCACGTCGATGCAGTAGCGGTCATCCTCGACCATCTTCTCGATGCCGCGCACCTGTCCCTCGACGCGGCGCAGGCGTTTGCTGATCTGGCCCTTGTTTCCGGCGTAGCCGTGCTTATTTTCAGACATTGGTGCAGTATACCCCCTGGGGGTATATACTTGCGACATGAGCACCGAAACAAAGACCCGCCTAGACATCCCGGTCGAAGGAATGACCTGCGCTTCCTGCGCCGGCCGTGTCGAGAAATCATTGAATGAAATCGAGGGTGTCGACGCCACCGTCAACTTCGCGCTCAAGCGCGCGACCGTCGAATACGACGACGTCCTCGCCACGCACGACGACCTCGCCGCCGCCGTCGAGCATGCCGGTTACAAGCCGCACATGCCGCAGGCCGATGAGCACGGCGAACACGCGCCCCACGATCACAGCGCGCACATGCACGCCGACGCCGATTCCCTGGAGCGGCGCGTGATCGTCAGCGGAGCGATCACGCTCCCGCTCTTCCTGGTCTCGATGATCAGCGCGCTGCAGTTCGACTACTGGCAGTGGGTCAGCCTGCCGCTCGCCTTTTTCGTTGTCCTGTGGGGCGGTTGGCCGATCCACAAGGCGACCTGGAACAACCTCAAACACCGCGCGCTGAGCATGGACACGCTCGTAACCGTCGGCACCTTCGCCGCGCTCGGCTATTCCACCTACAACCTGCTGTTCGGAATGGCAGGCGAGGTCGGAATGCACATGACCTTCGAGCTGATCCCCAGCCGCGACGCATCGGACATGCATGTCTACTTCGAGATCGCGGCTGTTGTGGCGACGCTGATCATGCTCGGTCGCTACTTCGAGGCGCGTGCGACAAGACGCGCCGGAGCGGCGATCGAGGCGCTGCTCAAACTCGGGGCGAAGGACGCCGCAGTGCTGGGCGAGGACGGCACCGAGACCCGCGTGCCGATCGAGCACCTGCAGGTCGGCGACCGCATCGTCGTGCGCCCCGGCGAGAAGATCGCGACCGACGGGCGCGTGCTCGAAGGCACAAGCGCGATCGACCAGTCGATGCTGACCGGCGAGAGCGTGCCGGTCGACGTCGAGCCGGGCGATGAAGTCGCGGGCGCGACGATCAACACGAGCGGCCGCATCGTGATCGAGGCAACTCGCGTCGGCGACGAGACCGCGCTCGCTCAGATCGCCAAGCTCGTCGGCGACGCCCAGTCGGGCAAGTCCGCAAGCCAACGACTGGCTGACCGCGTGAGCGCGGTCTTCATCCCTGCCGTATTTCTTATCGCGGCCGGCACGCTGGTCTACTGGCTCGCCACCGGTGCATCGACGGCCTTCGCCGTGAGCACCGCCGTCAGCGTTCTGATCATCGCCTGCCCCTGCGCCCTGGGCCTTGCAACGCCGACGGCGTTGATGGTCGGAACGGGCCGCGGCGCGCAGCTGGGTCTGTTGATCAAGGGGCCTGAAGTTCTCGAACAGGTCCGCACGATCGAGACGATCGTGCTCGACAAGACCGGCACGCTGACCACCGGCAAGATGTCGCTCGTCGACTTCGTGGTTGCAGACGGCGAGGATCGCGACGCCGCGCTGCGGCTTGTCGGGGCAGTCGAGCACAGCTCCGAGCACCCGATCGCAAAGGCGATTGCCGCTGCCGCACGCGAAGGCGGAGGTGAGCTCCCGCAGCCGCAGTCATTGATGAACCACGCCGGACTCGGCGTCGAGGCGATGCTCGACGGAACGCACGTCTTCGTGGGCAGGCCCGCGCTGCTCGAGCAGCACTCGATCGAAGGGCCGTCGGGCGAACTCAAACGCGCACTCGACGAAGCCCGCGAGTCCGGTCGCACGGCGATCGTCGCCGGTTGGGACGGCCGGACGCGCGCGCTGGCCGTGGTCAGTGACAGCGTCAAACCGACCGCCGCAAAGGCGATCAGGGAACTCAAAGCGCTCGGCATGACCCCGGTCCTCCTGACCGGCGACAACGAGCGCACCGCCGCAAAGGTCGCGGACGAGCTCGGCATCGACGACTACATCGGCGACGTCCTCCCGAGCGAGAAGGCGGACAAGATCGCAAGCCTGAAAGCCTCCTCAAGTGTGGCGATGGTCGGCGACGGGGTGAACGACGCGCCGGCCCTGGCGACTGCGGACCTCGGGCTCGCGATCGGCACCGGTACCGACGTGGCGATCGAGTCGTCAGACATCACGATCATCAGCGGCGAGCCGCTCGCAATCGTGGACGCCGTCCGCCTCAGTCGATCGACGCTGCGAACGATCCAGCAGAACCTCGGTTGGGCCTTCGGCTACAACGTGCTGGCGATTCCGCTGGCCGTCGCCGGAATTCTCGGGCCGGTCGTCGCCGGCGCGGCGATGGCGATGAGCAGCATCTCTGTCGTGCTCAACGCACTGAGGCTGCGGCGCTTCAAACCGATCCAACGCTGAAACGAAAGCTCAGACCAGACCGAGCCGAGAGCCGTGCGCGATCGCAGTCGTGCGCTGACCCTCCTCGACGCGTTCTGCGGCGATTTTCGTCTCGGCAGCCGGCGGTCGAGCAGCAGTCCTGCGGGGACCGCGAGCAACACATGAAGCAGCGGGAAGAAAAGCGCAAGCCAGCCGACCGCATCCTCCGAGACACCGAAGTACGCAGCATTTTCAGTTGTGATCGGCGCGTCGGCGCCAACCGCAAACCAGTGATCACGTGTTTCCCGCCGATAGAGGGCAACGCTGGACGCCGCTGCGGAGCGTAATCCTAGGCAACCGAACGAACGGCCACCTGAGCGCGCACCCACTCGACGATCTCGTCGCAGACGCCGCCACCCGCGTGGCTGGCGAAGATCGTCGGTGCGTCGCCACGGCGATCCATCGCGTCGCGCTCCATCATCGCCAGATCGGCACCCACCAGCGGCGCGAGGTCGGTCTTGTTGACCACGAGCAGATCGGCGTCGCGCACGCCGGGTCCACCCTTGCGCGGCACGTCGTCCCCGCCCGCCGTGTCGAGAACAAAGATCTGCCGATCGACGAGTCCGCGCGAGAAGATCGCGGTCAGGTTGTCGCCACCACTTTCGATCAGCATCAGATCAACGTCAGAGCCAAGCGACTCTTCCAGTCGCTCGACGGCGTCGAGGTTCATCGAGATGTCGTCGCGAATCGCCGTGTGCGGGCAGCAGCCCGTTTCCACGGCGACGATGCGGCCCTCTTCGAGCACGCCCTCGCGCTTCAGGAAGTCCGCGTCCTCGGTCGTGTAGATGTCGTTGGTCACGACGCCGATCTTCAGCTCGGAACCGAGCGCCTTGCAGAGCGACGCGACGAGCGCAGTCTTGCCACTGCCGACCGGGCCGCCGACACCGATGCGCACAGCACGGTCGCCCGGCTCGATCGGGTGGTAGTGGTCGTGGTGTGGAACTGGATTGCCGTTGTCATCGAGAATCAGATGCATCGGGGTGAGTCTCCTTGCGTCGCAGAACGCGCAACCGGGGGCAGATCCGAAGATCCACCCCCGCGCGTTCACTTCATTTCTTCAGTCAGTGGTCGGGACTAGCCCTTCCACCAGCTGTAGCCCTTCAGGTACGGGTCGGGCTCGATCGGCTTGCCTGAGTTCCAGACTTCGTCGATCAGACCGTCCTTGTTGATGACGCCGATACGGGCCGTCTTCCAGAGGTGATGGTTCTCTGCGTCCATCGTGACCTCGCCCTCAGGCGCGTCCATCTTGATGCCGTCGGTTGCGGCCTTGACCTTCTCCACGTTGGTGGTTCCGGCCTTCTCGACCTGCTCGGCCCAGAGATAGACACCGATGTATCCGGCCTCGATCGGGTCGGCGGTGTGCTTTTTCTTGCCGTACTTGTCCTGGTAGGCCTTGACGAACTTCTTGTTCACCTCGCCGGGGAGTGTCTGGTAGTAGTTCCAGGCCACTTCGCAGCCCTCGACGTTGTCAATGCCGATGCCGCCGACTTCCTCTTCTGCGACCGAGACCGACATCACCTGGGTGTCGTCACAGGTCATGCCCGCTGCCTTGTACTGCTTGAAGAAGGCGACGTTGGAGTCACCGTTGAGAGTGTTGAACACGGCGTCAGGCTTCGCGGCCTTGATCTTGTTGATCGACGTTTCGTATTCGGTGTGACCGAGCGGCGTGTATTCCTCGCCGACGATGTCCATGCCGTTGGCTCCGGCCCACGCCTGGATCTCCTTGTTGGCGGTACGCGGGAACACGTAGTCCGAACCGACCAGGTAAACCTTCTTCTTCCCTTCCTTCTTCATGTACTCCAGGGCAGGAATGATCTGCTGGTTGGTCGTTGCGCCCTGGTAGTAGATGTACGGAGAGGACTCAAGTCCTTCGTACTGGACCGGGTAGTAGAGCAGCGCCTTGTCCTTCTCGAACACGGGCAGCATCGCCTTACGAGAGGCAGAGGTCCAACCTCCGAAGACCGCGGCGACGCCGTCCTCAGTGTTGAGCTTGTGAGCCTTCTCAGCAAATGTCGGCCAGTCAGATGCGCCGTCTTCTTCGACTGCGACGAGCTTCTTGCCGAGAACGCCGCCGTCTGCGTTGATCTCTTCGATCGCGAGCTTTTCAGCGTTGGCAACAGCTACTTCGCTGATCGCCATCGTGCCGGAGAGCGAGTGGAGAATGCCGACCTTGATCGTGTCGCCGTCAACTCCAGGGTTTTCAGTTGAAGCAGTCGAACTCGAGGAGCTTTCCTCGCTGTCGCTGCCACAACCGGCAATTGCAAAGAGCCCGACAACAACCAGTGCGAGCAGCACCAGTTTCTTGATCAGGGAACTATTCATTTCTGTCCTTTCGGATCTACATGGGGTAAAGGACATCCGGGTACCGACGGACATCTGGGGAGCCGAGCGCGCGGACTCGGGGGAGCTCATCCGCGCGTTTCTGGAAGCCCACAGAACCTAAGTCGCACCGCCACACACGTGGCAGGACAAGTTGCCAAAAATCTCGCGCCGTTTTCGGACGCCGGTACAAACGACGTCCCATCCGCCAAACCTAGAGTCGATCGCGACCGTCCCTACGTGCCCCCCGTGCACGCCGCTCCCCCACCTAAACCTGAAGCGAAGAACCCACCGCGATGACGACATTCTTTTCGCAGCTGTTCGCTGGTCTCTCAACAGGCTCACTGCTGTTGTTGATTGCACTGGGCCTGACGTTCACGTTCGGCCAGATGAACGTGATCAACATGGCCCACGGCGAGTTCATCATGGCCGGTGCCTACACCGGTTACGTCCTGCAGGTCACCTTCGGGCTCGCCGCGGGCGCCGCCTTCTGGCTCTCGTTGCCGATCTCATTCGTCGTCGCAGGCGCGCTCGGCCTGCTGCTCGAGATCGTGCTGATCAAGCGGCTCTACGGCCGCCCGCTGGACACGCTGCTTGTGACCTGGGGCGTCGCGCTGATCCTTCAGCAGCTTGCGCGGGACATCTTCGGCGCGCCGAACGTTCAGGTGATCGCCCCGGGCTTTCTCGACGGCGCGGTGAAGATCGGTGGCGTCTCGATGTCGTACACCCGCCTCTTCATCATCGCGCTGGTGCTGCTCTCGGTGCTTGCGATCTGGCTGTTCATGACCAAGACCTCAAACGGCACGCGGATGCGCGCCGTCGTGCAGAACCGCCCGCTCGCGGAGGCCAGCGGCATCTCATCCCCGCCGGTCGACCGCCGTACGTTCTTCATCGGCTCCGGTCTCGCGGGTGTTGCCGGAGTCGGCATCTCACTGCTCGGGTCGATCGGGCCGACGCTCGGCACCGCGTACATCGTCAACGCGTTCCTCGTGGTGATCGTCGGCGGGCTCGGTTCGATCCGCGGCGCCGTGATCGCCGCATTCGCGATCGGAATCTTCAACTCCTACACCGAATATCTGACCACTTCAAGCGTGGCTTCGGTGCTCGTGTTCGTCGCAATCATCATCTTCCTCCAGTTCCGACCGCAGGGCATCGTCGTCCAGCGCACGAGGGCGATGGCATGACGCCGGGCGACGAGAGCATCACCGGGGACATCGTCGGCACCGACGCGGCGAACCATGACCTCACCGTCGATCCGGCAACGCCGCCGCCCGCTCAGAACAAATGGTCTGGATTCGCCCGCGGCCAGATCGGCCTGATCCTCTCGGCAGTCGTGTTGCTGCTGATCGCGCCGTCGCTGCTCTCGGAGTTCCGGCTCGACCTGCTTGCCAAGTACGCCTGCTTCGCGATGATCGCGATCGGCATCGACCTCGCCTGGGGCTACGGCGGAATGCTCGTGCTCGGTCAGGGCGTCTTCTTCGGCCTCGGCGGTTACGTCATGGGCATGTACATGAAGCTCGCCGAAGCCGGACCGGGGAATCTGCCGGACTTCATGACCTGGAGCGGCGTCGAGCAGTTGCCGCTGATCTGGGAGCCGCTCAAGTACGCCTGGATCGCGATCCCGCTGGTCGTGATCCTGCCGATGCTGTTCGCGTTTCTGCTCGGCAGCCTGATCTTCCGCAGGCGCGTTCGCGGCCCCTACTTCGCGATCCTCAGCCAGGCGCTCGCCGCAGCCTTCGTGATCCTGATCATCGGGCAGCAGGGCGTGACCGGCGGCACGAACGGTCTGACCAACTTCACGAATTTCTTCGGCATCGACCTGAACGACACAGCGTCGTCGACAACTTCACTCTATTACGTCGCGATCATCGCGCTGGGCGTTTGTTACGTCATCGGCCGCCAGCTCGTGCGCAGCCGGTTCGGCCGCCTGCTGATCGCCTCACGCGACCAGGAAGAGCGCGTGCGCTTCCTCGGCTACAACCCCGCGACGATCAAGACAATCGCCTACTCAGCAGCCGCCGGAATGGCCGGCCTGGCCGGCGCGCTGTTTGTTCCGATCGTCGGAATCATCTCCCCCGCACTGCTCGGAATCGTGCCCTCGATCGAGATGGTCATCTGGGTCGCGATCGGCGGCCGCGCGACGCTCTGGGGCGCCGTCGTCGGCGCACTGGTTGTGAGCTGGGCGAAGACCGGTCTGTCCGAGAAGTTCCCGTCGTTCTGGACCTACTTCCTCGGACTGCTGTTCATCGTTGTTGTCGCCTACTTCCCAGCAGGGCTCGCAGGCCTGATCAAAGGCGGTATCGCCAAGCTCAAAGACTTCCGACCGAGCGGCCCGTCGAAGAAGACAGTCGAAGAACCCGCAACCGAAGGGGCGGCCGGCTGATGGGGCTGCTTGAGATCCGCAACATCATCATGGACTTCGACGGCTTTCACGCGATCGACGACCTCTCGATGGACGTCGAGGAAGGGGAGGTGCGCTTCCTGATCGGCCCCAACGGCGCCGGAAAGACGACCTGCATCGACGTCATCTCCGGCCTGATCAATCCGACTTCCGGAACGGTGACCTTCGACGGCGACCGCATCGACAGCACCAGCGAGTTCGACATCGTCAAACGCGGAATCGGCCGCACCTTTCAGAACCCGACGGTCTTCGACGACCTCACCGTGGTCGAGAACATCGACCTCGCGGCGAGTTTCCGTATGGGCCTCTTCAAGCTGCTGCGCCAGCGCAAGGGCATCTCGGCCGAGGTACAGAGCGCGATGGAAACCGTCGGGCTTTCTGACCACCGCGAGCGCAAGGCCGGCGAGCTCTCGCACGGCCAGAAACAGTGGCTTGAGATCGCGATGCTGCTGGCGCTCGACCCGCGCATGTTGCTGCTCGACGAACCCGTCGCCGGCATGAGCAAGGAAGAGCGCACGCAGACCGGTGAGCTGGTGACCGAGATTGCCAGGACCCGCACCGTGATGATTGTCGAGCACGACATGGACTTCGTCCGTCGCTTCGCGACGGGCGTCACCGTGATGCATGACGGCAAGATCCTCACCGAGGGCACGATCGACGAGGTCCAGGCCAACGAAGAGGTCCAAGAGGTCTACCTCGGGCGTTCGGAAGTCGAGGAGGTCGCGTGATGACCGACGCCACATCGCTGCTCAAGGTCCGCGACATCGCGACGGCCTACGACAAGACCCAGGTGCTCTTCGGCGTTGATCTCGATGTGAAGAGCGAGTCGCTCACCTGCCTGATGGGACACAACGGCGCCGGCAAGACCTCGCTGATGAACACGATCATGGGCATCATGCCGGCGACCGACGGTGACGTCCAGTTCGAGGACGAGATCATCACGAAGCTCTCGCCCAGCGCTCGCGTGAAGCGCGGTCTGGCGTACGTGCCGCAAGGCCGTGAAGGATTCCCGCATCTGACCGTGATGGAAAACCTTGAGGTCGTAAAGGACGCGACCGGACACAAGGACAGGGGTGCGATCGACGACGCGCTCGACCTCTTTCCCCGCCTCGTGCCGATCCTCGAGCGCCCGTCGGGCTTCCTCTCGGGCGGCCAGAAGCAACAACTTGCGATCGCCCGCGCTTTGATCACACGGCCGAAGCTGATGGTTCTCGACGAGCCGACCGAGGGCATCCAGCCGTCGATCATCCTCGAGATCGAAAAGGCGATCACGGAGATCAACGAGTCTCGTGGCATGGCGATCCTGCTCGTCGAGCAGTACGTGGAGTTCGCCGTGCGCCTGGCTGACAACTACATCGTCATGGAGGCCGGCGAAGTCACCAAGCGCGGCCTCACCGCAGACCTCGACGCCGAAGCAGCGCGCGGCCTGCTGGCTGTCTGACTTCGAACGAGGAGTGCTGCCTTGCGCCTTACGACGCGCGAACAAGAACGCCTGATGATCCACATGGCCGCCGGCCTCGCTCGCGAGCGCCAGGCGCGCGGCCTCAAGCTCAACCACCCCGAGGCGATGGCGATCATCACCGACTTCGTGCTCGAAGGGGCGCGCGATGGCCGAACCGTCGCCGAGCTGATGCAGACCGGCCGCAACGTTCTCACGCGAGACGAGGTGATGGACGGCGTTGACGCGATGATCGACGAGGTCCAGGTTGAGGCGACCTTCCCCGACGGAACGAAACTCGTGACGATCCACGGGCCGATCCGATGATTCCCGGCGAAGTCGTCGTCGGCGACGGTCCGCTCGAACTGAACGGCGGCCGCGAGGTCCTGATGCTGCCGGTGATCAACGCCGGGGACCGGCCGGTTCAGGTCGGCTCGCACTTTCACTTTGCCGAGGCGAACGCCGCGCTGGAATTTGATCGCGCCGCAGCGCGCGGGATGCGACTCGATGTGCCGGCGGGGACTGCGGTGCGCTTCGAGCCCGGGATAGACCGCGAAGTCGCGCTCGTTCCGCTGGCCGGAGCCCGCGTGGTCGCCGGCCTCCGCGGCCACGTCGCAGGAGCGCTCGATGAGTGAGATCTCCCGCGAGCGCTACGCCGCGCTCTATGGCCCGACCAAGGGCGACCGCGTGCGCCTCGCAGACACCGATCTGCTGATCGAGATCGAGGACGATCTTGGATTCGGCGGCGACGAAGCCGTCTTCGGCGGCGGAAAGGTCATTCGCGAGTCGATGGGACAGTCAACCGCGACGCGCGAAACCGGCGACACCCCCGACCTTGTGATCACCGGCGCGATCATCCTCGATCACTGGGGGATCGTCAAGGCCGACGTCGGCGTGCGCGACGGCCGCATCGTCGCGATCGGCAAGGCCGGCAACCCTGACACGATGGACGGCGTCGACCCGAAGCTCGTGATCGGCCCGTCGACGGAGATCCTCGCCGGCAACGGGATGATCCTCACAGCCGGCGCGATCGACTGCCACGTCCACCTGATCTGCCCGCAGATCGTCGACGAAGCGCTCTTCAGCGGCATCACGACGCTGATCGGCGGCGGCACCGGCCCGGCTCACGGAACGCTCGCGACCACCGTCACCCCCGGCGCCTGGTACCTGCAGAAGATGTTCGCGGCGATGGACGACCTGCCGGTCAATGTCGCACTGCTCGGCAAGGGCAACACGGCCAGTAGAGCCGCGCTGCAGGAGCAGGTGCTCGCCGGCGCGAGTGGATTGAAGTTGCACGAGGACTGGGGTTCGACCCCTTACGCAATCGACATCGCGCTGTCTGTCGCCGACGAAACCGGAGTCCAGGTCGCCCTCCACAGCGACACGCTCAACGAGGCGGGCTTCGTCGAAGAAACGCTCGGTGCGATCGGCGGCCGCAGCATCCACGCCTACCACACCGAGGGCGCGGGCGGCGGCCACGCGCCGGACATCATCACCGTCGCCGCCGAGCCGAACGTGCTTCCCAGCAGCACCAATCCGACACGCCCGCACACGCACAACACGATCGACGAACACCTCGACATGTTGATCGTCTGCCATCACCTGAACCCTGCCGTCCCAGAGGATCTCGCCTTCGCCGAAAGCCGCATCCGCCCGAGCACGATCGCCGCGGAGGACATCCTCCATGACCTCGGGGCGATTTCGATGATCGGCAGCGACAGCCAGGCGATGGGGCGTGTCGGCGAGGTCGTCACACGCACCTGGCAGACCGCGCACGCCATGAAGAAGCGTCGGGGCAGCCTGCCCGGCGACGGCGCCGCAGACAACAACCGAGCCAAGCGCTACATCGCCAAGTACACGATCTGCCCGGCGATCGCGCACGGATTCGAATCGGAGGTCGGCTCGGTGGAGGTCGGCAAGCTGGCAGACCTCGTGCTCTGGAAGCCGGCTTTCTTCGGCGTCAAGCCCGACATCGTGCTCAAGGGCGGGATGATCGCCGCGGCGCAGATGGGCGACGCCAACGCGTCGATCCCGACGCCCCAGCCGATCCTCCCGCGCAAGATGTTCGGCTCCCTGGGTTCTGCGCCCGCCGAGCTCTCGGTGAATTTCGTCGCGCAGGGCGCAATCGAAGACGGCCTGCCCGAGCGCGCAGGCGTGCGCAAATCCTTCGTCGCCGCCGCGGACACCCGCAAGCGCGGCAAGGCCGACATGATCGGTAATGACGCGACGCCGCGGATCGAAGTCGACCCCGACAGCTTCGCCGTCTCGATCGATGGTGAAGTGATCGAGTCGGCGCCGGCAACCGAGCTGCCGATGGCGCAGCGCTACTTCCTCTTCTAGGCGGCCGGCAATGCTCGATCTCACCCGGCAGCACACGATCCTCGCGGCGACGAACCTGTTGCTGCTGGCCGACGGCCGGTTCCCTGCCGGCGGCTACGCCCATTCAACGGGCCTGGAGCAGGCAGTCGAGTCCGGCCGCGTGGACAGTGAAGCCGAGCTGCGCGCTTTTCTGGACGGTGTTCTGGCGACTGTCGCCCGCACCGGCGCGTGCTTCGCCGCCGCCAGTTGCGAGACCTGGCGAATCTGCGACCCGGGCGACCTGCTGGCCCGGGCGCTGCGCACTGAACGTCTCGAGGGGCTCGCTCTGGAGGAGTCGGCGCGAATTCCTTCTCCAGCCCTGCGCGAGGCTTCGCGGGCGCAGGGCAGGCAGTTTCTGCGCGCCGCGAACGGCACCTGGCCCGATGCCGGAGTGCCGGCGGCGAGTCTCGTGCCGCTCGGCGCGCACCTTTCGATGGCGCAGGGACTGGTCGCCGCCGCGCTCGATCTGAATCCGCGCAACGCCGCGCTGATCTCGGCCTACGGCGCCGTGCTCGGCCCGGCCCAGGCCGCGGTCAAGTTGCTCGGCCTCGACCCGCTCGCCGTGAACCGAATCGTCGCCGAGTCTGCCGAGCTGGTCGCCGAGCTGGTCGACGAGGCCGGCGACCTCGCGGCCTGTGCCCCTCAAGATTTTCCGTCACGCACCGCACCCCTGCTGGAGAGCGGTTCGGCGCTGCACGCCGTGCGCCAACCGAGGATGTTTGCGTCGTGATCTGTGAAGCCGTCGTCAGCACCGCGCTGCGCGCCGACGGCTCGACGGCGATCGACCAGCTCGGCAGCACGCCCCCGCTGCGGCTGATGCCGACCCCCGACGGGATCTTCATCGTCGGCGCCGCAGCCGGCCCACTCAACGGAGATCGCGTTTCGCTGGACATCGACGTGGCGCCCGGCACCGAGCTGACGATTCGCTCCGCGGCCGCGAGCATTGCCTGGCCGGGCACAAGCCCGGTCGCCTCGCAGTTTCAGATTCGAGCGCGAATCCGGGCCGGAGCGCGGCTCAACTGGCTGCCTGAGCCGATCGTTCCGATCGTCGGCTCGCTGCACCGCGTGACCGCCGAGATCGAGCTTGCCACCGGCGCGGCTCTCGCGTGGCGCGAAGAGATCGTGCTCGGTCGACACGGCGAACGGCCGGGCGAACTTGCGTCGCGCATCGCGATCACAAGCATGGGCCGGCCGTTGCTGCGCCAGGAGGTCGTCGTTGGCAGCTCGACGCACGAAAGCCCCGCTGTGCTCGCCCGGCATCAGGCCACCGGCAGCCTCACCTTGATCGCGCCCGACCTTGCGCAGCTTGAAAGCGGTTTCGAGTACTCAACTGCTGGCGCCACGGGCGAGATGGCGGTGCTCGAGCTTGAGTCCGGCGGTCGCCAGGCCGTTGCCACGGCAAGCAGCGCCACGCAGCTGCGCAAGTTGCTTGACGAGGGGGCGGCGGCTCTGATCGAGAACCTTGCCCGCAAGTCGGGCCAGACGCCCAGGAGCGCTCATGTCCCGGTTCAATCGTGAATCCGTCGTCGCGGTCGTGTCGATCGCAGCGCTCAATGCGCTCGGCTTCTTTCTGTTACTCGCCGTGACCGCCCCCAAGCACCTGACACTTGCCGACGGGAGCGTCTTCGGGATCGGGCTGGGACTCACCGCGTACCTCCTGGGCATGCGCCACGCCTTCGACGCAGACCACATCGCGGCGATCGACAACACCACTCGCAAACTCGTCGGCGCGGGCACGGACGCGCGCTCGGTCGGATTCTTCTTCTCACTCGGACACTCGACCGTCGTCATCGCGCTGGGAGTGTTTGTCGCGGTCGGCGTCGGTGGGATCGCCGCCGCACTGGGCGACGACGACTCAGCGCTCTCCGTGCTGACAGGCAACTGGGGACCGACCGTTGCCGGCCTCTTCCTGCTGGTGATGGGCGCGCTCAATCTCGTTGTGCTGGTGCGACTCTCACGCAGCTTCAAGAGCGTGCGCGAGGGGCGGTTTGACGAGCGACAGCTCGAAGACCACCTCGCGCAACGCGGCGTGCTCGCGCGCGTCTACCGCCGCGCCACCGACGCGATCACACGGCCGTGGCAGATGTACCCGGTCGGTCTGCTTTTCGGCCTCGGATTTGACACGGCTTCGGAGATCGCGCTGCTCGTGCTCGCCGGTGGCGCCGCCGCCGGAGGTCTGCCCTTCTACGCGATCCTCTGCCTGCCGATTCTCTTCGCCGCCGGAATGACGCTGTTCGACATGGTCAACAGCACGTTCATGAGCTCGGCCTACCGCTGGGCCCTTGAGAATCCCGCGCGCAAGCTCTACTACAACTTCACAGTCACCGGGATCTCGGTTGTCGCCGCCTTTGCGATCGGGATCTTCTCGCTGCTGCGCGCTCCGGTCGACCTCGCATTCGTCGGCTGTGCGCTCGTGGTGATCTCGGCTGCCGTCTGGCTGACGGCACTGATCAGCTGGCGCGTGCGCGGCGGTGCAGCGCAGTCAACTTCCGCTTGATTCAAGACTTCCCGCGCCCGTCCGATGAGTTTCTAACGGATGTGGCTGCGCGGTTCAGACCTAGAATCGGCAGCTGACGGCCTCTCCGCGGCCAGACCATCCACCCTTTCGATGTCTGAATCACCCAGCACTGAAACCGCCCGCAAGGTGCCGAAGTTCAAGCTCGCCACGGCCGCTGCCGTTCTGGCTGCGATTGCGCTCGTGCTCGTGTTTGCCGTCAAGCCCTTTTCGGGTTCGGACAGCGCCGCCGCGAAGGGTCCGGGCGACGACCCGTACGCGATCAACTTCAACGGCGAAGAGTTCAGCGGCAAGGGCGCCACCAACACGGTCAGGACCGAGCCCGTCGCCCAGCGCGACGACGCCGAGGCCAAGTACGCGTCAGCGTGCGTTTCCTGCGCGAAGAAGCAGAAGCTCGCCGATCTCCCCGCAGCCTCCGCAACGACTCAGGTCGCCCCCGGGGCGCGCAGCAATGAAGAGGTCGCGAAGCTCGCCAAGGCCCAGCGCAACTCATTTGCGAGCGGCGACAAGACCGAGCTCGACTCAGACGGCCAGGCCAAAGCACCGCTCGGTGCGCCTGACGCAGTCAAGAATGTGGTTGCCGCCGGGAATCAGATCGCCAAGTACCCGTACATCTGGGGCGGCGGCCACGGCAGTTTCCAGGCCCGCGGGTACGACTGCTCCGGTTCTGTGAGCTACGCGCTGAAAGGCGCCAATCTCGTCGACGCACCGATGGTCTCCGGCGCTTTCATGACGTACGGCGAGCCAGGTCCCGGCAAGTGGATCACGATCTACTCCAACGCCGGCCACATGTTCATGACGGTCGGCGGCCTGCGCTACGACACATCGTTCCGTGACGGCGAGTACGGCTCGCGCTGGCAGACCGCGAAGCGGTCGCTGGCCGGCTTCACCGTCACCCACCCGCCCGGGCTCTAGTCAACTGCTCCGCGTTGCCTGCCGGCTTGAAATCAAGCGAGCAGGAGTTGATGCAGTAGCGCTGTCCGTTCTCGCCCGGCCCGTCATCGAAGACGTGGCCGAGATGACCGCCGCACGCCTTGCAGACAACCTCGGTGCGACGCATGAACAGTGAGTTGTCCGGGCGCAGTTCGACAGCGTCGGCGACTGCCGGTTCGGTGAAGCTCGGCCAGCCGGTGCCGGAGTCGAACTTGGTGTCGGAATCAAACAGCACTGCGCCGCAGCCCTTGCATTTGAAGTCGCCGTCGGCCTTCATGTCAACGTACTCGCCGGTGAAGGGCGCCTCGGTGCCGGCCTTGCGCAGGACGGCGTACTCCTCCGGGGTGAGCTGCTCTTTCCACTCTTCTTCGGACTTGTGAAACTCGCGGACGGTCGTGTCGGTCTGGCCCATCTTGAACCTCCTGGGATCCGGAAAAATCGCTTACCGATTATCGCGCAGAACGGCCGCTCATTGGCCGTTTATTTCTGCGTTCAGAGTTCGGTGAACAGCAGGGCGAGCGTGCTCAGGGCCAGCACCACTCCGGCGATCGAGAGTGCCGCGATCGCGCGCATTCCGGTGGGCAGATCGCTGTCGGTTTCAAGCGCGTGGTAGATCACACGCTGCCTGCGCCAGCCCTCCCAGAAGACGCCGACGGCAAGGGCCGCGTAACCGGCACCGAGCGCTGCGTATCCCCAGCTTGTCGAACCCGCGAGCTTCGGCAGGACTGCGCCGACTCCGATCGCGCCCGCTGCCACGCCGATCCCTGAGCGGAACCACGCGAGCCAGGTACGCTCGGCGGCCAGCACCGTACGGCGCGAAGGACCGACGTGCGAATCGTCAGCGGGCCGTGGTGGCGGAGGATCTGAGCTGTGGAGTGACACTCGGACTCAGTAGAGACTTTCAGGCGGGAGCGGAATCCCGTCGCTGTCTTCGGCCTTCTCGCGCTTGATGTACGCGTCGATCTTTGACCTGGGCACCACGTACACGCGCTGGTCAGCATAGCTGCCGGCCTCGCCGATCGCGCGTGGCGGCTTGCGGTAGACATCCAGATGACGCCCGTCGATCGCCCCGCCGGTGTCATCGGCGCGAAACCAGCCGTCGCCGTTCTCGGACCGGTAGCGACCGATCCACACGAGGCTCTTCATCGGGATCAGGCCCGGGTCCACGGCCACGCTGCGGTAGTAGCGAAGTGGTCTCGACGGACCGCGGGCGAAGGTGATTCCCTTCTCCGGGATCCAGCGCTTGCCCTCGCCGCGATACCAACCGCCGTTCTCGAGCGGGAAGGTCACAGCCTTCTTTGAATTGCGCCAGTAGCCGGACGAGCGCCAGAACGGGGTGCGGCGCTTATTGCTCGATCCCCAGTCGGCGGCCCTGCCGTCTCGGCCGATCCAGCCTCCGCGACCGAGGTTGTAAATGTGGTACCGATTGCCGTCGGTGCCGAGTCCGTCGCCCTCCATCGACATCCCGACCGCCGAATAGAGCCAGTCGATCTTGCTGTTGCGGCCGCTGATTCCAGGCGTCTTGATCCGCTTCCCGTCGAACCAGCTCTCGCGCGCCGGGTAGTACTCGGTGACCATCATCCGCGGCATCCAGGCCGGCTTCTTCACGGTCGCGCTTGCGCGCACGTTTGAAGACGCATCCTGCAGCGCGAACGAAAGCGTCACGCCGGCGATCAGCGCGTAGATCAGCGCGGTCGCAAGCATGCGACCGGACAGTGGCTTGTCACTTCGACCGAGGAACATCGTCGAAAAGCCTAAACCCAACGGTGGCGTTGTCGATTCGCCTGCACAGTTGCAGGCGGTTTGGCATTAGCGTCTCGGGCATGGAGAGGATTGCGGACGGCGTACTGCTCGTGCGCGGCGGGCTGCCGCGCGTCATGAACGTCTACCTGATTGAGGACGAAGGAGGCGTCACGGTGTTCGATGCGGGGGTCCGCGGAATGCACAAAGCGATCCTCAAAGCCGCCGGGCCGCTCGGCGGCATGCACTACTTCAAGCTCGAGATCCTGCGCACGCCGGTTCGACAGTTCATGCGTCACTCGCTGCTCACGACCTGGGACGACGGACCGACGCCGATCGAAGGGACGCTCGAGGAAGGCGATGAAGTCGCGGGCTTCCAGGTGATCCACCTGCCGGGGCACGCGCCGGGCCTGATCGGCCTGTACCGCGAGAGCGACGGCCTGGTCCTGAGCAGCGACGTGATTTACACGCTGAATCCGTTGAACGGGATCAAGGGCCCGCCGCGAATCCCGCACGAAGCCTTCAACATGGACACGGAAATGGCGCAGGGCGGCGTGCTCGGCGCGAACTAGGGTCGGATCTCGATCTTCTCGATCATCTTCGGATCGACCGGGGCGTCGCGGCCGTCGGTCTCGCTCTGCTCGATCGCGTCGACGACTTCCATGCCCGAGGTGATCTCACCGAAGACGGTGTGTTTCCCGTCGAGCCACGGCGCCGCGGCGGTGGTGACGATGAAGAACTGCGATCCGTTGGTGTTCGGCCCGGCGTTGGCCATCGCCAGCGCGCCGCGCACAATCTTGTTCTCGTTGAACTCGTCGGCGAACTGGTAGCCCGGGCCACCGGTGCCGGTGCCCTGAGGGCAGCCGCCCTGAATCATGAAGTCCTTGATCACGCGATGGAAGATCAGGCCGTCGTAGAAGCCTTCACCGGCGAGCTTCTGGAAGTTGGCGACCGTGTTGGGTGCGGCGTGATCGAAGAATGTGATCTCGATGTCGCCTTCTGAGGTTTGAACCAATGCTGATGACATGAAGAGAACCCTAGCTTTCGTCTGCTTGGTTGAGCGGCAGGAGGCCGCGTTCTGCAAAGACTTCTTTGGCGATCAGGATTGCGTTGATCGCGCGCGGAAAACCGCAGTACAGAGTCGAGTGGATCAACGCTTCGACGATCTCATCCGGCGTGAGACCGGTGGTGAGGGCGGTGCCGATGTGGATCCGCAACTCGCCCTCGGTTCCACCCATCGCCGTCAGTGCGCCGAGTGTGACGAGCTGACGGTCGCGCGGGATCAGCCCCGGGCGCGCATAGATGTCGCCGTACGCGAACGCCGAGATGTGGTGGACCATGTCCGGCGCGATGTCGCCGAGCGCTTCGAGCAGGCGGTCGCCGGCCTCGCCATCGACCGACTCGAGGACGCCGAGCCCGAAGGCGTGGCGCTTCTCGTTCTGCTCGGTGTTCACGTCGAACTGTTCGCCGCTCATCCTTCGCCCATGCTGTGAGCGGTGTCGGCGTTGAACATCCAACGGACGCCGAACACCGGGTGGTGGAAAGCCATCGCCGGGGCAGCGTTGCCATCGAATGCGAGATATTGGACGGCGTCAGCCATCTGCGGGCTCCTTGGTCGTTACTTGCGGTCTTCAGAAACGGGATTACCAGCGTCGTCGATCAGCTGCGTCGGCGGCCACGGACCGAGCCAGTTGTCGCGAGAACCGTCCATCGTCAGGACGGAACCGCTGTAAAAATCGCCGGCCTCAGAGGCCAGATACGCGATCTGCCACGCCACCTCCTCCGGCCTGCCCAGCCGCCCGGCAGGGATGCTGTGCGAAAGATTGTCGACGACGACCTGCGGGTACTTCGTCAGCAAGGTCTCGGTGCCGATCTGCCCGATCGCCAGTGCGTTGAGCTTGATCCCGAAGCGCGCCCATTCGATCGAAAGCGTCTTCGTCATATTCTCGACGGCAGCGCGCGCGGCGCCGCTGTGGACCATCCCGGGCATTCCGTTGTGCGGGGAGAGCGTGACGTTGATGATCTTTCCGCCGCCGTTCTCGATCATCCACTTCAGGGCGACCGCCTGGGTCATCAACCACGTGCCGTGGACGTTGAGCTTGATCACGGTGTCGAAGCCCTTCTCGGTGATCTGCTCGGCCGGGGCGAGAAACTGGCCGCCCGCGTTGTTGACCAGCGTGTCGATCTTGCCGTGGGTCTCGAGCGTGGCGTCGATCAGCGCATCCACCTGCTCGGCGTCGCGGATGTCGCAGACCATCGCGCTGCAGCTCCCCTCGCCGCCGTGGGACATGCAGAGGTCGGCGGTCGCTCGCAGTGGCTCGATCTCGCGACCGCAGATCACGACATCCGCGCCGAGGCCGGTCAGCTCGATCGCAGCCTGACGCCCGATTCCGCTGCCGCCGCCGCTCACGAGAATCAGCTGCCCGGCGAACAGTCCGTCTTTGAAGATCAATGACACGGTGGCGAGAGTACCCGGTGAGGCCGCGTCTGCATGCATCCTTACGATGGCCTCCATGGAGGCAGCCCCCTGGTACACACCGTCTCAGGACGAGTCTTTTGACCGCAAGGTGATCCGTGTGGTCGTGACGGTGATCGCAGCGGTGCTCTCGCTCTGGCTGATCTACCTGTTGAAGACGCCGCTGATGTGGCTCGTGATCGCGATGTTCGTCGCGATCGCCGTCTCGGGCCCGGTGAACATCCTCTCCAGACACATGAAGCGCGGCGCGGCGATCGGGATCGTGTATTTCTCGATCATGCTGATCCCGGTGGCGCTCGGGGCGATTCTCCTGCCGCCGCTGGTTTCGTCGACGGTGGATCTGATCAACGACCTGCCGAGCTACATCAGCGACCTGGAGAACACGCTTCAGAAGAACCCGCGCTTCGAGAAGCTCGACGACAACTTCGGTATCCAGGAGCAGCTCAGCTCGGCGCAACGAAACCTCCAGAAGGCGATCCCGACCGCCGCCGGAGCACTCGGCGACATCAGCAGATGGATCGTCGATTCGTTGTTCGGCGCCTTCACGATCTTCATCCTCAGCATCTTCATGGTCGCGCGCGGACGCACCTGGATCGATGCCATTGTGCGTAGACGCGCGGCCCCAGAAGGCGTCGCGCTCGACCGCACATTCGACCGCGTCGGGGGTTCGGTCAGTCGCTACATCGGTGGGGCGATCCTTCAGGCATTCATCGCCGGACTGGCCGCGTTCGTCATGCTCAGCATCCTCGGCGTGTCATCTCCGCTGCTGCTTGCGGTCATAGTCGCCGTGTTCGATGTGATCCCGATGGTCGGCTCGACAATTGCGGGAGTGCTCGTGGGCATTGTCACGCTGTTTGCGACCTTCCCGATCGACACGATTGTCTGGGCGATCTTCGTGATCGCGTATCAGCAGTTCGAGAACTACGTGATTCAGCCGCGCATCCAGAGCGAGGCCGTGAACCTTGAACCCTTTGTCGTGCTGACGGCCGTGCTGTTCGGCGGCAGCTTGATGGGGGTCGTCGGCGCGATCCTTGCGATCCCGATCGCTGCAACGCTGATGATCGCGTTCCAGGAGTGGGGCAGGTTCAAATCCGAGATCAGGGAAATGCACGCCGGCGGCGGCGCTGGTCAGGACTCTTCATCGAGCGGGACAGATCCCGACTCGTCAGAGCCTGAAGCTGCGCCGGCCTGACGCCTCTCTGCCTTCGATGTCGGCCGCTTCGAGAAGCGTGGCGACTCGAGCTGCGTCTTCACGGCGGCCTTGCCGACGGCGTTGACCACTGCGAGGAACATGCCGACTCCGCTGAGCACGAAGAAGACGGTGAAAAGCTTGCCGAGATCCGTTGAGGGCGCGGGGTTCCCGAAGCCGACCGTGGTCAGCGTCGTGACGCAGAAGTAGAGCGAATCGACGAAGGTCCACTTCTCGATGAGGCAGTAGAAGATGACGCCCGAGAGCAGCAAAAGCCCGGCAGACCGCAACGCTCCGCGAGCCTCCGGTTCGCCGAGCGCACGCTTGAGCGTGATGATCCAGTAGTACACGCGCCCAGCCTAAGGCCCTGGCCCGTCGCCAAAACTCCATGCGATCATCGGTGGCGCGATGGCCCGAGCACTGATGATCCAAGGCACCTCAAGCTGGGCCGGCAAGAGCCTGCTCACCACGGCGCTCGCTCGGCTGCTCGCTCGGCGCGGATTCGATGTGGCGCCGTTCAAAGGCGTGAACATGAGCAACAACGCGCGCGCAGTCGCCGGCGGCGAGATCGGCGTCGCCCAGTACCTCCAGGCGATGGCGGCCGGCGTGGACCCGGACGTTCGCATGAACCCGGTCCTGGTCAAGCCCGAGTCGCAGACTTCCAGCCAGGTCGTACTGCTCGGCAGGCCCGACCAGGCAATCTCGGCGACCGATTGGCGCGAGCGAGCGCCGATGCTGCGTGGCGCGATCGACCAGTCGCTGCATGCTTTGCTGGCCGAGCACGAAGTCGTGATCGCCGAGGGCGCGGGCAGTCCGGCCGAGATCAACCTCTACGACGTCGACCTCGCGAACATGCACGTCGCGCGCGAGGCGGATGCGAGCGTGTTGCTGGTCGCAGACATCAACCGCGGCGGCGCCTTCGCTCACCTCTACGGCACCTGGTCCCTGCTCGAAGAGTCCGACCGTGCGCGCATCAAGGGCTTCGTCCTCAACCGTTTTCGCGGCGACGCCGCGTTGCTCGCGCCCGGTCCCCAGCAGCTTGAGGAGCTCACGGGCGTGCCGGTGCTCGGTGTCGTGCCCTGGCTCGCGCACGGTCTGCCGGACGAGGACGGCGTCGCCGCACCCGCAGGGCCGGCGCCTGCCGGCGCGCCGCGAGTTGCGATCGTGCGCTACCCGGCGGCGTCAAACGTCGACGAGTTCAAGTCACTCGATTCAGTCGCGCAACTCGTCTGGGCGACCACGCCCGATCAGCTTGACGGCACTGACCTGGTGATCCTTCCGGGATCAAAGAACGTCGGCGCAGACCTCGCCTGGCTGCGCGCCACGCGCTTCGACCGCGCCCTCGCGCTGCGCATCGCCACCGGCGGCCGACTGCTCGCGATCTGCGGCGGAATGCAGATGCTCGGCGGGTCGATAAGCGATCCGGCCGGGCTCGAAGGCGGCGACAGCGAAGGGCTCGGCTTTCTTCCGCTGAACACCACGCTGGCCGAGGACAAGCAGGTCAACGCGCGTGAGACTGCGTTCGGCGCGATGCCCGAGCCGTGGGCCGAGCTCGCCGCAGTGGACGTGTCGGGGTACGAGATCCGCCACGGGGCGAGTGAGTCCGGCGCAGAACTCGACGTCGCCCTGCCGGACGGCCTCGGCTTTGTCTCCGGCCCCGTGCTCGCCGTCTACCTGCACGGAATGTTCGAGAACCACGCCTTCACCGAGGCCGTTCTGGGAGCCGCGCCGGCCGATGACCTCGAAGCCGTGCTCGACGCGCTCGCCACCGACGTCGAGTCCCACATCGACATGGCCGCGATCCTCGCGTTGATCGCTCCGTAGCGTCGGCGAGTATTCCCGCATGTTCAAGCAGCGAGCCAAAGCGGTTTACGAGCAACTCGAACTTGCGATCGGTCGATTCGGCGAGCACCGGCTGACCGACTGGGCCGCCGCGCTGACCTACTACTCGGTGCTCTCGATCTTCCCCGGGCTGCTCGCACTTGTCTCAATTCTCGGACTCGTCGGACACGGCACCACCGACGCGATCATCGAGACCGTCACCGAGCTGCCGACGGGGCCGGCGCGCGACATCCTGCTCTCTGCGGTCAAGAACGTCGAGGGCGAGACCGGCGCCGCGACCACCGCGTTGATCATCGGTCTGATGGTCGCGATCTACTCGGCATCGAGCTACATCGGCGCGTTCATCCGCGCGGCCGGCGTGGTCCTTGGCGTCGAAGAGACGCGCAGGTTCTTCGTGACGATTCCGCTGCGGCTGGGCCTGACGCTGCTGCTGATGGTCTTCGCGATCATCACCGCGTTCGCGATCGTCATGACCGGGCCGATCGCCGAGCAGTTCACCAACCTGACCGGATTTGACGGCGACTCGATCGGCGGCTGGGGCGTGGTCAAATGGCCGATCGTGCTGCTGCTGTTTCCGGCTGCGCTCGGGATTCTCTACAGCCTGGGTCCCAACTTCGAGAAGACGCGTTTCCGTTTCGCGACGGCCGGCACGATTCTGGCGCTTTTCCTCTGGCTGATCGCGTCGGCGCTCTTCAGCCTCTGGGTCCAGAGCTTCGCCCAGTACAACAAGGTCTTCGGCAGCCTCGCGAGCGTCGCGATCTTCCTGATCTGGCTCTACCTGTCCAACGTCGCGGTGCTGCTGGGTCTGGAGTTCGACAACGAGCTCCGTCGCTTCAGGAAGAAGTACGGCTACGGCGCCTTCAGCCGCCAGCGATTCAGAAACGACGAGCAGGATCGGGTTCCGGGGCGCTGACCTTCGCGCCGTGCAGGGAGTCGTTGTCGATCATCAGCGAGGCGATCACCGCCCCGAGCGCGCAGAGCGCCGCAGAGAACAGCACCGCCGTCTGGAAGGTCGAGACGATCGCGGACGGATCGTCGTACTCAGCACCCTGAAGACCGCCGATCGCCGGCAACAGCGCGATCGCGAAGAGCTGGCCGGCACGTGAGACGGCGTTGCTCACCGCCGAGGCGACGCCGGCCCGCTCGTCGGGTGCCGCCGCCAGCGTCGTCGCGGTCACCGGGGCGACGACGATCACGAGCCCGATCGCCAGCAGCATCACCTGCGGCAACACGCCCGTCAGATACGTCGAGTCGACGTCGATCGTGTGCATCGCCAGCAGCGACGCCGCGAGCACGAGCGGGCCGAGCGTCAGCGGCACGCGCGGTCCGATCCGTTGCGCCACGGCGCCCGACCGGGCGCTGAAGAGCAGCATCATGAAGGTGACCGGAAGCGTCGCGAGCCCTGCGACGAGCGGTGAATAGTCGAGCGCGGTCTGCAGCAGGACGGTGAGCAGAAACAGCGCGCCGCCGAAGGCCCCGTAGACGACGAACGTGATCATGTTCGCCGCCGAGAACGTGCGCGAGCGGAACAGCTCAAGCGGGAGCATCGGCTCGGCCGCGCGGCGCTCGCGCAAGAGAAACAGCGCCACCGACAGAAGCCCGATCACCAGCCCGGCCACCACCACCGGCTCATCGAATCCGCGCGCCGGTCCCTCGATCAGCGCCCACGAGATTGCGCCGAGCGCAATGACTGCCAGCCCCGCGCCCGCGTAGTCGACATCGCCCTTGAGTGAGTCGTCGCGGGTCTCGGGGATGTGGCGCAGCGCGAGGATGACCACGAGAATCCCCAGCGGCACGTTGAGGAAGAAGACCGCCCGCCAGCTGAGCACGTCGATCAGCCACCCCCCGAGCGGCGGGCCGATCGCCGTCGACACACCGGCCAGTCCTGACCAGATGCCGATCGCCCGACCGCGGTCCTCGCGCGCGAATCCGGCCTCGATGATCGCAAGGCTCCCGGGCGTGAGCAGGGCGCCTCCGACTCCCTGGAGCACGCGGCCCGCGATCAACCACTCGCCGGTCGGTGCCATGCCACAGAGCACGGAAGCTGCGGTGAACCAGATCGCGCCGAGCACGAAGATGCGCCTGCGACCGAAGCGGTCGCCGAGCGACCCACCGAGCAGGATCAGCGCAGCGAGCGAAAGCAGATAGCCGTTGAGCACCCACTGCAGCTCAGAGATGCCGGCGTCGAACTCGCGCCCGATCGTCGGCACGGCGACGTTCACGACGGTGGCGTCGAGAAACACCATCGCCGAACCAAGGACAGTCGCCACGACCACCCATCTACCCCTGGCGGTGTTCAGGCGCAGCGGCACCGCCTCAATCTACGTCAATTACGGGGCGGGATCGACTCGATCAGGTTGTCGATGTCGTGACCGGCGGCCCTGACGCCTACGCGCATCTGCTGGCTCTTGCCCTTGGAGCTGGCCCTGGGCGGGATGAAGCCGGTCTGCGGCTGATTCAGGACTGTCAGCTGGAGCTTCCAGTTGACCTCGGCCGTTCGCCGGTCGTCGCGCACGCTGCCGTTGAGCCGGTGGTCAGTTGGTCACTGCGGATCTGGCCAGCGCGAGCAGCGTGGCGCTGCGGTTGGTCCTGCGGCGTCCTTGCCTGGACTACAGACTGGTGGTCGGCATGGCCGTTTGGGTGATACTCATCGGGGTAGCACCCGATGGCGCGAGGAACTCGCCCTGAGGTTTGTCCTGGTTGAACTCGTGGTACTGGACCTCAATGCCCATCGGGCCGGCGAACGGAATCATCAAGTCGGCCGTCAGTTCGACGTCGGTCAGCTTGCCGCCGTCGATGCCGAACCAGACACGAGGATCCGACTTCAGCATCGTCTGGCAGAAGCTCTGCATCATCTTCTTGCCGTTCTTGTTCAGGCTCCCGGCGCTGCCGGCGCCACCGAGCCCGCCCGCAAGGCCGGTCGACTGGTTCATCGCCTCGCCGAACGCATCGAATACCGGACCGCAGAGCTTCTTCTTGTTCACAGTCGCGGCGATCGTGTCAACCGACTTGCCCTGAGCGTTGGTGATCGAGGCAGACTTCTGGAAGTTTCCGACTGCGTCGCCGAGCGCCACGTAAATGCGCTGGGGGTCGATCGTCGGCTTCTGCGCGGCGGCGGGATCGATCGGTATGAAGTAGCTCTTGCTGCCGGAGGTGAAGTAGAACTTGCCGTCGCCGGGCGCGACCATTGTCGAGTCCTGACCTTCGGCGGTCATCTTCATCAGCATTTTCGGCTTCGCGGGGTCGGTTGCGTCGATCGCTCCGCTGAACGTCATCGTCATCGAACCCGGCGTTGCCGTGCCGGCACCGGTCGATCCCGTCATGCCTTTCATCTGGCTCATGTCCATCTTCAGCGAGCCCGTGAAAGAGCGCGACTTCACGTCCGCCGTCGCGACGATCGCTGCTGCAACGTTCTTGCCCTCGCCCGTCCAGTTGCAACCGGAGAGCGCGAGCACGGCGACGAGCGCGATCAGCCCAGCAGCAACTGGTCGATGAAAACGAGCCATGTAGAGGTATTCGTCATGCCGCGTGCGGCACTTGAGCACCTGACTCAGTGGTTCTGGACGAGCTCCCGGTCAGGTTCGATCTCCCAGCGCGAAGCAAGATCGCGCAGCGATTGATCGATCGGCCAGCTGTCGGCGGCGACTTCGCCGGCGTTGTCGGGCGATCCGCCCTTGAGGAGCATGCAGTTGCTGTTGTCGCCGATCTCACGAAGCGCCGCGACATCCTCCGGGCCAAGGGGGTTCTCTCCGCTCACGACGGCAAGGTCGGCACGCTTCTCTTCGGCGCTCCTGGCCCCGTCGACCTCTTCGATCAGGGTCGGAACGACACACTCGACGGCCGTATGCGCAAGGTTCCACCACGAGGCGAGCTGCAGCGCGGTAAGGCCGTGCTTCTCCGCGATCGGCATCGCCGCGGCGAGCTTCTCGTTGCCCTGCTCGACCCAGCCGGCCGGCCGGAACTTGCGGTGGTCCCACTCGGCGAACTGATGACCGGGCTTCACGTCGCCGTGGAAGATCCCGCCAAAGTCCGTGACGCGCGTGATCAGCTTGACAGCGTACTTTTCGGCCGCAGGCAGGACCAGCTCGCCGGGCCACGGCTCGAAGGGATTGAGGATGATCATGCTCCAGTCGATCAGGTCGCCGAAGCGTTCAAAGCAGTCGATGATGTCGAGTGTGAAGCCGTTGGCCGGGCCGGGGGCGACGCCGATCAGTCGCGCGAGGCCGGAATCTTTCAGCGCTGCCATTCCGTCCCAGACCGCCTGACTCGTGTAACCGGTGCGGTCGGGGTTGTGCAACATCAGCAGGTCGAACTGGTCGACGCCGATGCGCTCGAGGCTCTTCTCTGTGGCCATCTTCAGGTAGTCGGCGTAGGCGTCCTCGCCACGCAACGCCGGGTCGGTGAAGCGCTGGAAACCCTTGGCGCCCTGACGCTCGCCCTTGTAGAAGTCGTGACCGACGGCGCCGACCAGGCTGTAGCTCTCCCGGGGCAGGCCGGCGATCGCCTCGCCGGTCAGCTGATCGGCACCGCCCGCGCCGTAGGCGTCGGCGGTGATCAGTGTGTCGATCCCGTGTCCCGGGCGCAACAGGGACACGAGTCGGTCGTGCTCGAGCTCTGCACCGAAGTGCATGTATTTGCCGCCACTCCAGGTGCCGAGTGCGGTCTGCGTGGGGTCAGTCATGGTTGCTCAGATTAGCTGCGCCTGCGCCGGTCCCTCCGGCTCGGCGCGTTCGATCAGTTCGGGGCCTTCGTTGCGCGGATTGCCGATCGCCCGGCCGATCGCGAGCGCGCTCATCTCGACCGACGGGAACGGCTGCAGCACGGCAAACGCGGCTTCGGTGTCGTCGCCGAGCCAGTCGTCGAGTTCGTCGGCGTGGAGCATCGCCGGCATACGGTCGTGCACTCCTTCGACCAGTTCGTTCGGATCGACCGTGACGATCGCGCACTGGTGATCTGCCGCGGGTTCGTCGCCCTGCGACTTCGCGTAGACCCCCGCGAACCAGAAACCTTCGCCGCCCTCACGAGTGAACAGGTACGGCTGCTTGTTACCGCCGGTCTCGGCGGGCGCCTTCCATTCATAGAAGCCGTCGGCCGGAATCGCACAACGGCGGCGCTCGAGCATCGGCTTCCAGAAGCGACTCTCGGAGAGCTTCTCGGCTCGCGCGTTGATGATCTGCGGCGGGCCACCCTCCCACGGCGCCTCGATGCCCCAGTCCATCTGTTCAAGCGCGCGAGCTTCCGAGCCGCGCGTGATGGCAAGCACCAGCTGCCCCGGCGCGACGTTGAAGCGTGGCCGGCGCACGGCGTCCGAGAGCGTCGGAAACGAAGTGCTGAAATCGGCTTCGACCCAGTCAGGATCCTGGAGTTTGTACCGCCCGCACATGCTCAGTCGAACTTACCCGCTAACAAACCATTAATGCCCGCGATATGCGCAATGAATGAGCGCGGCGCATAATGCTTTTCATACCGAGCGAACACACACATCATTCCCTCCCCCTCGATGTGTGTGATGGGAACGAGAAGCACCGAGAAGAGCGGCCTGAGCAGCCGCTCTTTTCATTTAAGAAGTCTCGCGTCGCTGCCAGAGATTGACGCTGCGCCCCAGGTCCTTGTAGCCGAGCCGCAGATAGAGCTGCACGCCGGCCTTGCTCGACTGCAATGTCGTCGTGCGGAAGCCGTCGGCCACGGCGGTCTTCAGCGCCGCCGTCACAGCGGCCTTGGCGAGGCCCCGTCCCTGGAAGACCGGATCGGCGGCAACCCAGAAGATCGCGCAGTCATCGCCGTTGGCGAAGCTGACAACCGACGCGGCCGGCCTGCCCTCCGACTCGGCGATGAAGCAGCGCGCGCCGTCGAGTTGCGCGACCTGGCCTGCTGGTCCGAACATTCCCGGCGCGACGGCATATCCGAGTTCGTTCAGGCGCGCTGCCGTGGGCAGGTCCCAGCGCTCGGAAACCGAGCTGTCGTCAGCGGAGAGGTCCAGGCTCGAGAGATCTGCACCCATGGCCCTGGGAACCGAGTCGAGCTTCATGCCGTGTGCAGTTGCGATCCGCTGGGCAGCGGCGTCGCCGTCGAGGATCCAGGCGCCCCACGCCTTAACGCCCGCCGCTGCATACTCGGGCTCGGCAGCGGTCAGCGCGGCATCGAGCGTCTCGGGCCGGTCGCGGTCGTACTGAGTCGAGTTGAACAGCGAGGCCTGCGGGATCGCGGGGACGACGCTCGTCAGCGCACCGTCGGACTCAAGGACGCGCGCGCCCGGCGCGAGCCCGAACATGCGGATGAACGGATCGAGGCCGCGATAACACGCAGTGAGAAGGTCGGTCACCGGACCGTGAGTGTGCCTTCCATACCGGCCTGCCTGTGGCCCGGCAGCGAGCAGTAAAAGGTATAGGTGCCCGCCTTGACGTCCTTGAGCACCAGCTTCACCGAGCCTTCGGTGACGTCCTCCGACTCTCCGAGCGTCTTGCCCGCTTCGGTCTCGACGACGACATCATGCGGGGTCGTCGACTTGTTCGTGAAGGTGATCGTGATGTTGCCGGGCTTGGCGTTGAGCTGCTTTGTGTTGTACTTCAGCGCGCCCGACGGGTCGGCGGCGAGGGCGAGTTTCGTGCCGTCGGTGCCGCCAGTGGCCTCGGCAGGGGTGGTGCCGGTGCTGCTCTGGGCTGCTCCAGCTTTGGCGGCGCTTTCAGCAGCCGTCCCCTTCATGACCTCCTCCTGCATCGCGGGGTTCTCGTCGGTCGTGTCGGTGCTGTCCTGCGCGCAGCCGGCAAACACAATTGCGAGCGCGGCGACGAGAGCGAGCAGCGAAAAGGACTTGATGTTCATGCGAAGACACCTCATGCGCGGGAAATGCGCTGGACTGGAAGAAGGATGGACGGGCAACCCATGTTATCTTGCGCCCAAGCGTGTCGAACCCAGCCGAAACCCCTGTAATCGGAGTGATCATGGGCTCTCAGTCCGACTGGGAGACGATGTCTGCGGCGACTGAAGTACTGGAGGATCTTGGCATCGCACACGAGGTCAGGATCGTCTCGGCCCACCGCACACCCGACCGCCTTTTTGAGTACGCGGAGTCCGCGCGAGGGCGCGGAATACAGGTGATCATCGCCGGCGCAGGCGGAGCGGCTCACCTCCCCGGCATGGTCGCCGCGAAGACGTCCCTGCCGGTGCTCGGAGTGCCGGTGCGGTCGCGCGCGCTCTCCGGAATCGACTCACTGCTTTCGATCGCCCAGATGCCGGCGGGTGTTCCCGTCGGGACGCTCGCGATCGGCGCTGCCGGCGCGACCAACGCCGGCCTGCTCGCAGCGTCGATCCTCGCCGGATCGCGCCCCGAGGTGCTCGCCGCCCTGGAGCAGCGCCGCGCCGAGACCACCGCGGCCGTCGCCGAAGAACCAGACCGAGGCTGAACGGTCGTGGCTGCGCGGCTCGGCATCGTCGGTGGCGGTCAGCTCGGGCGCATGCTTGCGCTGGCTGCAGCGCCGCTCGGTATCGAGTGCCGGTTCGTCGACCCGTCACCGGACGCCGGCGCGCAGGTCGCTGCCGACCAGATCGTCGCCGATTACGAGAACATCGATGCGCTGATCGAACTCGCCGAGCGCAGCGACGTCGTCACGTTTGAGTTCGAGAACGTCTCGGCACCGGCGCTTGAGGCGATTGCCGGTCACACCAGGGTCGCCCCCGCGCCGCGATCGCTTCAGGTCAGCCAGGACCGTCTGCTCGAGAAGCAGCTGTTTGAGTCGCTCGGACTGCCGGTCGCTGCGTACCGCGCCGTCGAGACGCTGGATGAACTCGAGTCCGCGCTCGAAGCACTCGGAACGCCGGCGATCCTCAAGACGCGCAGGCTCGGCTACGACGGCAAGGGTCAGATGCGGATCACGGCTCCCGCGGAGGTTGACCACGCCTGGAAGTCAGTCGAGGCCGAGCCGTCAGTGCTCGAAGCCCACGTCAATTTCAAGCGCGAACTATCGGTCGTCGTCGTGCGCGCGGCCGACGGTTCGACGGTCGCCTACCCGCTCGCCGAGAACGTCCACCGCTCCGGGATCCTGCACACCAGCCGCGCGCCGGTGATGGAGCTCGACGATCCGCTCCAGACCCTGGCCGTTGAACGTGCCACCGCGATCGCCTCCGAACTCGGCCACGTCGGCGCCCTGGCACTTGAGCTGTTTGATGTCGACGGCGATCTCGTGCTCAATGAGATCGCCCCGCGCGTCCACAACAGTGGCCATTGGACGATTGACGGCTGCGGCGCTTCGCAGTTCGAGAATCACGTGCGCGCCGTCACCGGCCTCCCGCTCGGCGTGGCGGAACCGATCGTCCCGTCCGTGATGGTGAACTTCGTCGGCGGCCTGCCGGCAGACGACGCGGTTCTCCGCGTCCCCGGCGCGAAGCTGCACCTGTATGACAAGGAGCCGCGCCTTGGTCGCAAGGTCGGGCACGCCAACGTGGTCGAACTTGGTCCCGGAGCGGACTCGCTTTCTGATCGCGCCGCGCGCGTCGCCGCGCTCGCCGACGCCGCCCGGAAGTAAGGCTCAGCGCCCGCCGCAGCGGCGGATGTTGCGCGTGATGCTGGCCACGCGCCCGTCCGAGAACTCACTGATCAGCTCGATGCCGTTGAGTCCACGCTCGAGGCGCTTGATCGAGATCGAGAGCGTTCCGATCGAGTGCCGCGTGGCGACGAGTTCGCTGTTGAGATAGAGGTAGGAAACGACGAGGCCCCCGCCGCCGGTGTACAGCGGCGAAATTTTCACTTTGCTGTTGACGCAGTGCTTGCGGGCCGCGACGCGCACCGTCGGATCGGCGCCGAGCGCGACGAGCGTTCCGGTTGCTCCGGTCGTTCCGGTTTCAGGCGTCGGGGCGGCGTCCTCTGCGAATGCAGTGGCAGTCATCGCGGCAATGCAGATGACAGCAACAAGAAAACCGAGCAGGGCAGCGCGAACACGCGCGGAGGAAGTGGGCTTTGCCACTGAAATCCTTTGATCGAAGCGCCGGGGCCATCCGCATCAAACGCGGACCGAGTAGCCGTGGCTGGTGAAATCAGGATAGATCTGCGGGGTCGCCGTTGTCAAGGGGCGCGCCAGAGGAAATTCTTTCGCGCAACAGATCTGTCGTGCCGGCAGCCGCCGCGCGGTCGCTGCGCGCCCGGCTTATCTCCACACCGTGCTCTTGCGCAAGCTCGATCAGCTTCTGGCTCTCTTCGCCCTCGCTCGCGGCCTTGAAGAACAGCCACCCGAGCAGCACGAACGAGATGAACGAACCCTCGGCCATCATCACCGCGCCCGCAACGCTCTGATCGCCGACCGGCGTCATCCCGAGCGGATTGTCGACATTCGCATACGAGCTGTAGTACGCCGACCCGCCAAAGATGAAGAAGTTCCCCAGCACCACCCCCGCCATGCGCTGCACAACGATGTAAACCAGCTTCGCGATGTTTCCGAACCACACCGGTTTCGGCAACGGCCCGAACACAGCCATCCAGACATTGAACCCAGCCGAGAAAAAGCAGATGTGCTGAATCACATGCAAAGCGTCCGAGTTCAGCGCCCCGTCAAACGCAAACGGCAGATGCCAGAAGTAGAGATTCCCGATCCAGAAGATCAGAGCCGGAATCGGATTCGTCAGCGGCCGCAAAAACTCAACCACCGGATTCTTCAGCAGGGGAGCAATCAGCGGCCCGGTGAGACCAAGAACCATCAGCAACGCCGCCAGGTCCCCGATCAACAGGTGCTCAATCATGTGAACGGTGAACGACAACTCATTCCAAGCGCCAAGCGGAGACAAGGGCTCACCAACAAGCAACAAAATCGAAGCCGAAAACGAAACCTGCCGCAACCAGATGACGCGGCGACGAACGTCGCCGCGAAGCGACGAAACCCGCTTGAAGTAAGCAAACGTGACAATCGCCAACAACACAATCATCGGAGGAGAAACAGAACCCAGAGTCACAAGCTCAACTTAGCCGGAGCACATCCACTCGCCCCTACCCAAGCGCCCCAAAGGGAACGGGTGAAAGCCTCGCCCCCGCAGACGTACCCAGCCGAGGAGGTGAGGCTTTCACCCGTTCAACCACAGCGCCTGTATATCGGGGCGACTGGATTTGAACCAGCGACCCCCTGCTCCCAAAGCAGGTGCGCTACCAAGCTGCGCCACGCCCCGATCTCTCCGATCTTAGGCGCACCACCCAAAGTCCCCCGACAAAAACCCGCAATTTCCGCCTTTTCACCATTTGCCGAATCCCCTACCCCGTGGTACGTTGGATCACAGGCGGCAGACTCGGTATCTGCTTATCCGCCCAAATCAGTCTGGAAGTGCACAGCCCATGTCAGACGGCACAGACGCCGACGCGACAATCGAGAAATCTCGGCGCTCAATTGTGAAACGCCTTCGACGCCAGCCCGGCGCGCCGATCGCCCGTGCGCCGATCGGGCACGAGCGCCACGCAAATGACTCCGGCTCTTCCGAACCACCAGTCGATCTGATGACCTCGGTGATGCGCGAGACCGCGCTGGCTGGCCCACTTATGGATGACGGTGCCGAACTTGGCACTCCGGGCGGCCGTCGTTCGCGCGCCTACCCAGACGCTCCGGAGCAGATTTCACCGGCGCGGCCCGAGCGCGCGCTGAAGGTGGTCGACGGCGACGCAGACGAGGACGTCGAAGTTGACACCGGCG
>JBPPNF010000014.1:0-3053 GCA_051306435.1 Solirubrobacterales bacterium | reverse complement strand
GCGCGATGCGGCGGGCCCGATCTTGTTCTGCGGCTCCAGCGCTATGCCCTGCGCCTGCAATGATCGGTGATCGATCCGCGCATCGATATCGAGTTCTGCCAGGCGCTGATTGACATGACCGGCCCAGCGCTCGCGCCACTGCTCGACCAGCTCGGCCTTGTTCCACTCGCGCACCTTCGCGCCGAAGCCATCGCCATCCACCTCGCGCATGGTGAGCACGACATGAGCATGGGGTTTGGGCTGGCTGTGGACCGGCGTGCAAAAGGAGCCCCGTTAGCGGGGTGATCGGCGTCCAATAGGTGCCCCTCATTTCGATGGTGTAGCCGTCTGCCTGGTTTTCCAGGTGGCGAGATCGGGATGTTGGTGGTGGAGACAGTTCTTCGGATTCGGCGAGAGCGTGCGAGCGGTAAAGCGATCAAGGCGATTGCCCGGGATTTGCGGCTGTCGCGCAAGGTAGTCCGCAAAGCGATAAACGCGCCTGAGGGCGCATTTGGCTATCACCGCACGGTTCAGCCGCTGCCCCGGATTGGGCCTTTTCAGGAACGGCTCGACACGCTGCTTATGGAGAACGAGGCCCGTCACCGCCGCGATCGGCTGCGGATGACGCGGATCCACGACCTTCTTCGCCGCGAGGGTTTTGAAGGTTCATACGACGCGGTCCGTCGCTACGCCCGGCGCTGGACGGAAGCGCGGCGCAAGGACGCTGGCGACGGTGCACCAGCATTCATCCCGCTGCTGTTCAGGCCGGGCGAAGCCTACCAGTTCGACTGGAGCCACGAGGACGTGGAGATCGCCGGCAAGCCGATGCGCGTGAAGGTGGCACACATGCGGCTGTGCGCGTCGCGGGCGGTCTATGTCCGAGCTTATCCCCGCGAGACGCAGGAGATGGTGTTCGACGCGCATGCGCGCGGCTTCGCCTTCTTCGGCGGGGTGCCGCTGCGCGGGATCTACGACAACATGAAGACCGCGGTGACGACAGTGTTCGTCGGCAAGGAGCGCGTGTTCAACCGCCGCTTCCTGGTCATGGCGGATCATTACATGGTCGAGCCGACCGCCTGTTCTCCGGCCGCGGGCTGGGAGAAGGGTCAGGTCGAGAACCAAGTTCAGACCATCCGGGGGCGCTTCTTCCAGCCCCGGCTGCGGTTCGCCAGCATCGAGGAGTTGAACGGGTGGCTCGAGGCCGAGTGTCTGCGTTGGGCTGCGATGCAGGCGCATCCTGAGCAGAAGGAGATGACGGTTGCTCATGCCCTCGAGCTCGAACGGCCGGCATTGCAGCCGATGCTGGCGCCGTTCGACGGCTTCCACGAGACCACCCATGCCGTGACCGGAACCTGCCTGATCAGCTTCGACCGCAACCGCTACTCGGTGGCGGCGCGGGCGGCGCGGCGTGCGGTCCAGGTTCGCGCCTATGCCGACCGGATCATCGTGCGCCTGGGCGACGAGGTCATCGCCGAACACGCCCGCCACTTTGGCCGAGACCGGACGATCTACGATCCCTGGCACTACCTGCCCATCCTGGCGCACAAGCCCGGCGCGCTCCGGAACGGTGCGCCGTTCCAGGGTTGGGAACTGCCGCCGGCGCTGACCCGGTTGCGGCGCAAGCTGGGCAGCGGGGACGAGGCGGACCGCCGCTTTGTGCGCGTGTTGGCGGCCATATCGGGTGATGGGCTGGAGGCAGTCGAGGCCGCGACCCGCGAAGCGCTCGACGCCGGCACCGCCAGCGACGAGGTGATCCTCAACATCCTGGCCCGATACCGGGAGCCGTTGGCTGAGCGCCCACTCGACGTCGTGGTCGATCTCAAGCTCAACCACCCGCCGATCGCGGACTGCGCGCGCTATGACACGGTGCGAGGCCTCGATGCAGCGGCATGAGATGATCGACGCCATGCGCGCGCTGGGCCTCAAGGGTATGGCTGGAGCGTTCGACGAGGCCGTGACCACGGGCCTGCAACGCAAGCGGACCACTGCCGAGATCCTGACCGACCTGCTGCGTGCCGAGGCCGCTCATCGCCATGCTGCCTCGATCCGCTACCGGATGACCGCCGCCAGACTGCCGGTGGTCAAGGACCTGGATGCGTTCGTGTTCGAAGGCACCCCGATCAACGAGGGACTGGTCCGCTCGCTGCACGCCGGCTCCTTCCTGCCAGGCAGGCGCAACATCGTGGCTGTGGGCGGCACGGGCACGGGAAAGACGCATCTGGCCACCGCGATCACTGCCAGCGTGGTGCGTGCCGGCGCCCGCGGTCGCTACTTCAACACCGTCGACCTGGTCACCAGGCTTGAAGAAGAAGCACGCATCGGCAAGGCTGGGGCGCTGGCGGCCCAGCTATGCCGGCTCGACCTCGTGGTCCTCGATGAACTGGGATACCTGCCGTTCGCCCGCTCGGGCGGGCAGTTGCTGTTCCACCTGATCAGCAAACTCTACGAAAAGACCTCGGTGATCATCACCACCAACCTTGCGTTCGGCGAGTGGCCGACTGTGTTCGGCGATCCGAAGATGACGACGGCCCTGCTCGACCGCATCACGCACCACTGCGACATCGTCGAGACCGGCAACGACAGTTGGCGCTTCAAGAACCGCAACTGATCCAAGGCCATCGACCAAAATGGACTTCGCGCTGCTGGCGCCTCCGGTCGGGCTACGCCCTCCCTACGCCGCCAGCAGCGCGAAAACCGCGCCCGACATCAATGAACCGCTCGATCGCCAGGGGGTCCCTTTTGCGCGCCGATAGGGGGTTCCGATTGGACGCCGATTGACAGTGTGGGCGACATCGACTAAATCGATGCCGTGCGCGATAATCATAATGTCGGCTCGTTCAGCGAGCGTTGGAGCATGTCGACGGTTTCGAGGACGGCATCGAAGTCGGGCACATCACCGAAGATCATGCCGGCCATGGCGGCATAGTCGCGGCGGAGGTCGGCGATCATCGCGTCGGTCGGCGTCAGGGAAAAGCTGCCCGGCTCAGCATGGGCGAGATCGAGGTCGCGGCTGTTGAAGAACATCCGTGCGTGCGCGACGCAATCCCTGCCTAGTTTAGGGTTGGCCAACGCTG